>CAILLO010000050.1 GCA_903835065.1 uncultured Eubacteriales bacterium
CGTCCGGAATGAATGGAGGAAATGACCATGGCCAGCGATAAGATCGCGAAATTCATCGAAGAAGTCAAGGGCCTCAGCGTGATGGAGCTCAACGAGCTCGTCAAGGCGCTCGAGACCGAGTTCGGCGTGTCCGCTTCCGCAGTGGCCGTCGCCGCTCCCGGTGCTTCCGCCGCCGCCGCTCCCGTCGTCGAGGAGCAGACCGAATTCACCGTCATCCTCAAGGAAGCCGGCCCGAACAAGATCAACGTCATCAAGGCCGTCCGCGAACTCACCGGTCTGGGCCTCAAGGAAGCCAAGGACCTGGTCGACACCGCGCCCAAGGCCGTCAAGGAGAACATCGGCAAGGACGACGCGAACGCGATCGCGACCAAACTGAAGGACGCCGGCGCCGTCGTCGAGGTCAAGTAGGCTTTTCCAGCCTGCAGGGAAGCGGGACCTCCGGATCCGTCCGGAGGTCCCGCGCACCCCGCTCTTCGCAGGGCTCGCCGGTCCGTGCCGCGCGAGATGGAAGGGTCGAGCGGACCGCATCGTGAAAGCGTGCGACCCGTGCGAGAAAGGCCTCGAGAATCGCCCTGCGCGTCATTGACAGGCAGCGGCGAAAGATACTATAATCACCATGCCCAAGACGCGCGCCCGTAGCTCAACTGGATAGAGCGTCTGACTACGGATCAGAAGGTTGTGGATTCGATCTCTGCCGGGCGCACCAGGGGCAAGAGCCGTTCAGCTTACAGCTGAGCGGCTCTTCGTTTTTAGAACAGCACTCAAGGTCTCATAACTAAGTCCCATCGACGACGGACTTGTTTATGACTGGTTTACTCAGCGAAATAATGACAGATTCTCGAGCCCTTGATCGATCGATCAGGGGCTCTTTCTTTTTAAGGAGGTGAAAGAAGTTGAACAGTCAGAACCCAATAAACCTCAAAGACAGAGCTGCAATCTATGGAGTCGATAGCCTTTTGTTCAGCCAGTTGCCGTGCTTGGGGGTGTAGTGGATTTCCAGACGTCTTGCCAGGCTACGGGCGAGATCCGGGGGAAAGGCCTCGTACAGGGAGGAAATCGAGTGGGTGTTGAGGTTGTCCAGGACCAGTCTCACCGTACTGCATTCCGGGTAGTCGACTTCGAGAAGATACCGGACCTGATTCGCCCAGTCGATCCGCGTCCGGTGTTCCTGCGGTTCCGCATGCCGCCAACCGGACAGGGCTTCCGTGAACAGGAAGATGCAGCAGCTGCCGTTGCGGATGTATTCGTCGTCACGGCGTTCCGGTCGGCCTCGCTTCATCAGGATGGGCGCTCGGGTCTCTCCCAGCAGTTGGTAGGGTTTCTCGTCCATGCAGACGACGGGGATCCCAGAGTCGTATGGCAGCTCGTACAGTTCCAGGATGTCTTCCATGCAGGCGACGAAGGAGGCGTTGTGTTGCGGAGGAATGATCCAGCATTTCTTCAGATGGGGTTTGAGCTCGTTTTTTTCAGGACGTTTCCTACGGCGACGTACGAGATGCTTTCGATGTATTCCAGTTCGACCGCCTTGTCCGCCAGAAGCCGCAACGTCCATCTTGCCCGGCCTTGCGGGGGTTCGCTGCAGCTCAAGGCGATGATCCTCGCCTCCACGTCTCCGGTGATCTTCGCCGGTACCGGCGGCGTCTCCCGCTTCTTCCTGTGGATGGCCAAGGCAAGACCCTGTTCGGAATACTGCTGCCGGATGGAATGCACCGTCTGTCTCGACACGTGGAGCAGCCTGGCGATCTGCGCTTCGCTCATCCTGCCCTTCGCGTTTCCCTCGTCCGCTACAAGCAGCACATTGGCATGCAGGATCGTCCTGGCCGTCGAACTGCCCTTGTTGACGATTTCCTGCAACGATTTCCTGTCGGCTGCCGGTAGCCGGACATGGTTCTTCGACTTTGGCATGCTACCCACCTCTTCTTCTACGAATAGCATACCCGTTCCATCAAAGATGGTAAAGTATTAGTGATAACAAAGTGCTAGACCGCTGGGAAGGTCAAATATATTATTCATTTGGAACGCATATGTACCAGGCGGCCCGCTTACTTACGTCTATGACGCGCACGTCTCGAAAATGCGCTTTCATCTCGGGCCGGGCTTTCTTGACAAAGTTGAAATAGTCACCGCCTTCGAACCATTCGACGAGATCCGTGATGATTGCTCTCCGGTGGTTGTAATCATGGAAGACAACGAGATACCGTGCGATCCGGTCCATCTCGGCATACATGACCTTTCTGTCGTCCTCTTTGAGACCATGGGCCACATAGGAGGCGATGACGACATCGAAACTCTTGTCGTCGAAGGGAAGTCTCTCAAGTACGCTAGCCCGGACGAGACCGACTGGATTTTCGAGCGTATGACTTGCCGCGATGGCCAGCATCTTCCGGACGGGATCGATGCCCGTCACCGTGTGGCCACGCTGGCTCAGGACTGCGCACAGGGCTCCGGTGCCGCACCCGACATCGAGGACGGATCGGTAAGGGGAGAGGTCGATCTGCGGCAGGACGGCGTCCAGGACCGACTCGTAGTGGCGCTTCTGGCGCTGATAGAAGAGGCCGTAGACGGGTGCGATCCAGGAGAAGACCCGGAGGCTTCGGACATCGTCCATGGCGGCATGCTCCTCATGAATTCGGTCGTCCTTCATCCCTCGTGGTTCGCGAGCAGCCATTCCATTGCCGCGGCAAAACCGGAAATCGAGGAAGACGACTTGGAGAACTTCGCGACGGCATAGGCTTCCATGATTTCCCCAGTCGAAGCTCCGTTCTTCTTCGCTGCCTTCACGTTGTTCATGATGCAGCTCTGGGAGTCCAGTGCGATGCCGACCACCAGAGCGATGAGGGCCTTGGTCTTCGAGTCGAGACAGGTGCCTGCATAGGCGTTTCGTTTTGCCTCCAGATGTCCCGTCAGGAGATTCTCATCGAGTTTTCCAAGGTTCTCCAGCGGACGAGGCAGTTCACCCATTTCCTTGACGATGAGTTCAAAGGCTTTTCCCTTTTCCATGGACGATCCTCCCGTGGATGAAACCACGATCACAGATTTCCGATTTCTTCTTTGTTCTCGTCGGGTTCGACGACGCGGTCGCGGATCAGGACGAAACTCAGGGCCAGCGCGACGATCAGCGCGATACCGTAGACAAGGTACAGCGTCGAGAGGCTCGATGCAGCAACGATGCGACCGCCCAGGGCCGTTCCGATGCCACCACCGCCCATGAAGAAGAAGGCGACGAGCGACATGGCCGCACCTCGCGCCTTCTGGGCGAATTCGGTCGCGCGCGTGAGCAGGGTGGAGTGCGTGAAGATGAAGCCGGCGCCGAGCAGGGCGACGCTCAGGACCAGTAGGGGTAGCGTGCCGCCGAAGAAGAAGATCAGGAGGTCCGCTGCGGCGGCCGACGCGAGGCCGAAGGTCAGGACGTTGCGCGCGCCGAACCTCGCCGCCAGCTTGCTGCTCACGCGGCCGCCGATGACGGTCAGGACGCCGAAGGCGGTCATGATCAGGCCGATCGTCAGGAAGTTGAAGCCGTAGGTCTTGGCGATATAGGCGCCCACGTAGGAGAAGCCGCCCACGATGAAGAGGCCCTCCAACAGGACCACGAGGTACGTGAAGAGGCTCCGTCTCGTGCCGAGCAGCTTTCCATAGGGAGCGAGGAACTTGCTGTCCGGATGCTTCGTGGACGGCAGCTTCCGATAGTTCGCGAGCAGCAGCACGGCCGGGAGGATCGAGAACGCCGCGTAGACCGCGAAGACGCCGCGCCAGTCCAGGAGATAGGCGATGGTGCCACCGATGGCCATGCTGAGTCCCTGGCCCAGGAAGGAGATGCCCATGAAGGTGCCGATCGCGCTCTGGCGCTCCTGCATGGGGAACTCGTCGCCGATCATGGCGAGCGAGATCGGCATGACGGCGGCGGCGAAGACGCCGGTCAGGGCGCGGAAGACGGCAAGGCCGGTGAGGGAGGATCCTAGCGCGCAAAGACCTGTCGCGACCGTGAAGGCGAGCACGGAGAAGAGGATGACCTGCTTCTTGCCGAACCGGTCGGCCAGCGGGCCGAACAGCAACTGGAAGACGCCGAAGGGGGATCATGTAGGCGGTGATCAGGAGCCCCGCCTGCGCGACGTCGACACCCAGGTTTCCCGCGATTGCGGGCAGGATCGGGGAGACGACCCAGTTGTCGGCCATCACGATGAATCCGGCCAATCCGAGGAGGTAAACGAGTCGGTTCTTGTTCAAGGGGTCCTTCCTTTCGTCGGGGGAATCACGTCTCGGCGGCTTCCGCCTGCGCGCGGATCTTCTGGATTTCTTCCTTGGAGAGGACCTTGCCGGTGATCCACGCGATGAGGGCGATGCCGACGAGGTCGATGGCAAAGCGTGTCAGCATGAATTTCCAGCCGAGGGCCGAGGCCTCAAACATCAGCATCGGGATCTTCGTGGTCGACCAGGCCCCGATGAAGATCAGCACGTTGGAGAAGCGGGTTCCCTTCTTCAACAGGACGACGGCGACCGGGAAGGCGGCATAGAGCGGGCCAGCGGCCGCGGAGCCCAGGAGGAACGCGAGCAGGACGCCGCGGAGCCCGGAGCCCTCGCCCATCAGCTTGATCATGGTCTCGCGCTTCACCCAGACGTCCAGAAGACCAAGAAGGATGAACACGGGCGGGATGATCGACAGCATCTCGAGGGTATTGGCCCAGGTCAGGGAGAGGGACCGGGTACCGATCGTCGGGAAGGCCAGCAGGACGAACAGGTTGATGACGACCAGCACCAGGAAGATGCGATACCGCTTCAAGACCTTCAGCCACTTCGCGTCGCTCTTCATCCGAGCACCACCCCGATCACGATCGCCACGCCGAAAGAGAAGACGTAGGCGAGCAGGTTGCGGGTCACGGCCGCCTTTCGTCCGAAAGTCTTGATTTCCAGGGGTAGAGTGACGATGCCGACCATCATCAGGGTGGAGACGAAGACCGCGATCTGCATGAACCCGGCGCCATTCTTCAACAGCGCCGAAGCGAGCGGGAAGGCAATGAATCCTGGGATCAACGTGATGGATCCGATCAGGGAGGCAAGGAGCATGCCCAACCAGCCCGACTGACTGCCAAGCACCGAGGAGATCTGCTCCGGCGTCAGTACGGCAAGCATCAGCCCGATGAAGATCAGAATGACGAGGAACTGCGGCATGATGTTCTCGAATGCCTTCCGGCCCTTCTTCAGGGCGGTCAGCGTCTTCTTGCGGTCTTTCCAGAAGGACAAGAGCAAGAGGACCACGGTCACGACATAGAGGATGATCGTCGAGACGTCCATTCGCCTGGGCCTTCCGCCTACTTCACGTCGGAGATCATCTGACCGATCTCCTTGACGGACGGGACTCGTCCCATTGCCCTGACCTTCCCGTCGATGATCAGTCCGGGCGTCCTCATGATGCCTGTCGCCATGATGTCAGCAAGTTCCGTCACATAAAGGACATCGGCTTCGACTCCTTGTTCCGCTACGGCTTCCTTGACGGACGCGAGCAACTTCTTGCAATTGGCACAACCTGAACCTACGACTTTGATTTCCATTTCCGTTCTCCCTTCAACACGTTCCGGACTCGCACGACGAGTCCGAACCACAGGAACATCCACAAGCATCGCTATCCTCAATTGATTCCCCGGCCCCGAAGTACTCGATGGCTCCGACCGGGCACTTCATTCCACGTTGATGACCGGATATCAGCCAGTGGACATGATCGAATCCTCCTTGAGTTCTATTCGTCCCGCATCTCGATGCAGTGACCGCAGCAGACGTCCACACAGATTCCACACCCGTTGCACTTCAAAAGATCGATCTCGATCCGCCCACCGATGGGCTCGTCCTCGTCCTCGATGTAGGAGACGGCCTTCACGGGGCACTCCTTGATCGGAGGGCAGATGTCGGGCTGAGCGGAGCAGCGCTCCTTGACGATATAAGGCTTCATGGTAGTTCCTCCTTCTTCTCAGATGAACCAGCCTGCGAAGGCGTTGAATGCATAGCCGATGATCAGGATCCCGACCGTGACGACTCCGGCGAAGGTCACGAGAAGACGTGTCTTCACGACCTTCTTCAGAAGAATCATGGACGGCAGGGACAGCGCGGTGACGGCCATCATGAAGGACAGGACCGTCCCGATGCCGACGCCCTTCCCGACCAGCGCCTCGGCGATGGGGAGTGTACCGAAGATATCAGCATACATGGGCACGCCAACGAGGGTCGCGATCAGGACGGAGAAGATGTTCTTCTGGCCCAGCACAGAGACGATGATGTCGGCGGGAATCCAGTCGTGGATGGCCGCACCGATGCCGACACCGATCAGGATGTAGAGCCAGACCTTGTGGACGATCTCCTTGACCTGGGCCCAGGCAAAAGCCACGCGGTCCTTCCGGGTCATCTCGGGAACTTCCGCGTCCATCATCGCGGCATTGAAGACGAAGGGCTCGACGTACTTCTCCATCTTGAGTTTGCTGATGATCGTCCCGCCGGTGACCGCCAGGACCAGCCCGACCACGACGTAGGCGATGGCGATCTTCCAATTGAAGATGCTGGCCAGCAGCAGCACGGATGCAAGGTCGACGAGCGGCGACGATATCAGGAAGGAGAAGGTCACGCCAATGGGCAGTCCCGCGCTGGTGAACCCGATGAAGATCGGGATGGAGGAGCAGGAGCAGAAGGGCGTGATCGTCCCGAGCAGCGCTCCGAGGAGGTTCGCCCCGACACCATGGAACCGGCCGAGGATCCGCCGCGTCCGCTCCGGAGGGAAGAAGCTCTGCACATAGGAAATGGTGAAGATCAGAACGGACAGTAGAATGAAGATCTTGGCGACGTCATACAGGAAGAAGTGGAGGCTTCCACCGACGCGTGTGGTCGTGTCCAGACCGAAGACGTCTTCGACGAGCCACTTGAACAGATCGGACAGCCAGACCATCCGCAGGAACTGGTCGTTCAGGAACGTGAAGAAGGTCGAGAGGAACTCCATGGGCTAGGCTCCCCGGCGCGCCGCGCCATCCGACGCGGGTTCCGATCCGGAGGCGGTTGCCGGTTCGCCGCAGAATCCGGCTAGATAGCCCGAGAGTTCGCTGAAGTGCTCCTCGTCCAGGGAGTAGCGCACCCACGCGCCGTCGCGGGAAGCGCGCACGAGACCGCTGCCGACCAGCAGTTTCATGTGGTAGGAGAGAGTTGGCTGCGTGAATCGGAATTCCTCGAGGATGCTGCAGGCGCACAACTCGTTGTCCACGAGCAAGCGAAGAATCTTCAACCGCGTTTCGTCCGCAAGCGCTTTGAAGAGGGTGACGGGGTCGATGGCGTCTTTCATGTGAGAGTCCTCCCGGAGTCGAACGGTAGAGATAGAAAGATATCTATCTGAGAGTACGCGTCATATAGAAGAATGTCAATGTCGAAATGCAATCGTCTATGGTCCGTTGTTTTGACAAAGGGGTCCACGGGTCCATACAATGCAGGCAGGCCCAGTGCTCCCGCCAGGAAGTCGGATTGGAGAGGAACCAGCAATTGGACGAACGGATCCTTTCGATACAGGAACCGGATGCATTCCATATCGTGGACGACTCCGGCCGCCCCTCCAGGGGGTGCGACCAGGACTGGTACGGGTCCGAATGGCAACGCGCGTCAGGGTGCGGGCCGAGCGTGGCTTCCGGAATCCTCTACTACCTGCATCGTACGAAGCGTATCCACCTGCCGTTCGACGTCGACGGAAAATCCGACTGCATCGGTCTTATGGAGTCCGTGTGGAAGCACGTCACGCCGACGTCGAACGGCGTCGACACTGTGGAGCGCTTCCGTACCGGCGTTCAAGACTTCGCGCGCTCGATCGGGCAGGCACTCTTGTGCCGCACCCTCGAGATTCCTTCGAAGAAGGCTGACCGTCCAGACCTTGGCGAGATGACCCGCTTCCTCGCCTCCGGTCTGCGCCTCGATTGTCCGGTCGCGTTCCTCAACCTGTCGAGCGGGCGCGTGCGGAAAATCGAGAGCTGGCACTGGATGACGATTGTTGCGTTGAAGACCGGCCCGGAATCCGACGATGCGCAGTCGCTAATATTCGATGGAACAGCGTCGATCTGGATCGACCTCGCGAAGTGGCATGCGACCTCTGCGCTGGGTGGCGGCTTCGTCTACTTCGAATCGGTCGGGTGAAGAAATCGTAATCCAAGGGGGGCAAGGCGAACAGATAGGGAAGTGACATGGGCTTCAGTCGTTCTGGTCTTCCATAGCGCCGGTCGGGCAGACCATGACGCATTTCCCGCATTCTATGCATTTTTCGGGGTCGATGACTGGAACTGCATACCCATTCTGGGTGATCGCACCGGTCGGACAATGCTTCATGGCGGGGCAGCGGTGGTTCTGCGGGCAACGGGAAGCATGGATGAGAATCGACATCTTGTTCACTTCCTTGCAAGGTAGTTCGCTCCCCAAGGGAACGACTTCTGCCACCATACTCCCGAAGACGGTTTTGCAATATAACATAGGGTACTGGTTTCAATTGAGCCCCGGACCCGTTATGGCTCATGGGAAAGCCCTCGGATGCACGGATGTGCGCCCGAGGGCTTTCGAGGACGGTCCAATTCCGGACTCAGGCGGCTGGAGTGACGATGCACACTCCGGCGTTGCCGCCTCGATTGCCGTTCATGGCACCGCGTCCATATCCGGTACCGCTTCCAGTGGTTCCTGCGGTCCCGTTCTGACCGATACGCCGCATCGCACCGACACCTGTCGCGGTTCCATCGCAGGCTTCGATGCGTTCCTGGATCCCTGCGTACTGAGCGTCCGCATCGGCCTGAGTCAGCGTACCCGCTGCGACGCGCTCGGCGAGAACGGCTTTCTGCGTTTCCAGACAGAGCGCCTGGCGGGCTTCGAGCGCCGCTGCATTCGGAGGACTCGCGGTCGGGGACTGCGTGGTGGCGAATACCGCCCCTGCCGATGCCGCGACGACGACCAGTGCGACCAGCACGCCGATGGTCCTGCGACTTCTCCTGATGTTCCTGTTTCCGTTCATATCCATTTCCTCTCTTTCTTCCGCTTGCCGCGGATCATGTCCTCATTCTGGATGGAACAAGTGAAAGAAGCGTGAACCGGGTCGGAAGAATGCTTGAAGTCATCCTGGTCGGACGCAGGCACGCGCCTTTGCCGATTGCGCTCTCGACGCCATACGGCGCCCCCATGCGCGACGGGAATCGATTTGACGATCGCCAGCCCAATGCCGGTTCCGCGCCGGCTCCGCGACGGAAGCGGTCCCGGATCCGGGTCTGTTCGTCCGGAGAGATTCCCGGCCCTTCGTCGACCACCTCGCAGCGGACGTATTTGCCAGCATCTGTCCGGACCCGCCCGGTGGCGGTACCTCCCGGCTGCCCGTGCTGGAGGGCATTCTGCACCAGGTTGTAGAGAACCTGCTCGATCCGTGCTTCATCGGCCCTGACCGCGCAAGGTTGGGGCGCATCGAGCAGCAGTCGCATTCCGGCGCCCTGCGCGTGACTGCGGAACCGGTCGACGAGGTGGGTCGCCAGTTCAGACAGCCGGAATTCGCCCGTTTCCAGTAGACTCGGCGATTACGCTATCGAATTGTCGGCGTCGCGTCTCGGGAGATGCGCCTTCCAGGTCGCGCGCCATCTTCCGGAGCGCTTCGGCCAGTTCTCCGATTTCGTCCGGATTGCGCACCCGGATCTCCACGTCCGGACTTCCGCTTGCAATCCGTCGGGCCGCTTCCGTCAGGATACGGATCGGCCGGGCTCGGACAGGCACACTTAGGCCAGCATATCGACCAGCGTGAGAGCGTCGTCCGCTGCAGCCAGGACGCCATGGGTTCCGGAGATGGTCTCAGCCAGCAGCAGCGAGCCTGCGACCGCGAGAACTCCCAATGCGACGATTCCGATGATCAGGTTTCTTTTCATGACGTTCACCTTTCCTCAATCCGGCGATGTTTCCTCTGCGCCGGTCTCTGGTCGCATCCTGGACCCGAGATGTCAGGAAAGTGCGAAGAAACCGTCAAGCTTCTACGAAATCCCGAGCGCCCAGCGCGCGGCAAAGGCCCATGAAAGCCGATGCCGCAGGGGGCAGATACTTTTCCCGCAGGTGGACGAGGTAGAATTCGCGGTGAAGGCTCACGCCTTCGATTGCGAGGAGGCACACGGACTGGCGGTCCACGAACGTCTTCGCGAGTCGCAGGGGAACCACGGCCAGGCCCAGCCCATTGGCAGCCGCATGGATCAATGCCGTCGTGCTGCCGCTCTCCCAGGCGGGCTCGATCAGGACTCCCTGCGCCGCCATCGCATGGTCGAACAGGTCCCTCGTCCCGCTGCCGCATTCGCGCAGCAGCACCGGTTCGCGCTTCAGGGCGTCGAGGCCGATTCGCTTCGAGGACGCCGCCGGGTGCCCGGGCGCGCAGACTACGGTCAGTTCGTCAGGGAGGAAGGCCTCCGCGATCAGGTTCGGCGCGTTCGCGAGGCCCTCGATCAAGGCAAGGTCGAGTTCGTTCGCCTGCAGTTTCCGCAGGATGACGTCGGTACTGTCGATGACGACCTTCAGGTCGACCTGCGGCCAATCCTTCGTGAAGGATTTCGCCAGGTCGGGCATCAGCATGGAGCCGATGGTGATGCTGGACCCGATCCGGAGTCGCCCCCGGGCGGTCCAGTCGCGGACGACGTTCTCGAGCTCGTCGAATTGCGTCACGATGCTCGAGGCGTGTCGCAGCAGGACCTCTCCCGTGCTCGTGATCCGCAGCCGCTTCGCGATGCGGTCGAAGAGCCGGACGCCGTAGTAGGTTTCCAGTTCCTTGATCGCCAGGCTGACGGCCGGCTGGGACATATAGAGGCGTGCCGCGGCCGCCGTGACGCTGTCTGCCCTGCAGACTTCAACGAAGATCTTCATGTGCCGCAAGGTCATGGCATGCTCCTTATATGGTTTTGATTATGTCATCGAGATATTTATATTATTTTACACATGGTGATGCCGATTCTACAATGGGACCATGAAGAACCGGACTCCCCGTCCTGACCGAGGGTGGGCCTTCTACGGGAGGCTGTTCGCGGCGACGTTCGAACTCAGCGCCTTCACGTTCGGCGGCGGATTCGTGATCATTCCTCTCATGCGCAAGAAGTTCGTGGAGAAGTTCCACTGGATCGAAGACCGGGAGATGATGGACCTGACCGCCATCGCCCAGTCATCCCCCGGCGCCGTGGCCGTGAACGCCTCGATTCTCGTCGGGTACCGTCTGGCCGGTCTCCGTGGCGCCTACGTATCGGTCCTGGGCACCGTGCTCCCGCCGCTGGTCACGCTGACGCTGGTCTCGCTCTTCTATGACCAGTTCCGCGACAGCCGGATCGTTTCATTTGTCCTCAAGGGCATGCAGGCGGCCGTGGTCGCTGTCGTCCTCGACGTGGTCTATGTGCTCGCCAAGGGCATCGTGAAGCAGCGGGAATTGATTTCCATCCTCCTCGGCGCACTCTCCTTCGTTGCCACCGCCGTCTTCCACTTCAATGTCGTCCTGATTCTCCTGGCCTGCGGGCTCGTCGGCACCGGGATGACCCTGACCGGTCACGTCCCGCACGACGTCGAGGAAGTGCCATGACTCTGGTGATGCTGTTCTGGAGCTTCTTCCAGATCGGGTTGCTCAGCATCGGAGGCGGCTACGCGGCCATGCCGGTCATCCAGCACCAGATCGTCGATCTCCACGGGTGGCTGAGCCTTCCGGAGTTTGCCGATGTGATCACGATTTCCCAGATGACCCCGGGGCCGATCGCCATCAACTCCGCGACCTTTGTCGGCTTACGCGTCGCTGGTCTGTCCGGTGCCGTCGTCGCGACTCTTGGATGCGTACTGCCTTCCTTTGCCATCGTCCTGGCGCTAGCCGTTCTGTATTACCGATTCCGTAGCTTGAGATTGATGCAGGGGATCCTTCAGGGAATGAGACCAGCTGTCGTCGCCTTGATCGCTTCGGCGGGTTGGACACTGCTCGTGCTCGACTTCTGGAAGGGCCGCCCCATCTCCTTCCGACTCCCGTCGATCGACTTCGTCTCCGTGGGACTCTTTCTCATCGCGCTGGCCTTGCTCCGCTGGAAGAAACCGAACCCAGTCCTCATCATGGCAGGTTCGGGAATTGCCGGGTTGGTCGCGTACCTCTTGACCGGGACCAGTTGAATGCATTCGCGAAAGGTGGACACAAGATCATGAGCAGATATCTGGTCGAGAACCTGTTCGGCATCGATGGATTCAGCATCGCCTGGTATGGTGTCATCATCGCCACCGGGATGCTGCTGGGAATGGCACTGGCCATTCATCGAGCGAGACGGCAGGGATTCAAGGCGGACCTGATCGTGGATTATCTCCTGATCACGATTCCGGTCGCCCTGGTCTTCGCCAGACTGTACTACGTCGTCTTCGAATGGCAACAATACGCTGCGGACCCGATCCGGATCCTCGCGATCCGGGAAGGTGGACTGGCCATCTACGGGGGAGTGATCGGCGGCATACTGACGGCATGGTGGTACAGCCGGCGACATAAAATCCTGTTTCTCGTGTTCACGGATCTGTTGGTTCCAAGCCTCGTGCTCGGACAGGCCATCGGCCGCTGGGGGAATTTCGTCAACCAGGAGGCTTTTGGGAACCCGATCGTCGACCCTGGGTTCCGATTCTTCCCTTTCGGTGTTTTCATCGACCGGTTGGGCGAATGGCATCAGGCCACATTCTTCTACGAGAGTGCCTGGAATTTCTGCCTCTTGACCGTGTTGCTCCTGATCAGCAGGAAATCGCGTCGTCCTGGAATTCTACTCGCCACCTACTTTCTCGGTTATGGAACGGGTCGCTTCCTGATCGAAGGACTGCGCACCGACAGTTTGTATCTGATACCCGGCATCCGCGTCTCGCAGATGCTGTCGATCGGACTGGTCCTGTTGGGAGCACTCCTGCTGATCCTGATCCTGCGGAAGAAAGCACCAAGCCAGAATCCAGAATCGCCTAGCGATTCGCACGGAAATGGTGCATGAGGTTACGGTGGACAAAAGAAGTAACCCATAACATATAGATGTTGTCATCGATCCGAGAAGCATATGACCGACCCAATGGGTTCCGATTCCATTCGAGTACGGAGGAGAAGAAAGATGAAACTGGAAGAAGTGAAGAATATGGGCAATGTCGACCGCATCATCCGCATCATCCTTGGTGTCGCCCTGATCGTCGTTCTGTTCGCCGTACAGAGCGGCTGGCGCTATGTCGGCCTGCTCGGCATCGTGCTGTTGGCGACGTCGGCGATTGGCGTATGTCCGCTCTACATGCCCTTCGGTATCAAGACGAACAAGAAGAGGTAATCGTCCGCCTTTTGGAGATGTCCGGATGAATGCAAAACCTGAACCGCCACACGCGAAGCCATCCGACTCCAATCCCTCGAAGTTCGCCAGTGCAACGATCGCCGATGTACTGGAGAGCCTCCGCGTCGATTCCACAATGGGGCTTTCCCCCGACGAGGTCGAGGATCGTCGCAAGGAGAACGGCTTCAACGAAGTAGCCGAGAAGAAAGGGCACCCGGTCGTCGGATTCCTCAAGAAGTTCTGGGGCATTTCGGCGTGGATGCTCGAGCTGATCCTGATTCTGTCCGCCGTGCTCGGCAAGTATTCCGATTTCGTCGTCGTCAGCGCCTTGCTTGTAATCAACGCAATCCTCGGGTTCCTACAGGAGCAGCGCGCCGCCGGCGTCGTCGAGTCGCTGAAGCGCAGGCTTCAGGTCAGCGCGCGCGTGCTGCGCCAATCGCACTGGCAGGTCGTTCCCGCTCGGGAGCTGGTCCCTGGAGATATCCTGCGCATCCGGGCTGGAGACATCATTCCTGCGGATATGAAACTGCTCACGGGATTGTTGTCCGTCGACCAATCGACGCTGACCGGCGAATCGAACGATGTGGAAAAGGCGATGGGTGACATGCTTTCTTCGGGGTCGGTCGTCCATCGGGGGGAGGGCAACGGCGTCGTCGTCCTGACCGGATCGAAGACCTTCTACGGCCGGACGACCGAGCTCGTGCAGGATGCCCGCCCGAAACTCCACATCGAGTCGGTCGTGGCGAAGGTCGTGCGCTGGCTCTTCGTCATCGTCGGAACGCTGCTGCTCCTCGTGGTCGTGCTTTCGCTGATCCGGGGTTCCTCGCTCCTTGAAATGGTCCCGCTCCTCCTTGTACTCCTCATGAGTGCGGTCCCGGTCGCCCTTCCCGTCATGTTCACGGTCAGCATGGCCGTCGGGTCGAAGGAACTGGCGAAGCGGGGCGTCCTGGTCACGCGCCTGAGCGCCGCGGAAGACGCCGCCACGATGGACGTGCTCTGCGTGGACAAGACGGGCACGATCACGAAGAACCAGCTCACCGTGACCCGAGTGATTCCGTTGGAGAGCGCAACGGAGGCCGAAGTGCTTTTCGCTGGCGCGCTCGCGTCCCAGGAGTCCAATCAGGACCCGATCGACCTGGCCTTCCTCGCTGCTGCGAAGGAGCATCACGTCTTCGAAGGAACTTCACCGATCACCCCCATTTCCTTCTCCCCATTCGATGCTTCGAACCGTCGGACGGAAGCGGTGGTCGAGCAGGATGGACGGACGATCCATGTCATGAAGGGCGCCGTACGGTCCGTCGCCGAGTCCTGCGGACTGCCACCTGCCGCCATCGAGGCGTTGGAGGCGCAAGTCGCGGAATCGGCCCTGAAAGGATATCGGACGCTGGCGGTGGCGCGTGGATCCGATCTGATCGGGCTCGTCACGCTCTACGATCCTCCTCGACCGGATGCGAAGCAGCTGATCTCTACATTGAAGGATCTCGGCGTTCGCGTGATATTGCTGACGGGAGACGCGCTGGCCGTCGCGCGCGAGATCGCGCGAGGCGTCGGATTGAACGATATCCAGCGAGTGTCGGATCTGAAGGCGGCGGGAGACCGACCCGGCGGCGGGAGCGTGGACCTTTCGGCAGGGGTCGACGGATTCGCGGAAGTATATCCCGAGGATAAGTACATCGTCGTCCAGCACCTGCAGGCTGCAGGACACGTGACCGGCATGACAGGTGACGGCGTCAACGATGCCCCCGCTCTGCGCCAGGCTGAAGTGGGCATCGCCGTCAGCACCGCGACCGATGTCGCCAAGGGCGCTGCGAGCGTCGTCCTCACCGAACCGGGCCTCACGAACATCGTGACGCTGGTCGAACAGGGGCGGATCATTTATCAGCGCATCCTGACATGGATCGTCAACAAGATCAGCCGTACCATCCTGAAGTCGGCCTTCGTGGCCATCGCCTTCGTATTCACCGGCAAGTTCGTCGTTTCCGCCTTCGCGATGCTGCTGCTCGTCTTCATGACGGATTTCGCCAAGATCACGCTCGCCACCGACCGCGTCCGGCCGTCCAGGAAGCCGGAGACATGGAACATCGGAGGATACGTCACCGTTTCCATTGCGCTCGGCGTCGCCATGGTCGTCGAGTCACTGCTTCTCCTCTGGCTCGGATGGTCGAATTTCGGGCTGTCGGGAAACGATAATGCCCTCTACACCTTCAGTTTTCTGACGTTGCTCTACTTCGCAGCTTTTTCCATCGTGTCCGCGAGAGAACGCCACCATTTCTGGGCGTCCCTGCCCAGCAGGTCCCTCACGGCGGCCGTGCTCGGAGAGATGCTCGTCGGGACGGTTCTCACGTCCGTAGGCCTCTGGGGATTCATGCCTCTTCCTTGGTGGCAAACGCTTGCCATCTTCCTCTATGCGATGTTCTCGTGCCTCGTCGTCAACGACAGTGTGAAAGTCGCGATGATCCGGTGGCGCGCCGAGGGTCATATAAAGCAATAGGTTGCCGGCAGACGAATTGGTATCATCTCTTGGAGAACCTAGGACGGAAGTTCCTCAGGGTTCTCTTTCCTATTCCATTATTGACATATGCCCGGATAATGATACGATGAAAGAGATTGAACATATGCCCATAACCGGGAAGGAGGCACCCATGACAAGGCCCAGAAAATGGCGACGTGTCTGCTGCCTGCCGGAGAACACGAGCTTCGGCCCCCTCGGCCCCGCTCCGGGCGTCGAGGGCCCCGTCACCATGTCCGTCGACGAGTACGAAGCGATCCGGCTCATCGACCTCGAAGGCCTCACGCAGGAGGGTTGCGCCGAGCAGATGGGCATCGCGCGCACGTCCGTCCAGCGCATCTACAGCGATGCACGGCGGAAGCTGGCGGACTCCCTCGTGAACGGCCGCGCCCTGCACATCGAGGGCGGCGACTTCCGGATCTGCGGCGAGGACGAGCGGCCCTGCGGGCGCGGCGGTTGCGCCAGGCGAAAGGAATGCGAAGATGGACCGAACTGAATTCCAGGTGGAACCCAACGGACAGAGCCGGATCGGCAAGGTGATCGGCGTGGTCAGCGGCAAGGGCGGCGTCGGCAAGTCGATGGTCTGCTCGCTGCTGGCGGTGCTGATGAGCCGGCGGGGGTTCGAGACCGCGATCCTCGACGCCGACATCACGGGCCCGTCGATTCCGACCGCGTTCGGTCTCAAGGGCAAGGCCGCCGGCAATGAACTGGGCTTGCTCCCGATGCGAAGCGCCAACGACATCGGCATCATGTCGCTGAACTTCCTCCTCGAGGAGGAGACCGACCCCGTGGTCTGGCGCGGCCCAATCATCGCGAACACGGTCAAGCAGTTCTGGTCGGAGGTCGTCTGGGGCGATGTCGACATCATGTTCATCGACATGCCGCCGGGCACCGGCGACGTCCCGCTGACGGTCTTCCAATCCCTGCCCGTGGACGGGATCATCCTGGTCACCTCCCCGCAGGAGCTGGTCTCCATGGTCGTCACCAAGGCGGCGAACATGGCGAAGAAGATGGACATCCCCATTCTCGCCCTCGTCGAGAACATGGGCCAGGTCGTCTGCCCGGATTGCGGCAAGGTGATCCGGGTCTTCGGGGATGTGCCGATCGGCGGCATCGCGGGTCGGATCGGCGTGGACCTCGTAGCCAGCCTGCCCATGGACCCTGCGCTGTCTGCCGCCTGCGACGCCGGAAAAATCGAGAGCTTCAAGGGGAACTGGCTCGACGGAGTCGCGGACCGGCTCGAGTCGCTGCTGGGAGAGAAGGAGACGACATGAGAATCGCTGTAGCTTGCGACGAAGGGAAAGTCACCGGTCATTTCGGACATTGCGCCACCTTCGAGATCTTCGAGACCGACGGAAAGGGAATCGTGTCCGCGGCTTCGGTCGCCAACCCGGGGCACAGGCCCGGATTCCTGCCGGTTTTCCTGAAGGACCAAGGTGTAGGGGTCATCGTCGCCGGCGGAATGGGCGAACACGCCATCGACCTCTTCAAGGCGAACGACATTGAAGTCTTCCTCGGCGCCGAAGGCACGCCCGAAGAGATCGTCGGGCGTTATCTCGGGGGGACGCTGGAATCCCGAGGATCGGCCTGCACGGAGCACGCGCACCACGACGACTGCGGCGGCCACTAGAATCCACGGAAGCCGAGAAGGCTCCGTCGAAGGAGGAGAACCCATGGCGAAGTACAAGCCCGTCAAGATTCTGAAGGACATCGACCAGTGCTGCCCGCTGACCGTCACGAGGGCCATCGGAGAGATCGAGAAGGTCGGCATCGGCGACGTCATCGAG
>CAILLO010000051.1 GCA_903835065.1 uncultured Eubacteriales bacterium
GGACAGGCCGGCGGTGGGCACCAGCATCAGGTAGATGGGACCGAGGCCCTGCCCCGCCACGACGTCGAGTTGTGCCCGGATGCCCAGGATCATGTCGTCCCGTCGCCAGACATGAAAGACCTGGCCAAGCCCTACCGCCCAGTTCGGGACGGCATGGTGACGCCATTCCTGCGCGGGACTGTAGACCACGATCGCGCCCCCGAAGGACAACTCGAAGAAGGCGTTCGGAGCCTCCCTCCACTCCATCGCGGTGCGAATGGCCGGCAGGAAGGCGGCGTGAGCCGATGCGCCCTGGTAGCAAGGGCCGTCACCACAGTCCGCATCCGGGATGTCATTCATCCTGCCGATGCCCAGTCCGATCCGCAGCCCCACCCGGAAGGAATCATCGACCGGCCAATCGATTCGAACGTCGAGGTTGCCGCCGCCGGAGAACGATTGCGCGAAGGGCCCGGCGGCAAAAAGGGCACCGCCGGTCAGGGAGACGTCCAGCCGCATCGTCCTATGAAAGGCCTTGGTTTGAAAATACGAGGCGCCAGAGGGGGTTTCCACCGGATCCCGGTCCGGCGTCTCGCGGGCGAAGGCGTTCGTGCAAAGGAACAGCAGGCCTGCCGCCGCGGCCAGACCGGCCCAACTGGAACACGCAGCGGCACTTCGTGAAGGCGCAAGGCAGCCATGCATTCCAGGTCTCCGCTGCATCCGCAGTCTACTACGAGTGGGAGGGCCGGAAAGAGGGATGTTGGGGGGTTCGCCGGCCTCCCAAATCCGCGCTGGATAGGGCTTCAGGCGTGCTTCCCGACACGGGGACGGCGGTCAGAACGAACAGCGGGAGGGACTTGGGCGGTCTTTCGCGCGGGGCGTTTACGAGGATGCCCCTCGCTCCGTGAACGCGAATCGAGCCAGCGCTGCAGGGACCCCTGAGACTCCATGGACGGGCCACCTCTAAGAAGCCCCATCACGGAAATGTCCTCGTCCAAGGCAGGCCAATGGATTCCCTCGCCCTCACCAATCAGAACCCACTTGGACCTTTCAGCGGAGGTCCCATGCATCAACCTTGGGAACCACGCCAGAGGCGCGATGATAGTCCGACCATCGACGAGGTCGATGACCAGAGCATCGGCCTTGATCATCACCTGGGATGCCCTTGGCTCAGGACCCATGTGGGTCGAAGTGCTCATTCCAAGCCTCCATGAACGCGTTCAAATGCTTCTCCACCAGGCGCTTGACCGACGCGATCTCGCTCCGGTTGAAGCCGCCACTACGTTCAAGCCGAAGCGGCTCCAGCAAGACTTCGCGACCTTGTCATCTCGCTCCACGTGGACGTGGCGCGGTTCGTCGCCATCTGACGAGTACAAGAAGAACCGGTAAGGCCCCTCAACCAGGATCGTCGGTGCCATTGGTTCCCGCCACCTCCACGCGGGAGTCTACTCCACCCTCGCGAGCGTCGCGACGCGGAGGTTCCTTGCCATCGAATTCCTCGCGGACGTTGCGTCTCCTCGGGTCTGTACCGGCGAACGGCTTGCGCGTGAGTGCCAAACCCCGGTGCCCGGCCCGAGGGGATGGACATCCGGCGCGTTTCCCTGCGGACCCGCCCGCCAAGGACGTTCGCATGCCTGGGAGTGACGAAGGCGAGGCCATGGCCGGGACCGTGACGGAAGGGGTTTGTCCAATCCATGCTGGTTGGGCTGCCGGAATTTACAGCGACGGCATCGGCGTACCTTCCTGACCTGCCATAATCCTTGCACCTACGTCGCCTGTCGATACTGCATCGGGAGGTACTGCTTGGACCGCCGGGACAGGCTCTGGTTGGGGGGGGCTAGTCAATGAGTCGGTCTTCAAACGCAAGACCTCCACGAACCTGGCGTCAAGCGTTCGGAAGGCAGCTTCGCGGAAGGAGTCACCGGGAGCAGATCGGAAGACATGAAACGAGAAGATCGCTTCGCGGCCATCAACTAGCCAGAGGAAGACAGGGAGGTCAGTGTGAACATCCGTGATCGTTATCCCACTGTTCTTGAACTCATTGCGAATCGCCAATTCGCGGTCAATCTCCTTCTGAAAGAACGAATCGACTTCGTCAGGGAATTGCCGCTTGAGTGCCTCCCGCATCGCAGCTTCGTCATAAAGAAACATGTTGACCTTCACCTTCGCTGCGACCGCCTTGGTCAGCGCGTGTCGGTAATCCTCAAAACCTTCCCGATTCGAAAACTCCCCGTATCCAGCGTAATCAGCACAAATAACGATTGTATCTCTTGCCGTCTCAACAAGCTTGACAAGCGCGGGAATGTTCCTCGGAAAATTGTCGATGAACCGTGTGCTGACTGATTCGGCAATTCGTTGGGTATCGCGAGCGCTGACAATCGCCAAGCCGAGTTGAATAACGGTAACTAGGGCTGCCAGCAGCGTAATGCCGGACGCCAAAGGAGCGATGCGTTCGAAAAAATGCCCCGTTCGACTTGCCATGAGCGCTCTACCTCCGTTCCTCCTGACGCTGGGCCAGAATCTAATCTGGCCTGTGAATAAGTGTCAAGCCGCGGATATGCTGCTCGTAATCTGAGCTGATTCTCACGGTCACTTCGACAGATTAGAGAGTCTACTCTCGCAGAGTCTGAGGAGCCTCAGGCGGCAATACCAATGGGGTTTGTGTATCTGATGCGATCCGGCCGCCACTACAAGATCGGAAAGACAAATGCGGTGGGTCGTCGCGAGCGAGAACTGGCGATCCAATTTCCGGAAGAAGTGGTCCAGGTTCACGCGATTCGTACCGACGATCCTGGGGGTATTGAGGAGTACTGGCTCAAGAGGTTCGGCGACCGCAGTCAGGGTGGCGAGTGGTTCCAACTTTCTGCGAACGACGTGGCTGCGTTCAAGAGGCGCAAGTTCATGTTGCGCGCTCTCGGGTGCCGCTTCGGGAAGGCTTCTGGTATCAGGTCCTGTGGCCGCCCAACAACTTCTCTGCGGATCCGGAAGAATGTGGACTGGAGGCCATTGAACATCCTGAATCGGCTGTAGCCTCTGCTCTTAACTGGTGGAAACCGATCCAATACTTCCGATCCGCAATCGCCAGTGGGGAGTCAGGTTTCGCCTGTCGGGAGCGGGGCGTCCACGGCGCGGTACACGACGACGTGGCGATCCGCACCGGCCCCCGAAGATCGAGTCCGCAAGTCGGTACGTTGTTCCAGTTCGCGATGCACAGCCAGACGGTCCTGGGACGGCATCGGAGGTAACTCGACCGGTATGCCGGTCGAGAGCGCAAGGTTTGCCGCATCTTGCGCCAGTTCGACCGGGGCCAATGCCCCCCTAGGGACGAGATTCAGGAGCCTGTTCCGCCAATCGACCGCGACAATGCGCACCGGGAGCGATTGCCCTAACGACAGGTTCGCGCCTGTCAGGGGAAGGCCGTCGCCGACCGCGAGGAAGCCGTCAAGCCCCGCGATCCGAATGCCCAGCCTACCGCTCACGACGCCCGTGATGCAGGCCGACACCGTCATGGGAGTCGTCACGGCGCCGTCCCGTGAACGGCGGTGAGCGGCCAGGACGGCTGACAGGACACGACGTCGCGCGGGTTCCGGTTCCATGGACAGTGCGCATCCAAGGACGCCATCCAGGAAACGGCACAGCAAAGCTACGCGGTCGCAGTTGTCCAGGATCCTGGTGATGACGGGAAGCCACCCGGGGTGTCGTTCGTTAAGCGAAAGCCAAGACATCGCGATCTCGATGAGCCTGCGCTGCTGGTCCTCGTTACGGGCTCTTGTCACGAGCTTCTGGAGAACATAGTTCCATTCGGGGCGTGCTTCCCGTCCTGGGAGCCAGTCCACGCCCTGGCGAACCAGCAAGTCCACCTGGTCGTCGTCCCGCGCGACGGCGAGTAGCTTCTGAAGGACGTAGGACCATTCGGGTCGCGATTCGTTGCCGGGTAGCCAATCGAGGGCCATGCCGATGACGCGGGTACGCCGGGGAGCGTCGTCGCGCAGGTCAAGTAGCGTCTGAAGGACGTAGTTCCATTCGGGTCGCGATTCATTGCTAGGCAGCCAATCGAGGGCGATATCGAAGAGGCGGGTTCTCTGGTCGGCTTCCGGTACGCAATCGAGGAGTTTTCGGAGGACGTGAGACCATTCGGGTCGCGATTCGTTGCCGGGTAGCCAATCGAGGGCCATGCCAATGACGCGGGTACGCCGGGGAGCGTCGTCGCGCAGGTCAAGTAGCGTCTGAAGGACGTAGTTCCATTCGGGCCGCGATTCATTGCGAGGCAGCCAATCGAGGGCGATATCGAAGAGGCGGGTTCTCTGGTCGGCTTCCGGTACGCAATCGAGGAGTTTCCGGAGGACGTAGTTCCATTCGGGTCGCGATTCGTTGCCGGGTAGCCAATCGAGGGCCATGCCGATGACGCGGGCACGCCGGGGAGCGTCGTCGAGCAGGTCAAGTAGTTTCTGAAGGACGAAGGTCCATTCGGGTCGCGATTCGTTGCCGGGTAGCCAGTCGAGGGCCATGCCCATGACGCGGGCACGCTGGGGAGCGTCGTCCTCCAAGTCAAGTAGCTTCCGAAGGACGAAATGCCATCCCTTCGCATCCAGATTGCGTTCCAGCCACGCGATACCGATGGCTGCAGCACCTTCGCGCTCGCCGTGATCGAGCAGGTGCTCGATCAGGCGATCAGCCCCAATGTACTCCGGCCGGATCCAATCCGACGCGATGCCCAGGAGAACGGGATCGTCCGGCGTCCTCTGAATAAGCGGTTCGAGAAGGAAATTCGCGACTGCCGCATCGGGGAACTGAGCGACCCAGGCGCGAGCCGCGCCTTCCGACCCGGACTGCTCCCGAAGCAGGAGCGCCCGAACAATGAACGGCACCGTTGGCTCGTGGATGTGTCGGAGGGTCCACCTCACAACGGAGGGTGGGGCGTCCTCCCCATTCGTCCTATTCAGGATCTCCTCGAACAGAGCGGCCCAGTGCGCGTCTGCGGGTGCGCCATCGGCGAGGTCGATGGCCATATCGACGGCCTCGACGGCGAGCGGTTCGATGTGGAGGACGTGACGAAGCAGGATCGGTATCGCGCGTGCGCTTCTGCGGACTGACGCCCACGTCAGCAGCCGCTGAGCATCCTCCGTTGCCCCTGTTCGGGTCGCGAGGTCGAGAGCCACCAATGGCCATTCCCACCAGTCCGGTGCGCCCTCTAGGAGCGCGCGGACCGTCGTGACGACACGCGCACGAACTGCCGGAGCATAGGCGTCGAGGTGGAAAAGCAAGATGTGGCACGTCAGACGACTGCCTGTCTCGGTCACGAAGGCGGGCGAGACGCGGCCGAGGGCGGCATCGACGGGGTCC
>CAILLO010000052.1 GCA_903835065.1 uncultured Eubacteriales bacterium
AAGATGACCTTCACGGACTACGTGACCATGCTGCGCATCTCCTTCGCCGGGAATCTCCTCCGGACGGCGCCGTATTCCGTCAGCGAGATCGCCGAGCGTTCGGGGTACGACGACTACTTCTATTTCACGCGCGTCTTCAAGAAGACGACGGGCATGACGCCCACCGAATACAAAGCTCGGGGCCGTGATGCAGACCGCGAAAAGAATACTGGAATGAATCCCTAATCCTAGTGAATATGACAACGGCCCCGCCCATGCTACGATGAACCGGCAAGGGGAGGTACGTTCATGAACAAGCACCGGCTGTCCTTCCACGGAGACGTCACCGGCCTGTCCACCGGCCTTTCCGAATTTTCCCGGACCTATCCGTTCGCGGTCGACCCGGACGGCGCTCCCGTGCGGGTCGAGCGGCTCGCCGGGGCGGGTCTCGCGGCGTCGAGGACCGACGGCGCCCTCCGGATCCGCTGCGACCGCCGCATCCACTTCTTCCGCGCGCTGGGACTGCTCGTCGAGCACCTCGACGCGCCCGGCGACTTCCTCGTCGAGGAGACGCCGCAGTTCGACAGCGTCGCGATCATGGCCGACGTCTCGCAGGGCAACGCGATCCTGACCGTGGAGAGCCTCGAGAAGATGCTGGTCCGGATGGCCGCGATGGGCCTCGACCGGCTGATGGTCTACACCGAGGACAACTACCTCGTCGAGGGCGAGCCCTATTTCGGCTACATGCGCGGCCGCTACACGCCGGACCAGTTCCGCGCGCTGGACGACTTCGCCGACGCGCTCGGCATCGAGATGGTTCCCTGCATCCAGACGCTGGCGCACCTGGTCGATGCCCTCAAGTGGTCGTGCTACGGCGACATCAAGGACGATGACGACACGCTGCTCGTCGGCGAAGAGAAGACCTACGCGTTCGTCGAGCGCCTGCTCGTCGCCGCCAGCGCGCCCTTCCGCTCGAAGCGGATCCACATCGGGATGGACGAGGCCTGGAAGCTCGGGCAGGGGAACTACCTCCTGAAGAACGGCCTCCGCGAGAAGTCCGCGATCATGCAGGAGCACCTCGGCCGCGTGCTCGCGATCACGCGCCGCCTCGGGCTCGACCCGCTGATCTGGAGCGACATGTACTTCCGCTCCGCCGGCAGCGGCATCAGCCACTACAATCTGACCGCGGAGGAGCTCGCCGCCGTGTCCGGCCGCATCCCCGACGGCGTCGGCCTGGTCTTCTGGGACTACTACGACAAGGACGCCGAGACCTACCGCCACTGGATTCGCAACCACCAGGCGACGGGCCGGCCGCTGGTCTTCGCCGGCGGCATCTGGAGCTGGAACGGCTACGCCTGCGACTACCGCATGACCTTCGTCACGACCAACGCCGCCCTGGAGGCCTGCCGCGACGAGAACGTGCGCGACGTGATGGCGACGATCTGGGGCGACGGCGGTACCGAGTGCCCGATCGAGGGCAACCTGCTCGGCATGCAGCTCTTCGCGGAACACGCCTACGCGCCGGCGCTCGACCCGGCCAAGCTCGCCGCCCGCTTCCGCTTCTGCACCGGTGGCGACGTCGAGGACTTCATGGCCCTCACGGACCTCGACCGCATCCCCGGCACGCCCGACCCCGAGCACAACACGACCAACACGTCGCACTACGCGCTCTGGCAGAACCCCATGATGGGGCTCTTCGACCGCAATCTCGCGGGTCTCGACCTCGGCGCCCATTACGCGGCGCTGGGCGAGCGCTTCGCGCTGGCCGCCGGCCGCAACGGGGCGTACGGCTTCGTGTTCGGGTTCGAGGAAAAACTGTGCCGCGTGCTGGCCCTCAAGGCCGAGCTCGGCCTCCGCATCGTCGGCGCGTACAAGGCCGGGGACCGCACCGCCCTCTCGGCGATCGCCCGCGAGGACATCCCCGAGCTGACCTACCGGCTGGACGACCTCCGGCGCTTCCACCGCAGGCTCTGGCACCGCACCAACCTTCCGTTCGGCTGGGAAGTGATGGACGTGCGCTACGGCGGTCTGGCCGCCGCCCTCGAGACGGCGCGCGAACGTCTCGGCGACTACCTGGCCGGCGACGTCGAGCGCCTCGCCGAGCTCGACGAGGAGCGGCTCGACTACGACGGAAAGCAGGGCCTCGTCTACTGCCTGCCCTACCAGCGGATGGTGTCGGCCAGCCGCCTCGGCTTCAGCTTCGGATTCTGACGGAGGAACGACATGCAGGAACCCTGGTACACGAAGCCCATGCGCATCGCCGCCTTCCAGTGGGACCTGGAGGGACGGACCTTCGAGGCTCCCGAAAAGGCCGCCGCGGCCGGATTCAACGTCGAGCAGGTGTGCCACCTCCTCGAGGACGGCTCGCTGGCGGAGATGTACCGGCCCGACAAGCACGAGGAGAAACTCGCCCGCTACGTCGCCCTCTCGAAGGCGCACGGCACGCGGCTGATCCTCTACTTCAACGCCCATTGCGTCTTCCCGGCGGAGACGGAGGCGAACCCCCTGTGGGCGCAGATCGACGCCGAAGGGAAGCCCATGCCCGCCTACCGCACGTACGTCCTGACCTGCGTCAACGGCCCCTGGCGCGACGTGCTCTTCGCGAGCGCCCAGGCCGCCCTGAAGAACGACCTCGACGGCATCTTCCTCGACGGTCCGATCTTCACGTCGTCGACCTGCTGGTGCCCGACCTGCCGCGCGCAGTTCCAGACCGAGTACGGCAAGCCCATGGAGGAGGGGACCCGCAAGGAGCGCCTCGCCTTCAAGACCGCCGGCATCGCCCGCTTCACGGCCGATTTCCGCGCCGCGATGCATGCCGTCCGGCCCGGCACGATCGTGTACGGCAACAACACGGGCCTCGCCGAGAACGTCACGGGCAACCAGATCGACGCCATGCTCCCGCACGTCGACTTCATCGGCACGGAGGGCGGCTTCCTCTTCTACGGCGACCCGAACGAGGTCTCGATCTGGAAGGGCATCCAGAGTGCCAACTACCTGGAGAGCAAGGCGCAGGGCAAGCCCTACGTGATCTTCTCCGCCGGCAACCAGACCAGCTGGGCGCGCAGCATGCACAGCCCCGAGGAGACACGGCTGCTCTTCGCATCGGCGCTCTGCTGCGGCGCGAACGTGTGGTACGGAATCCACGGCCCTCTTCCGATGCTGGAGACCCGCGGCGGACGGGAAGCCACCGTCTTCAACCGCTATCTCGCCGACAACGAGCGCTACTACACGAAGACGCGGCGCCGCGCGGAGACCGCACTGCTCTGGTCCGCCCAGACGGTCGCGAACTTCCCCGAGGACGTCGAGGAGAGCGACTTCACGCGCAAGAGCCAGGTGGAAGGGCGCTACGAGCACGGGAGGTTCATGAAGGAGTTCAAGGCCTTCTCCGACGTCCTGCTCCGCTGCCACGTCCAGACCGCGATCCACGACGAAACGAGCCTCGCCGCCGAGGACCTGTCGGGCTATCGGACGATCGTCCTGCCCAACGCGGCCTGCATGGACGACGCGACCGCCCGCCGCATCGAGCGGTTCGTCGCGGACGGAGGGACGCTGGTCGCGTCCATGACCTCCTCGTTCTTCGACGAGAACGGGAACCGGCGCGCGAAGCCGGCCCTGGCCGACGTGCTCGGCATCGCGTCGGTCGAGGAGACCCTGTGCAGCCAGAGCGGCTGCGGGTACCTGACTTTCGACGAGCCGGCGTTCCGGCGGGACGCGGACCTCGCTGAGATGTCGGGCGGGTTCTCGACCGCGCTGCGCTGCTCGTATTCCGACCGGTCGACGCCCGTCGCCTCGATGTACCGCCCGATGGCCGGAGGTTACGACGTCTTCCCGACCGAGAAGTACCCCGCGGTCGCCGTGACGACGCACGGCAAGGGCCACTGCTTCTATTTCGCCGGCGATATCGGCGCGACGCAGGCGGATTTCGGCCTCGTCGAGCTGAAGCGCGTGCTGGAGCACGTCCTGACCACGGCGTACGCGCCGGAGATCCGGGTGGAGAACGTCTTCGAGAGCTGCGCCGTCACGCTGCGCGAACAGCGCGAGGAGAAGCGCTGGCTCGTCCACTTCGTCAACTACACCGGCCAGATGCGCCGCCCGATCGACCGCACCATTCCCTGCCGCGACGTCGTCGTGACGCTGCGCACGCCCTCGCCGGCCGCGTCGGTGACGCTGCTCGGGACGGGCGAGGCCCTGCCCTTCGAACAGACCGCGGACGGCGTCCGCTTCCGGATCCCGGAAGTCGGGACATACGCCGTCGCCGCCGTGCAACTCCAGTTGAGGAGGACCGACGATGCAGGAGACCTGGCTCGATCGCCCGATGCGCATCTGCGCGTTCCAATGGAGCCTCGGGGAGAAGACCTTCGACGCCCCCGACGCCGTCGCCGGCGGACAGTTCAACGTCGAGCAGCTCTGCCACATCATGGCCGAGCACACGCTGACCGAGATCTACGAGCCCGACAAGCACGCGGAGCGCCTCGAACGCTACGTGCAGGCCTCGAAGAAGCACGGCACGCGGCTGATCCTCTATTTCAACGCCCACTGCGTCTTCCCGGCTGTGATCGGCCGCCACCCCGACTGGGCGCAGGTCGGCCCCGACGGCCAGCCCGCGCGCGCCTACGGCACGTACCTCTTCACCTGCGTGAACAGCCCCTGGCGCGACGTCTTCCTGAAGAGCACCCGCGAGGTCATGCGTCACGCGCTCGACGGCCTGTTCCTCGACGGCCCGATCTACACCGAGACGACCTGCGAGTGCCCCTCGTGCCGCGCCGGATTCCTCGCCGAATACGGACACGGAATGGACGAGGCGACCCCGCGCGAGCGCAACGCCTTCAAGGTGTCGAGCCTCGCCCGCTTCGTGAAGGACGTGCGCGACGCGATGAAGTCCGTGCGCCCCGAAGCGGTCGTCTACACCAACAACGTCGGCCTCGCCCAGAACGTCACCGGATGCACGATCGACGGCATGTTCCCGTACGTCGACCTGATCGGCACAGAGGGCGGGTTCATGTTCTACGACGACCCCGACCGCACGACGATCTGGAAGGGCCTGCAGAGCTCCAACTACCTCGAGAGCAAGTCGCGCGGCAAGCCCTACGTGATCTTCTCCGCGGGCAACCACTGCTCCTGGGCGCGCAGCATGCACAGCCCCGAGGAGTCGGAGCTGCTGTTCGCCTCCGCCGTCTGCAACGGCGCCAACGTCTGGTACGGCGTGCACGGCCCCACCCCGATGCTCGACACGCGCGGCGGCCGGGCCGGCCTCGCGCTCAACCGCTTCCTCGCCGCGAACGAGCGCTACTACGCGAAGACGCACCGCCGCGCCGAGGCCGCGATCCTCTGGTCCTCCCAGACGCTCGACAACTTCCCCGAGGACGTCGACCAGAGCGACTTCACGCAGAAGGCGACGCTGTCCGACGTCTACGCGCACGGCCGGTTCACCCAGGAGTTCAAGGCCTTCCTGGACCTCCTGTTCCGCCGGCACCTCCAGGTCGCGATCCACGACGAGGCGAGCCTCGCGCTCGAGGACCTGTCCCGCTACAAGCTGCTGGTCCTGCCCAACGACGCCTGCCTCGACCAGGCGTCGGCGGACCGGATCGCGAAGTACGTGGAGGGCGGCGGCACGGTGGTCGCCTCCATGGCGACGTCCTTCTTCGACGAGAACGGCGTCCGGCGGGCGCGTCCGGCGCTGGCCGACGTGTTCGGCATCGCGTCGGTCGGGGAGACCGTCAGCTACAACGACGGTTGCGGGTACCTCGCAATCGGGGACGAGGCGTTGCGCAAGGCGGGCGGCCTGGCCGCGCTGACCGGCGGCTTCAGCCACGCCTTCCGCTGCGAATTCACCGGCGCGGCCGTGCCGCTCGGCGCCCAGTACGTCCCCATGGCCGGCTCCTACGACGAGTTCCCGGACGAGAAGTACACGGCCTTCGTGCGCACGTCCTACGGGAAGGGCACCTGCTTCTACTTCGCCGGCGACATCGGCGCGACCGTCACGAACCACGGACTGGTGGAGCTCAAGCGCCTGGTCAAGCACGTGTGCGGCGCCGCCTACGACGCCGAGCTCCAGGTGGAGGGCGCCTTCGAGAGCCTCGCCGTCACGCTGCGGGAGCAGCGCGAGGAGAAGCGACGGCTCGTCCACTTCGTCAACTACACCGGCCAGATGAGGCGCCCCATCGAGGAGTCCATCCCGTGCCGCGACGTCGTCGTGACGCTGAAGACGGACGGCCCCGCGGCTTCCGTCTCGCTGCTGCGCGCCGGGACGGCCCTGCCCTTCGAGCGGACCTCCGACGGGATCCGCTTCACGGTACCGGTCGTGGACCTCTACGAAGTCGCCGCGGTCCAGCTCGCCTAGAACGCGCGCTGCGCGGCCGGACGGCCGCATGGAAGGGGAGGAGCCAGGATGACCCGGACCATCCGTTTCGGAATCGTCGGCTGCGGAGCGATCGGCCATTGGCACGCCAAGGCGCTGCAGGACCTGTCGGGTTCGCGGCTCGTCGGCGTCGCCGACGGCGTTCCCGAGCGGGCCGTCGAATTCGGCAAGGTCTACGACGTCCGCGCCTTCGCCACGCCCGAGGCGCTGTTCGCGTCCCCGGACGTCGATGCCGTCTGCATCTGCACGCCGAGCGGATTGCACGCCCCGCTCGCGATCCAGGCCTGCGACGCCGGCAAGCACGTCGTCGTCGAGAAGCCCCTGGCCCTGACCCTCGCCGACGCGGACCGCCTGCTCGAGGCCGGTCGTCGGAACGGGACGCTGATCGCCGTGATCTCCCAGCTCCGCTTCTCCCCCGCGGTGCGGACGCTCAAGGAGGCCGTCGACGCCGGACGGCTCGGACGCCTTGTGATGGCGGACCTCGTGATGGAGTATCATAGGACGCAGGAGTACTATGATCTGGGCGGCTGGCGCGGCACGTGGGCCATGGACGGGGGCGGAGCGCTCATGAACCAGGGCATCCACGGCATCGACCTGCTGCAGTACGTGATGGGGCCGGTGAAGAGCGTCTCGGCCCGCATCGCGACGCTGGCCCGCCGGATCGAGGTCGAGGACACGGCCGCCGTCGTCGTCGAGTTCGAGAGCGGCGCGCTGGCGACGGTCCAGGCCACGACCTCCGTGTATCCCGGGTATCCCCGCCGGCTCGGCATCCACGGCGACCGGGGCAGCATCGTCCTCGAGGAGGACACGCTGGTCGCCTGGGACCTGCTGGACCCCGGAGACGGTCCCGCCCCCGCGCTCGGGCGCACGGAGAGCCAGGCGTCCAACGACCCCGGCGCGGTCGGCGCAGAAGGCCACATCCGCCAGCTGGGTGATTTCGCCGACGCGGTCCGCACGGGCCGACGACCGCTCGTCGACGGCGCCGAGGGCCGCAAGGCCGTCGAGATCATCCTCGCCGCCTATGAATCCTCGAAGGAGGGCCGACCGGTCGTCCTCGGGAGATAAATGGACCGCCCTCGCACGGCAAACCCGGCGGGGGAGGGGGTGACGCCCCCAGAAAGCGCACACCATGAGCAATACGTTCAACCCGTACGACAACTACCTGGAAGTCATGGAGAGGGCCGCGAAGATGCTGGGTCTGGCGCCGAACGACTACGTGGCGCTGAAGCAGCCGGAGCGCGAGCTCAAGGTGTCGGTGCCGGTGGAGATGGACGACGGGCGGATCCAGGTGTTCGAAGGGTACCGGGTGCAGCACTCGAGCTCGCGCGGTCCCTGCAAGGGCGGCCTGCGCTACCACCAGGACGTCAACATCGACGAGGTCAAGGCGCTGGCGGCCTGGATGAGCCTGAAGTGCGCGGTGGTGAACATCCCGTACGGCGGGGGCAAGGGCGCGGTGAAGGTGGACCCGTCGAAGCTGAGCGTGCACGAGCTGAAGAACCTGACGCGGCGGTACACGGCGATGATCCTGCCGCTGATCGGGCCGGAGCGCGACATCCCGGCGCCGGACGTGGGCACGAACGCCGAAGTGATGGGCTGGATCATGGACACGTACTCGATGTTCATGGGGTACACGGTGCCGGGCATCGTGACGGGCAAGCCGCTCGACATCGGCGGCTCGCTGGGCCGCCGGGAGGCGACCGGGCGAGGCGTGATGTTCGTGGTGCGGGAGTACCTGCACCGGAAGGGCATCCCGATGATCGGGACGCGGGTGGCCGTGCAGGGCATGGGCAACGTGGGCGGGACGGCGGCGCAGCTGCTGTCCAACGAGGGCTGCCGCATCGTGGCGGCGAGCGACGTGTCGGGCGGGCTGTACAACCCGAAGGGCCTGAAGATCAGCGAGATCGTGGCGCACCTGTCGACGCGGGGGAACAAGCTGTCGGACTTCGAGCAGGCGGGGGCGAAGCACATCACGAACGAGGAGCTGCTGGCGTGCGACACGGATATCCTGCTGCCGGCGGCGCTGGAGAACCAGATCACGGCGCAGAACGCGGCGAAGATCAAGGCGTCGATCATCGTGGAGGGCGCGAACGGCCCGACGACGGCGGAAGCCGACGCGATCCTGGAGCAGATGGGCAAGAAGGTGGTCCCGGACGTCCTCGCGAACGCGGGCGGCGTGGTCGTGTCGTACTTCGAGTGGGTGCAGAACATCCAGTCGCTGATGTGGGACGAAGAGGAGATCAACCGGAACCTGGAGAAGATCATGATCCGCGCGTTCAACGAAGTGTGGGAGGCGACGACGTCGCACGATACGACGATGCGCATGGGCGCCTACATGGTCGCCATCGGCCGCATCACCAAGGCCAAGAAGATCCGCGGCGTGTTCCCGTAGGGGACGAGCGCCCGAGCCCGCGAAAGCACACAAGAGGAGGAACGACATGGCCTACAAGGGAGTTCTCGAGGACATCCGCAAGAGCATCGCCCTCCAGGCGCCCGGACGCGTGCCGGTCTTCGCCTGCAGCGAGGAGTTCGACGTCCGCATGGCGGGGTCGACCTACAGCGTGTACAACCGGAACGCCAAGGAGATGGCCCGCGTCCAGATCGAGGCGGTCCGGAAGTTCGACTACGATTGGGCCTGGCTGCAGGTCGACGACTGCATCGAGTTCGAGGTGCTGGGCGTCGGCGTCAAGGGCGACGGCAACATCCTGCCCGCGACCAACGAATACCTGCCCGCGACCCGCGCGTCGCTCGACCGTCTGAAGCTTCCGAATCCGAAGAAGGACGGCCGCATGCCGGTGCTACTCGAGGCGATCTCCCGCATCAAGGCCGAGTTCGGCGATACCGTCTGCGTGACGGGCCGCACGGCCGCCCCGTTCTCGTCGGCCTCCCTCTACTACGGCATCGAGCAGACCATGATGCTGATGTACGACGACCCCGACCTCCTGAACGACACGATCCGCTTCTTCACGGAACTCCAGACCGAATTCGGCCTCGCGCAGATCGAAGCCGGCGCCGACGCCCTCTGGTTCGGCGACTGCAACGCCTCGGGGCACCTGATCTCCGTCGACAACTACAACGAGTTCGCCGCGGAAGGCGCGAAGGCCTGCGCGACGGCCTACCGCAAGGCCGGCGGCTGGAGCTTCTACCACGCCAGCGAGCACAAGCCCGAACACCTCAAGGCCCAGGCCGCGACCGGCGTCAGCGCCGTCAGCGTCGGCCCCGGCCTCGACATCGCGCTCGCCAAGGCCGCGATCGGCGACCGCTGCTGCATCCTCGGCAACGTCGACCCGATCGTGACGCTGCTCCAGGGCTCCGTGGACGACGTCGTCGCCTCCTCGAAGCGCATCATGGAGATCGGCAGCCGCAACGGCGGCTACTGCTTCAACTCCGGCGAGATGATTCCGCGCGACGTCCCCGAAGCCAACATGAAGGCCATGATCCGCACGGCCCGCCGCTACGGCGGCGCGGTCCCGGGCATCTGACGGCTCGCGTGGCCGCTCGGGTCCTCGACATCACCGGCCCGGTCCGGGAAGGCATGTGGAACTACGAACCGCCCTTCCCGGTTTTCCGCATGGCGCCGCTCCCTCCCGTCCCCTGGGCGGGAGGGCCGGTGTTCTGCGAAGTGTTCTCCGGCCTGCACTCGCAGACGGGGACCTATCTCGAGACGCCCGCCCACTTCCTCGGCGCGGACGGCGCGCCCCTCGTCGACGACCTCGACCTGCGGACGCTGGTCGACCGACCGGCGGTCGTGCTCCACGTCGAGCGCACCGGCCGGACCTTCCTGTCCGGTGAAGGCCGCGCCCCCGTTTCCGCGGCCGACCTCGACCGGGCCGCCGACGGCCGGGAGATTCTTCCCGACGCGGCGCTGCTCGTGGCGACGGGCTGGGGCCGGTACTGGATGGACGAACGCTACCTGCCGGATTCGCCGTACTTCACGGCCGACGCGATGGACTGGCTGCTCGCGAGGCGCCCCTTCCTCCTCGGCTCGGATTTTCCGCGCTGGGAGAACCTGGAAATCCCGCAGGGATTCTTTCCGGCCTTCTACGCCAGCGGCTGCCTGATGCTCGCCCCCTGCGCCGGCCTGGAGCGGTCCTTCGACCCCGCGCCGCGCTTGACGGTCCTGCCGCTGCGCATCCCCGGGACGAGCTGCGTGCCGTGCCGGGCCATCCTCCTCGAGGAGGACGGCCCATGATCGACCGCGCGGAGATCCGCTACGCCCTCGAGCTCATGGACGTCCGCCCCGGCGGCGTCCTGCTCGTCCACAGCGCCCTGAGCAGCATCGGGCGCGTCGAGGGCGGCGCCGACGCCGTGGTCGACGCCCTGCTCGACGCCGTGGGCCCCGAGGGCACGATCGTCATGTCGACGCTGACCGGCTGGTCGGCCCCCTTCGACCCCGACCGCACGCCCTCCGCCGTCGGCCTGATCTCGGAGCGCTTCCGCCGCCGGCCCGAGGCGCTGCGCAGCCGCCACCCCGTCCACTCGGTCGCCGCCATAGGGCGCCGCGCGGCGGAGGTCGTCCGCGGCCACGAGGACTGCGCGACCGGCTGCGGCAAGGGCACCCCCTACGAGACCCTGATCCGCCTGGGCGCCAAGGTGCTGCTCCTGGGCGTCGACCTCGACCGCAACACGATGATGCACACCCTCGAGGAGCTCGCGGGCGCGCCCTACCTGCTGCGCCTCGACATCCCCGCGCCGACCTGGTGGCCGCCGGAGCGGGGCGACCGCTTCCCGCTGCGGAAGTTCCCGCCCGGGCACCGCGACTTCCTGTCGCTGACCCCTCGCCTGCGCGCCGAGGGCGCCCTGGTCGAGGGCCGCATCGGTCGCGCCGTCGTGAAGGTCCTCGACCTCCCGAAGTTCGTCGAGGTCGGCCTCGCGGCGCTGGCCGAGGACCCGTCCGCCTTCCTCTGCCACAACCCCGCCTGCGCCTTCTGCCGCTGGGCGCGCCTGGCGGCCGCCGGCGGCCCCGTCGACCTAGCCCCGTTCCGCGGCCACGGCTGCGGCGACCCGACGTGCGAGATCTGCCGCGTGGAGGAGAACCGGATCGATGGTTGAGATCTCGCTCTCCTGCCGAAAACCCCTGCTGTCCGACCCCGGGCCGCTGCTCTCGACCGCCGGCGCCCTCGGCGTCGGCCTCGTCGGCATTTCCGACGACCTCTCGGCGGCCGACCCCCGGACGCTCGAGGCGTGCCGCCGCCAGCTGATCCTGACGAACCGGCGCATCGTCCTGCTCGAATCGCCCGTCCCGTCCGACAACCGCGCCGCGTACCGGCTCGTGCTGCGCCACGCCGCGCTGCTCGGCATCGACCTCGTGAAGGTGCCCGCGCCGGAAGCCGGCGACTCGCCCGACACCCTGCGGGAGGTCTGCCGGATGGCCAAGGTCTACGGCATCCGCATCCTCCTCGAGAACACGCTCCACGGACCGCTGTCGACCGTGGAAGGGCTGGAGGAGGTCTTCTCGGCCCTCGCCCCCGAAGGGGCCGGCTGGATCCTCGACCCGCGCGCGATCGTCCGCCAGCGCCGCCACCCGTTCTTCCACGACTTCACCCGCTCCCGCCGCAAGAACGACGTCGCCGTCCTCCGCCTGGCCGACGGCCGATTCGACGACGGCGACCCCGCGCCCCTCGGGCAGGGAGACGCCGAGATCAAGGAACTCGTCTCAATCCTGCTCGCGCGGAGCTTCCGCGGACCCTTCTCGATCGTCCCCGACGGCCCCGGATGCGGCCCCGAAGAGTACCGCGGCACCCTGCGCGCGTTCCAGGACCTGCTGCTTTCCCTGTAGCGCCCGCAGACCCCTTGTTGCCCCTGAAGGAGGAAGACGTGAAGCATTTCGAGATCTCCGAGTTCATCGACGAGGCCGCGGTCGGCCTGGACGGCCAGCTCCGCGAGTTGCGGCGCAACGGGATGGCCTACGTGGACGTCCGCCAGGTCGACGGCCTCAACGTGGCCGACTTCACTCCCGAGAAGTCGCGCCAGGTCCGCGCCGCCCTCGACGGCATCGGCGTCGGCGTCGCGTGCGTCGGCTCGCCGATCGGGAAGATCGCCCTCACCGACCCGCTCCCGCCGCACGCCGAGAAGCTGCGCCGCGTCTGCGCCACCGCCGGCATCCTTGGCACGAGGTCGATCCGCATGTTCAGCTTCTTCCTTCCGGAGGGCGCCTCCCGCGCCGACTGCAGGGAGGAAGTGGTCGACCGGCTCGGACGCCTGCTCGACGTCGCGGACGCCGAGGGCTGCGTCCTGCTGCACGAGAACGAGCGGGACATCTACGGCGAGACCTGGGAGCAGTGCCTCGAGCTGCACCGGGCGCTCGGACCCCGCCTGCGCGCCGTGCACGACGCCGGCAACTACGTGCTCGTGGGCAGCGACCCGCTGGCCGGGGCGAAGGCCCTGTTCGACTGGATCGACTACGTGCACGTCAAGGACGCCCGCACGGTGGACCAGACGATCGTGCCGCCCGGCGCCGGCGACGGCCGCTACCCCGAGATCCTCGCGCTGCTCGCGACGAAACCGGGCGTCCGGTTCGCCGCGCTCGAACCCCACCTGACCCTGTTCTCCGGCCGCGACCTGCTCGAGAAGAAGACCGCCGCCACGCCGACCGCGGCCGACGGGTTCGTCTACCCCGACGCCGAGACCGCCTTCGCCGCCGCCGTCCAGGCCTTCCGCACGCTCGTCGCGGCGGTCGAACGCCCGGACCGTACCTGACGCCCACAGGAGGAACCGCCATGCGCCTGCTCGCCGAGATGACCGTCAATGAACTCCGTGAATCCCTGAAGACACTGAAGACCGTGATCGTCCCGGTGGGCGTCGTCGAACAGCACGGCTACCACCTGCCGCTCTGCGTCGACATCCACAACTGCCAGGAGGTCGCCTTCCGCGCCGGCGACCGCCTGAACGCGCTCGTCGCGCCGACCGTCCAGTACTGCTACTCCGGCGGCGAACTGACGGGCACGATCAACATCAGCCCGTCCGTCTTCTCGCTGCTCATCGGCGATATCTGCTCCGAGCTGTCCCGGATGGGCTTCGAGAAGATCGTCATCCTGCTCGGCCACGCCGGCACCGACAACCGGACCGCGCTGAAGAGCACCCTGCAGATGTTCCTCAAGCGCAACCCGGACACGAAGGTCACGCTGTCCCTCGTCGAGGTCTGGGACCTGTCGCCCACGTGGATGTCCTACTTCCGGATGGAGCCCGAGCACGACTTCCACGCCGGCGAGGTCGAGACCTCGCTCATGCTGTACTGGCACCCCGAGCAGGTCCGCGCGAAGATCGAGATGGACGACCCCGAGACCTCCCGCATGATGCGCAGCGACCAGGACTGGTTCGAGACGAGCGAGAAGCGCATCGACCACAAGTTCGTCGTCCCGCACGTCTTCCAGCGCAAGGAGATCCGGGTCGGCGTCATGGGATTCCCGGAGAAGGCCGACCGCGCTCTCGGCGAGAAGGTCTGCAAGGAGATGGTCGACGGCCTGGTCGAGTTCGTCGATTTTATCAACGCCCGATAAGGAGTATATTCGATCCATGCAGAATCAGGATACGATCGGCAACGTGCAGCTCATGCAGAAGATCAACCGGCAGAAGGTACTGGACCTCGTGCGCCGGCGCGGCCCCTCCGCGCGCCCCGAGATCGCCCGGCTGACCGGCCTGAGCAGCTCGTCGATCACCAACATCGTCGGGTTCCTCCTCGAACGGCGGCTGCTCGTCGAGACCGGCCAGATCGAGACCCGCGACGTCGGCCGCAAGGCGACGCTGCTGAAGTACGATCCCTCCGCCTGCCTCGTGATCTGCATCGACATCGGCTCCAACGGCGTCCGCATCGCCCTGACCGACCTCGCCGGCGCGGCCCGCGTCTCCAAGGAGATCTGCCTCGACCACGCGCTGGTGGACCGGGAGATGCTGGACCTCGTCCGCCGCGAAGTCGGGCGCCTCGTGGAGGAGGCCCGCGCCGCCGGCGGCCCCGCGATCGCCGGCATCGGCATCGCGATCTCCGGCCTCGTGCTCAACAACGACCGGCTGGTGGTCTCGAGCAGCATGCATTGGCGCAGCCTGCCCCTCAAGGAGCTCTTCGAGGCGGAGTTCCTGCTTCCCGTATTCGTCCAGAACAACTCGCTGACCAAGGCGCACTGGCGACTGCACCAGGGGCTGGAGGCGGGCGAGCGCCACGTCGTCTTCATGGACCTCGCCATGGGCGTCGGCATCATCGACTTCTACGACCGCCGGATCAACGAGAGCGTGATCGGCGAGCTCGGGCACACGACCGTCCAGAAGGACGGCCCGCCCTGCTTCTGCGGCAACCACGGCTGCCTCGAGCTGCTGTGCTCCGTCGAGGCGGTGCTGCGGCAGACGCGCGAGGCGCTCGCGCAGGGCCGCTGCCCCGTGCTGCGCGCCCTCCGGGACGGGAAGGAGACGCCGCTCGACTTCGCCGAAGCGCGGGCCGCGGCGGCCGCGGGCGATGCCGACGTGCAGGGCATCCTGCGCTCGTGCGGCGAATTCCTCGGCATCGCGCTGGCCAACGTGATCAACCTGTTCAACCCGCAGCGGATCGTCATCAACGGCGACCTGCTGCTGACCGAAGAATCGATCTTCACCGTCGCCGTCGAGGAGGCCCGCGCCCGCGTCAACGAGGTGCTGTCGCAGAACGTGCGCTTCGAGAAGGTCGACGTCGGCCCCGACCAGGCGATCCAGGGCATCGCGCTCTACCTCGCCGACCGCATCTTCGAGCTCGGCACGTTCGAATTCTAGAGTGTGGTTCTGGATAGGCGTTCCCGCGCAGCGTACGACGGTCGCTGACCGGAGTGACAGCGCGCGTCGCAGGATATATGGAACGCCTTGCCAGAACCACACGGGGAACCCTGAATGCTGATACAAGGAGCACCATGATCCTTTCCGGAATCCTCGGCCGATCCATCGACCTCGACCGCTCGGCCGTCCTGTATGACCGCCCCTTCAGCGCGCGCAGCCTCGCGGAGGACTTCTTCGTGGCGGCGGGCGACTGGTGCGTCGAGGACGGCTGGCTGGTCGGCCGCATCCTCGGCAATGCCGGCGGCTTCGTCTACACGCGCGGCAACCACCCCGGCGACGTCGTGCTCGAGTTCCGCGCCGCGCTGGTCCCGCCCTGCACCCACGACCTGAACTTCGCCTTCCGCACCGAAGGCTGGGACGACGCGAAGAGCGACGCCGGCCGCGGCTATATCGGCGGCCTGTCGGCGTGGTACGACGGCAAGAGCGGCATCGAGCGATACCCCGACTTCTCCGTCCAGGCGATGACCTCGATCCTCGCCCTGGCGCCCGGCCAGGAGGTGCTCGTCCAGACCGGCCTCGTCGATGGACGCTGCTTCCTGTTCGTCGACGGCGCGCTGGTCGTCGACCTGCGCGACCCCTCGCCCATCGCCGACCCCGCCTGCGGGCGCGTCGGCCTCGGCGTCTTCTTCAGCCAGGCCCGCTTCCGGGACCTCCGGGTCCTGTCGCCCTTCGTCGTCCGCGAGGAGGCCTCGTACGCGGGCCTCGACCGCACCGCCCGAGAGGAGATCCGGCATGGATGAACTGCACGTCGCCGCCCAGCTCTACACCCTGAGGGACCACATCCGCACGCCCGACGAGGTCGCCTCGACCTTCGCCCGCGTCCGCGCGATGGGCTACCGGTCGGTCCAGATCTCCGGCATGGGCCCGATCGCCCCCGGGCGCCTGCAGGAGATCGCGGCCGCCAACGGCCTGTCGATCTGCGTCACGCACACCGCCTACGACCGCCTGCTGCACGACCTCGACGCCGTCATGAGCGACCACCGCCTCTGGGGCTGCCGGTACGTCGGCCTCGGTTCGATGCCCGACGAGTACCGCGGCAGCCTCGAGGGCGCCCGCCGCTTCGTCCGCGACATCGCCCCGGTCGCCCGCCGCCTCGGCGCCGAGGGCTTCCGCTTCGTCTACCACAACCACCACTTCGAGTTCGAGAAGTTCGACGGCGTCTCCTCCATGGACGTCCTGTTCCAGGAGACCGACCCGCGCGACTTCGGGTTCCTGATGGACACCTACTGGGTGCAGTTCGCGGGCCACGACCCGTTGAAGTGGATCCGGAAGTTCGCCGGCCGCATGGACGTGATCCACCTGAAGGACATGATGGTCCACAAGGGCGAGACGGTCTACGGCGAAGTCGGTTCGGGCAATCTCGACTGGGACGCGATCGTCGCCGCCTGCCGCGAGACGGGCGTGACCTGGTACGCGGTCGAGCAGGACGATTGCCCGGGCGACCCGTTCGACAGCCTCGCGAAGAGCCGCAAGTACCTTGAGAGATATCTTTAGGAGGAACACCGCCATGGACAAGGTCCGCCTCGGAATCGTCGGCCTCGGCAACATGGGCCGCTACCACGTCGAATACCTGATGAAGGGCGAAGTGCCCGAAGTCGAGCTGACCGCCGTCTGCGACACCGCCCCGGCGCAGCTCGACTGGGCGCGCCAGAACTTCGGGGAGGCCTTCCGCCTGTTCCCGGACATGGACGCCATGGTCGCGTCCGGCCTCGTCGACGCCGTCCTGGTCGCGACGCCGCACTACGACCACCCCGTCCTCGCGCAGCGTGCCTTCGCCCGCGGGCTCCACGTCCTGATCGAGAAGCCGGCCGGCGTCTTCACGAAGGAAGTCCGGAAGATGAACGAGGCCGCCCTGGCCTCCGGCAAGGTCTTCGGCATCATGTACAACCAGCGCGCGAACCCGCTGTACCAGAAGCTGCGCGACCTCGTCCAGTCGGGCGAGCTCGGCGCCCTCAAGCGCACCAACTGGATCATCACGTCCTGGTACCGCCCGCAGAGCTACTACAACTCCGGCGGGTGGCGCGCGACCTGGGCCGGCGAGGGCGGCGGCGTGCTGCTCAACCAGGACCCGCACCAGCTCGACCTGTGGCAGTGGACCTGCGGCATGCCCAAGCGCGTCCGCGCGTTCTGCTACTTCGGCAAGTACCACGACATCGAGGTCGAGGACGACGTGACGGCCTTCGTCGAGTACGAGAACGGCGCGACCGGCGTCTTCGTGACCAGCACGGGCGACGCGCCCGGCACCAACCGCTTCGAGGTGACCGGCGACATGGGCAAGGTCGTCATCGAGGACGAGAAGATGACCTTCGTCCGCAACCGCGTCTCCGAGCGCGATTTCAACCGCGACTTCCGCGGCGGCTTCGGCGAGCCGGAATGCTGGACCTGCGACGTCCCGATCCCCAAGGGCTGCCACCAGTATCCCATCGTCACGGGCAGCTTCGCGCGGGCCATCCTGAACGGCAGCCCCCTGCTGGCTCCGGGCGAGGAGGGCATCCGCGGCCTGTCGATCTCGAACGCGATCCACCTCTCGGCCTGGACCGACCGGTGGGTCGACCTGCCGATCGACGAGGACCTCTATTACGAGAAGCTGCAGGAGCGGATCCGGAATTCGACCGCCCGCAAGGTCGCCTCCGAGGGCCGGACGCTGGACGTGAAGGGCACGAACAAGTGAAGCGATTCCGCACCGCGGTGATCGGCTGCGGCGCAATCCACGGATCCCACGCCGACGTGCTGGCGGACGCCCCGTTCTCGGAGCTGCGCGCCGTCGTCGACGTCGTGCCCGACCGCGCCGCGCGCTCCGCCGCGAAGTACGGCTGCCGCGCCGAGACCGACTGGACGCGCGTGCTCGAGGATCCGGAGATCGAGTCCGTCCACCTGTGCACGCCGCACTACCTGCACGCCCCGATGGCGTCCGCGCTGCTGCGGGCCGGCAAGTGCGTCCTGACCGAGAAGCCCATGGGCATCTCGGTCGCGCAGTGCGAGGAGATGGTCCGTGCCGCCGACGACTCCGGCCGGCAGCTCGGCGTCTGCTTCCAGAACCGCTACAATACCACGTCGCTGCACCTGCGCGACCTCGTCCGCTCCGGCCGTGCCGGCCGCGTGCTCGGCGCCCGCGCCGTCCTGACCTGGGGTCGCGGTGCGGACTACTACGTCGGCAGCCCCTGGAAGGGGACCTGGGAGAAGGAGGGCGGCGGCGTCCTGATCAACCAGGCCATCCACACGCTCGACCTGCTCCAATGGGTGCTCGGCATGCCGGCCGCGCTGAAGGGGACCGCCGACCAGCGCTCCCTGCAGGACACGATCGAGGTGGAGGACACCGCCGAGGCGACCCTCCGCTACGCCGACGGCACGCGCGCCTACTTCTTCGCGACCAACGGCTATCCGACCGACCGGGCCGTCGAGGTCGAGGTGGTACTGGAGAAGGCCGTGGCGCGCGTGTGCGGCGACCTGACCGTCACCTGGGCGGACGGCACGATCGAGACCGCGTCGGAGCGCAACGTGCGCGCCGGAGCGAAGGCGTACTGGGGCGGCAGCCACCGCGACCTGATCCAGGATTTCTACGACTGTCTCGACGAAGGGCGGCTATTCCCGGTCGACGGGCGGCAGGGGATTCAGGCGATCCGCCTGATCCGCGCACTGTACGACTCGTCGGAACGGCGGGAGTGGGTCACGATCTGATCGAGGGGCTCCCGGCCGGCTCCGCGGGCCGTTCCTCCGTCTCCTCGACCAGCTTCGTCACGGGTTCGAGCAGCTTCTCGACGCGGTCGCGCAGGTAGGTGCTGCCCGCGCGTCCGGCGCGCTTGAGCAGCGGGTTGTCCGTCACGCGCACGCGCAGCAGTTCGAGGCCGCGCACCAGCAGGTCCTTGCCCGGGATCTCGGTCCAGTGCGCGACCGCGCCGCCGTCCCGGAACACGATGCGCAGCATGCGCGAATTGGCGGCCTCGAGGAACGAGACCCGGATGCACAGCGCGGGCGGACCGCCCGGCTCGTCCTCCCGCCACCCGGCGACGCCGACGCGGAAGGGCTCGCCGCGGAAGACCAGCTCCGTCGTCCGGGCGGTCCGGTAGCCGACGGGCAGCCGGTGCGTCTCGTCGGCCTCCTCGACCACGAGGACGGGAACCTCGGCGGAGCCCTCGAAGGACAGGCCTCGCAGGCCCTTCGCGTAGTGGTTCTGCATGCCCTGGAGGAAGAACGGCAGCAGCCCGACCGTCGAGGCGGCCTCGCGGCTCTCGTGCGGCACGAGGAAACGCCGGCCGAGCACGTCCGGCCACGGGAAATCGGCGGCGTCCTCCGGCCCGCAGCGGCGCAGGCTTTCCTCCAGCGCGCGCAGCCCCGCGAGCGCCCGCGGGTCCTCCGCAAGGCGCACCGACTGGGCGGGCAGCGCACCGAACCAGCGCTCGGCGTGCACGAAGAACCGGCTCTGCTGGAACATCTCGTGGTTGCCCGCGTTGACCGCGACGAGCACGCCGGTCTCCGGGAAGCCGAGCACGTTCTGGCCGAACATCCCATTGAAGAGGAACGACGGCCGCGTGCGCCCGACCCAGGTGTGGAATCCGTAATCGAATCCGCCGAGTTCCTCGTCGAGCTTCCTCTGCGCCGTCGTGGCATCGCGGAGCCAGGCCTCCGAAATCAGCCGGCGCCCGTTCCAGACGCCCTGCTGGAGGACCAGCTGGCCGACCTTCGCGAGGTCCTCGAGACGGATATACAGACCCCAGCCGCCCTTCTCGATGCCCTTCGGACAGCGCTCCCAGAAGATCCCCGTGATGCCGAGAGGCTCCCAGAGGCGCGGCTGCAGGAAATCCACGAGGCCCTGGCCCGTCACCTGCTTCACGATCGCGGAGAGCAGGTACGTGTTCATGCTGTTGTAGAAGAAGACGGCGCCGGGCTCGCTCAGGCGCACGGACTCGAGGTACCGCCCCACCCAGTCGGTCTCCGTGACCGAGGCGACCTCGTTGTAGACGACGCCGCTGGTCATCGTGAGCAGATGCCGCACGGTCAGGTTGCGGTGGGTCAGACGGGCGAAGGGCGTGGCGCGGTCGGCGAAGATCTCGACCACCCGGTCGTCGAGCGAGAGGCGGTCCTCGTCGACGAGCATCCCGATCGCGAGGGAGACGATGCTCTTGGCCGCGGAGTGGGTCACGTGCGGGATGCCGAGGTCGTAGGCGCCGAAGGACGCCGTGGAGAGGACGCGGCCGTTGCGCAGGACGACCACGGCGTGCGGGTCGAGCGTGCGGTCGTCGCGCAGCGCGGCCAGGAAGCCGGCCAGGCTGTCCGACAGGATGCCCTGGGATTCGGGCGTGGCGCGGGGCAGCGGCAGGTACACGGCCCGCGGAGGCGGGCAGGACGGCTTCTGGGGCGGCGTGTCGACGACCGGCACGATCGGTCCCTTCGAGACGAGGAACCGTCGGACCAGCTTGAACGCGGCGCGGTCGGTGGAGAGGGCCATGGCGCCTCCCGTCTGCGAAGGGCGGTCAGGAACAGCCGGTCGTCGTCCCGCAGTCGAGGCAGACCTTGCACGTCCCGTTTCGGACCATGCGGGTGCTCGAACAGGAGGGGCAGACCGAGCCGTCGTGCAGACGTTCGACTTCGGGTTCCGCCGGACCGGCCTCGAACTGGCGCGGGGCGACGCCGGCGAGTTTCTCGAGCGGCAGTTCCGCGGGCTTGACCTGGACGCGCGAGTAGTCGCCCAGCTCGATGTCGATAATGCGGCTGATCAGGTCCGAGATCGAGGTGCAGGAGCGGATATAGGGGTGACGCGTGACGAAGCCGTACGGCTCGTACTTCTGGCCGCGCAGCATCTTGGAGATCTGCTGGGGCGGGATATGGTACTGCAGCATGACCGAGATCGTCTTGGACAGCGAGTTGAGCAGGCCCATGATCAGGGTGCCCTCGCGGTCGGTCGTGATGTAGATCTCGCAGATCTCGCCCTCGGGGTTGCGGTTGACGGTCGTGTAGATCTTGACGTCGTCCACCTGGGCCGGGTGGGTGTTGCCGGAGCGGATGCCGCTCGGCTTGATGCGCTTCTGCAGGTTGGGGAAGGTCTCCTCGCAGGCGGAGCGGCTGACGCCGGCGGTGGCCTTCAGGTCGGCGTTCTCCGCGCGCACCTTCTTCGCGAAGTTGAGCAGGGCGACGTAGGTCAGGTCGTCGAGCGGTACGTCGCCGACGGCGTCGTCGATGCGGAGGTTCAGCGGCTGGGCGGACTTGGAGCCGTCGCGGTAGAGGGTGATGCCCTTGACGCCCAGCTTCCAGGACTCGAGCACGACGGACTTGAAGTCGTCGATCGTCGCCTCGTTCGGGAGGTTGACGGTCTTGGAAATCGCGCCGGACAGGAGCGGGGTGAGGGCCGCGACCATGAGGACGTGGCCGCGGTAGTGGATGTAGCGCTTGCCGGAGCCGCAGGCGTTGGCCGTGTCGAACACCGCGAGGTGCTCCTCGCGCAGGTAGGGGGCGCCCTCGATCTTCCCGTCGGCGACGCGGCCGTTCTCCTCGCGGGCGATGTAGCCGAGGATCGCGGCGACCTGGTCGGCCGGATACCCGAGGTGCTTGAGCCCGATGCCGACCATCGGGTTGGCGAGCTTCATGAGACCGCCGCCGGACAGCTTCTTGTACACGATGTGCGAGAAGAAGGGCTCGATGCTGGTCGCGGCGCAGTCCATCGCGAAGGAGATCGTGCCGGTCGGCGCGAGCACGGAGACCTGCGCGTTGCGGAAGCCGAACTTCGTGCCGAGGCGGATCGCCTCGCTCCAGGACTGCTTCAGGGCGGCCGACAGGTCCTTCATCCCGAGCGAGGAGAGGCGCGCGTGGTCGACGAGCAGCGGCTGGTAGGACAGCCCCTCGAGGGCGTCGTCGCGGGCGCCGGCGACGCGGGCGTGGTTGCGGATCACGCGCAGCATCGGCTCGCGGTTGAGCCCGAACTTCTCGAAGGGGCCGACGGCTTCGGCCATCAGGGCGGACGCGCGGTAGCTCTGCCCGGTCAGGAGGCCCATGAGGGCCGCCGCGAGCGTGCGGGCGTCGTCGGAGTCGTAGGGGATGCCGAGGGCCATCAGCAGGGACGCGAGGTTCGCGAGTCCGAGGCCGGTGCTGCGGAAGAGGTAGGTCTTGCGGGCGATATCTTCGGTGGGGAAGTGTCCGCGCTGGATCGAGGCCTCTAGGACGAGCTGGCAGACCGTGATCAGGTGCAGGTAGCCCTCGAGGTCGAAGGCGCCGGTCTCCACGTCGAGGAAGCGCAGGAGGTTGATCGAGGCGAGGTTGCAGCTCGTGTCGTCGAGGAAGGCGTATTCGCCGCAGGGGTTGGTCGAGTTGAGGCGGTTGTGGCGGGCGCTCGGGTCGCCGTCCTCGCCGTTCGGGCAGGTGTGCCATTCGTTGAACGTGTCGTTGAACTGCGGGGCCGGGTCGGCGCATTTCCAGGCGGAGAGGTTGAAGGCCTGCCAGAGGTCCTCGACGCGGGCGTCCCGGTCGATCGAGGAGTCGATCCGGCCCTTGAGGCGGATCGTGGCGTCCGGGTCCTTGTCGAGGTCCACGACCTTCTGCAGGAACTCGTTGGAGAGGCGGACGGAGTTGTTGCTGTTCTGGCCGGAGACCGTCGAGTACGCCTCGCCGTCCATGTCCGCGTCGTAGCCCATCTTGGCGAGGGCACGGACCTTGTCCTCCTCCTTGGCCTTCCACGTGATGAAGGTCTCGATCTCGGGGTGGTCGATATCGAGGCAGACCATCTTGGCCGCGCGGCGGGTCGTGCCGCCCGACTTGATCGCGCCGGCGTTGCGGTCGAGACCCTTGAGGAAGCTCATCAGACCGGAGGACTGGCCGCCGCCGGACAGGCGCTCGCCCTCGGCGCGCAGCGCGGAGAAGTTGGTGCCGGTGCCCGAACCGCCCTTGAACAGCTTGGTCTCGGTGACGTACTGGTCGGAGATCGAGTGGGGCCCGAGGAGCGAGTCCTCGACGCTGAGGATGAAGCAGGCGGAGGCCTGCGTGCGGGTGTAGTCGTCCTCGGACTCGACGACCTTCCCCTTCTCGGCGTCGTAGTAGAACAGGCCGCTGCGGCCGCCCGCGATCCCGTAGGCCCGCTTGAGGCCGGTGTTGAACCACTGCGGGGAGTTGGGGGCGAACCGCTGGTCGAGGATCCCGAACACGATCTCGTCGTAGAGGATCCGGCGCTGGTCGTCGTTCTGGACCAGCCCTTCCTCGACGAGGGCGTCGACCCAATAGTCGGCCATTCGGTGCGCGACCTGGCGCATGCTGGTCTCGGTGCCGGACGGCGTCGGGACGCCGGCCTTGCGGAAGTACTTGGACGCGATGATGTCGCAGGCCTGCTGCGAATAGCGGGCGGGGAACTCGAGCCCCTTCATGTCGGTCAGGACGCGGCCCGACTTGTGGTCTTTCAGGACCACATCGCGCTGCGCCCAATCGAACAGGTCGTACACCGTGAGGTCCGGACGCAGGTCGAGTTCGCGGGTGAAGTATCGGACCATGTGCGGGTGGATCTGCGCCATGGAAGGTTCCTCCTCGTGGACGCCGCCGGGTTCCCGGTTCGGCCTCGGATGGGGTTGGGACTTCATTATACACCTAGATATGGGGCCAACAAGCATTGATTTATACCATATGTTGTGATAACGGCGGATTCATTCCGCATTTTTCCGACATTCGGACAAGGGATTGCGTCGGGGGAGACACGGGTTCTTCACAGAATCTTCGGGAATCGCGTGCCGCGAGTTACGGGTCCTCCCGTCCGGAAGGTGAGATGATGGGTGCATGGGACGGGTTTCGTCCCAGGAAGGCAGGAAATCGACATGATGGGTTATTACAACAACGGCTTCGACCGCTTCGGGCACATGGGGTTCGGCGGATGGGGCATGATGCTCGGAGGACTCCTTCTCTTCGTCCTCTTCGTCGTCCTGGTGATCGCGCTGTTCCGCGCCGCGGGACGCCGGCACTACCACCCCATGCACGGCGCGGACGGATGCTGCGGGCACCCGGGCCACGAAGGCCACGGCGACGCCGGATCCTCCGAGGATTCCGCGCTGAAGATCCTCAGTGAACGGTACGCCAAGGGCGAGATCGGCGACGAGGAGTACGCGAAGAAGAAGGGCGAACTCAAGAAGTAGCGCGACCACGCGGACTTCCCGGCCGAAGAGAAGAAGGCCGTCCTGCGCTGGCAGGGCGGCCTTCGCCGTTCCTACGGCAGCATCAGGCGGACGGCCGAAGCGGCGGTCATGGCGATCACGAGCCAGCGGAACGCTTTCTCGGGCAGCACCTTCAGGAGCCTGTAGCCGGCCAGCAGACCGAGCCCGACGAAGGGGACCAGCGCGAGGGCGCCGAGCAGCGTCGACCAGCCGATGTTGTGCCAGACGAGGATCTGCAGGGGCATCTTCATCAGGTTGACGATCAGGAAGAAGACCGCCGTCGTGCCGAGGTACTTGTTCTTCTCGAAGCCCATCGCGAGCAGGTAGACCGCGAAGATCGGCCCCGCGGCGTTGCCGATCATGGACGTGAAGCCGCTGGCGGCGCCGATCGCGAGGGCGAGCGGCAGGGAGCGCGGAATCGCCTTCTCGGCGCCCTTCCACTCCTGGAACAGCATGACGGCCAGGCAGGCCAGCACGACGCCGGCGATGGCCCACTTGAACTCGGCCACGGAGATCACGGCGCCCACCAGCGCGCCGACCCCGAGGCCGACGACGGTCGAGGGCAGCAGGCGGCCGATCTCCGGGAGGTTCGCGTGCTGCCGGTAGGCCCGCACCGCGAAGACGTCGCCGAGGAGGAACAGGCAGAGCATCAGGCCCGTCGATTCGCGCGCGCCGAGCGACGTCGCGAGCAGCGGGATGGCGAGCATCACGGCGCCGCTGACGCCCGACTTGCCCATGCCGACGAGCACCGCCACCGCGACGAGCGCCGCGATTCTCCAGACGTCCGGCGAGCCGGGGGAGAGGCCGAGGAGCGAGAGGAATTCCGCAAGCATAGGGGTACTATACCGTGTCCCGCGGCTCCGATGCTATACTGGGACCAAAAAACAGGAGGACAGGGCCATGGCGGACCGGGTGGTCTACGAATACGACGCCGAGATCGTGAAGTCGAACGAGTCGGGCACGACGGCGTTCGTGCGGTTCCCGTACGACGCGAAGGAATGCTTCGGACAGAAGAACCTCGCGAAGATCCAGTGCACGTTCGACGGGGAGCCGTACCGCGGCGTCGTCGCGGACATGGGGGGCGGGCCGGTCATCGCGCTGCTGCAGACGATCCGCGCGAAGATCGGCAAGAAGCCCGGCGACTCGGTGCGCGTGGCCGTCTGGAAGGACGACGAGCCGCGCGTGTACGCGCTGCCGGAGGACCTCGCCGCGGCGCTCGAGGCGAACGCGGCCGCGAAGGCGACGTTCGAGGCCCTGGCGCCGTCGCACCGGAAGGCCTACGTCGTCTGGGTCGAGGAGTCGAAGAAGGCGGAGACGCGGGCCGCGCGGGTCGAGAAGGCCGTCGCGATGCTCGCCGAAGGGAAGAAGCTGAAGTGAGCGAGGGGAGGCGCGCGCCTGACCCGCACCGGCACCTCGGGCGCGACACGATCCGCCGGATGGCGCTCGTCGGGCTCTTCCTCGCGCTGTTCCTGGTCGCGAGCAACGCGATCCCTTCGTTCGCGCTGGTGCCCGGCGTCCCCGTGACGCTGCAGGTGCTGGTCGTGATCCTCGCCGGCGCGTTGCTCGGCTTGCCGTGGGGACTCGCGTTCCTCGGGATGCTGTTCCTGATGACCCTCGTCGGGATACCCATGATGAGCGGGTTCCGCAGCGGCCCGGCGTTCTTCGTCGGCCCGACCGCGGGCTTCGTGTGGGGCTGGATTCCGCTGGTCGTCGCGGCCGGACTGTCGCGGGGGGTGCGGAAGCTGAACGCGTGGAAGGACGGCGCCTGGTTCCTCGGGCTCGCGCTGGCCGGCATCCTCGCGGACTACGCATGCGGCGCGGCTTGGCTGGCCCACGTCGGTTCGAAGCCCTTCGGACCGGTGATGCTCTCGATGGGCGTGTTCCTGCCGTTCGACCTGGCGAAGGCCGTGCTGGCCTGGGTCGTCGCGCGCCGGGTGCGGTCGGCCGAGTCGAAGGCCTGGGGCGGCTGACGGGCGAGGAAGGCGGGACGGGCGCTACGGCGCCGGGACGCCCTTCGCCTTGTCGCGCCGGACGCCGCGCGTGCCGAGCGCCCTGTCCTTCGCGCGCATCGCCTTGAAGAAGTCCTTCAGGACGGCCGCGCACTCGGGTTCGAGGCAGCCGCCCGAAATCTCCGGATAGTGGTTCAGCCCCTCGACGGCGAACAGGTCGGTCCTCGAACCGCACGCGCCCGCCTTGGAGTCCTTCGCGCCGTAGAACACCGCGCGCAGCCGCGCCTGCTGGACGGCCCCCGCGCACATCGGGCAGGGCTCGAGCGTCACATAGAGGTCGCACCCGTCGAGGCGCCAGGAGCCGAGCTTCCGGGAGGCCTGGCGGATCGCGTCCATCTCGGCGTGCCGCGTGGCGTCCTGCCGCGTCTCGCGCTGGTTGCGTCCGCGGCCGACCACGACCCCGTCCTTCACGACGACGGCGCCCACCGGCGTCTCGTCCTCGCGGGCGGCGAGGCGCGCCTGGGCCAGTGCCATCTCCATGAAGCGGACGTCGGGTTCCGGACCGTACATGCCGCGTGCCGCCCGCCTGCCGGTCATTCCGCGAGGATCTCGGACGAGCCGAGGGCGCGGATGCGGAGGACGGAGGGGGAGTCCGCGCCGAACAGCGCGCGGAGGTCGGCGAGGTAGGCGCCGAGGAGGTCGCGCGGGACGAAGGCCTGGACCGTGCCGGCGAATCCGCCGCCGTGGACGCGGCAGGCGCCTCGGCCCTTCAGGGCGCGCTGCGCGGCGGCGAGGCCGATCGCGAGCGGCTGCTCCTCGGGGTGGCCCGACACGGAGATGTTCTGCAGGAGAGTCCAGGAGCTGGCACCGGATTCGTTCACGAGCCGAAGGAAGTCGTCGACGTCGCCCCGCTTCAGGGCCTCCGCCTGGGCGAGGACGCGGGCGTCGTCGGCGAAGAAGTGCATCGCGCGCAGGACGGCGCGGTCGCCGGCCTCGCGGCGCACGTCGGCGATCCTAGCGTAGAATTCTGCCGGGCGGACGGAGCGCAACGTCTTCTGGCCGAAGAAGGCGGCGACGCGGCGCATCTCGGCCGGAATCGCGGCATACTCCTCGTTCAGGTCGGCGTGGCTGCCGCCGGTGTTCGCAATCACGAGCGCGTAGCCGGCCCGGTCGAGGTCGAAGGCGACGGGGGAGAGGACGGGCGCAGCGGAGTCGGCGAAGTCGATCGAAAGGAAGCCGCCGACGGCGCAGCCGCACTGGTCCATCAGCCCGCTGGGCTTGCCGAAGAATCGGTTCTCGGCGTACTGCGACACGATCGCGCGGGTCACGGCGGGGATGCCCTCGCCGTTGTAGAGCGCGCTGAACACCGTCGCGACGAGCACCTCGAAGGCGGCGGAGGAGCTGAGTCCCGAGCCCTTCGGTACTTCGCTCGTCGTGTACGCGTCGAAGCCGCCGACCTTGAATCCGCGCTCCGAAAGCCCCGCCGCGATGCCGCGGACCAGGGCCGCCGAGCGGTACCGCTCCGGCGCCTGGGGCTCGAGGTCGTCGAGAGCGATCACGTCGGTCCTGTCGTAGCCTTCGGAGTGGATTCGCACCACGCGGTCATCGTTGGGCGCGGCGAAGGCGAGGATATCGAGGTCGACCGACGCGCACAGCACGTGCCCGTTCTGGTGGTCGGTGTGGTTGCCGCCCACCTCGGTGCGGCCCGGGGTGGAGAAGGCGCGGACGGCGGCGTGCTGCGGGAACATCCCGGCGAAGAGGCCGGCGAGGCGCGCGTACCGGGCCCTCTCGCCCGAGAGGCGGAGCGGGTCCGGGCCGTAGAGTTCGACGAGGGCGTGCTGTCCGGACCTCGAGTCCAGGAGGGTCGGTATGCGGTCGAGCGCGACCATCGCGGTTCCCCCTTGTCGGGTGGGCCTGTCTCCAGGCGGTGAGCCATGCCTCATTATACAGGAGGCGTGGCGCTCGGCGACAGGGCGGGATGTCGGAACGGCCCCGCGATTTGTCGCGGAAAGCGGCCGGGTCGGCAGGCGATTGACGGTCCCCCCGGCCACAACCTATAATCACAGGGCCGAGCTCGCATAGCTCAGCTGGACAGAGCAGCGGTTTCCTAAACCGGAGGTCGGGGGTTCGAGTCCCTTTGCGAGCACCAGGAGAACCCGTCAACCAATAGGGTTGGCGGGTTCTTCGTTTGACGAATGCGAGCGAATACCAACGACTTGTGTCTGATATGTGTCTTATTTGGAGCGGCACGCTATCGGCCCCGATGCGGAATTCGCCGACTTCACGCTCGGCGGAATCGAGATCCTGTTGTCCACCAATTGGTGTCTCCCCCGAGAACTGGTCCAGGTTCCTTGTTAGTATAGAGGGCAGGGATGCCCGACAAGGAGGGACAGGGTCATGGCACGAGTCAAGTACACGACGGAGCAGATCATCGTGAAACTGCGTGAAGTAGAGGTGCT
>CAILLO010000053.1 GCA_903835065.1 uncultured Eubacteriales bacterium
AGCCCCAGCGGTCGTCTTCCCGTGACTTTCTATGCTTCCACGGACGACCTCCCGCCCTTCCGCGACTATACGATGAAGAACAGGACCTACCGCTACTTTCAAGGCCGACCAGTCTATCCGTTCGGCTATGGCCTGTCCTACGTTCGGTTCGAATACGGTGCGCCCTTGCGGACACCAGGCCATCTGACCGTCACGGTCCAAAACACCGGAGATCGCACGGCGGACGAAATCGTCCAACTTTACGCTACCGACGGTGGTCCACAGCTTATTGCATTCCGTCGGATCCGACTCGAGCCGGACGAGGTGAAGAATGTCGATTTCGAAATTGATGAGCAGGCTGGCATCCTCTACGTCGGAGGGGGACCTCCACTGTTCCGATCCAAAGCTTGATTTAGGTCCCTCAACCAGTTTTGCAACGAATCGGCCTGCAACTGTGAATCCCAGGTAAAGGAGCGTCGAATGGCTATTGCCGACAATCTCACCTATTTGAATCCGGTCATCGATGACTTGCAGAAACAATTCCCGGACAACTTGACCGTCAACATCGCGTGCCATGGGCATAGCGTGCCTGCAGGCTATTTCGCAACTCCTTTCGTAGATCCCTTCCACTCCTATCCCCATCTCCTGCACCGCGAAATCAAAGAGCGCTTCCCTTTCTCGGTAGTCAATGTCATCGTCACAGCGGTCGGTGGCGAGTCGTCGATGCTCGGAAGTGAGCGATTCGCGTCCGATGTGCTATGCATGAGACCGCGGGTCGTCACTTTGGACTATGGCCTGAACGATCGCATGAATGCTCTTTCGACCACGGAATCTTATTGGAAGCGGATGATCGAGGAATCCCTAGCGAATGACGTGAAAATCATATTGATGACGCCCAGTTGGGACCAGAGCTATTTCCGGACGGACCGGAGTTGGACGAGTCTGGTAGACCAGGCAATACAGATTCGCCGATTGGCCGAAGAATATTCAGTAGGACTCGCCGACAGTTTTCTGGAATTCCAGAAGCATATCGACACCGGGGGTTCCCTGGCCGATCTGCTCTCCCATGTCAATCACCCGAATCAAAGGGCACATGAGCGGATCGCAGCAGAACTGTCCCGTTGGTTCTTGGCACGATGAATACTTTGCGAATCATTCGCTCCATGTTCTCGAATTCGAATGAAGGCGGCGACCATGACATCACGTGAACGCGTCGAGGCTTGTCTACACGATCTCCATTCGGATCGTCCAGCCGTCATCAATCCGACCTCCATCGCGACGACAGAAACCTGCCGCGCTCTCGGTATCGATTTTTCGTCCGTCCATCTGAACTCGGATAAAATGGCAACCGTGGCTGCTTATGGGCACGAAGTCCTTGGTTTTGACAGCGTCATGCCCTATTTCAGTGTCGTGCAGGAAGCCGCAGCGCTCGGATGCGCCATTGATTGGGGCAGCGACGATGGCATGCCCAGCCAGAAAGGCACTCTGTACGAATCGCCGGATGGATTCGCCATGCCTGAGGACTTCCTTGCTCGACCTCCCATCGCAACGGTTATCGACGCCGTGAAGAAGCTGAAGAAACGGTTTGGAGACCAGGTCTACATCATGGGCAAAGTCATGGGACCGTGGACTCTTTCCTATCATCTTCATGGAATCGAGGACTTCCTGATCGAGACGCTGACGGAACCGAAGACCGTCCATGCCTTTCTGGACCGTTTCAAGGAGGTCACGACGACCTTCATGCGGGCGCAGTTCGAAGCAGGGGCCGACGCCGTCACGATCGCCGACCACATCACGAGAGATCTTGCGAGTCCACATGCCTATTCGGAGTATCTGATCGGCGTCCATAAGGAAATCATCGCCGGGTTCCCCGGAAAGACGATACTGCTCCATTGCTGTGGGAACACGCTGGATCGGATCGGATTGTTCTCGCAGGCGGGGTTCAATGCGTTCCATTTCGATTCGAAGAACGCGATTCATGAAGCGATGGCTGCCTCGGATTCGATGAAGCTGACTGGATGCGTCGACAATCAGGACGTCCTGCTTCGAGGGGGAAGCGAAGATGTCAGGCGACAAGTCCTGGAAATCGTGCAAAGCGGAATCCGTTTGGTTTCCCCGGAGTGCGCAGTCCCGTTGGGCGTGAAAAACGAGAATCTGGCAGAAATCGTCAAGACCGTTGTCGAATACGGTGTCGGGAGTGCATAGGCTCTTCCAGTATCATAGACCTGAGTAAAAAAGACATCGAATCAGCTCTGAATCATACATCCAAATGAATCAGTTCGGCTCGTAGGCCTTCGCGCTCGACAGGGTGCGACTCTCTTCGTCTGAGAACAGGGACCGATACTCTTTCTTCAGGACAAGCGCGTCGACGGAGAGGGTGAGGCGGTGATTCGAGTAGAGTTGTTTCAGACCAGAGGCTTTGTCGGCTCGGGCGATCAACTGGTGGATCGTCTGGACGCCGTCGACGCCGACGTCGAACATGGCCACCGTTTGAAGTCCGTGGCAAGCGCGCCGGTTGCCCCCACGGTGAAGCGTCTCATGCGCGCCACGACGCGGCAGGCGTTCGCGGAAGCTGACGATTGGACGAAGGCGTCGACGGGTAGATGGTATTTGAAAGACAGAGGCAAAGGACTTCGGGATGTCCCGATCCCTTATTAAATCTGTCGCCCCGAAATTTTTTCGTACCACTTGGCGAGACCGCTATGGTCTTCCTGTCCGCAACCGTCCGAGTGCAGCGTCTGGAACATCTCCATCACCAGTGCCGTGAGCGGTAGAGGAGAGCCGACCGCATGACCCGTTTCAAGAGCGTTGCCGAGATCCTTGATATGCAGATCGATTTTGAATCCTGGAGAGTAGTCACGCGTCAGGATCTTGGGCATCTTTGCATTCATGACCGCTGAGCCCGCGAGTCCGCTCTTGATTGCATCGAATACGAGATTCGGGTCGACACCGGCCTTCGAGGCGAGTAGGAATGCCTCGGAAACGGCTGCGATATTGACGGCCACGATCACCTGGTTCGCAAGCTTCACCGTGTTGCCAGCCCCAATCGTGCCGCAGTATATAGCGCTTGCGCCCATGACCATCAGGATATCGTAGACCTGTTCGAAGTCCTCCCTTGCACCGCCGACCATGATGGAGAGCGTTCCGTCGATTGCCTTGGGCTCGCCGCCGCTCACCGGCGCATCGATCATGCGTACACCCTTTCCAGCGCAAGCCGCGTGAATTTCCTGCGAAGCCTGGGGTGCGATCGAACTCATATCGATGAGGATCGTTCCGCTTCTGGCCCCCTCGAGGACTCCGCCGGTACCTAGCACGGCCTCCCTGACGTTCGGTGAGTTCGGCAACATCGTGATGACCAGCGGACAGTTCTCCGCGACCGCCTTCGAGGAAGTACAGGCTTGCGCGCCAGCCGCCGCCATGAAAGACACATTCGCCTTCGCCACGTCGTACACGCAGAGATCGTGCCCCGCCTTGATGAGATTCAGGGCCATGGGTTTCCCCATGATTCCAAGGCCGATGAAACCGATCTTCATACGCTTTCCCCTTTCGTTTTCTGGCTTTCATACCGGTCCAGAATCTCTGTGAGGTGTTTGGACATGAGGATGCGGGCCGCGTCCTCATCGTGCTTCTCGATGGCGGCGGTAATCTCGCGGTGATACTTGAGCCCGTTTTCCGTGCCGAGTGTCTTGGTGAGTTCCATGATGGTCAGGTTGAGCACATCCCGCAGGACATGGTGGATCTGGGTCACGACGGGATTGCCCGCGATGCGGGTGATCAGCATGTGATAGTGGAAGTCCATCTTCACATAGACTGCCAGATCGTCTTTTACAGCACGCATGTCCTCATAGCACCGCCTCAGCTCCGCGACATCTTCCTCGGTGGCCTTGCGTGCCGCAATCGCAGCGGTCTCGACTTCCGTGATGATGCGAAATCCCAGGACGTCGCGAATGGAATCCTCGCTCAGGTAGATTGCAGGAAGAATCTGATGGAGCGCGGTGCCGAACGAGAGCTCCTTGATATAGCTTCCGTCTCCAAGGCGTGTATCCACGATTCCAAGCGCTCCCAGCTTCTGCAGCGCCTGCCGGATCGTGACTCTGCTGACGCCGAAGAAGGAAGCAAGCTCGTTCTCGGAGGGCAATCTGTCGCCGGATTTCCACTCGCCGACAAGAATCATCTGGCGCATCTGCTCGTCGACCTGCTGACTGACATTGGTTTTCTGGATTCTCTCGATCTTCATTCCGCGCTACCCCCCGTCATATCCATCTCGTCGATACCCGGCTCGAGAGGTATGTTTCAAGCGGAGCCCAACCCGTCTCGTAGAACTGGCTGAGAAGCTTCTGGGTCACGCCATAAGAGATGAACTCCGAGGGAGTCATGCCGTCAGGTTCATACGCTCGAACGAACTCGGGAATGCGCATGAGACTGTCGATTATCTTGGGGTCGACGGGGTCGCCGATTCCCGGACGCTGTTCCGGGTCCGACTCGAGCATCATGTCCTGCATGCGGGTGTTGATGGTATAGATCAGGTTGCCTCCGGCCATTCCCGTGATATGGTATTCCCCACGCAGACCGGCAGGCATGATGACGCAGTCGGTCTTCCGCTGGGTGAACCGCGCGTAGGTCCGTTTCGCTACGGCGAGGCCAGCCATCCTGAGGTCGGATTCAGGGATGTCCAATCGCATGTCCATCGCAACATCCCGCAGGTAGTCGTCAAGCCGACCGACTTGTTGTACGACGATGCAAAGAGGGGGTGCCGATCCACTCGCAATCGCCTTCTTCTTCCCACGCTCATAGGCATCCGCAACAGCCAGCGCCTGCGAGACCGATACGTTGATTGTGGCGCAGATTGGAATCCCCTCCTCGACGAGGTGTTCGACGACGTCGAGTCCGGCGGCGGTGGCAGGCAACTTGACCGCGATGTTCTCTCCCCAGGAATGAACACGTCGCGCCTGGAGGAGCATGCCCTCTGCATCGCCGGCCCGAGCAGGATTGAGCTGACCGAGCGCATACCCGTTGCGGCCTTTCGTGGTCTTATAAACAGGATAAACCTGTTCGGCGGCATAGGTCGCGACGAGTTCGAGCAGGGCCTCTGCACGCTCCTCGAAGTCGAGATCGTCGCGGAGGGTCCTGACCCTCGGGAGCCAGAAATCTGGCTGAGATTGCAACGAGCGGTAGGTCAGCACCGGATTCGTCGTGACGCCCTTGGCTCCGCGGCGGATGGCGAGCGCGATTTCATCGGGATTGCCGGAGTCGTGCCACCATGTGGTCGACGTGCACTGGTCGAGCCATTCCAGATAATTCATAACAATTCTCCGGCTCCGTAGTCGAAATCGGCCAATGGGTTCCATCCGCACTCGATGAACTGCGTCGTCGTGCGGTTGGACGAACCGAACGTGATGAAATCCGCGGGCTTCATACCGTCGACTTCATAGGCCTTCCGGAACTCATTCATGTCCATGAGCCTGTCGATGACATCGGGATCAACGGGCACATCGATGCGTTCTTCGAATTGATTCACATCCATCAGCATCTTCGCAATCTTCGGGGCTATCGACATGATCACTTTCGCACCCGCGAGGTCGATGACGTGGTTCACGCCTCGGCATCCTGCCGGCATCAGGAAAGTGTCATATCCTCGCTCGTTGAACAATCCGTACGCACGCTTCATGCAGGCGGTGCCAGCGTTGACGATGTCCTGCTCGCCGGCACGGGCTCTCGAATCATGCGCCACATCGCGAAGGTAGTCATCCAGGCGGCCGACCATCATCACGGCGATACCGAGCCCGGGTGTGGTACCGTTCTTTGCCGCCCGTCTCTTCCCTCGTTCTCTGGCCTCACCGACCGCAAGCACCTGCGGAACGGTGAAGCTGACCGTCGCAGCGACGTTATGACCGAGTGCGACGCATTCCTCATACACCTCGATGCCTGCGGCCGTGGCGGGCAACTTGACGACGACGTTCGTCGCCCATGAAGCGATCCTCTTCGCCTGCTCGAACATATATTCCGCGTCTCCGGTCCGGTTGGGATTCACCTGGGCGCAGACATATCCTTTCCCGGGAATGCCCATTCTCCGAATCGGGAGCATCTGCTCGGCATAGAATCCCGTTACGCACCGGACGAGCTCCTCCACTTTCACGTCACCTTGCAACCCTTTTGGAAGATGGTCGAGACGGTTGCGCCAGAACGCGGTGTCGCCGCGGAGGGTTGCATTGACGAGAAACGGATTCGTCGTCATACCGGCGGCACCGTTGGAAAAGCCTTCAAGCTGTTCGCACCGTATCGCCGAATCATGCCAATAGACGGATCGGGTACTTCCGCTGAGCCATTTCAGAAACCCGTTCTCTTTCAATCCATCAACCTCATTTCTCTGACGATTCGATATCCAGAGCCTTTTCAAGAGCATTCAAATACTGTATCCCGCGGTGCGCACAGGCGGTTTCCGATGGATAGGGCAGGCTTTCAACTGTGATGTAGCCGTCATAGCCGATCTTGCGCAGTGCCGCCATGACCGGCTTGAAATCCATGTTCCCGGCACCAGGATAGCCGCGGTTGGAGTCGGAGAAATGCATATAGCCCAGAATGTCCGACGTATCCAGGATGCTCTGCGCGAGAGACTTGTCCTCTATGAGCATGGAGTGCGTATCCAGATGCAGCCTGATGTTCTTCAAACCGAGGGAACGCAGATAGTCCGCGGTCTCGGTCGAGCTGTTCAGATAGTTGTTGATGTATCGCAATATGGCTTCGACGACGATGCTTCCTCCGGTTTGCTCGGCATACCTGCTGAGTTTGACGAGTGCGTCCGAAAGCATTTCCAGATATTCCGATTGCCGTGTGGAATCGGGGATGTTCCCGCGCATGATTCCCACGATGACCGGACAGCCGATTTCCGCACCAAGATCAAGATGGCGCATCAGTCTTTCGACCGCCGCTGCACGAGCCGCGCAGTCCTCACCGATCAGGCAGAGGCGGTTCAGGGTGTACTCCATGCCGGTGGCGATGGCGCAGTATTGCAAGCCATATCGACTCGCAGTTGCACGTAGTTCCGTCGGGGCAAACTGTCCGGGATTGCGCAGGAACAGCTCGATTCCATCATAGCCGGTTTCAGATACACTTCTTGCGACATCCTCGATGCTGCCCCGGAAAACCGTGGGCTGGCTGGTCGGTAACGGCTCCAATGCGCAGGAGATGCCATATCGGAACATCCGCATCACCCCATGTACATGCCGCCGTTCACATCCATGAGCAGCCCGGTGATGAACGAAGCATCATCAGACGCGAGGAACGAGACGGCATCGGCCACGTCCTCGGGCTTGCCCAGTCGGTGAAGGGGAATCAGATTGCATAGTTTCTCGACGGTCTCAGGAGTAAACTCCTTCAAGATGGCGGTTTCGGTCGTGCCTGGACATACAGCGTTCACGGTGATTCCGTATGGTGCAAGTTGTCGCGCGAACCCCATCGTCAACGTGATGATGCCGCCTTTTGACGCCGAGTAACCGAGCCCGGCCTCGAAGCCCCCCATGCGTCCGGAGACCGAGCTGATATTCACGACTCGCCCGTGCCCCGACTTCTTCAGGAACGGGAGGGACTGCTGCACCATGAAGAACACGCTCTTGAGATTGACCGCCATGATCCTGTCCCACAAGGCTTCGGTGACCTCCGCTATTGGAGAGCTATCGAGGATACCTGCATTGTTGACGAGGATATCCAGTCCGCCGAGCCTTTCCACGGATTCTTTCACGGCGTTTGAAACGTCAGGGACGCTCGAAACGTCGCACCTGATCCCGAAACAGCCGTCGAATTCTGCAGCGGCTTTTTTTGCGCCGGGGCCGTTGATGTCAAGCAAGGCAAGGGTGCATCCCTCTGAGTACAGCTTCCTTGCGATAGCGTTCCCGATGCCCTGTGCAGCACCTGTGACGATGGCTTTTCTCCCACTGAGTTTCATGGCACCTCTTCGAAGCACTTTAAGGCTTCGCTATTATGAATCTGTATGATGTTAGTTGTCCTACAGATTCATTCTAGCATGGCAGACTTGAAATGTCATCGAGGGGGGCGCTCGAGAACCGTTCGAGCACCCAGGCGCCGCTCCAGGCGACATAGAGAGCGAAGACGAAGCCGACGGCGGCGAGGCCCGGATGTCGATGGACCCGATTTGTCCGGACTGCCGCCCCGTCACTCACCGGGGGCCTGCTTGCACCCGACGCGGGTCCAGGTCCTGTATTTCGGTCGGTCCTTCATTCAACTACCCACGAGTCGATTCCGTTCTCTGCCATCCTCATGCAACCAATCCGTCGAACGCTTGAGGAAAATCGAATAATGCGACGGAATGGCCCAACCCCTGTTGACACCTTCGCTACTGCGTGATACGATATACCAGTAATAAGTCATACTGCATATCAATTCTACGGAATAGCGAAGGGGTGACCATGCTGGAAAACCTGACGGAAATGCTCAAGGGCGTGCTGGAAGGCTGCGTCCTGGAAATCATCAGCGGCGGGGAAACCTACGGCTACGAGATCACACGGCGCCTGAACGCGCTGGGGTTCACGGACGTCGTGGAAGGAACCGTCTATACGATCCTGGTGCGGCTCGAGAAGAACGGACTCGTCGAAATCGAGAAGCGACCGTCGGATCTGGGGCCGCCGCGCAAGTTCTTCGTGCTCAACGACGCCGGGCGCGCGGAACTGGACGCGTTCTGGAGCCGGTGGCAGTTCGTGTCCTCGAGAATCGACGAATTGAAGGAGAAGAAGTGATGGACTTCCTGGATCGAATCACGGGCAGGGATATGACCCGACGGATGAAGACCTTGACGGCGCGCGCCGGAAAATTGCCGGCCGACTACCAGACGGCCTGGGGAAGGATCGTTCCGATGCTGTGGGCGCACTCGGATTCCACCGGTCGCAGCCTGATGCCGATTCTGGACGGCGTACTGGGGCTGCTCGAGGAAACGGCGGCGGAAGGCCAGCGCGCGCAAGCGGTGCTGGGCGACGACCTCGAGGGCTTTTGCTCGGCCCTGGTCGGCGAAGACGGGGCGAAGACCTTCCGCGACAAATGGCGCAAGAAGCTCAACGACGACATCGCGCGCAAGCTGCGCAAGTAGGAGGACGAGATGGGCATCCGGGACATCATCGAAGGCAAGAGAGCGTGGAGAGCGCACGTCGCGCGCGTCAAGGCGCTCCCGCAGGACTATCGGACCGCATACGCGGAAATCCAGAAATACCTCTTCAAGGTCGGTCCCGTCGAAATGACCCACGGGTTCGGCCTGCTCGCGGGGATCCTCGACCTGTTCGAAGAGGGCGCGGCCCTGCGGAAGGGCGTGCTGGACGTGACGGGCCACGACGTCGCGGCGTTCTGCGACGGCCTGATCGGGGATTCGAAGACGAACGCAGGCATCTGCCAGGCATCCGTCGACCGCGAAGTCGAAAAGGCCATGAAGAAGGCATTCGACCGGACGAATCAGTAGATGAACGGGATGATCCGGTACTTCACTTTCTCGGTGTACTGGTCCCAGAGCTCTCCGTATTTCTCCCTGCAGACCTTGTCGTCGTCGGCCTGGCGGCTCACCATGAGTCCGGTGTAGTAGGCCGGGTAGAGCCAGACCATCCAGATCCCGAAGTAGCCGGTGGCAAGAGCCACGGCCATGCCCTGGATGATTTCGCCGAGGTAGTTGATGTGACGGCTGGCGCCCCAGTAGCCGTTCGCGAGCAGGCTGAGCCTGCCGTCGCTGAGGGTCTCCGGTTCGATCCAGAGGAATTTTCTGCCGGGCGAGGTCTTGTAGACGTACTTCTGCAGGTTCGCGCCGCGCGTCAACACCCAGCCGCAGAGGAAGAAGGCGCCGAACAGGAGCGTGAGCCAGGCGGGGTGGCCCGGATCGGGAAGACGAGCGGTGAACCAGAGCGAGACGGCATAGAAATAGGGGTAGAACGCCAGACAGCCGAAGCCCAGCTTGAACCCTACGCGCTCGGCGATGAAGTCGTATGTCCAGAGGTGGACCTTCTCGAAGATCAGGTAGTCGAAGCAGAACCAGGTCAGCATCGCGCAGCCGAGCAGGAAGCCGTAGTTCGGGCGCTCGACGTTCAGGACGTGGTACGCCGCGAAGGACAGTACGTTCAGCTGGAGCATGACGGCGCCGATCAGATAGAGCCAGACCTTGGCGTCGACGAACCCGCCCTTGACCTGCGGATTCCGCACCCTGCCGAACCAGAAGTCGGCGAGGAGGGACTTGCCGGTCGACGGAGACCGGAGGACCATGATGCCGGAGAAGGCGAATCCGACGACCAGCGCGCCTGTCAGTCCCGACCACCGGGTCTCGTACAGCCAGGTGTAGGGGACGAGATTCGTGAAGCCGAGCAGGAACCAGATCAGGATGCCCGCGCTGAGGACGAGGATCCCATTGATCCGGTATTCCAAGGTCTCGCCGGTCGCCTCGTTCTTGACGTACCCCTTCGTTTTCCGGGCGGGGAGGACGAGGTGCAGCAGCGTGATGACCAGGTACGCGACGACCGGCGTGATCAGCCCCAGAAACACGCTCATGACAGCCCTCCGGTGTTCTTCGACATCATGCCGATGGCGGCCTTTCGGGTCAACAGCCTCGTGAGCAGGAAGCGGGCGATCCGGTTCACGGCTCCGGGGATCACGATCGGCCCCCTGCCCAGCGCTTGCAGGGTCCGCTCGGCGACGACCCTGGCTTCGAGCGTTCCCGGAGCCGTCTTGGCCTTCTGGGCCTGTTGATAGCCCGGCGTGAGGATCGCACCGGCACAGCACGCCAGGACATCGACCCCGTGCGGCTTCAGTTCCTTCCAGAGCCCTTCGGCGAGGATGGCGTTGAACGATTTGGTCGCCGCGTAGGCCGAGAGGTTCGGGCTGCCCTGCGCGCCGGCGAGCGACGACATCAGCACGATGCCTCCGCGCTGGCGCTGGATCATCGGAGCCGAGAGGAGCTTCGTGAGCAGCAGCGGCGCCTTCACGTTGACCGCGGCGGCCAGGGCCAGACGGTCCTCGCTCGTGCTTTCGAACGGGCCGATCGGCGCATATGCCGCATTGTAGACGAAGAGGCCGATGGACACGGTCAGGGCGCCGATCCGGCGCTTCACATCCTCGTAGTCCGCCAGGTCCGCGACCAGCGGAATCACGTCGATTCCGTAGGTCTCCGTGAGCCGGGCCGCCTCCGCTTCGAGGCGGTCTTCCCGACGCGCGATCAGGACCAGGTTCAATCCCCGCCGCGCGATGGCTTCCGCGAACGCGGCGCCCAGTCCGTCGGAACCTCCGGCGACCAGCGCGTACGGACCGTATTTTACCTTGAACGGTGACGTCTTCATCGGAATCCCCTCACACGAACGGCGTTGCGCGATCTGATGTGATTCTATCAAACCTCGGAGGGGAGAAATAGAGCGGAGGAAGGGATATCCGCGCACTCCATGATGCATAGGTTGCCCTCGGGGCGGTTCCGAACGATACTGGAGAGGAGTACAGCGAGGTGATGGCATGGACATCGAGCGGATCGGGCGGTTCATCACGGAACTCCGGCAGGCGAAGGGGATGACGCAGAAGGACCTGGCGTCCCGTCTTCGCGTCTCCGACAAGACGATCTCGAGGTGGGAGACCGGCAAGGTGCTCCCCGATCCCTCGTCATGGTTGGCGCTCGGCGAGGTTCTGGACATCGGCGTGAACGAGCTGCTGACCGGCAGGAGGATCGGGGAACTCCCGAGAGCGAGGGAAGTCGACGAGGCCGTGACGGACGCCACGTTGTATTTCGCGTCGAGAAACCGACCGACGCTGGTCTCCGTCCTGATGGGGATCGGCCTGCTTCTCCACTCGATTGCCGCAGTCGTTCAGCTGTTTCCGCAACCGCTGTCGCCGGGGGAAGACATAGCCTACGGGCCCTACCTGACGCTATGGCGGATTCTTCCTCTGCTCGGTCTGGCGGGACTCTTCCTGATCGGTGCAGGCGTCGCGATTCGATCCGAGAAAAGCGGAATGCGATTGGCGGTCGGTTCCGCCCTGTATTTCGGGTACATGCTCGCGGGACTGGGCTCGAGCCTGGATCTCCTGAGCAACCTGCTCAAGGGCACGTATACGAGTCCGCTTTTCTTCGGTGAAATCCTGTCCTACTTCGTGCAGCCGTTCCTGACGCTGCTCGCCTTCGCCCTGCTCCTCGTCATCGGCATCGGGGGGGCCCGACGATGGCTCTCGTGGACGACGGCGGCTTCGGTCCTCCTGATGATGGCGACCTGGGTCCAAGTCGTCCTTCGCAGCTGGCCCCACATGAACTACATCCTGAAGATGCATCCCATCGGGGGCGGATGGGAGATGGCGACGTTCCTGGGGCATGGCTTTGGAATCCTCTTCGTCGGCGCGGCGCTGGTGCCGTACCTGCTGCGCTCGATTCGCCGACTTGCCTGACATTCCCGCACGAAATGGCTGCCGCGCCGATCTCGTGCGGGACCTTCGAGGATTGCACTCGCCGGCGCCTCATACGTGAAGCGGGGCCGCAGCCCGTAGCGACGACCACGCAGGCGCCGTTCGCGATCACACCGGGCGTCGACCCCGAAACGGGACTGCACGTGACGGGCACACCCACGGTCGCCGACTTCGCCACGTATCGGCTCACGGTCAACGGGAAGGTGGACCACTTGCTGAGCCAGACGTACGCTGATTTGCGAAGGGGCCTTCGTCGACGAGGCGATCTGGTCCGCGGTGCCGCTCTCGACGATCCTGGAGATGGCGGGAATCCAGCCCGGCGCCACCCGGATCACGTTCACGAGCGCGGACGGCTACGAGACCTCCACCGAGTCCGCCCACTTCAGGAACTGCGCTTCCGCGGCGGCGTAGTTCTTCGTCTCGCACGCGAACGTGACCATCCAGTATGCGTCGCTCCCCCGATAGACCGTCACGAGATAGGAATAGTCCTTCCCGCTCGCCGGCGCCTCATACGTGAAGCGGGGCCGCAGCCCGTAGCGACGATGGGCGAGTCCAGGCCGTTGTTCTCGACGATCGAAGTCGCATAGTCCTTCAGGGAAGTGTCCGATGCGATCCCGGCATCCGACAGGGACGCGAAATCCTCCTTGAGGGTCAGCACGAGATAGCGCGTCGTGCCGTAGACCGCGGTATAGCTGACCTCGTCCTGCTCGGTGAAGTCCTGCGTCAAGGAGATCGTCAGGCCGGCCTTGGTGAATTTCTTCGGCTGGGAGGAGTCCACCTTGTCCAGGATTCCGTTGAAGGCCGTGAGGCCGGCGAACACGAGGGCAGGGATGGCGATTCCCACGACGATGGCGATCCGGTTGACCTTCGTCCTCTCGAAGCGGTAGGTGGTCAGCGTCTGTCCGCTGCTGCCCGCGGAATCCCGCCGGTACTGGTCGATCAGGTACGTCAGTCCTTCGAACAGCGTCCGCCGGGCCCGGAAGGAGAAGACCATCGCCAGCGAGACGACGCCGACCTCGCAGGGGCAAATCTTCTCGCCCTATCCGAACCGGCCCGTGATGTAGTCGTTGGTCTTCTGGTTCTTCGGATTGCGGAAGACCTCGTCCGTCGCGCCGTGCTCGACGAGGCTCCCCATCAGCATGAAGGCGACCTGGTCAGCGACGCGGCCGGCCTGCTGGACGTTGTGCGGGATCAGGACGATCGTGAAGTGCTCCTTCAGCTGGCGCAGGGACTCCTCGATCTTCGCGGTGGAGATCGGATCGAGGCCGGAGCAGGGGCGGTCGAGCAGGATCACCTCGGGCTCGAGGGCCAGGACGCGCGCGATGCACAGCCGCTGCTGCTGGCCACCGGACAGCCGAGCGCCCGCCGTGTGGAGGCGGTCCTTGACGTCGTCCCAGAGGGCGGCGCGGACCAGGGCCGTCTCGACGACCTCGTCCAGTGCGGCGTGGTTCTTCCGGCTGCGCAGGCGCGGGCCGTAGGCGACGTTCTCGTAGATCGAGAGGGGCAGCGGGGTCGGGACCTCGAAGACCATGCCCACCCGGCGCCGGAGCTCCGTGACGTTCACGTCGGCGTCGAAGACGTTCTTGCCGTCGAGGAGGATCCGGCCTTCCGCGCGCGCGCCGGGCCGGAGGTCCGTGAGGCGGTTCATCGCCTGGAGCAGCGTCGTCGTGCCGCTGTTCGCCGGGCCGAAGACGGCCAGGATCTCGTTGGCGGGGATCTCGAGGCTGAAGTCGCGGATGACCTGCTTCTTGTCGAAGAAGAAGTCCAGCCCGCGGATGTCGATCTTGGGAGGCTGCATCGTCGTCACCTTCACTTGCCCTTGGCCACGAAGCGGTTGACCAGCAGGTTGGCGCCCACGTTGATGATCAGGATGAGGATGATCAGCAGGGCGGCCGTGCCGTAGGCCTTGTCGATCGAGATACCTTCGCGCGCCATGATGTAGAAGTGGACGGCCATGGTCCGGGCCGGCGAGAAGAGGGACGTGGGCATGCGCAGCGCGGAGCCGGCGGTCAGGATCACCGCGGCGGTCTCGGCGACGCAGCGGCCGATGCCCAGGATCACGCCGACGGCGATGCCCGGCAGCGCGGAGGGGAAGACCGCGCGCACGATCGTCTGCCACTTGGTGCCACCCAGCGAGAAGCTGACGTCGCGGAAGGGGGCCGGCACGGTGCGGATCGCCTCCTCGGAGGTGCGGATGATGGTGGGGAGGATCATGACGGCCATGGTCAGCCCGCCGGAGAGGATCGACCAGCCGAGCTTGAGGTACATGACGAAGAAGATGAAACCGAAGAGGCCGAAGACGATCGAGGGGATGCCGGCCAGCGACTCGGCGCTGAAGCGGATGATGCGGGTGATGCGGCTCTCCTTGGTGTATTCGGTGAGGTAGAAGGCCGTCCCGACGCCGAAGGGGGTCGCGACGAGCACGGCCACGGCCGTGACGAGCAGGGTGCCGACGATCGTGGAGGAGATGCCGCCGTCGCGCCCCATGTTGCGGGGGATCTGCGTCAGGAACTGCCAGTTTATCTGCGGGACGCCCTTGATCAGGATGAACAGGAGAATCGCGAGCAGGACCGCGATGACCAGGAGGGCGGCGGCCCAGATGACGACCTTGGCGATTCGCTGCGAGGTGCTCGGGTTCATCCTCATGGCGTCCTCACTTCCGACGCGTGGCGAGCTGGGCCGACGCGTTCAGCAGCATGATGATGGCCAGGAGCACGATGCCGGTGGCGAAGAGCGCCTGCTGGTGGTCCCCGGAGGCGTAGCCCATCTCGATGCCGATGTTGGTGGTCAGCGTGCGGGCGGGGTCGAGAATCGACTCGGGGATCGCGACCGCGTTGCCCAGCACCATGATGACGGCCATGGTCTCGCCGATCGCGCGTCCGATGCCGAGGATGATGGCGGCGACGATGCCGGATTTCGCGGCGGGCAGCAGGACGGTGCGGATCGTCTGCCAGTGCGTCAGACCCAGGGCGAAGGCGCCTTCCTTGTACTGCCGAGGAAGGGACAGCAGGGAGACCTCGGAGATGCTGATCACGGTGGGCAGCATCATGATGCCGAGGATGATCGACCCGGCCAGGATGCTGAGGCCCGGGCCGCCGAGGTAGACGCGGATGAAAGGCACGACGAAGAGGAGGCCCCAGAAGCCGTAGACGACGGACGGGATGCCGGCGAGCAGCTGGATCGCGGGGCGGACGACGTTGCGCACCGCGGCGGGGGCGAACTCGGCGAGGAAGATGCTGCAGCAGAGGGCGATGGGGACGCCGATCACGGCGGCGCCGAGGGTCACGGCCACGGAGCCGACGATCATGGGGAAGATGCCGTAGAGGTTCTGGCTGGGGGCCCACACCGTCCCGAAGACGAAGCGGAAGAAGCCGACCTTGGCGATGATGGGGACGCCTTCGACGAAGATGAAGACCGTGATCAGCGCGAGCACGGAGAGGGACGACAGCGCGACCACGAGGAAGATGCGTTCGGTGAACCGTTCCATCGGACTCTTCATGGCATCGCCCCCACGGTGGCGGGAATCAGGCCTTCGGTCGCCAGCATCTTCTGCCCGGCGGCGGACAGGGTGAAGTCGACGAAATCCTTGGCCTGGCCCGTCGGTTCGCTGGCCGCGACGAACAGGAACGGTCGGGACAGCTTGTACGTCCCGTCGACCACGTGCGCGTCCGTCGGGACGACCCCGTCGAGATCGAGCGCCTTGACCTTATCGGTCACCAGGCCCAGGGAGATGAAGCCGATCGCGTCCGGGTCGTCCGTCACGAGCTGCCGCACGGCGCCGTTGGAATCCTGCACGATCGCCTTCGGGGTGATCTGGACCTTGCCCATCAAGAGGGATTCGAAGGCCGAGCGGGTGCCCGAGCCCTCTTCGCGCGTGATGACGTGGATCTTCGCGTCGTGGCCGCCCAGCTGGCTCCAGTTCGTGACCGCGGCCGAGTAGATGTCGCGGACCTGGGCGGTGGTGAGGCCCTGGACCGGGTTGGCGGGATTGACGACGATCGCGAGGCCGTCGCGGGCGATCTCCACGGACCAGAGGCCCTTCTCGGTGTCGTTCAGGGAGCGGGACGACATGCCGATGTCGGCGGTGCCGTTCTGTGCGGCCATGATGCCGGCCGCCGAGCCGCCGCCCTGGATGTCGATCGACGTGCCGGGGTGCAGGGTCATGTACTCCTCGGCGAGGACCTCGGCGAACGGCTGGACGGACGTCGAGCCGGCCAGGATCGTGCCCGCCTGGGTCCGGGAGCAGCCGGACAGCAGCGCGGGCGCAACGAGCAGAGCCACGGCGCAGAGGACCGCGCCGATCCGGCGGAGGATTCCGACGGAGCCGTTCGGGCGTTTCACGAGCTAGATCTCCTCCATCTTGCCGGTCACGACGAAGACGACGCGCTCGCAGATGTTGGTCACCCGGTCGGCGCTGCGCTCGAGGTCGTGGGCCACCCAGATCAGGCGGGTCGCCCGCGTGACGGTCTCGCCGTCCTTCATCATGATGCCGAGCAGTTCCTTGAAGACCTTTTCGTACAGGTCGTCGACGATGTCGTCCTCGAGCGTGATCCGCTGGGCGGAATCGGCGTCGCCGGCGATGAACGCGTCGAGGCTCCGGCGCAGCATGTCGACGGTCTGCACCGCCATGCGCGGGATGTCGACCAGGGGCTTGAGGGGCGGCTCGTGGCCGATCATGACCGTGATCTTGCCGATGCCGACGGCGTAGTCGCCGATCCGCTCCATCTCGGTGATGATGTTGAGCACGGCGACGAGGTTGCGCAGGTCGCTGGCGATCGGCTGCTGGGTCGCGATCAGCTGGACGCACTTCTCCTCGATGTCGAAGCGCAGCTGGTTGATCCGCTTGTCGCCCTCGACGATCCGGTTCGCCAGGTCGAGATCCTGCCCCGTCAGCGCGTCGACCGACGACTGGATCGCATCGCCGACCAAGCCGCCCATCCGCGTCACGTCGTCCTGGATCTCCTGAAGTTTCTTGTGGAAGACGGTCCTGTACTCCATGGTCGCTCTCCTCGCGTGTCTCTAGCCGAATCGGCCCGTGATGTAGGCCTCGGTGCGCTTGTCCTTGGGATTGGAGAAGATCTCGCCGGTCGGGGCGTATTCGACCAGGGTGCCGGCCCGGTCCTCGTCCATCATGAGGAAGGCGGACATGTCGGAAACGCGGGCCGCCTGCTCCATGTTGTGCGTCACGGTGAGGATCGTGTAGGTCCGGGCCAGGTCGTGCATCAGTTCCTCGATGCGAAGGGTGGATTCGGGGTCGAGGGCGCTGCAGGACTCGTCCATCAGGATCACTTCGGGTTCCACGGTCAGGGTCCGGGCGATGCACAGCCGCTGTTGCTGGCCGACGGACAGAGACTGGGCGGGGCGCTTCAGCTGGTCCTTGACCTCGTCCCACAGGGCGACCTGGCGAAGGCTCCGCTCGACGATCTCCGACAACTGCGCCTCGTTCTTCAGGCCATGCTGCCGGGGGCCCACGACGAGGTTGTCGCGGACGGACGACGGGAAGAGGTTCGGCTTCTGGAAGACCATGCCCACGCGCTTGCGGAGGGCCACGACGTCCGTGTCGCGGTCGTAGACGGAAGCCCCGTCGACCAGGACCTTCCCTTCGACGCGGACGCCGGGGATCAGGTCGTTCATGCGGTTGAAGAGGCGCAGGAGGGTCGACTTGCCGCAGCCGGAGGGGCCGATGATCGCGGTGATCGACCGGGGCTGGATCTCGAGGGTGACGTCCCTCAGGGCGCGGAATGCGCCGTAATAGAGGCTGACGCCTTCCGTTCCGATCGTGAAGTCCTTCTGCCCGGGGGACGTCCGCTCATCCATGATTGTCAGTATACGGGAAGTGTCGCGCCGGCTCAAGCGGAAACGCGTCGGCCGACGGGCGCACCGGGCGCCCCGGGCGGGACGCCCGCCCCGGCTACAGCCGCAGCGCCCAGGCCCGCGCGTCCCATGTGCCGGTCACGATGCTCTCGTAGAACTCCGGCTCGTGGCACACCATCAGGATCGTCCCCGCATAGTCCTGCAGGGCCTTCTTCAGGACCTCCTTGGCGACGACGTCGAGGTGGTTCGTCGGTTCGTCGAGGACGAGCAGGTTGTGCTTGCGGTTCATCAGCTTGCAGATGCGCAGCTTGGCCTGCTCGCCGCCGCTCAGGACCGCCACCTTGCTCTCGATGTGCTTGACCGTCAGTCCGCAGCGCGCGAGGGCGGACCGGAGCTCCGCCTGGCTCATGCCGGGGTAGTCGGCGCCGAGCGACTCGAGGCACGTCTGGTCCGGGGCGGCGACGTTCTCCTGCTCGAAGTAGCCGATCGACAGGTATTCCCCCTGCTCGTGCTTCCCGGCGAGCGCGGGCACGAGGCCGAGCAGGCTCTTCAGCAGCGTCGTCTTGCCGATGCCGTTCGCGCCGACGAGCGAAATCTTCTGCCCGCGCTCGAGCTGCAGGTCGATCGGCCGGCTGAGCGGCTCTTCGTAGCCGATCACGAGGCCCTGCGCCTCGAACACGATGCGGCTGGGGGCGCGGTCCGACTGGAAGGCGAAGACCGGCACCGGGCGCTCCTTGTCGAGCTCGATCACGTCCATCCGGTCGATTTTCTTCTGCCGGCTCATGGCCATGTTGCGGGTGGAGACGCGCGCCTTGTTGCGGGCGACGAAGTCCTTGAGGCTGGCGATCTCGCGCTGCTGGCGCTCGTAGGCGTCCTCGCGCTGCGCCTTCTGCACCTCGTACACCTCGAGGAAGCGGTCGTAGTCGCCGGCGTACCGCTCGAGGCGGCAGTTGCTGACGTGGTAGACGACGTTGATCACGCTGTTGAGGAACGGGATGTCGTGCGAGATCACGATGAAGGCGTTCTCGTACTCGAGCAGGTACTGCCGTAGCCAGGAGATGTGCTCCGCGTCGAGGTAGTTGGTCGGCTCGTCGAGGAACAGGATGTCGGGCTTCTCGAGCAGGAGCTTGGCCAGCAGAACCTTGGTGCGCTGGCCGCCGCTGAGCGCCGCGACGTCGGTCTCGAGCCCGAAGGCCAGCAGTCCCAGCGCGTCCGCCGTCTCGACGATCTTCGCGTCCATCAGGAAGAAGTCGCTGTGCTCGATCTGCGTCTGCAGCTCGCCCATCTCGTCCATGAGGTCGGCCATGGCGGCCTCGTCGTCCGCGTCGGCCGTGCCGAGCAGCGCGTAGATCTCCTCGAGGCGCGCCTGCTTCGCGTTGAGGGGGTCGAACGCCTGCCGCAGGATGTCGCGGATCGACATCCCGGGCGTCAGGCTGGTGTGCTGGTCGAGATAACCGGCCTCGATGCCGCGGGTGAACTGGATCGTCCCCTCGTCGGGCTCTAGGTGCGCGGTGATGATGCTCATGAACGTGGACTTGCCCTCGCCGTTGGCGCCGACGAGGCCGACGTGCTCGCCCCGGTTCAGGCGGAACGAGACGTCCTCGAAGATCGCGCGGTCTCCGAAGCCGTGGCTCAGGTGTTCGACGGTGAGAAGGCTCATGGGGGACCTCGCTTGGGGGGGGGGGGGGCGGCGTCAGGGCAGGGGTCATTATATCGTGGATTCCCGGATTTGGAAATTCGGGGCATGTCCACGAAGCGTGGGTTGTGGTCGGGAAGGCTCGGCACGATAATGGGATCGTGGATGGAAGGGGAACGCGCATGGAGATCCAGCGGATCGGTCGGTTCATCGCAGCACAGCGCACCGCGAAGGGGATGACCCAGCGGGAACTGGGCGAGCGGCTCCAGGTCTCCGCCAAGGCCGTCTCGAAATGGGAGACGGGCAAGGGCCTGCCCGACCCGTCCTCCTGGCTGGCTCTTTCCGAACTGCTCGGCGTCGGCGTCGAGGAACTGCTGTCCGGCGCCCGTTCCCAGAAGGAACGGGATGCCGTGATCGTCGACGCGACGATGTACGTCCAGAACCGGGAGAAGCGCCGGTATCTGTGGCCGCTGATCGCCGTCATCGCCCTCGCGGTCTTCCTGTCCGGCGCGCTGGCCTATCGCGCCGTGGCCGCCGCGCTCGACACGACCCGCATCCGGTATGACGGTCGAGATTACGTGCAGAGCTCCCTGTCGTTCCTCGACCTGCAGAACCACGAGTTGCTTCTGGAGAGCGTCGTCGATACGGGCGTCCGAGTGAAGGGCATGGAAGTCTACGACGACCCGGACAATCCCTATGCAAGCACGTTGCTGCTCCTCAAGCCGGCCGTCGGATCGTTCCTGGTCTACACCCTGCAAGGGGGCCCGTGAAAGGAACCCGGACTCATTTCCCCCGCAGCGCCTCGTCCACGAGGTACTCCACGTTGATCAGCGACCCGCGGTCGATCAGGTAGTCGAAGGGGATCGACGCGGACCGCCAGGTCCTGGAGAACCACGTTGGCTAGGGCGGTGCTGCTCGTGGACGGCGCGCGGCTGGCGGCGGAGTGCGGCGGGACGGCCCGGGAGATCCTCGACGCCGTGGACGCCTGCCTGGGGTGAAGGGCTCGCGGAACGGACCCGGAACGAGTACGATGGAGCCGATGCCGGGATTGAGCCGATGGACCGCGGAACGCGGAATCGACGGACCACGGAACCCACGAGGAGGGAACGCCATGACGCCCGAAGAGATCCGTTCCGCCAACCAGGCCAAGGTCGACGTCTTCTTCGCCAAGTACACCGCCGAGCGGGCCGACCTGTTCGCCGAGGACGCCCTGTGCGTCTATCCGTTCTGCGGCGACACGACCGAAGTGGACGGCGTCCACGGACGGGAGGCGATCCGCGCCACCTTCGCGCACGGGATGACGGTCTTCCACCCGTTCGAGTACTTCGACGTGCAGGTCTTCTCCACGCAGGACCCGGACGTGTTCTGGGGCGACGTGAAGAGCCGCGGCAAGCAGACCCGGGAAGGCGAGACGATCGACGTCTACAACAAGTACGTCTTCTTCTTCCGTTTCCGGGACGGCCTGATCGCGGAGATGCGCGAGTACTACAACCCGATCCTGGCCCTTAGGGCGAACCACTGCGCCTACGAGATGCCGGGCTGGTTCGCGAAGGCGCCGGCGAAGTAGAGCCGACGGTCCGCGGACTAGCCGCCGTTCATCTGCCGGAACATCCGGTCCAGCTCCTCGCGCGGGGCCTTGAGCCAGGCTTCGGACGTGCCGTACCCGATTTCCGGGACGTCCTCCGCGAGCTTCGCCAGCACGTGCGCGGCGAACGTGGCGGACGACGGCGGCTTCAGGAAGGCGAAACGGACTTCGTCGGGCACGCCGCCCGCCGCCGCGCGGGACTTCGCGCGACCCTCCGCGTTGAGTCCGGTGTCCAGGACCATGGGCGGGACGACCTCGAAGACCCGGACGTCGGTCTCCTTCAGGCGCTGCCGGAGTGCGATCGAGAAGGTGTGCAGCGCGGCCTTGGTCGCAGAATAAAGCGGGGACTTGACCGACGGGACGAACGCGATGCCCGAGGTGACGTTGAGGATGGCGGCGCGCTCCTGCCTCAGGAAGTGGGGGAGCAGCAGCGCCGACAGGTAGATCGGCGCCTCGAGGTCGACCTTGAGCTCGTCTTCTCCGGACAGCAGGTCCTCGACGCCCTTCGTCAGGTCGATGTCCCGCTGGATGCCGGCGTTGTTCACGAGCACGTTCAGGGCCGGGAAGCGTTCGACGGCCCACTTCGCGAGGTCCTCCCGCTGGGCCGCGTCCGCGACGTCGCACACCCGGACATGCAGGCCGGGCAGCTTCGCCCGGGCTTCGAGGAGCTTGCCCTCGCGGCGGCCGGTGACGATCACCGTGCTGCCTTCCCGCAGAAACGCCTCGGCGAGCCCGAACCCGATGCCAGTCGCGCCGCCGGTGATGAGAATCGTGTTGTTCTTCAGTTCCACTTTCTCTCCTTCACCCTGCAATCTCCCGGATCGCGCCTGCGATCTTCTCCACGTCCGCGTCGTCGACCCAGTAGTGCGTCACGAGGCGGATCTCGTCGCCCGAGCCGCCGTTCATCAGGATGCCGCGCGCGGCGAGCGCCTGCGCGAGGTCGTCCGGGCGGAGCGGGAAGGCAGGGAGGAGACGTGCGTAGACCATGTTGATGTCGAGACGGGCGCGCTGCACCTCGAGGCCGGGCACGGCGTCGAGGAGGGCGGCGAGCCGCCTGGCGCGGGCGTGGTCCTCGGGGAGCCGCAGGGTCATCTCCCGCAGCGAGATCCGCCCCGCCGCGGCGAGGATGCCGGCCTGGCGCCAGCCGCCGCCGAGCACCTTGCGCTTGCGGCGCGCCGCATCGACGAACGCGCGGCTGCCGGCGAGAATCGATCCGACCGGGGCGCACAGGCCCTTCGAGAGGCAGAACATGACCGAGTCGGCCTCGGCCGCGACCGTGGCGGCCGGCACGCCGAGGGCGTGGGCGGCGTTGAACAGCCGCGCACCGTCGAGGTGGACGGGAATGCCCTGTTCCCGGGCGACGGCCCGGATCTCCCGCATGTTGGAGAGCGGCGCCACGCGGCCGTTGCCGTGCGCGTTCTCGAGGCAGACCAGGCCGGTCTTCGGCTCGTGGATGTCGTCGCCGACGCGGATGCGCGCGCGCACCGCCTCCGGGTCCATCCAGCCGTCCGCGTCGGGGGTGGGCCGGACCTGGGCGCCCGCGATGATGGCGGCGCCGCCCGCCTCGTGCCACAGGATGTGGCAGGATTCGCCGAGGACGACCTCCTCGCCGCGCTTCACGTGCGTGAAGACCGCGAGCTGGTTGCCCATGGTGCCGCTCGCCACGAACAGCGCGGCCTCCTTGCCGACCGCCGCCGCCGCCTCGCGCTCGAGGGCGAGCACCGTCGGGTCGTCGCCGTACACGTCGTCGCCGACCGGCGCTTCCGCCATGGCCCGCCGCATCGCGTCCGTCGGCCAGGTCACCGTGTCGCTCCGGACGTCGATCCATTTTCCCATCATCTCGATTCGCCTCCCCGTGACTGATTTGCTATGATTGTAATGCTTTTCGACTCGTCCAGGGAGGTCGCATGGAGTATCTTCTCATCCTCTTCGTCGCCTTCGCCGCCGGCACCGCCGGTGGCCGCCTCCTCCACGCCGGTCCGTCGCTGCAGCGCGTCGTCGCGCGCGTGCAGGTCGCGGGCGTGCTCTCGCTCGTCTTCCTCATGGGCCTCGCCCTCGGCGCCGACGCCTCCTTCTGGGAGCGGGTCGGGCGGCTCGGGCTCGAGGCGCTGCTCTTCGGCGTGCTGACCGCGGTCGGAGGCGGCTTCGGGGCGATGCTCGCGGGGCGCTGGATCGAGCGGCGGAGGCGGCCCGCCGCCGCGGCCGCGACCGCGCCGTCCTCGCCGGACGCCGCGCCCC
>CAILLO010000054.1 GCA_903835065.1 uncultured Eubacteriales bacterium
GTGCGATGCCAGGATGGCCTTGACGGCGATTCCGCAGTTTGGTCCGATCTTCCCGGCCCAGTCGATGAATCTTCCGGCATTCCACTGGACGAACGCCAGATGGTCGGGAGGCATGTGGGAATCGACCGTGTGGTATTGACCGGGATATCCGTAGAGCCTAGGATGGGAGCACAGCCGGTGCTGGTTGTAGAAGACCTCGATGATCTGTCGCGTGAGCCGTACGTCCACCTTGCAACTGATGTATTCGTACGGGACGGAATAGTTCATCTTTTCGACGGAGACGTGGTAGTTCACCTGGACGGTCGCTGCGAGCTTCCACGTCGCCAATTCGAACGTGGCCTTCGGGAGTGGCAGCAGATACGGTTTCTCCTGCTCGAGGAAGAGACTGTGTCTGCTGCCTTCCTTCTTCTGGAACGGCCTGTGGTTGAACGCGTGCAATTTCTCCTGAATTGCCTGGTTCATGGCTTCCAGCGTGAAGAACTTCTGGTTTCGCAGCGCGGCGAGGATCCAGGTGGATATGTTGCCGACAGTCCCCTCGACGCTGGGTTTGTCCTTCGGTTTTCTGACGCGGGCCGGAACTACCGCGGTGTCGTAGTGCTCCGCCATTTCGTGATAGGTCCGGTTGATGGTGGGAGAATACCAGTCGGCTTTCTCCACGCCCGTCTTCAGGTTGTCGGGGACCAGGATCCTCGTCGCGCCTCCGAAGAAACGGTACATGTCGACATGCGCGGCGATCCAGCATTCCAGGTCCCGGGACAGGAACGCCTCGACGAAGGCGTACATGCTGAACGGCAAGACAGAGACGAACACGTAGACGGGAATGATCTCCCCGGTGACGTCGTCGATGATTGCGGCGGTCTTTCCCGCCCAGTCCACCTCGATGAGTTCGCCGGGCTTGCGTTGCAAGTGCATGGTGGCACGCGAGGTCTCCGCGAACTTCTGGTAGTGGAGGCAGAACTGGGAATACATCAATGGCAGTTCTCCAGCCAGCTTGCACTGGGTGCAGTACTCGATCCAGAGCAGCCGCAACGTGACGCTGGACCTTGCCATTTCCTTGTGAATCGTCTCGACGTCCGGCATTCGGCGAGATGGAGACGATTCCACTGCTGCAGGGAAAAGCCGTTTCCCCAGGTCCACTTCCGTCGTGTCAGGCGGAAGCGGCCAGACCAGATTCAGGTCTCTGGCTCGTTCCAATACCTTTGCGACGGTGTTCCGTGAGCATTGACAGCTTCCAGCGATGCTCCGCTGGCTGATCCCTCGGCTGTGAAGCCGAAGGATCTCTCGGTAGTTGGTCATCTCGTGATCCTCCTTGGAATGTATTTGTGCCTCTTCGGCACATGGACACATTCTAGGGGAAAATACGAGGTGGCTCTCGGGACCGGAATGGGTGGCTCTGAAAGAACGGAACGGTGGCTCTCACTGACCGGAACAGGTGCTCATCTCACTCCGGAATACTCACTGGCACGGCCGGATCGGCGAAGGCACTCTGGCCGATGCCATTCACGACCGCATCGTCCATGATTCCTTCACCGTCTTCTTCGACGGCGACGACTCGATGCGCAAGCGAAAGGGCATCAAATCCTGATTCGTCGAGGTCAAAAGCAGAGCCACCAGGTCGTCCGGTGGCTCTGCCACTGACAGGGCGGCTCAAAATCAGAAACACGGTGGCCCAATGGGCATTAACACGGCGGCTCAGCCGCACCGAAATATTCATTCCCAAGCCATCGCATCGCGACTATAATCATTTCGTATTCGCAGTCTCGTCGGAAAGCCCACTAGGAAAGGAACCCGGATGAAGCAGAACACCTTGGCTCGTAACGGCACCAGTGGCAGAAGAAACGGTAGAAGGTTGTGGATTCTCATTCCCGTCGGGGCTCTCGCCGTCGTGGCCGTGTCCATCGGACTGATCGTTGGTGACCTTCTAAAACAGCCCGGACATACCGATGTCCATATCGTCGATGAAGTCGTCGTTCCGAGCCAATCCCTGGACCACGTCGTCATTCCCACTGAAATTCCGATGGTGACAATAGAACCGCAGGCGACTCCGGCCCTAGGTCCTGCAATAACGATCTCCCCGCATTCAGGTGCCGTGGAATGGGTAAACGGCGTCAGCCGGGTCTATGTCGTCGATGGAATTCCTATCCAGCGCATGGAGAGAAAGGACCCGCTGGTCGAGAACATCCTCTTGTTCGGCGTGGATTCCAGAAGCTCCGAGTATATCGCCAGCCGCACCGACATGATCATGATTCTGACGATCGACCAGAGGAATAATGCCATCAAGTTGTCCTCCATCATGCGCGACACCGAAGTCTCCGTACCCGGGCTCACGAAGGGCGTGAAGATCAATTCCGTCTATGCGTACGGAGGAATCGGACTTTTCGTGAATACCCTGAACCAGTACTTTGATCTCGACATCCAGGAATTCGTCATGGTCGATATGCTGGGCGCCGAACAGCTCGTCGATCTGGCAGGTGGGGTCTCCATCAACGTATCCGCATCGGAGATTCCCTATGTCAACGGCGGCGTTTCGGCCGCCAATGAGTTGTTCAAGGACTTCTCGAGTCCTTCGGCTTACTTGTCCATTTCGGGGCTCCAGAGGTTGAACGGCAGGCAGACGGTGGCCTACGCGCGGATCCGGAAGATCGGGACGGATACGGCTCGCACCGCTCGCCAGCGCAAGGTCCTGAGCGCCCTAATCGAGAAATTCCGGAACGTCGACTTCTCAAAGAAATACGATCTGCTGAAGCGGAGCCTCGGCAGCATGTCGACCAACATGGACAGCGCCAGGCTTGCCTCCCTTGCCGTCGAGAACCTGCAGAACCTGGACACGACCGAGCAGTTCAGGATTCCCATGAACGACACCTTCACGGTCGATCAGACAACGCAGGATCTGATCATTGATCGGGAGGAGACCTCGAAGGCCCTCCACGATTTCATCTGGGGCGCGGGTTGATGGGATTCCCGGGATGATATAATCGATATCGCCGTTCGCGGACACGAGACGAAGGAGAGACGATGCACACGATTCTGATCACCGGCGCGAAGGGATTTATCGGACGAAACCTTGTCGCCACTCTTCAACAGGCTCGTCCGGACTTCGTGCTCCAGGAATTCGATCTCGACGACAAGGAAGAGGATCTCGCGGAGTTCCTCGCGTCCACGGACTTCATCGTGCACTTGGCAGGTGTCAACCGCCCCGAAAGACAGGAAGACTTCGCTACGGGGAATTCCCTCTGGACGGGTCGACTCCTTCACCTCGTCGAGGAGAGCGGGCGGAGGATCCCGATGCTCTTGTCCTCCTCGGTGCAGGCGGAACTTCAGAACCCCTATGGAATCAGCAAGCGGGAAGCTGAGCAGGAAGTCTTCTCCTATTCCAAATGTCGGGCCGTGCCCTGCTTTGTCTACCGCTTCCCCAATGTTTTCGGAAAGTGGGCCCGTCCCAACTACAACAGCGCCGTCGCGACCTTCTGCCACAATATCGCCCGCGACCTGCCGATTACTGTCAACGACCCGTCCGCGCCGCTTCACCTGGTCTATATCGACGACGTCGTGGCGGAGATGATCCGCGCAATCGACGGCAAGGCGAATCGGGTAGGCGACTTCTGCGAGGTGCCCGAGTCCTACACGACGACTGTGGGGGATGTTGCGGACAAGATCCGTTCCTTCCGCGAGAGCCGCGAGACCCTGTCCTTGCCCGACCAGGCGGATCCGCTGACGCGGAAGCTCTACGCGACCTACCTCAGCGACCTTCCGACTGATGCCTTCTCGTACTCCTTGAAGATGAACATCGACGGAAGGGGCTCATTCACCGAATTTCTGCGTACGCCCGAGCGGGGGCAGGTCTCGGTCAACGTCGCGAAGCCGGGCATCGTCAAGGGCAACCACTGGCACCACACGAAGAACGAGAAGTTCCTCGTGGTCAGCGGAGAGGCCCTGATCCGCTTCCGCAGGGTCGGTGACGCCGAGGTGATCGAGTACCGTGTCAGCGGGTCGAAGCTTGCGGTCGTGGACATTCCGACGGGGTATACGCATAATATTGAGAATGTAGGGGAGACGGACCTTGTGACGGTCATGTGGGCCAGCGAACCCTTCGATCCGGATCGCCCCGATACGATTTTCCTGGAGGTGTAGTCCTATGGCGAAACTCAGGGTCATGACGATTCTCGGAACGCGGCCGGAGATTATCCGGCTTTCCGCCACGATCAAGGCCTGCGAACGCTATTTCGACCACCTGCTGGTCCACACGGGCCAGAATTACGACTACACGCTGAATCAGATCTTCTTCGAGCAGCTCGGACTGCGCGCGCCGGACTACTACCTGGACGCCGCGGGCGCGAACCTCGGCGAGACGATGGGCAACATCATTGCCAAGTCCTACGCCCTCCTGGCGTCCGTGAAGCCGGACGCGGTGCTGATCCTGGGTGACACGAACTCTGCGCTCGCCGCGATCTCCGCCAAGCGCCTGAAGATTCCGATCTTCCACATGGAGGCCGGCAACCGCTGCTTCGACCAGAACGTCCCGGAGGAGACCAACCGCCGGATCGTCGACCACATCAGCGACATCAACCTGGCCTACACAGAGCACGCCCGCCGCTACCTGCTGTCCGAGGGCATCCGCAAGGACCACGTCTTCGTGACCGGCTCGCCGATGCGTGAGGTGTTGGACGAGCACATCGAGGCCATCAACGCCAACCTCGTCCTCAAGGAACTCGGCCTGCTGCCGACGCGCTACTTCCTCGTCTCCGCGCACCGCGAGGAGAACGTCGATGACCCGTCGCACTTCCTCCCGCTCATGGAGGCGCTCAACCAACTCGCCGCGAAGTACCTGTTCCCCGTGGTCTACTCCGTGCACCCCCGCACCCAGAAGCGAATCGACGAGCACGGCTTCCAGTTCCACCCGCTGGTCCGTCTCATGAAGCCCGTCGGCTTCATCGAATACAACGCGCTCCAGCTGCGCTCCTTCTGCGTCCTCTCCGACAGCGGCACGCTGTCGGAGGAGTCTGCGCTGCTCGGCTTCGCCGGCGTCCTGATCCGCACCAGCACCGAGCGCCCCGAGGCCCTCGACGCAGGCACCGTGGTCGTCGGCGGCACCACGACGGAGGAGATCCTCCAGGCCGTCGAGCTGAGCCGCGCCATGAAGGACGACGATGCGGGCACGTCGCTGCCGCCGGACTACGCCGACGACTGCGTCTCGACCAAGATCGTGAAGATCATCCAGAGCTACACGAGGATCGTGGACCGGGACGTGTGGAGGAAGTAGGGTGGGAACCAATTAGGGGTTCTAAATGAATAATCGAAAAAATGACGTAAATATTTATCCGATTACGACATGTTTCAATCGTCAGATGAATATCCTTGTATCGATAGTGGTTTCGATAGATGCCTATTATGAAATTCATAAATCGATGAGTGGATTGAGTAATTGGTGCAGACTATTTTGCAAATCGAATCGTCCTCAAGTACGGCAGGTGCCACGCCCGGAGCGGACCCCGGACCCCGAGGAAGGAAGGAACGGATGAAGATCGCAGTCGCAGGCATCGGGTACGTAGGGCTTTCCATAGCGGTCCTGCTGTCGCGCAAGCACGAGGTCGTCGCCCTGGACCTCCTCCAGGACAAGGTCGACAAGGTCAACGCCCGGATCTCCCCGATCATAGACCGGGAGATCGAGGAATACCTGCAGCACGAGGCGCTGTCGCTGCACGCGACCACGGACGCCCGGGAAGCCTTCGCCGAAGCGGAGATCGTGTTCATCGCGACACCGACGAACTACGACCCGGACAAGAACTTCTTCGACACGCGCTCCGTCGAGGCGGTGATCGCCGAAGTCGTTTCCATCAGCTCCACGGCGCTGATGGTGGTCAAGTCCACGGTCCCGGTGGGCTTCACGAGCCAGGTCAGGGCCCGGTTCGGCACGGACCGGATTCTCTTCTCGCCCGAGTTCCTGCGGGAAGGCCGAGCACTGCACGACAACCTGTACCCCTCGCGGATCGTGGTCGGGGAGGATTCCGAGCGGGCGCGGATCGTCGCGGGCCTGCTCCTGGAGGGGGCACTCCGGAAGGACGTCCCCGTCCTGTTCACGGACCCGACGGAATCCGAAGCGATCAAGCTGTTCGCGAACACCTTCCTGGCGCTCCGCGTCGCGTTCTTCAACGAGCTGGACTCCTACGCGGAGATCCGCCGGCTGAACTCCCGGCAGATCATCGAGGGCATCTGCCTCGACCCGCGCATCGGGAACCACTACAACAATCCGTCCTTCGGATACGGGGGATACTGCCTGCCCAAGGACACGAAGCAGCTGCTCGCCAACTACGAGAACGTCCCGCAGAACATCATGTCCGCCATCGTGGACGCGAACCGAACGCGCAAGGACCACGTCGCCGGCATGATCCTGGCCCGGAATCCCGACGTCGTCGGCATCTACCGGCTGACCATGAAGAGCGATTCGGACAATTTCCGATTTTCCGCGATCCAGGGGATCATGAAGCGAATCAAGGCGAAGGGCATCGAAGTCGTCGTCTACGAACCGACCCTGAAGGAGGCGGAGTTCTACCACTCTCGGGTGATCCGCGACCTGGACGGTTTCAAGCGGATGTCGGACGTGATCGTGGCGAACCGCATGACCGACGAGCTCGAGGACGTCGCCGGGAAAGTGTATTCGAGGGACCTTTTCGGGAGGGACTAGTCCCAACTGTTCATGGAACGGCCGATTTTCAGGCTTGATTGGGATTGTCGGATTTTCTACGATAGGGATACGACCGATCGCTCCCTGTCTCGTCTCGTCCCATTCTAGCTTCGGGAGGCCGCCATGGAAACCTTGCACGGAACCGCCGGGACGTGCCGCTGGACCGTCCGCTCCTTCGCTCTCCTCCTTCTCCTTCCGCTCCTCCTGCTCCTGATTCCGCCGCAGACGGCCGCCGCCGTGATCTTCCAGGACTGCGCGGGGGTGTCCGACGGTGCGCTGCCGGCGGGCTGGATGAACATGCCCGGCACGAGCGGCACCGCCTCGTGTTCGGGCGGCCGGATCCGCGTCGTCGACCAGGACGCGTCGCGGCAGACGTACTGCTATTACGCGTCGGCGGCGTTCCCCGAGTCGGGCCCGTATACGCTGGACTTCGACCTATTGCGCGTCGCGGGTACGGCCCGGATCGCCCTCGGGACGAACAGCGTGCAGACGACCGATTTCAGCGGCGCCTCACTGGTGCAGCTGATCTTCACGAGCGACGGGAGCATCGACTACTTCAAGGGCAGCACGTACCACCTGAAGAACGGCTCGGCGCCCGCAGGTCAGGCCGTGCATGTAAGGCTGGCCGGGACCTACGACGCGTCGTCGCAGTCGGCGAACCTGTATCTGGACGGCGTCCTCGTCGGCACGGTGGACGGGTACTCGTGGCTGAGCCGGAAGAAGTCGCCGAACCGTCTGATGCTCGGCTCGAGCGGGACGACCACGACGGGCGACGAGTTTTACGTCGACAACGTGCGGATTTCACAGTCCGTGGAGCCGCCTGCGAGCTTCGTGTCGTCGACCGTGACGACGACGGCGGCGGGGGAGCCGGTGTCCGTCGTGCACGTCCTGTCGGGCGGCGGTGCCGACATGGATTTCACTCACCGGCTGTACTGGTACGACCCGGAGCTGGACCGGTTTGCGAAGTCGTACGCGACGCCGGCCGGCCAGGCCGACCCGTCGTCCTGGAGCGTCGTAGTGCGGCGCAGCGGGACCACCAGTTGCGGACGGAGGCACGGCTCGACGGGGGCGCCTGGCTGGAATGCAGCCAGACGGAGCAGTTCGAGGTGCCCGTGCGGGCCGTGACGGTCGGCGTGGCGGAGCGGGAGGCACCCGAGGGAGCGCTGCGGCTGTCGGTAGGCGGCGGATTCGCGGGCATGAAGACGATGGTCTGGCTGCGGCGCGGCGGGGACGAGGCGCTGGGCTGGACGCTGGTGAAGGAATACGGGGACGCCTACGAAGGGGCCGACGGGGGCTCGTCCTACCTGGACCTCGACCCGGCGGACTTCGCGGCCGGGAGCCTGCCGGCGGCCGGAGAGGCCTGTTCGGTGCGGGTCGAGACGCTGACCGACGCGGAGTACATGGCTTGCACGCGGACAGCCACGGGCGTGCACGAAGTCTCGTGCACGGTGCAACCGGCGGACCGGCCGGCAATCGCGGACGCGCGGGTCTCGAGCGCGTCGGGTCGGGCCGGGTCGGAGCAGCCGCTGGGTGAGACGCTGGTGCGTCCCGCGGGCGGCGTCCTGACGTTCCGGGTGGGCTCGACGGGCTTCCAGAGCGAAGACGTCGACTACAAGCTGCGCCTGGTTCCCGACGCGGAATCCGGACAGGGCGCTGCCGGGGACGGCATCCTCGATGCCGACTTCGCGGCCGTGGGGTCGGGCGACCGGACCGGGACGCTGGAATGGGACACGTCGGCGACGCCGTCCGGGACCTACATGCTGAGTCTCGAGGCCGCGTCGCACTCCTTCGCGTCGAGCCGCTCCGCCTCGCAGCGGTGCGTCGTGACGCTGACGAGGACCGGGGAGACCGTGCCGGAGTTGGACGCGACGACGCCGATCCGCGTGTCTCGCACCGACCGGCACGCGACGGCGACGATCGCCGGAACCGGGCTGGACGCGGTGTACGCGACGCTGTGGGTCTCGACGCCGTTCCGGTCGATCGCGACCGCCCGGGGCACCGGTGCGGCGGCCGCCTCGCTCGACCTGTCGCTTCCGGGATACGGGGTGTACCGGCTGGACGCGACGGTGCGGCGGCCGGGGCTGAAGACCTACGACGACGCGGCGACGCAGTACTTCCATTGGGACCGGGCGGACCCGGTGCGGTTCGTGGGCGTCGAGGCGAGGACAGGAGGCGCCGAGGGCGCGCCGTGGACGGCGGACCTAATCGTGTCGCCAGGCACGGCGGTGCGGTTCACGGCCACCGCGGTGGGCGGGGGCGGCACGGCGGGCAGTCCGCAGGACCTCGCGGCGGGATACGAGTACTCGTTCTGGACCGAGGACGCGGGCGACTGGCACCAGCTCCGGGGCTGGAGCACCGACCCGGCCTGGACCTATACGCCGACCGACTCCGGCTCGTATTCCGTGGTGGCCTTTGCACGCGGCGCGGACGGGCTCGCGGGGTCGTACGAGGCCGCGTGGTCCACGACGCTGGTCGTGTCCGGCGCGCCCGACCTGGGCGGATACCGGCTGGTCAAGGGGCTGGGTTTGTCGGCGAAGGGAATCGGCGCGACGGGCGCGGAGGAGGGCGGAGACGGCGCGCTCGCGGGCCTCGTGGCGCGCACGCCGGTGCGGCTGTCGGTCGAGGTCGACCCGACCGCGAAGGACGCACAGGGGAACCTCCTCGCGTCGGCCGCCTTGCCCGAGCGGCGTCTCTACCGGTTCGAGGTCATCGACGACCACTTGTACACGACGCTGCGCGGCTTCTCGTCGGACCCGACGTGCCTGTGGATCCCGCGCAAGCCCGGCACGTACCGGATCCTCGTGCACATTCGCGACGCGAAGTCCGGCGGATTCGAGGACGTGCATACCGTCGCGGAGGACGTCTCCGTCGGGTAGGGGAATCGGAGCGGACGATATCCTTTCGTTCTCTTTTGAAAAGCTCATCAACGGCGGAACCTTAAGGTTTCCCCGCTTCCGGCGAGGGGAAGCCTTGGGTTATAATACAGCTTGGTCTGCGCCCTCCGGCGCACGAAGAAAAGGAGAACGAAGCATGAAGGGAAAGACGCTCCTGATCACCGGCGGCACGGGGTCCTTCGGCAATGCGGTGTTGCACCGCTTCCTCGGCACGGAGATCCGGGAAATTCGCATCTTCTCGCGCGACGAGAAGAAGCAGGACGACATGCGGCGCCAGCTTCACGACGACAAAATCAAGTTCTACATCGGCGACGTGCGTGACCGCCACGGGCTCGACGACGCGATGCAGGGGGTCGACTACCTGTTCCACGCCGCGGCGCTCAAGCAGGTGCCGTCGTGCGAATTCTTCCCGATGGAAGCCGTGCGGACCAACGTGCTCGGCACGGAGAACGTCCTGGACGCGGCGATGCACGCCGGCGTGAAGAAGGTGATCTGCCTGTCGACGGACAAGGCGGTGTACCCGATCAACGCGATGGGCATCTCCAAGGCGATGATGGAGAAGGTGATGGTCGCGAAGGCCCGGGCGGCGGACGCGGACCGCACGGTCGCGTGCGGCACGCGGTACGGCAACGTGATGGCCTCGCGCGGCTCGGTGATCCCGCTGTTCGTCGAGCAGATCAAGGCGGGGCTGCCCCTCACCGTGACGGATCCGGAGATGACCCGCTTCCTCATGTCCCTCGAGGATGCCGTCGACCTGGTGCTCTACGCGTTCGAGCACGCGAAGCCGGGCGACATCTTCGTCCAGAAGGCGCCGGCCTCGACGATCGGCGACCTGGCGCAGGCCGTGAAGGAGCTGTTCCACGCCGGCAACGAAGTGCACGTGATCGGCACCCGGCACGGCGAGAAGCTCTACGAGACGCTGCTGACGCGCGAGGAGCGCGTGGCGGCGCAGGACCTGGGGAACTACTACCGGATCCCGGCGGACAAGCGGGACCTGAACTACGACCTGTACTTCGAAGAAGGCAAGAAGGAGACCAGCCGCAGCCTCGAGTACACGAGCCACAACACCGTGCGGCTCGACGTCGAGGGCGTGAAGAAGCTGCTCCTCGGGCTCGACTTTATCCGCCGGGAACTCGCCGCGACGTGACGTTCGCTGGAAACGGGGAAGGGAATTGAAGAAGGTCTATCTCCTCACATCGCACTTCCCCTACCTCCGGGGCGAGGATTTCCTCGAGGTGGAGTTGGCGTACGCGCCGAAGGGCATGGCAGTGCGGCTCGTGCCCGTGAACGCCCTCGGCGGCGGGACCTCGTCAAAGCGGGTGCCGGGGGGGGTGGAGGCCGCGCCGCTGTTCTCGAAGGGATACCCGCCGCTCGAGAAGCTGCGCGATTCGGCGCGCGCGCTACTGCGGCCCGCCGTCTGGCGGGAGGTCGCGTTCCTGGTCCGGAGCGGTCGGGCGGACGCGGCGAACCTCGGGGCGCTGGTCGTCTTCTGCGCGGCCGGGGAGCGGATTTTCCGGGCGATGCGCCGCACGTACGGGGCCGAACTGCGGGCCGCCGGGGCGGACGCGTGCGTCTACTCGTTCTGGATGACCAAGAGCGCCTATGCCGCGGCCCTGCTCAAGCGCAGCACCGGGTGCCGGGCGGTGGCGCGGGCCCACGGGCACGACCTCTACGAGGGTCCCCACACGCAGCCATACCAGCCGATGCGCCGCTTCCTGCTCGAGACGCTCGACCTCGTGGCGACGGTCTCGGAGGCCGGACGGCGGCACCTGGTCGACCGCTACGGACACGCGGACAAGGTGGTCGCCGCCCGCCTCGGCACGCCGGACCGCGGCGTCCGCCGGCCGGCCGGGCGCGCGCCCTTCACGGTCGTGACGGTCTCGAACCTGATCCCGATCAAGCGCGTCGGGCGGATCCTCGAGGGGCTGGGCCGGATTCGGGACCGCGAGGTCCGCTGGGTGCACTTCGGTGCCGGCAAGGAGGAAGGCCGGATCCGGGCGGACGCGGACCGGCTGCCCGCGAACGTGACGCTCGAGATGCGCGGGCACGTGCCGCACGATGACCTGCTGCGGTTCTACCAGGAGACGGACGTGCACCTGTTCGTCAACGCCAGTTCGACCGAGGGGATCCCGGTGTCGATCATGGAGGCGCTGTCCTTCGGCGTGCCGGTGCTCGCGACGGCGGTGGGCGGCACGGGGGAGCTCGTGCAGGACGGTGCGAACGGGCGGCTGCTCCCGGCGGACGCGACGGCGGAACGGATCGCGGCGGGCGTGCGGGAATTCCTGGATATGGGCGACGAGGCCTACGCGGCCTTCCGCGCGGCGGCGCGGGAGTCCTGGGAGCGGGGCTTCTCGGCGGAGCGGAACTACCCGGCGTTCTACCGGGACGTCGTGGGGGTCTAGCGGGTGGAGACGCGGAGCGGCCCCCTCGTGAGCCTGGTCGTGCCGGTCTTCAACCAAGTGGCGCTGCTGCCGGTCTGCGTGGATTCGATCCTCGCGCAGACGTACGGGAATCTCGAGCTACTGCTCGTGGACGACGGCTCGTCCGACGGCAGCGCGGCGCTGTGCGCCGCCTACGCGGAGCGGGATTCGCGCGTGCGGGCGGTCCACCAGGCCAACGCGGGCATCTCCGCGGCGCGGAACCGCGGCCTCGAGGAGGCGCGGGGCGACTTCCTCGGGTTCGCCGACCACGACGACTGGCTCGAGCCGGACATGCTGGAGCGGCTGGTCGAAGACCTCGAGGACCCCGAGGTCGACCTCGCGATCTGCGGCGTCGTCTACGAGTGGCCGGACCGCTCGAAGCCCTGGTTCGCCGGCGTCGCGCGGGACCGCCTGACCCCGGCGGAGGCCCGCCGCGAGATGTTCGTCGTCGCCGGGCGCTTCACGGGGTTCGTCTGGGACCGGCTCGTGCGCCGGTCGGCCGCGGGCGGCGTGCGCTTTCCGGCCGGGACCGCGCTCTTCGAGGACCTGCTGTACGACCTCGACGTGCTGGCGCGCTGCCGGGCCGTCTCGTTCGACTCCCGGATCGGCTACCACTGGCGGCAGCGGGCGGAGAGCACGTTCCACGCTCACGGCGTCGAACGCGTCCGCAGGGGGCTCGACGGCTACGATCTCGTCCTGGAGCGCCTCGCCGGGTGCGAGCCGGAGGTGCTGCTGCTGGCCGGGGACGCCTACGTGCTGCGGTGCATCGAGGCGCTGAAGGCGTTCGCCGTCCAGGACGACGGCGGCGCGTTCGTCGAGGAGGTCCGCCGGCGCCTGAAAGCGCACGGGAAGGGCTTCCTGCGCGGCGCGGCGGGCCGCTCCGACAAGGTGCTCTACGTGCTGGCGCGTTTGGGATACAATGTCTTCAGGGTCGCCTACCGGAAGGGACGGAAGCATTGAAATACCGCGTCGTGAGGACCGCTTTCCTGATCACCGTGATCCTCCTGTTCAGCCGGTTGCTCGGCTTCCTGCGCGACGTGGTCATGGCGGCCGTATTCGGGGCGACGCACCTGACGGACGACTTCGTGATGGCCCAGTCGATCAACGGCGTGTTCACGGTCATGCTGATCGGCGCGCTGGGGACGACCTTCATACCGGTCTACGCCGAAGTCCTGGAGAAGCGCGACCTCGCCGGCCGGAAGTCCTTCGTCGATTCGCTCTACACGTCGACGTTCGTGATCGCGACCGTCGTGTCCATCGCCGTGGTGCTGTTCTCGAAGCCGCTCGTGCGGCTGTTCGCGCCGGAATTCAGCGCGGCGGACGTGACGCTGACGTCGAACCTGAGCCTCGTGCTGGTGCCGTTCATCCTGATGACCCTCGCGGTGACGCTGGACACGGCGCTGCTGCAGGTCCACGGGGTCTTCCTCGTGCCGGCCGCGATCGGCTTCCCGTCGAACGTCGTGCTGATCGCCGGCATGCTGCTGCTCACCCCGAAGCTGGGCGTGTATTCGCTGGCGGTGTCGACGGTCGTGGCCGCCCTGGCGCAGATCGGGATGCTCTGGTTCTCCCGACGCAGGCTCCGGATGCCGTACCGGCCGAAGTGGGACCGCAAGGACGCGGACCTGCGGCGCGTCGGCATCCTGGTGCTGCCGGTGCTGCTGGGGTCGGGCATCAACCAGATCTACACGCTGATCGACCGCATGCTCGCCTCGGGCCTGCCGGCCGGCAGCATCGCGGCGCTGGCCTATTCGAACAAGCTGAGCGCGTTCGTGCAGGGGCTGGCGAGCGCCTCGATCGTGTCGGTGTTCTACGCGCAGATGGCCAGCCACGCCGCGAAGGGGGACGAGCCCGAATACAAACTGCTGCTGCGCAGGAGCATCGGCGTGCTGCTCCTGCTGCTCGTGCCGACGACGGCGGGCCTTGTCGCCCTCAGCGTGCCCATCATCCGCCTGATCTACGAGCGCGGGGCGTTCGACGCGGCGGCGACGCAGGTCACGGCGACGGCGCTGCTGTTCTACGCGATCGGCCTGTCCGCGTTCTCGCTGCGCGAGGTGTTCAACCGCTCGTTCTACGCGCGCCAGGACACGAAGACGCCGATGATCAACGGGATCGTCTCGGTCGTGATCAACGTCGCGCTGGCGCTGTTCCTGACGCCGCGCATGGGCGTCGGCGGTCTCGCGCTGTCCGCGTCGGGCGCCGGCATCATCAGCGCCGCGATGCTGGGCTTCCGGCTGTACCGCAAGATCGGCGATTTCGGCCTGAGGCACATCGGGGTCGTCTTCCTCAAGATCTGCGCGGCGAGCGCGGCGACGGGCCTCGTGGCCTACGGGGTCCACGAGCTCGTGGAGCGCGGGACGGGGTCCGCGCCGGTCTCCCTCGTGGTTGCGGTCGCGGTCGCGGTGGCGCTGTACGCGGGGCTCGTGCTGCTGCTCCGCGTCGAAGAGGCGCACAAGCTGGTCGGGTTGGTCGTCGGGCGCCTCAAGAAGCAGAAGCCCGTGGCGGAGCTTCCGCAGGACCCGAATGCGACGCTCTAGGGAAAGGCGGGGCGGAACGCGCCCCGGCTAGAGCGGGACGTCCGGCGGTTTGCGGCTCCGGCGGGAAATGGATAGAATGGCAGGAACGGAGGGACGGCACATGACGACGATCAAGGGAATGGACGCAGGTCTGCGGAGGCTCGAAATCCTGTTCGCCGCCGTGGTGGGCGCGGTCTTCACATTCTGCTTCCTCGCGTTCTCGCAGCGGGGCGACCTCGCGCACACGATCGCCAGCTCCTTCACGCTCCTCGACGGGCACGTCCGCGACTTCTACGTCGCCAACGTCCCGCTGGTCGTCGGCAACGACTACCCGATGACGATCTACGTCGTCTTCGCGCTGTGGAACCTCCCCGTGCTGCTCCTGCGCCCCGACCTCGCGGCGGCGACGCCGGACCGGCTGGCGCTCGTACAGGCCGCGAACGGCGTGATGCTCTGGAACAAGGCCCTGTCGGTCCTCCTCTTCTTCGCCTGCGCGGTGGTCGTGCACCGCCTCGTCCTCGCGCTGCGGGGCAGCCGGCCGCTCGCCCTGCTCGGCGCGGTCGTGTTCGCGACCTCCCTCCCGGCCTTCTTTTCGCCGCTGGTCTTCGCCCAGTACGACGCGGCCTACGTGCTGCCGACGCTGCTCGGCACGCTCGCGCTGGTGCGCGGCCGCGGACGGACGCTGGTCGTCCCCGCGCTCTGGTTCGGCCTCGCAGCGAGTTTCAAGCCGTTCCCCCTGATCCTCTTCCTCCCGATGCTGCTGATGCTCGAGAAGAACCTCCTGAAGGTCGCGGGGTACCTCGCGATCTCCGCCGCGCCCTATTTCCTGCTGTTCAAGGGCGTCCTCTTCACCGCCCCCGCACTGGCGGCCGGCGAGAAGGGCACGATCGCGAGCTTCTCGGGCTATTTCTTCGACCTGACGGTCGGCAACAGCTGGCACGTCTCCCTCTTCGCCGTCGCCCTGGCGCTGCTGTGCGGCTTCTGCTATTTCCGGTACGGCAGGGGCGACGCGGACGCCGGCCCGCGCCTGATCTCCATCGCGACGCTGGCGATCGGCTCATTCGTCGCGCTGGGACACCTACACCCGCAGTGGATCATGCTCCTCGCTCCGTTCCTGTCGATCACGTGCGTCCTGCTCTCCGACCGCCGCCGGTTCTACGCCCTCGACGCCGGCATCGCGGCCGCCTTCTCGGCGATGACGATTTCCTATTTCGGCGACGACCTGGCCTCCGGACTCGTGCGGGACGGACTCCTCCCGCTGCTCGGGCTGGTTCCGAGGGCCGGCTTCTCGGCGCTCAGCCTGTTCCGCCCCTCCCTGATCTCCCTGTTCGCGACGGCCTTCGTCGCCCTGGTCGTCGTCCGCCTCGCGCTGGTCTGGACGGGCAAGCCGGTCGACGCGAAGGCCTTCCGGATCGACCGCCGCGAAGTGCTGCTCGTCGGCGCGCTGTTCCTGTTCTCGACGGCCGTCTACGTGCTTCCCGTGCTCGCCGGCTTCACGATCTAGGAGGAATCCGCCATGAAGGGCATCATTCTTGCCGGCGGCGCCGGCACGCGACTCTACCCGCTGACGCTCGTGACGAGCAAGCAGCTGCTGCCGGTGTACGACAAGCCGATGATCTACTACCCGCTGTCGACGCTGATGCTGGCCGGTATCCGGGATATCCTGGTGATTTCGACGCCGACCGACCTGCCGCGCTTCCGCGACCTGCTGGGCGACGGCTCCCGCTACGGCGTGCGCCTGTCCTACGCGGAGCAGCCGACGCCGGCCGGCCTCGCACAGGCCTTCGTGATCGGCGAGTCGTTCGTCGGCGGCGACGCGGTGGCCATGGTGCTCGGCGACAACGTGTTCTACGGCAACGGCTTCACGCGGATGCTGCGGGACGCGGCGGCGAACGCGGGGCGCGCGACCGTGTTCGGCTACGCGGTCGAGGACGCGACGCGCTTCGGCGTCGTGGAGTTCGACCCGGAAGGGCTCGTGCTGTCGGTCGAGGAGAAGCCGAAGATCCCGAAGTCGAACTTCGCCCTGACCGGGCTGTACTTCTTCGACCGACGTGCGGCGGACTTCGCGAAGGGCCTTTCGCCCAGCGCGCGCGGCGAGCTCGAGATCGTCGACCTCATGCGGTGCTACCTCGAGCGCGGCGAGCTGGACGTGAAGCTCATGGGCCGCGGGTTCGCCTGGCTCGACTGCGGGACGCAGGAGGACCTGCTCGAGGCGGGGGAGTTCGTGCGGATGGTCGAGAAGCGCCAGGGCATCAAGATCTCGGCGCCCGAGGAGATCGCCTACGGGCAGGGCTGGACGACGGCGGCGGAGCTCGCCGCGGCGGCGGACCGGCACGGGAAGTCGACCTACGGAGCCTACCTGCGTCGCGTGGCGGACAACGCCGTGAGGCAGCTGCCGTGACGCGCGGGGCGCGGGAAGGGCGGGGGGCGGCATGGCGGTGAGAATCGTCCCGACGCCGCTCGACGGCGTCCTGGTCGTGGAACCCCGTGTCTTCGGGGATGCGCGCGGCTGGTTCTTCGAGAGCTGGTCGAGGGCCGCGATGGCGGAGGCCGGCCTGGACGTCGACTTCGTACAGGACAACCACTCGTTCTCGGCGGCGCGTGGCACGCTGCGCGGCCTGCATTTCCAGATCGGCCCGGCGGTGCAGGGCAAACTCGTGCGCTGCTCGCGCGGTTCGATCCTCGACGTGGCCGTGGACCTGCGCAGGGGCTCGCCGACCTACCGGCGGTCGACGTCGGTGGTGCTGGACGCGAGGTCGCACCGGCAGCTGTGGATCCCGCGCGGATTCGCGCACGGGTTCCTGACGCTCGAACCGGACTGCGAAGTACAGTACAAGGCCGACGCGCCCTACGCGCCGGCCTTCGAGCGCGGCGTCCGGTTCGATGACCCGGAGCTCGGGATCGACTGGGGCGGGGTGGCGGAGCCCGTCCTTTCCGACAAGGACCGTGCGGCGCCTCGGCTGGCCGACAGCGACTGCGATTTCGTCTGGGAGGGCAGGGCATGAACTGGCTGGTGACGGGCGGAGCGGGCTTCATCGGGTCGAATTTCGTGTTCCGGCTACTGGCGCGGCACCCGGAGGACCGCGTCGTCGTACTCGACGCGCTGACCTACGCGGGCAGCCTCGAGACGCTCGCGTCGGCCCTGCAGGACCCGCGGTTCCGCTTCGTGAAGGGGGATATCGCCGACCGGGACACGGTCGAGGCGCTGTTCGCGGGCGAGGACTTCGACGCGGTCGTGAACTTCGCGGCCGAGTCGCACGTCGACCGCTCGATCTCGGACCCGGGGCTGTTCCTGCGCACGAACGTGATCGGGACGCAGGTGCTCATGGACGCCTGCCGCGCGGCGGGCACGAAGCGGTTCCACCAGGTCTCGACGGACGAGGTGTACGGCGACCTGCCGCTCGACCGGCCCGACCTGCTGTTCACCGAGGAGACGCCGCTGCACGCGTCGTCGCCGTATTCGGCGTCCAAGGCGTCGGCGGACCTGCTCGTGCTCGCATACCACCGCACGTACGGCTTCCCGGCGACGATCACCCGCTGTTCGAACAACTACGGGCCGTGGCACTTCCCGGAGAAGATGATCCCGCTCATGATCGTCCGCGCGCTGGCCGACCGCCCGCTGCCGGTGTACGGCAGGGGCGAGAACGTGCGCGACTGGCTGTACGTGGAGGACCACTGCGCCGCGATCGAGCTCGTGGCGCGCAAAGGGCGCCCGGGCGAGGTGTACAACGTCGGCGGGCACAACGAGCGCACCAACCTGCAGGTCGTGAAGACCGTGCTGCAGGAGCTGGGAAAGCCGGAGAGCCTGATCTCGTTCGTGAAGGACCGCCCGGGGCACGACATGCGCTACGCGATCGACCCGGCCAAGATCTCGGCCGAGCTCGGCTGGACGCCGGAGACGGCCTTCGACGACGGGATCCGCCGGACCGTGCGCTGGTACCTGGAGCACCGGACCTGGTGGGAGCGGATCCTGTCGGGCGAATACGCGAAGTACGACGCGAAGATGTACGGGGGCCGCGGTTGAGCGGGGAAGCGGGCGCGGACGCGGGGCGCGCGGCGCTCGGGCGCGTGCTCGTGACCGGCGCGCAGGGCCAGCTCGGGCTGGACGTGTGCGGTGCGCTCGCGCGGCGGGGCGCGGAATTCCGCGGCGTCGACCTGGGCGACTTCGATCTGGCGGACGCCCCGGCCGTCGAGGCGGCCGTGGCGGCATACCGGCCGGACGTGGTGATGCACCTGGCCGCCTACACGGCGGTGGACCGTGCCGAGGACGAGCCCGACGCCTGCTTCGCGGCCAACGTGACCGGGACGCGCAACGTGGCCCGGGCCGCCCGCGCGGTCGGCGCCAGGCTGCTGTACATCAGCACGGACTATGTCTTCGGCGGCGAGGGCGACGCGCCGTTCGAGACGGACGCGCCGCGCGACCCGCGCAGCGTCTACGGGCGCACCAAGTCGCAGGGCGAGGACGAGGTGCGGGCGGCGGTGCCGGACCGGAACTACGTCGTCCGGATCGCCTGGGTGTTCGGCGCGCGGGGGCGCTCGAACTTCGTGAAGACCATGCTGCGCCTGTCCCGCGAACGGGACGAGGTGGGCGTCGTGGGCGACCAGACCGGCTCGCCGACCTATACCGCGGACCTCGCGGAACTCCTGTGCGACCTGGCCGCGACCGGCCGTTTCGGCACGTACCACGCGACCAACGAGGGCTTCTGCACCTGGGCGGACTTCGCCCGGGAGATCTTCGCGCAGGCCGGCCACCCGACGCGCGTGAAGGAACTGACGACGGACCAGTATCCGACGAAGGCCGTCCGACCGAGGAACTCGCGCCTGTCCAAGGCCAGTCTCGACGCCGCGGGCCTCGCGCGCCTGCCGGACTGGAAGGATGCGCTGCGCCGCTACCTGAAGGAGACGGGCGAGATCTGACCGGTCGCCCGCGGGGGGGCGTCGGAGAAGGAGGTCGGCATGGGCCTGTGGGCACGACTCGGTTCGCTGCGGAAGGCGGGCGCGCGCGCGCTGGTCGCCAAGGTCCGGCGCCGCCTGACCGGCAACCCGGCCATCCCCCAGCCCCCGGCCTTCGCGGCCGTCCCCACCGTGCCGCCCGGGGACCCGACGTCGGTGCGCGACCTGCTCGACCGGCGCTTCCGCGACCTCCAGCCGATTCCCGCGATCCACGTCGAGACCGCCGGACCGCGCCTGACACTCGTGGTCGACGCGCTGGAGGGCGCGGCGCATGCGCCCTTCGACGGGGAGGGAGAAGTCTCCGCCGCCCTCGTCCTGGCCACGCTCGCCGCGCGCGCCAACGGGATGCCGCTGCGCATCGTGGCGAGGCGGACGCCCGCCCGCGCCCGCGTCGTCCTCGACGCGCTCGCGCGGCAGGGGATTCCGCCTGCGCCCGACGTCTCGTACTTCTCGGACGTCGGCCGAGACGGCGGCGGCCGGCAGCGGTACAAGCTCGAGACCGGGACGCGCGACCTGTTCCTCGCAACCTCCTGGCGCAGCGCAGCGGCCTGCCGCGCGACGTCCTTCGCGCCGCGGACGACCTGGCTGGTCCGGGACGACGAGGCGGCGCTCCTGCCCGCCGGCGACGACCGGGCGCTGTGCGAGGCGCTGCTGGCGGACGATTCGATCGACTTCGCCGTCGAGACTCGGGAGCTTTTCGACGCGCTCGCGGCCCGGTATCCGGCCGTGGCCCGGAACGGGATCCCCTACGAGCCGGCCTTCCCGCGGCCCGCTCCCGAAGCTCCGGCAACGGCCGGCGCATCGACCGCTTCCACGACCGCCGGCCGTCGCCGGCGCCTGCTGTTCGTCGCCCGCCCCGAGGAGCCCGCCACCCTCTACGCGCTCGGACTCGCGGCCCTGGACCGCGCCCTGGCCGACGGCGTCCTCGACCCGGCCGCCTGGGAGTTCCTGTGCATCGGGTCGCCGGCGCCCGTCCTGCGCTTTTCCGACGGCACGCGCGCGACCGTCCTCGACCCGGACCGCAAGGGCTACGACGAACTGCTTTCCGGCGTCGATCTGATCCTCGCACCCCACGCCACGGCGCGCACCGGCGGCATCGCCCTGGAGGCCGCCGCCCACGGCGCGGTCGTCGTCTCGACCCGCGCTTCCGCGACGCCCGGCCCTGCCGCCCGCCGCGGTCCCGTCGCGGCCGAACCGACCGTGGACGCCCTCGTCGCGGCGCTCCGGGCCGGCGCGGCGCTCGTCGACGACCCCGCCCGGCGCGCCGTGGCGGACGCGCCGGAGGCCTGGGAGAGCGGTTTCGCCGCCGTCCTCGTGCGGTTCGCGGAGAGGGCCGCCCATGCATAGCATCCCGCATTTCGCGACGCCCAGCCCGAAGATCTGGGACGTCCCACTCGCCCGTCGCCTCGCCTCGCTGGCCGAAGCCAAGGCGTCCGGCGCCCGCGTCGTGGCTTTCGTCTACGAGAAGCACGATGCGACCTACTTCCGCTACCGCTGCCACAATGTCGCGCGATCGCTCGCGACCGGCCGGGATTGGCGCGCCGGCTGGTTCTTCCGCGACGAGGCGGCGGCGCTCGAGCGTTCGCTCGACCGGGTCGACCTGGTGGTCGTCGTGCGCACGCGCTACACGCTGGAGCTCGACCAGCTGGCCGTCCGCGCCCGGGCCCGCGGGATCCCCTTCCTGTTCGACATCGACGACCTCGTCTTCGACGTCCAGCGGATCCCGCAGCTGCTGAACACGCTGGGCCACGGCTCGCCGGCGGAGGCGAACTACGACTACTGGTTCTCCACGGTGTCCCGGTACGCCATGACCGCCTCCCTGGCCGACGGCTTCACGGCGACCAACGCCCTCCTCGGCGCGGCTCTCGGTCGCACCTTCGGCAAGCCCTGGTGGGTCGTCCGCAACACGGTCTCCGACGAGCAGGTCCTCGTGTCGGACCGCTGCCTCCGCGACAAGGACCCGGCCCACGCCCGCGGGACGTTCCTGATCGGCTACTTCAGCGGTTCCACGACGCACGAGCACGACTTCGGCATCGCAGCCTCGGAACTGCTTCCCCTCTTCGAGGAATTCCCGGACGTCTCGCTGCGCGTCGTGGGGTACCTGGAACTTCCGCCGGAGCTCCGCCGACTCGCCGGGACCGGACGGATCGAATTCTTCCCGCTGGTCCACTACCTCGAGTTGCAGCGGCTCATGGCGGAGGTCGACGTGAGCATCGCCCCGCTCCAGGTCAACGAATTCACCGAATGCAAGTCGGCGCTCAAGTACTTCGAGGCCGGGCTCGTGAAGACGGTGACCGTCGCCACGCCGACGCGCGAATTCGCCGGACGCATCCGGCACGGGGAGAACGGCTTCCTGTGCGCCCCCGGCGAGTGGCTTCCGACGCTGCGCACCCTCCGTCTCGGCGAAGTGGACCTCGAGGCGGTCGCGGAGGCCGCCCGCCGCGACGTGCTGGCGCTCGACCACGGCGAGGCGGTCCGGAAGGAGCTCGAAGCGGTCTACGGCGCAGCGGCGGATTTGCGCTGAGGCATCGGACGGACACCGGAAGGGTGTTCAGGACCGCTCGCCTACGGTACAATACGGAGTGGCTGCCCGCGTCCGGATCTCCTGCGGCATGCCGGAAGGTGGATTCGCATGGGACTCGACATCGCTCTCCTGGCCTACAAGGAGGAAGAGAACCTGCGGGTCCTGCTGCCGCGGATCCGCCAGGCGCTCCTCGGGATCGACGAGCCCTCGCGGATCCTCGTGGTCGACACGGCGACGCCTCTGGACGGCACCGAACGGGTGTGCGCCGAGAACGGCGCGCTCTACTTCAACCAGGAGGAGCCCGGCTTCGGCGGCGCCTTCCGGACCGCGATCGCCCGCGCGGAATCGGACAAGTTCCTGATCCTCGACAGCGACGGGTCCCACGACCCCGCCATGATCCCCGCCTTGTACCGCCGCTTCGTCCAGGGCGCCGACGTCGTCATCGGGTCGCGCTACGTGGAGGGAGGAAGCACGCACGACGCCCCGGTCTCGGTCCTGCTTTCCCGCGTCCTGAACGGGATCTTCCGCCGGGTGATCGGCCTCCGCACCCGGGACATCTCGACCGATTTCAGAATCTACCGCACGGAGCAGCTGAAGCGCGTCACGCTGGAGGGCCGGGACTTCGATGTCCTGCAGGAGGTGCTCCTGAAGCTCCGCCTCCAGAAGCCGGACCTGGTGGTCGTGGAAGTTCCGGTCTCGTTCGAGAAGCGGCTCCACGGCGAATCGAAGCGCGACCTGCCCCGATTCGTCCGCAGTTACCTGAAAACGCTGTTCCGCCTGCTTGAAATCCGCAGAAGGGAGCGGCGCTCCCGGTGAA
>CAILLO010000055.1 GCA_903835065.1 uncultured Eubacteriales bacterium
CGGTCGATGCGCATGGCGGGCATCGGGCCGAAGGAGGAGGACAGGACCTTCGCGAGCCCCATCCCCGTCGGCGTCACGAGTTCGGTCTCGGCCGTTCCCGTGCGATACGGGATGTCGGTGCCTTCGAGCATCTTCAGAACGGCAGGGACCGGGACCGGAATCTCCCCGTGCCGGCAGCGGATCGTCCCCGACCCGTCGGACAGCGTCGAACAGACCACGCGGTCCACGTCCAGCAGGCGCAGCGCGGCGGCGACGCCCACGATATCGACGATGGAGTCCACGGCGCCGATCTCGTGGAAATGGACGTCCTCGATCCGCTCACCGTGAACTTCTGCCTCCGCCCAGGCGATCTCCCGGAACACCGCGGCGGCTGTGGCGCGCACCTTCGGGTCCAGCAGCGCGGTTTCGAGCATGGCGGAGATGTCGGCGAAGGTCCGGTCGGACCCATGCCCGTAGACCGGGGCATGCCCGGACTTGTGCGTGTCGGCCAGAAGCACCCGGAATGAGGTTCCGGCGATGCCGGAGACCGTGCGTCGTTCCGCCTCGGTGCGGTAGCCTTCGATGGGCAGCGCGGCCAGGACGGTCCGAATCCCCTCGAGTGGCGCGCCGAGGTCGATCAGGGCACCGAGAAGCATGTCGCCCGAGATGCCGGAGAAACAGTCCAGATAGAGCGTCCGTCCCATTTCGCCTCTCCCCTCTTCAGCCGCCGGCCGCAGGGTGCAGCATGCGACAGATGGTCGCCGCCATGTAGCCGGCGCCGAAGCCGTTCCCGATGTTCATCACGGAGACGCCGCTCGCGCAGCAGTTGAGCATGGCAAGGAGCGCCGCGAGTCCGTCGAAGCTGGCGCCGTAGCCGACGCCCGAGGGGACCGCGAACACCGGCCGGTCGACGAGACCGCCGAGCACGCTGGCCAGTGCGCCTTCCATGCCGGCGACCACGATGACGACCTCGGCCGACCGGATCTCCTCGATGACGGAGAACAGCCGGTGGATACCGGCCACACCGACGTCGAAGTAGCGGTCGACGCGATTGCCCAGAGCCTCGGCCGTGACGGCGGCCTCCTCCGCGACGGGCAGGTCGGCGGTCCCGGCGGAGACGACGGCGATGCGCCCGCTGCCGTATGGGGCCGGGTGGCGCAGCACGGTGACGATGCGGGCGTCCGGGTGGTAGACCGCATCGGATGCGACCGACCGGACGGCTTCGAAGGCCGCCGCGTCGGCACGCGTCGCGATCAGGTTGGAGCCGCGGGAGAGCAGGCTGTCGGCGATGGCCGAGATGTGCGCGGGCTTCTTGCCCTCCGCGAAGACGACTTCAGGGAATCCATTGCGGGCGGTCCGCCCGTGGTCCACCCGGGCGAATCCGAGGTCCTCCGTCGAAAGGGATCGGAGCCGTGCGAAGGCGTCGTCCGCCCCGAGGCGGCCGGCGGCCAGGTCGTCCACGACCTTCCGGATGCGCTCGTCGTTCGCGTTCGATTTCGTTTCCATGGCCTTCGCCCGCTTCCTACTTCTCGGCCTTCATCCCGGACAGGAACGCCTGGATGAAGCCGTCGAGGTCTCCGTCCATCACGGCCTGCACGTC
>CAILLO010000056.1 GCA_903835065.1 uncultured Eubacteriales bacterium
ATTTCGGTGGCTCTCCTCACCGGAGAGATGGCTCCGCGGTTCCGGAAGGGTGGCTCCGTACGCTCCGGAACCGCGGCTCCGCCGCATCGGTATATTCATCAGTCTTCCGTAAGGGGCTTTCACAGTCTGGAAGAGCGGCGCGGCCGGATCCTTGTGGTGCAGCTTGAACATGTAGGCGGTAATTGGGGCGTCCATCGCCGAGGGCTTGGGGATGGTCCGGTTCGAGCTGGCGGTCTTCGGCTCGGACTGCACGGCATTCGCGGCACTGGACCACGTCTTCGAGATGACGATGCGGTCCTTGTAGTCCGAGACATCGAGAGCGCAGAGTTCTCCGGATCTCAATCCCGTGCTCAGCATGAAGAGAAGCGGCATGTAGTACGGTGACGACCTCGCTGCGTCGAGGAAGCGGGCTCGCGTCTCGTCGTCCATCGCCCTCGCCTCGGCGGCCTTCCGTGCCTTGGAAGGGATCTTGACGCCGATAACGGGATTGAGGTGCAGCCGCTTCTGCTCGACGAGTTTGCCGAATGCCATGGACAGGGTGGACACCGTCGTGCGGAGCGTTCCTTCCGAATAGGTCCCTGCGGCGGTGTTGACCCACGTCTGGATCTGCTCCTGGGTTATCGAGCTGATCGGGAGGTTCGCGAGCGGGCCGAGTTCGACCCTGTTGATGTTCCCCTTGATCTTCTCACTTGTGTTCGGCTTCACGAACGGCAGCTTGTAGGTCTTGAACCAGCGCGTCAGGTAATCGCGCAACAACTCCTTCGAAGGGTCTACGGCTTGGCCGCGACTCCGATCGACTCGCAACTCCGCGAGTTTCAGCGTGACTTCTTCCGAGGTGGCGCCCTTGATTAGGGGACGGAGGCGCTTGCCCGTTTCGGGATCGCGTCCAAGGTCCGGTTGCGCAACCCATGAATGAAGGTCCTCGCGATAGAAGACTGCTCCCTCGCCCCGGCCGCGGCGCTTGCCGGCATTCTTTTTCCTAGGCATGGTTCATATGCTCTGTGTTTTGCTTGCTGGCTTCCGCATACGCCTTAATCACGCCCGCCACGATCCCCTTCTGGGCGTCGTCGAGCCTGCGGTAACTGTCGATGAGGCGGCTCTCATCCCAGAACAGCCATCGGTAGACCGGATCGCCTTCCACCTCAAGCGAATTGGTGGCGCGGTACGTCGCCGTCTCCATGTCGAGTTCGCCGGTGAGATAGGAAGGCGGAACCTTGAAGATCCTGGCCAATGCCAGCAGGACTTCGTCATTGGGCGCGAAGACGCCCTTTTCCCATCTGCTGACCATAGCCTGATCGACAGCGATGCTCTCCTTCTCCCTCAAAGTATTTGCGAGGCCCTCCTGGCTCAAGGCCTCGCTCCGACGCCGCGCTTTTATGCGTTCGCCCACTACGGACCGTCTCGTGTTGTCGACAATGTAAATCTGTTTCATGGTTACCCTCCAAGTTCATTATACTAAAAATGCATACTCGATTCAATTATGGACATATAACATAACGCGTGCTATTATGTACATATGTCTCGGAATCCCCCTCGATAGATCGGAGAGTGCCCATGATTGAGACTTCAGCAACCCAGACACACCCCACGCTCGACCTCTCGGCGTACCCGATCATCCTTCGCCCGCGCCATGTGCAGGCAATACTCGAAATCACCACCGACGCGACCTATCGCCTGATGCATAGTTCGCAGAGTGGGCTGGCCGTCTACCGCATCGGCAAGACTGGGTTGGCGGTCAACCGGGAGGTATTCTTGCGCTGGCTGGGCTATCAGTAGTCGAAGAGAAAGATTCGCATTCCCGGCAAAAAATGAAAGGAGCAGATCTTCACACCTGGACCGGGAACAGGACGACCGAACCCGAAGCCTCCAACCTTGACTGACCCCGCGCCCCACCCCCAACTCTGTCGGGCCGACATTCAGGTCCGACGCGTCGCAGGCAACACCCCGCCGATGACGCACCCCACCCCACCTTCGACCGGATGGGACCACGAAATAGACATTAGCCCCGCCGCAATCTGCTGCGGGAGACAATACCTACCTTGCTCCAACGAGTTTCTCCCGCCTCCCCCCGCGTGCCGTGCCGGCGCGTCGGGTCAAGGCATTCCCAAGGACGGCGCATCCGCGCGTCCAGAAGAGGTGTGTCATGGATAAAAACCCGAACCTTCCCTGCCTCATCTGCTCCCACCCCTCGGGTTCGGCGATCGCCTACGAGTCCCGGACGTCCGAAGGCGTTCCTCTGCAGTCCCTCGACCTGCCCTGCTGCAGCCTCCGCTGCGCGGCCGACTATCTCCTACACCTGGCTCCGAATGCGAAACGCAGCCTTCTCCTCGGATTCGCCGCGGGGCACGACCTCGCCGCGGACTGCGACCGTTGCGGTGCGCCTGCCAAGATGATGACCCGGCTCGACCTGCGCCGCCCCGGCGGCCGGGCCTGTAAAACGATCGAACTCTTCAGCTGCGGGCCCGACTGCCACGAAACCCTGATACGGCGCCTGGCGATGGACCCGGCCGACGCGGTCCTGGACAAGGCCGACGCGGTCACCAAGGACATCAAGTTCCTCATGCGCCCGCGTTACGCAATCCTCCAGGATAAGCTCGCCCAAGAGATTCTCCGGAAGGCGCGGAGAGGGGGTGAACTGCGATGAGCCAGAGGACGACCGACCGTCTTCCCCCTAAGATCGAGCACGACGGAAAGATTCGTATCTGCACGGCACCGAGACTGGCGACGAAGCGCTACGACCGCGCGGACTGCCGCTGGAGCGAGTTCCTCGCGCCCTTCTACCATCCGAAGCGCTGCCCCGAGACGCTGGTGGAGTACGGTGCGCTGCCGGCAAACGAGCAGTCACGGCGGAAGGACGACGGGCTCTACTTCGGCGGCGTCTGCCGGGACGGGATCCGTTCGAGGAAGACGGTCGAGTGCCGCACGATGCTGACCTTCGATGCGGACCACGCGACACCGGGACTCGTCGAGCGCTTCGTCGCGGGCTTCCCGCATGCCTTTCTCTGGCACACGACCCGGCGGCACACGCCAGAGCACCCGCGATACCGGCTCGTCGTCCCCCTGGCGTCCTATCTCGACGTGGGCCAGCACGAAGCGGTCGCGCGATTCGTGGCGGCCGAGTTCGGTATCGACGAGTTCGACCCGAAGTCGTTCGATTCCGTCCAGGCGATGATGTTCCCGACGGTCTGCTGCGACAGCGACTACCTGGTCGGCGTCGTCGACCTGCCCTGGTTCGACCCGATTCCCTACCTCCAGGCGAAGGGCGATTGGGCTGAGGGAACGGGATTGCCCCGAGCGGCGGGGGAAACGCGGTTGGTGACGCGAAGCATCCAGCACGGCATACAGGGGAGACCCCCGAAGGAGAAGCCTGGCCTGATCGGAGCGTTCTGCAGGGCCTACCCGATCCGTGATGCGATCGAGACGTACCTGCCCGATGTCTATGAGTCCACCGGCGACCCGAGCCGTTACCGATATGCCGAAGCCGACTCGACGGCTGGTCTGGTCGTCTACGACGATCAAAGCGCCTTCTCCCACCACAGCGG
>CAILLO010000057.1 GCA_903835065.1 uncultured Eubacteriales bacterium
AAGTACCGGATCGAAGTGCCCGAGGCGGTCGCGGACGGCGCGCGCCGGGCGCTCGAAAGGATGCTCACGGTCCGCGCCTAGGCGGCGGACGGGCGGGCGGAAGCGGAGACGGATGGACAAGGTACGGAGTTATCTGGCGACGGGCGGACGGCCGGTCACGGTCGAGCGGCATGACGCCGTGGTCGTGGGCAGCGGTGTCGCGGGCGTCTACACGGTGCTCAACGCGCCGGAGGCCCTCGACATCGTCGTGGTGACCAAGGAGACCCTAGATATCAGCAACTCGTCGCTCGCGCAGGGCGGCATCGCCGTGTCGCTCGGCCGGGACGACTCCCCCGAGCTGCACCTCCAGGACACGCTGTACGCCGGGGCGGGCCTGTGCGACGAGGACGTCGTGCGCGTGCTCGTGAACGAGGCGCGGCCCGTGATCCAGGACATCTGTACGCTCGGCGTCGACTTCGACCGCAAGGACCCGGCGGCGCCCCAGACGCCGCCCGCGCCCCCGGCGGCGACCGAGGGCGTCGGCTCGCTCGCCCTGAACCGCGAGGCGGCGCACAGTCAGAACCGCATCATCCACGCGGGCGACACGACCGGCAAGGAGGTCTGCGACAAGTTGACCTCGGTCATGCTGCGACGCCCCCGCGTCAGCATCCGCGAGCGCACGACCGTGCTCGACCTGCTCGTCCGCGACGGCGTCTGCTGCGGCGTCGCCGTGTACGACGAATGTAGGAACGAGATCCGCCTGCTGCTCGCCGACGTCGTCGTCTGCGCTACAGGCGGCTACGGCCAGCTCTACGCCGCGACGACCAACCCCGAGGTCGCGACCGGCGACGGCGCCTGCTTCGCATACCGCGCGGGCGCGGTGCTGATGGACCTCGAGTTCGTCCAGTTCCACCCGACCGTGCTGTTCCACCCGAAGAACCGCACGTTCCTAATCTCCGAGGCCGTGCGCGGCGAGGGGGCGCTGCTGCGCAACCTCAAGGGCGAGCGGTTCATGCCGAAGTACCACGAGATGAACGAGCTCGCGCCGCGCGACGTCGTGTCACGCTCGATCTTCGCCGAGATGACCCGGGCCGGCGACGACCACGTCTGGCTCGACATCACCGCCCGCACCCGCAAGGACCTGCAGGCCCGCTTCCCCAACATCTACCGCACCTGCCTCGGCTACGGCATCGACATGGCGAAGGACTACGTGCCCGTCGCGCCGGCCGAGCACTACTGCATGGGCGGCATCCGCACCGACGTCTTCGGCCGCACCGGCATCCCCGGCTTCTACGCCTGCGGCGAGGCGGCCTGCAACGGCATCCACGGCGCCAACCGCCTGGCCAGCAACTCGCTGCTCGAGGGGCTCGTGTTCGGCCGGAGGATCGGCGAGGAGATGACCGAGGTCATCAAGAACCGCAGGTACCGCCCCGACGACGCCGAATTCTTCTCGAAGGCGCTCGACGTGCCCGACCCGCGCCCCGTCCTCGCCGCCGAGGAGGAGGCGTCGCTGCGCGTCCAGTTGCGCCGGCTCATGACCGACAAGGTCGGCATCGTGCGCACGCGCGCCGGCATGGAGGAGGCGAGGGCCTGGCTCGCGCCGCTGTCCGAGCGGCTCGACGGCACCCGGCCGGTCGGCCTCCCGGGCTACGAGCTGCGCAACCTCGTGCTGCTCGCCCTCCTGACCGTCGAGATGGCCCTCGCCCGCGAAGAGAGCCGCGGCGCCCACTTCCGCGAGGACTTCCCGCACACCGACGACGCGCACTGGCTCGTGCATCAGACCCGCCGCCTCGGCGCAAAGGACTGACGCGCCCGCCCCCCGCGAAAGAAGGAGACCGCCCATGATCGACCGCCTCTACCTGGACCGGGTCATCGACCGCGCGCTCGACGAGGACATGCCGCTCGGCGACCTCACGACCGACGCGCTCGTGCCCGAGGACGCCGCCTGCCGGGCCGTCCTGCTCGCGAAGTCCGCCGTCGTCCTCGCCGGCATCGACGTCGCCCGCCGCGCCTTCGAGCGCCTCGACCCCGCCGTGTCCTTCCAGGCGCACTTCCGCGACGGCGACCGCGTGCCGAAGGGCGCGCGCATCGCCGACATCGCCGGCAACACCCGCGCCGTCCTCAAGGCCGAGCGCACCGCCCTCAACCTCCTGCAACGCATGTGCGGCATCGCCACGCGCACCGCCGAGTTCGTCGCGGCCGTCGCGGGCACGAAGGCGAAGGTCGTCGATACCCGCAAGACCGCGCCGGGCCTGCGCCGCATCGACAAGTACGCGGTCGTGGCCGGCGGCGGCTCCAACCACCGCCACGGCCTGTCCGACGGCGTGCTGATCAAGGACAACCACATCGT
>CAILLO010000058.1 GCA_903835065.1 uncultured Eubacteriales bacterium
GCCTGCCAGCGCTCGCGCGAGGGGTCGGGGAAGGCCGCATCGACCGGGATCGGGAGACGGCGGCGGAGCCGTGCGGAGGAGGAGTGAGGCAGGGCGAAGGGCGCCGGTTCGGACAGGCTCGGGCGAAGGCGCGGGCGGTCGAGCGGGGCGGGTTGCGGGAACCCGTTGCGCTGAGCGTGGTGGTGGGAGATCGACGACAGCGTCGCGGCCAGTCGCTCGGAGGTCACCGGCTTGGGCAGGAAGTCGAAGGGCTGCGCCCGGAACGCGCGGAACACGGAGTTCAGTTGCTCGGTCACGAACACGATGTAGGCCTGCGGGAAGCGGTCGCGGACGGTCTCGGCGAGCCCGAGGCCCGCGTCGCTGCCCTCGGGCAGGTGTATGTCGAGCAGGAAGACGAGTGGTGCTTCGGCGGCGACGGGGACGCGGTGCAGTCCCAGGTGCTCGGCTTCGATCCAGCCAGCGACCTCGGTCGTGCACGTGCCGCTGAACAGGACGGTCGGGCGCGCGGCGAGCTCCTCGCGCAGCGAGATCTCGTGCAGCACGTCGACGAGGTAGTCGCGGTAGACGGGCTGGTCCTCGCACAGCACGATCTGCTGCAAGTCAGACGACACCTCCCCTCGACCGGTACGGGACGGCGACGGGGTGGACGGACCGCACGACATGCGGGTCCGGGAAGGCGCTCATGGACTTGCGGTACGTGCGCCCGATCTCGCAGCGGTGCCCGTAGGACAGCGTCACGAAGCGGGACTTGATGTCGATCAGCTGGACGTGGCGGCGGTTGACGAAAAAGCTCTTGTGGCAGCGCACGAACAGGCCGGTCGGCGAGAGGCGGTCGACGAACCAGGACAGCGGCAGGCTGCAGTCGATCCGCTTGGAGGCGAGGTGGATCGTGGTCTGCGTCTTGTTGCGCTCGACGAAGAGGATCTCGCCGGCGGCGATCCGGTAGGTCGTCCCGCGGCAGCGCAGGGAAATGGGCGTCGTGGTGTCGACCCACTGCAGCGTGCGGTCGTGGAGGGGCGAGTCGCCCGCGCGGCGGCGGGCAGACGGGGCGGCGCCGGGCCTGCGGGGATCCGAGGCCTCCGTGCTGCGGCGCTGCTCGCTTTCCTCGCGGCGGATCCGCTGCAACTGCGACAGGCCGCGCAGGCAGTCGCCGAAGCGTTCGGGCGACACGGGTCGGGGCAGGAAGTCGAACGGCTGCGCGCGGAAGGCGATCAGCACGTATTCGAGGTGGTCCGTGAGGAACAGGATCGGCACGTCGACGGAGTGCTCGCGGATATGGTCCGCGAGGACGACGCCGCTGCCGGGGGTCTCGAGCGTCGCGTCGAGGAGGAAGACGCAGTCGAAGCGCATCAGGGGCCTGCCGGCGTCGCAGTAGGCCGGCCGGTCGAGGAACTGCACGATATCGCGCGGGTCGGTCGTGCGCAGCAGCATCGAGGTCGGCGGCACGTCGTCGCGTTCCCGGAGGGCTAGCAGCAGGTCGTCGAGCTCGTCGAGCGCCGCGAGCGTCCGGAAGCACACGACGAGACGCACCGGGGCGAGCCCCTCCGCCTGTCCGTACACCTGGATCCTGTCGCTGGCCATCCGCCTTTTCCCTGCCTTTCCTCTGTTTCTGCGCCGCCTGGTCGTTCGAGGGGGTCGGGTCATTGCATCGTAGCACCGTGGGATTGCATCAATAAGGCAAAGTGATGTTTCTCTGGCTTTCCAGCGCCTCCTCGGCGCGATACGAACTGCGCACGAAGGGGCCGGACGCGACGTGCGAGAACCCGAGGGCGAGCGCCTCGTCGTGGTATTCCTCGAAGACCTCGGGCCGCACGTACTCGACGACCGCGTGGTGCGACCGGGAGGGGGCCAGGTATTGACCGATCGTCAGGGCCTGGCAGCCCGCGGCGCGCAGTTCCTTGAACACGGCGTGCATCTCCGCCCGCGTCTCGCCCAGGCCGACCATGATCCCGGACTTGGTGCGCAGATGCGCCGGGTCCTCGGCGGCCCGCCGCAGCAGCTCGACCGACCGCGCGAATCGGGCGGACGGGCGGACCTCCGGGTAGAGGCGCGGCACGGTCTCGACGTTGTGGTTGAGCACGTCGGGCCGGCTGTCCAGCACGACCTGCAGCGCGGCGGCGTCGCCCCGGAAGTCGGGGATCAGGACCTCGACCGTCGTCTCCGGCGAGGCGGCGCGGATCGCCCGGACCACGGCCGCGAAGTGCGCGGCGCCCCCGTCGGGCAGGTCGTCGCGGGTGACGGACGTCACGACGCAGTGCTTCAGGCCCAGCGTGCGGATCGCCTCGGCGACCTTGGCGGGCTCCTCCGGGTCGGGTTCGGCCGGGCGGCCGCGTCCGACGGCGCAGAACGTGCAGTCGCGCGTGCAGACGTCGCCCAGGATCATGAAGGTCGCCGTGCGGCGGCCGAAGCACTCGCGCCGGTTGGGGCACGCAGCGGACTCGCACACGGTGTGGAGGCCGAGGTCGGCGATCAGCCGGTGCACGTCGCCCTGTCCGTCGGTCGGCGCGGCGTGGATCTTCAGCCAGTCGGGCTTGCGGAGCGGTGCGTCGGACGGGAGCGCGTCGAGGAATTCCTTGCGGGAGAGGTACACGGGGGATAGCCCCAGGGCACGGCACAGGTACGAGGACAGGTGCAGGCGCGCTTCGTCGGCGTCCACGGGCCGTCCCAGCTCCTTCTCCACCGACGTCACGCCCTTGCCGACCAGGCCGCACGGGACGATCCAGTCGAAGTGGGACAGGTCCGTCGCCACGTTGAACGCGAAGCCATGCATCGTGACGCCGTGCTGGACGGCGATTCCGATCGCGCAGATCTTGTCGTTCCCCACCCACACGCCGGTGAACTTCTGGTCCGCCCGCGTCGCCGGGATCCCGTATTCCTCGGACAGGTCGCAGATCACCGCGTCCTCGATCGCGTGCACGTATTCCCGCACGCCGAGCGACAGGCCGGGCAGGTCGAGAATCGGGTAGCCCACCAGTTGCCCCGGGCCATGGTAGGTCACGTCGCCGCCGCGGTTGACCGGGAACACCGTCACGCCGGCGCGCTCCAGCTCCTCGGGGGTCGCGAGGATGTTCGACCGGTCGCCGCGCACGCCCAGCGTCAGCACGGGAGGGTGCTCGAGCAGCAGGATCGCGTCGCCGATCCGTCCGGCCTGCCGCAGCGCCACCAGGCGCTCCTGCAGCGCTAGCGCCTCGCCGTACGGCATGCGTCCGAGCGAGACGATGGACACGGGGTGCCGTGCCGCGCCGCTCATCGGGAGAGTTCCGGGACGAGGGCCGCGAGCCGTTCAGGGCGGAAGGCCCAGAGGCCGGGCACGGCCAGGTGGGCGCCCGGGGTCAGCCTCGGCGGGCCGACGCCGACGACCGTGCAACCGCTGTTGCGGGCCGCCTCGATGCCCCGCGGGGAGTTCTCGAAGCTGACGAGGTCGCAGGTCTCGAGGCCGAGGGCCTCGGCGACGATCAGATAGTCCTGCGCGACGGGGAGGGTCGAGACGGGCGACGACGGGCCGATCACGAGGTCGAAATCGTCCTCGATGCCGAGCCGCTTCAGCAGCAGGAAGATCTCCTCGCGGTTGGCGAACACCGCCGTCGGGTGCCCCAGCGCCCGGAACGCACGCAGCGTCTCCCGCGAGCCGGTCGCGAGATCCGACGGACCGACCTTGTCGAGGTACTCGACCAGCCACCGCAACTTGCGGTCACACAGGTCGTTCTTGTCCCGGTCGGACAGGTCGAGTCCGCCCTTCTCGAGCAGGATGTCGAGCGAGCGCAGGCTTCCGATGCCGCGGCACCGGTCGTTGTCCTCCTCGGTGAACGAAACGCCGAGCTCCTCCGCGAGACGGCGCCAGGCGAAGTAATGGTATTTGGAGATGTCGAAAAGCACATGTTCGACGCGGAACAGGACGCCGAAGCTGCGGGTCATACGGCGACCTCCCCGGCGGTGCGGAAGGCCGGCGCGGCTTGGACGACCGGCTGCACGGCCTCGCGGGGCGGCGGGAAGACGGAGCCGCGGTCGACCGGCGTGGAGCGCACGATATAGTGGCGGACGTTCAGTTTCTGCCCCTCGAGCTGGTCGATCAGCAGGCGCGAGGCATAGCTTCCGAGCCGGCGCGGGTTCAGGTCGACGGTGGAAATCGGAGGGTCGGCATAGGCGGACTGCGGCAGCGCCTGGAAGCCCTGGACCGAGACGCCCTCGATGCCGGACGCCTTCAAGGTCGCGGCGACTCCCAGTGCCTGCTGGTCGTCGTTCGTCAGTACCGCCGTGAAGGGCACGTGAGCCTTGTCGCCCCAGACGATCCGCTCCTCGACGAAGATCCGTCCGGACTCCACGGAGTAATCGGCGTTCGGCAGGACGATCCGCTCGTCGATCGGCACGTCTCGCGGTACATCGACTGCTTGTCGTCGCACGTGATGTACAGTTCCTCCTCGTTGTCCTCGGGGTGCCCGAGCAGCACGAAAGGGAACCCGGCCTTGCGGACCGCTTCGATCAGGCGGTCGCGGCCGCGGTCGTTGAAGAACATCAGCCCGTCGGTGACGCGCCCCGTCACGGCCTGCAGGACCGATCGGCGCTCTTCGTCGAGCGTTTCCGAATGCTGGAAGATCACGTGGTATCCCCGTTCGCGGGCCTGGTCGGCCATTCCCACGAGGACCTCGAGAATGAAGCCCGGATTCAGATGGAGCCTCGTCCCGTAAGGGAACACGAAGCACAGCACGCGCGTCTTCGAATTGACGAGCGACCGGGCGACGGCGTTGGGGTGGTACTTGAGGGTCGAGACGGCCTCGAGGACGCGGGCCTTCGTCTCGGTCCCGATCCCGGGGTGGCCGGTCAGAACGCGAGAGACCGTCGAGGTGGAGACCCCTACTTGTCGGGCGACGTCCTTTATGGTTACGGGCATTTCGTCTCCTTGGCCTAGGGCAGGTCGGGCAGGACGGGAATACGTGCCTCGGGTCGGACTCCATGCAACGGAAAAATACCGTTTGCATAGAATATACACAAGATTCTCACAGTATGTCAATGACCGCAAACCCTTGAAAATCGATTGTTTCAGGCATTCATCCCTTTACAGTAAAAAGAATATATGCAATGCGTGTCTCAACCTGTTGCACATGAAACGGCCGTACCCCGTCGGGATACGGCCGTTCGGACTTGAATTCGTGCAAGTGCGCGGTTTTTTAGGGGTTGGATGCGATGCGACACGTCGACCGCCGCTTCGATGCCCGCGAAGTCGGCGGCGTCGAGGACCTTGGCGAAATATTCGGGACAGCCGTTCTTCCACCACCCGACGCGGGTCTTTGTCCGGGTAGTACACGCCGGCCACTTACGTGCCCTTCAGCGTATCGGGTTCCTCAGGTACTGCCCGAGTCTTGCAACTTGCGCTCGTCCTGTTGGATTGGTTGCATCCAGATACGCCTTCATCCATTCGAATGACCTGGCGCTGACTTCATCATAGGGGTCCGGGAGCTTGAAGAATCTTGCGAAAGCTCGCGCCATGCAGCTCCGAAACCCTGGTGGCTGATGAAACGATGAGGCGATCCCCGTGAATTGGGCTTCCAGCTCCTGGGGCAGTGAAATCGTCTGGTCTATATAGTCCAGAAGCAAAAGTTCGTAGAATGTGAGCGGAAACACTGCCGTAGTCCGGTCAAGCAGGAGTGTGAGCCAGGCTGATGCTCTTCGCCTCCCCTTTATCTCCAGGGCCAGAGTAGATCAGGTCCTCAAAGGAGTAATGCCATTCGAACAGGGATAGAATCCCCATCGCCTGAAGTTCGCGGTCGCCGAGAACCGTGACGCGTCCTGCAGAGACGTCGGATCCGAACTTCTGGATGACCTGAGCGCTGGCATGATGAGCCAGTTCAACATCGACGATGCTGGCATGTGCATACAGTTGATCGAATCGAGAGAAAAGCAGGGATTCGTGCCCCGTGGAATAGAGATGGATGATGACGTTCGTATCGAGAACGCCATCCTTCAAGGACGGACCTCGAAGACTTCATCCTGGGATTCGTCGTCGTCCGTTTCGGTGACTTTGAAGGGTTCGGCATCGATTCCAATCAAGGATAGCAAGGAAGAGAACTTCTCGAAACGGATCATTCGATTCCGATAATTCTCCAATGTCCAGTCGACGAATTCCTGCGGAATCCGAATCGTCGACGACGCTCTGCTGAGTTCCGTATTCCCTCCGATTGCCTTCAGGAGTGCATTCGCACCCGTTTCAGCCTTCTCCTGTCGAAGGATTGCGGACTGCGGTTCTCGCAGGAAGCCCAATTTCTGCAACCGCAGTACGACGGCATCGTAGCTCGTCGCGAATTCCGTCTGGGTCCGGGCGATATCGAACCCGTTGAATTCGCTGTTCTTCGATTTTTTCAGGTGATTGAGCACGAACGCTTCTAAGTCGTGCTGAGGTAGTAGCAACGCCGCCGCGAAGGAGTCCGCCTGTCGCTCCACAATGTCTTGAGAAATCCCTACCGATAAATCGAGGACGGAGCTCGATTGGCTTCCTTTCATGTGGAGTTGATGATGACCGATCTCATGAGCCGCTGTAAAGATCTCACGGCCCAGAACGAGCGAGGAGTTGGTCACGATGTATCTTGCTCCGGCATGGACGATCGCCATGCCGCAGATCCGGTCTTCCCCGAAGGGATAACGGATCGAGCGATACCCGAGCCTTTCTATGAACCCGAATATGTCGTGGATGCCGAGCGATACACCATAGCGAACACGGAGGGCGTAGGCGTTCGATTCGACCGACGGGGCCGTTCGAGGCGTCACGGTTCCGTCTCCTTGTGCGTCCTTCGGTAGAGCTCCCCTTGCGCGAGGAACTGATCCAGGAGGTTCCGGACGATCTCCACCTGCTGCTCAGCGGGGGTTCCCTTCTGCGTTCTGAACAGCGAAACGGTGGAAGTCGACTTTTCAAGGACACTCGTGATCATGTCCACGGGAACATCGAGGGCATCCGATATGCTCCGCAGTTCCTTGTAGGTGATTTCGACCTCGCCTTTCTCCATCCGTGCGACCTTCTGCCGTGTGCATTCGATCGACTTCGCGAGATCTTCCTGTGTCATGTTCTGATACAAGCGCAGAGACCGGATCCGCTCTCCGAGAATGGCATTCATGTCGATACCTCCACCTATCGCAATAGTAACATTTGTAGTCAGCATATTCAACTATTGTCACGTATGCATAACATGGCATGTCCGACTATTCCGAAATTCAGTTCCGGATTCGTCGGTTACCTCTTCTGCAGCGACAGCGGGAGCTCCAGGCCGCAGGCGGCGAGCAGCGCCTCGTCGCGCAGGATCGTCGCGGCGGGGCCGTCGGCGGCGACGCGGCCGGCGGACAGGACGATGACCCGGTCGCAGACGTCGAGCACCATGTCGAGGTCGTGCGAGGTCACGATGCGCGTGTGGTCGAAGCCGCGCAGCAGGTCGATCACCCGGCGGCGCGCGCGCGGGTCGAGGCCGGCGGTCGGCTCGTCGAGCACGAGGATGTCGGGCTCCATGGACAGCACGGTGGCGATGCCGGCGGCGCGCTTCTCCCCGCCCGACAGGCGGAACGGGGCGCGGTCGCGCAGGTGGGCGATCCCGACGGTGTCGAGCGCGTCGGCCACGCGGCGGGCCACTTCGGGCTCGTCGAGGCCGAGGTTGCGCGGGCCGAACGCCACGTCGTCGAACACGGTGCCCATGAACAGCTGGTCGTCCGGGTCCTGGAAGACCATCCCGACGTGCTCGCGGATGTGCGGCAGCGTGCGCTTGGTGACTGCGACGTCGCCCACGCGCACCTCGCCCGAGTCGGCGAACAGCACGCCGAGCAGGAGCAGGAGCAACGTCGACTTGCCGGCGCCGTTCGCGCCGATCACACCGACCGACTCGCCGTGGCCGATGCGGAACGTGACGCCGTCGAGCGCACGGGTGCCGTCCGGGTAGGTGAAGCGGACGTCGCGGGCTTCGGTCAGGTGGTGGCTCATCGGATCACCTCCAGGAAATAGCGGCCGAGCAGGCCGGGCAGGTCGACGAAGCGGGCGAGGGCGAAGAAGGCGATCCAGCCCAGCACGAAGGCGAC
>CAILLO010000059.1 GCA_903835065.1 uncultured Eubacteriales bacterium
AGCACCTCTACTTCACGCAGTTTCACGATGATCTGCTCCGTCGTGTACTTGACTCGTGCCATGACCCTGTCCCTCCTTGTCGGGCATCCCTGCCCTCTATACTAACAAGGAACCTGGACCAGTTCTCGGGGGAGACACCACTCGGGCAGCGTCACGGGGATGAACCGCACACCGCGCACGGACTACTTGCAGCCCTTGATGCGATAGAGTTCCTTGTCGGCCGCCGCGAGGAGGGCGTCGGAGTCGGCGTGGGCGTTGGTGCTGACGGCGAGGCCGCAGGTGAGGCGGATCGGGGGCTCACCGCGCATCTCGTCGGGCAGCGGGAAGGCGGCGACGGCGGTGCGGATGCGGGCGAGGGCCTGGTCGGCGCTGTCGTGGTCGGTGTCCGGGAGGATGATCAGGAACTCGTCGCCGCCGTAGCGGAAGACGAGGTCGGAGGAGCGGAGGGACGAGAGGATGGCCTGCGCGACGCCCAGGAGGATGCGGTCGCCGACGAGGTGGCCGAAGCGGTCGTTGATCGACTTGAAGCCGTCGAGGTCGGCCATGACGTAGCCGACGTGGCGGCCTTCGCGGACGGCCAGGGCGCATTCGCGGGGCAGGGTCTCCTCCATGAAGCGGCGGTTCCAGACGCCGGTCAGCGGGTCGCGCAGCGCGAGGTCGCGGATCTTGGCCTCGCTCTCGCGGACGAGGTCGAGCAGCTCGTTGGTCTGCTTCATGTCGGCGCGGGTGAGGGCGCTGTAGACGGCCGAGACCATGGTCGTCGTGATGAGGAACAGGAAGATCGTGGACCAGTTGAAGTCGGCCCGCGCGGAGAGCAGCCGGTAGGCGAGGAGGAGGCCGACGAGGTGCGTGCCGGCGACGCCGAAGGTTGCCGCGGTGGACAGCAGTACGGCGCAGATCAGGACGGAGATGCCCAGGTAGGCGAAGGCGAAGACGTCGGCCGTGAGGACCGCGGGGTCGGACAGGATCGCGAGCCAGGGCGCGACGACGCTGCAGACGACGACGATCCAGGAGGCGACGACCAGGCGGCGACGACGAGCCAGGACGAGGGCGGCGACCAGCAGGACGATGAGCGGAGTGAGAATCAGGACGTAGGTCATCTCGACGCGGGAGTCGTTGAAGAAGAGGGCCAGAAGGAGGGACATGGCGCAGAGGCCGAGCAGGAACGACACGACGTAGGTCAGCAGGCGCATGCGACGGACTTCGGGAGAAGCCTGAAGCGAGCGGTGCACGATCTCCGGCGTCACGGCGGTCAGGCTCCCAGGGTCCCGGCGGCGAGGTCCAGGTCGCTGTCGGTGCCGATATGCCGGGCGTCCATCTCGGCGAGCATCTGGTCGTAGTCGGCGAGTTCCACGAGGAAGGCGTCGACGCAGGCCGGGTCGAACTGGGTGCCCCGGCCCTGGACGAGCTGCTCGCAGGCGGTCTCGAGCTGCATGCGGCCGCGGTACTGGCGGTCGGAGGTCATGGCGTCGAAGGCGTCGACGACGGCGATGATCCGGGAGAGGAACGGGATCTCGTCTCCCTTGATGCCGAGCGGATAGCCCCGGCCGTCGATGCGCTCGTGGTGGCACTGGACGATGGGGACGACCGCGCGGAACATGGAGATCGCGGACAGGATCTGGGCGCCCTTCAACGGATGCTTCTTGATCTCGTCGTATTCGTCGGAGGACAGGCGCTCGGCCTTGGAGAGGATGTCGTCGGCGGTGCCGATCTTGCCGACGTCGTGGAACACACCGCTGATGCGCAGCAGTTCCATGTCGTCGGGGGACAGGGCGAGGCGCTGGCCGACGCGCTGGGCGTAGAAGGCGACGCGGTCGGAGTGGCCGCGGGTGTAGATGTCCTTGGCGTCGACGGCGAGGCGCAGGGCCTCGATCGTGTCCATATAGCGGACCTTGAGCTGGTCGTAGGTGCGGTTGAGCTCCTCGTTCTTGATGTTGACGAGGGAGTGCAGGAAGGCGTTGGAGAGGGAGGAAGCGGCCTGGCTGGCGTAGATCTCGAGGAGCTTGAGGCCCTGACCGAAGCGCGGGTCGGAGGAGTCGACGCTCTCGACGAAGATCACGCCGATGGACTGCATGACCTCGTTGGTCAGGGGCAGGATGATGCCCTGCTCGACCTGGCGCACCTGGCGGGTCATGCGGGCGTGCCCGATGTCCTCCATGAGCTGCGGCCCGAGCATGTCCATGAACTCGCCGATCTCGGTGTGGTACTCGCCGATGCCGCGGAAGATCGACTTCTGGTCCTCGGGCTCGCCGGTGGGGTCGTCCACGAGGATGAAGGCGTTCTCGCTGTCGACGAGCGGCATGATCTCGCCGAGGATCTCCTCGAGGATGCCGCCGAGGGGCTGGAGCTGGTAGATCTTCGGGACAGCCTGCAGGATCTTGTTGAGCCCGTCCTGGAACTTCTTGATCGTGCGCAGCAGGGCGATGGACTTGATGCCCGACTCGACGAGCAGCACGAGCTGGTCGAACTTGTCGGACTTCTCGCAGTAGCCCTGGATGTCGAGGGCGCGGATCGTCTCGAGTGGCGGCGCGAGGTCGCGGTAGCCGGTCAGCAGCAGGATGTAGATCTCCTTGTTGAACGCGCGGATCTGCGAGACGACTTCGTCGCCGAGCAGCGGGCTCATCAGGAAGTCGAGGACGAGCAGGTCGAAATGCTCGTTGCGGATGCGCTCGATCGCGGCGACCGGGTCGTTTTCGGACGCGAAGCCGTAGCCGCTGCGTCCGAGGACGACGGACAGCGAATCGATGATGCCGATCTCGTCGTCGACGACGATGATGCGGTAGTCAGATGCTTCGCGCTGAAGCTTCCTTCTCATGCCTGCCTCCCCTGTTGTAGCCGGACCATACTGGCATCATCTTACTCCTACCGTGCAAACGATGCCATTACAGGGTGCTCGGTTCAGCGATTTCTTTTGCATTACGAACGATCGGAATCGCGAGGTGGAACGTGGTGCCCGTTCCGGGTTCGGACTCGAACCAGATGCGGCCGCCGAAGCTGACCTTGATGGTGGACGCCGAGATGAACAGGCCGAGGCCGGTGCCGCCCTTGCCCTTGGTGGTGACCATCTGCTTGAAGAGCTTCTCCTGGACGGCGACGGGAATGCCCTTGCCGTGGTCGGAAAAGGCGAAGAGCAGATTCTGCGGGTCCTCGAGGATGGACAGCTCGATGGTTCCGCTGCGGCCCTCGTACGAGTGGATGGCGTTGAGGATGAGGTTGTCGAACACCTGGACGAGGCCGGAGATGTCGCCGCGCATGAAGGTCGTGCCGGGCACGCCGCGCGCGACGGCGAGCTCGCAGTGGTACTGCTTGAGCTCGTGCTTCATGAGCAGGTCGACGCGCCTGAGGAGCTCGTCGAGCGTGAACAGGCCGCCCATGGCGTCGCTGCTGGAGACGGCCATCTGTTCCTTGACGGTGGTGATGATCTCGGACATGTACGCGGTGTGCGGGGTGATCTTGCCGATCCAGCCGCGCATCTCCTTGGCGATCTCGTGGTGGTCCTCGACCGTGACCTGCGGGTCCTCGATCGACTGATCGTACTCGTCGACGAGGTCCTTCAGGCCCTCCGCGGCGCCGGCGATGGACATGATCGGAGTCTTGAGGTTGTGCGCGATGCCGCCGATCATCTGGCCGAGGGAGGCGAGGCGCTCCTTCTCCATGAGCGACTCGTTGCTGCGGGCGACCTCGTCCATGGCGTGCTTGAGCTCGGTGACGTCCTTGAACAGGACGATGGTGGACAGGACGACGTCGCCGGGCGTGGTGAGCGTCGAGACCTCGATGGCGAAGTACTTCTCCTGCCCGTCGATGGTGACGGCGCGCTCGAAGCGCACGGCCTTCCGGGCGGCCATGGCCTCCGCGACCTCGTGGAGCAGCCGGGTGAACTCGCTGCCGCAGCTGCCCGATTCCACGAGTTCGTCGATGGTCTCCTTGCGCTGGATGCGGCAGATGCCGCTGAACGTCTCGGTGAACGTGCGGTTGAAGTCGATGATCCGGCCCGTGCGGTCGATGACGAGGAAACTGTCGGAGATGTGGTCGACGACGCGTTGGAGCGCGATGGGCACGACGTTGAGCAGGTCGTAGCGCAGGATCCCGAAGTAGAAGAGCAGCACCGAAAGGAAGAAGGCGATGACGTTGGTGCTGAACTGGACGTCGATGACGTTGGCGGTGAGCAGCAGGTTGTAGGCGAAGGAGATGAAGATGGCCAGCGCGATGAGGACGGACTGGCGCGAGAAGAAGCCAGCGTTCTTGATCGAGTAGACGACCAGGACGCCGGAGCCGATCAGGATGCAGAGGTAGGAGTAGGCCGTATGGAACGCGAAGTAAGGCCCGAGGGTGTCGGAATGCGTGAGGGTGAGGTACTCCACCGTTTTGTAGAACAGGTGGTGGAGCGGGTTGGTGACGACCATGCCGATCGAGACGGCGGGGACGACGAGGAGGAGTAGAATCGGCCCCTTGGTCTGGTAGCCCGTGTTGGCGAAGACGATGCCAAGGTAGAGGATGGCGACGGGCGTGAGGATCAGGCCGACGTAGGCGATGTCGACGGCCCAGCCCCAGGTCGCGGCCACGCCGGCGAGGTAGGCGTACTGGAGGATCGCGGCGCCGAGGGCCCAGACGAGCAGCGACCCGATGAGCAGCAGGAAGGCGGTGTGGATCTGGACCTTGTTCTTCATGCGGGCGATGAGGGCGAGGATGTACGCCAGCGCCGCGAGCGCGACGAGAGTGAGCAGGAACTCGGGGTGCGTGAACGGGTGGAGCAGGAGGGCCGCGTGGGTGTGGACGGCGGTGAGGGGGGCGAGGAGGGGCGGGACGAGGGCGCTGATCGGGCTCATCGGGTCATCTCCTGTGTCCGGGCCTCGACGAGGAGGCCGGCGAGTTCGTCGGCGTGGGTCTTCATGAAGTAGTGCGAGGCGCCCGCGAGGACGACGCGGTCGACGGTGACGGCATAGCGGTCCCAGCGGTGTCGGCGGCGCTCGTGGTGGAACGTGAACGGGTCGTCGGCGCCGACGATGGATGTGACGGGGACGTCGAGGCGCTCGGGGTCGCCGGAGGAGCGGCGGAAGTACTCGTAGTAGGCGCGGACGTCGCTGCGGAAGGACTTGAGCAGGGCTTTGAGCGGCGCGCGGTCGGCGACGGGGCAGGGCAGGCCGAGGCGGCCGAGCAGGAAGAGGACGGCGCGGTCGGGAATATGGCGCCAGGGGTCGTGGCCGCGTTCGAGGCGCGCGGGCTCGGCGGGCGGGAGGATCGCGCCGGAGTGGAAGCGGCGGACGCGAATGCCGCGGGCGCGGAGGAGGCGCGTGGTCTCGAGGGCGAGGGCGTTGCCGACGCAGTGGGCGTAGATGACGATCTCGCCGGAGACCATGGCGGCGATCTCGTCGGTGAGCTGCGCGGCGAGTACGGCGTTGTCGGCGGGCGGCGCGGGCGGGAGGGCCGAGGGCAGCGCGGACGCGGGCGCGGGAGCGCCGGGCGGGGGCGCGCGGAGGACGGCCTCGGGGTCCACGGAGTCGACGCGGCCCGGGAGGTCGACGGCATAGACGCAGTGCCGGTCGGAGCGCTTGAGGACGGCGTCGGCGAGGTCCTTGTAGTTCAGTGCGGTGCCGCCACCATAGGGGAAGCAGATCAGGTGCGTGCGGTCGGGGCCGTCGGTGCCGGCGAGCTTCATGAGCAGCTGCGAGCCCTCGCCCACGCCTTCGACCTCTTTGCGGACGATGGCGTCGGCGAGCAGGGCGACGGTGGGGTTGCGGTACAGGTCGCCGAACGAGGCGCGCTTGCCCATCCGCGAGATCGCGACGACGGCGGACAGCGAGTCGCCGCCGGCTTCGAAGAAGTCGTCGTGGATGCCGATGCGCGGGAGCTTCAGGGCTTCGCACCAGATGCGGGCGATCGAGGCCTCGAGCTCGCTGCGGGGCTCGACGTAGGGGGCGGTGGTGGCCGCGGCGGCCGTGGAGGCGTCGGGGGCGGGCAGGCGCGCGCGGTCGACCTTGCCGTTGCCGTTGAGGGGGATCCCGTCGAGCGGGACGAAGGCGGACGGCAGCATGTAGTCGGGCAGCGTGCGCGCGAGGAAGGCGCGCAGCTCGGAGGCGTCGAAGGGCGCAGAGGGGACGTAGTAGGCGACGAGCCGGTTGCCGCCGCCCTCGGCGGGCAGTGCGGCCACGGCGGCCTTGGAGACGCGGTCGAAGCGCAGCATGGTGGACTCGATCTCGCCGAGTTCGAGACGGTGGCCGCGGATCTTGACCTGGGTGTCGATGCGGCCGAGGTACTCCATGTCGCCCTGCGGGTAGAACCGCGCGAGATCGCCGGAGCGGTACAGCAGGCCGCCCGGGCGGAACGGGTCGGGCACGAACTTGCGGGCGGTGAGGTCGGGGTTGCCCAGGTAGCCGCGGCCCACGCCGTCGCCGGCGACGCACAGCTCGCCGGGCACGCCGATGGGCTGGGGGTTGAGCTTTCGGTCGAGGATGTAGCAGCGCATGCCCGGGATGGGCCGGCCGATGTTGGAGACGTTCTTCTCGAGGTCGGCGTCGGTCAGCTCGAGGTAGGTGACGTGGACGGTGGTCTCGGTGATGCCGTACATGTTGACGAGCTTCGCCTTCGGGTACAGCGCTCGGAAGGGCTTGAGCAGCATGGGCTTCAGGGCGTCGCCGCCGAAGACGACGGTGCGCACGGAGAGGGCCTTGCCGGGGTCGCGGACGACGGCGTCGACGAGGTTATAGAAGGCGGCGGGCGTCTGGTTGAGCACTGTGATGCGCTCGCGGGCGAGCAGGTCGAGGAAGCGGTCGGGGTCGCGGGCGACGTCCTTGGTCACGACGACCAGCGTGCCGCCGTAGAGCAGCGCGCCGTACATCTCCCAGACCGAGAAGTCGAAGCTGTACGAGTGGAAGAGGCTCCAGCGGTCGTCGGGCCCGAAATCGAAGGCGAAACGGTCGTTGAAGAGCAGGCGCACGACGTTGCGGTGCTCGATCTGCGCGCCCTTGGGAGCGCCGGTCGTGCCGGAGGTGTAGATGACGTAGAGCAGGTCGTCGGGCTGGTTGACGACGAGCGGCGGGGCGTCGGACGCGTCGGAGAGGGCGAGGCCGTGCGCGGCGGCCTCCTCGCGCAGCGGAACGTCGAGCAGGTCGAACAGGTCGATGTCGGCGCGCGTGCCGGCGGGCGGGCAGGCCAGGGCGGAGAGATAGTCGGCGCAGGACACGAGGACCGGCGCGCGGCAGTCCGAGAGGATCGTCTCGATGCGCTCCGCGGGGATCTCGGGGTCTATGGGCACGTACGCGCCGCCGGCCTTGACGACGCCCAGGATGCCGACGACCAACTCGGCCGAGCGCGGCAGCAGCAGGGCGACGAGCGTCTCGCGGGTCACGCCCCTGGCGCGCAGGAGGTTGGCGAGGCGGTTGGCCTTGGCGTCGAGTTCTCGGTAGCTCATCGTCCGGGAGCCGTGGACGAGGGCGGGCGCGTCGGGCCGCCGGGCGACCTGCGCGGCGAAGAGCTGGCCGATCGTGGCGTTGCGCGGGTAGAGCGCGTCGGTGGCGTTGAAGGCGTCGAGCACCTTCGCACGCTCCTTCTCGCCGAGCATGTGGATCTCCGAGACCTTGCGCGCCGGATTGTCGAGGGCGTGCCAGAGCAGCTGGATGACGTGCTCGTGCAGGAAGTCGATCTCCTTGGCGTAGAACAGGTCGGTGCGGTAGTCGTAGTTGAGCACCAGGCGCCCGTCGTCCTCGCGGTCGTTGATGTGCAGGTAGAGCGGCTCGACCTGGTAGCCGTTGAAGTGCCAGCGCGACTCCTCGCGCGGCAGTTCGCCCTCCTTGACCATCTTGGCGTTCTGGTACGAGATGGCGACGTCGAACAGGCGGTCGACGTCCTTGCGCTTCTCGCGGATGTCCTTGAGCAGCAGGTCGTACGGGTACTTCTGGTGCTTGAGGACCGAGAACCACTCGGAGTCGACGGTGCGCGCGAACTCCTGGAAGCTCTGCTCGCCGTCGATGCGCGTGCGCAGCGGCACGGTGCTGATGAACATGCCGATCGTCTTCTTCTCGCGGAAATTGGCGCGGTTGAGGACGGGCGTGCCGAACACGATGTCCTCGGCGTCGCGGACGCGGTTGGCGTAGATGGCGAGCGCGGAGTAGAAGAGGGCGAAGACCGACGTCTTGTGCTCGGCGCAGTGGGCCTTGATGCGGCGCACGAGCTTGTCGGGCAGGATGAACGTGCGGCGGCGCGCGTCGAGGCCGAGGCGGCCGGTGGGGAGGGCCTTGAGCGCGGTGGGCTCGGGCGGCCGGACGTAGCGGTCGAGCCAGAAGGCGCGGTCGGCGGCGCAGCGCGGCGAGGAGAAGTAGTCCTCCTCGCTGCGGATGTAGTCGAGATAGCTCGGATTCGGCTCCTCGGGCAGCGGTTGCCCGATCTTGAGCAGGTGGTAGTACTCGACCATCTCGTTTGCGATCTGGACCATCGACCACGCGTCGGCGATCGTGTGGTGGCACCGCACGTAGAACCCGGTGACGCCGGGGGCGATGCGCACGAGCGCGAAGGCGAACAGATCGTGGTCGTACAGGTCGAACGGGATGCGCGTCTGCTCGTCGTCCCACGCGTAGAGCTTCTCGACGCCCGCCTTGCGGAAGTCGACGACCGGCATCTCGTAGCGCTCGCACGGCGCGAAGTACTGCACGGGCCGCCCGCCCTCCTCGCGCATGCGCAGGTGGAAGCCCGCGTTGCGGCGCAGCATGCAGTTGACGGCCTCGTTCATGCAATCGTAGTCCAGGTCCTCCTCGATGCGCATCGTCGCGGCGACGTTGCAGATCCCGGTGCCCGGGTTGAGCCGCTCCAGCACCCAGATGCTGTTCTGGGGCCAGGTGAGCGGGAAGGTCTCGACATACGGGTCCAACGGTGGGTTTTCGTACTCTGCCTCAAACATCACAGGTACCTCGCTAAGCATCCTAGCAAGGAACGGTGCGGATTTGAAGGCATTTCCCGGGGGGGCGGCAAGGATTAACCCACTTGTAAGCCGACGGCAATCCCCCGCGCGAAAATGAAACAATCGCGAGGGGGCCGGGCGCCGATCCGGGGTCGCCCCGGGGTCGCCGGTCCGGTCCTCAGCGCATATTCGAGGCCCCGGAGCCGGAAAACGTGTCGGAATCGCGGTTCCGTGCTATACTGCAGGCAGAAGCCGCCATTTCGGGCGGCGCACCCACGCCCACTAGGAGGCAAAGACATGGCCGACAAGACGATCACCTGCAAGGACTGTGGAACCGCGTTCGTATTCACCGAGAGCGAACAGGCATTCTACAGGGAGAAGGGGTTCGACAACGAACCGCAGCGTTGCCCGGATTGCCGCGCAGCGAGGAAGCAGCAGCGCATGGGCCGTCGTTCCGACGGACCGCGCGAGATGTTCCCCGCCGTTTGCGCGCAGTGCGGTGCCGAGACCACGGTTCCGTTCCAGCCGAATCCGGACAAGCCGGTCTACTGCAAGGACTGCTACCAGGCCAGAGGCAGATAGGCAACCCGAGTAGAAGAGAGCGGAGGTTCGTCCTCCGCTCTCTTTGACTTCCCGGAGTTCTTCGGAAATCCAGATCGAATCAGGTGAATCGCGACGCGGCAGGCCTTTGGGCAGGTGCGCGTTTTTTTGCGTGGAGCGCTCGTCGGGCGCTCCCTGCGCCCATGGTACGTTCAGCGACCCCGGCGTGCCAGCCGCACGATGGCCCGCACCAGGACATAGGCGAGCAGCAGGACATCGAGGACGAGCGTGGCGTAGTAGGCGTAGTCGCGGGTCAGGTCGGCGGCCGCGATCCCGAACCCGTCCACGACGGTCTGGAAGACGTGGAGCAGGTAGAGGTCGAGGACCGCGACGACGACGGCCGCGACGTGCTGGAAGCGCGCGAGCGGGCGGATCCAGGCGAAGAGGTACAGGGCGACGGGGAGGATCAGCAGGAACCCGAGGTACCAGGGGCCGAAGAGCTTGAAGGGATCGTACTGGCCCGTCGTCATGCCGACCGCGGACAGCCCGTAGGACTGGATGAACAGGTAGAAGGGCAGGAAGTAGAGGACGATCAGGGGCACGGCGAAGAACCGCAGGACGACGCTGCTCCTGGGGAGCGCGCGGGAGGCGGCACCGGCGGGCGGCGTCGACGTCGCCGTCGTCTTCGGCGCGGGGACGACCTCGTCCGCGTGCTCGCGTCCGTGGCGCTTCCGGACCATGCGGATGCCGGCCCAGAGCACCGCCGCGGAGAAGAGCAGGCCGGAGTAGGAGTCGACGACGAAGCGGAAGAACCCCTTGGCGGCGAACTCGCCGTAGGGGGCGAAGACGATCAGCGCGGCCGCCGAGGTCGCGGCGATGACCAGCAGCACGATGCCGAGCGCCGTGTAGTTCGGCTCGACGTAGTCGGGCGTCAGGCGGCCGTCGTAGTGGTAGTTGGAGCGCGACTGGAAATCGCGCATCTCGCGCCACTCTTCAGGGTGCTGGGAGGTCTTCCGGTCGTCGTCGTCGAAGCGGGGCATGTCAGTCACCTCCGTGTCAGCACCTGCGCCCGATCGAGGCTCATCGCAGGACCTCCAGATAGGGCTCCATGACGCCCCGCACGTGGAGGGCGTCGGCGTATTCCAGGAGAAGCTTCTTGTTCCGGATGGGAGAATCCAGGTAGTTCCTCAAGGCGTGCATGAACTCGTCCCGGTCCACGTCGTCGGGCCGTCGCAGGCAGTCGCAGAGCGTCCGTTCGGGGTCGTAGGCCAGGACCGGGTGGCCGTACGGGGAGAGCACGGAGACCTGGCCGAGCTTCCACGACGTGCTCTTCAGGTAGAAGAACCGGTAGGCGGGGTCGGCCATCAGCGAGCAGCTGGAGCCGGACGGAATCGTCAGGGCCCAGCGGGCGGGTCTCCTCTTGATGAGGCGATGGAGGAACAGGGCGGTGTCCATGGAGAAAATGCCTTTGGGGCACCGGTGCTGCGCGAGGAGCAGGGGGTCCCACTGGAAGCTGGAGTCGGCGTAGAAGCCGTGGGCGACGCGCTCGAGATCTCCGTCCCGGGCCATCCGCTGGAGGACCTTCGCATCCAGGCCCTCTCGAACGGCTTCGCTCGCGAGAAGGAAGCCCTTGTGCTCCAACAGGTAGTCCAGGATCAGCTCCCGGCGGGTCGCTTCCCATTGGTTCCGGCTGCCCATGCCCGATTCCTCCCAATGCCCATCGATCGTCCATCGAACGTCCATCGAACGTCCATTCCGTATGTCGTGGATTTCCAGGCAGGCTGTTTTACGAGTAGATGTTCATGATTATACTCGCGAAATGGACACGATTGGAATCCATTCATTTGAAATGGACACGAATGGAATCCATTCACCACACCTGCGTCGACCGAGGCACAGGGCCCGAACCGGCCGGTTCCCAACCGCCCCCGCCCGGGGTACAATGGCACCCATGGATATGATTGTCACCCAGGGACTCTGCAAGACCTTCAAGAGCAAGGGCAAGGACAAGGGCACGGGCAAGGACGCGGGCGTCGAGGCCGTGCGCGACGTGGACCTGCGCGTCCGGGAGGGCGAGATCTACGGATTCCTCGGCCCGAACGGCGCCGGCAAGACCACGACGATGCGCATGCTCACCACGCTGATGGCCCCGACCCGGGGCACTGCGACCGTCGTCGGCCACGATCTGTTCCGGGAATCGCGGCGGATCCGGCAGGACATCGGCTACGTCAGCCAGAAGGGCGGCGCGTACGAGTACGCGTCCGGCTACGAGAACCTCGTGCTGCAGGGGCGGCTCTACGGGCTGACGCGCGCCGAGGCGCGGGACAAGGCCGACCGCATCGTCCTGCAGTTCGACATGGCCGACTACGCCAGGCGCATCGTGCAGACGTATTCGGGCGGCCAGCGGCGGCACGTGGACCTCGGCATGGGCGTGATGCACGACCCGAAGCTGCTGTTCCTCGATGAACCGACGACCGGGCTCGACCCGCATTCGCGCGCCCGCTTCTGGGACGTGATCCGCACGTTGCGCCGGGAGGGCATCACGATCTTCCTCACGACGCACTACCTCGACGAGGCGGACCAGCTGTGCGACGCGCTGTGCATCATGGACCACGGCCGCGTCGTGGCCGCGGGCTCGCCGGAGGAACTGAAGCGCGAGGTTTCGGGCGACGTGGTCGAGATCGGGCTGGACCCGGCGAACGTCGCGCAGGCCGCGGGGCTGCTCGAGGGGATGGGCGGCGTCTGCTCGCTCGAGACGACGGAGAATTCGGTCAAGCTGCTCGTCGAGTCCGGCGAGACGGTGCTGCCGGCGGCGTTGCCGCGGCTGGTTCAGGCGGGGATCGCGGTCGCCCGGGTCGAGATGAAGCGCCCCACGCTCGACGAGGTCTTCCAGAAGGTGACGGGCCGCGCGCTGACCGAAGCCGAGATCGAGGCGGCGGCGGGCGGGGGCGGCGCAGGCAGCGGCGCAGGCAGCGGCGGAGGAGGCTGGACATGAAGAAGGCCGTCGTCGACACCTGGGTCCAGTATCTGCATTACATGAAGATCGAGCTGCGCAGCCCGTTCTGGATCCTGGCGTCGCTGTTCCAGCCGGTCTGCTACCTCTACCTGTTCGCACCGCTGCTCAAGAACGTCTCGGATACCGGCGGGGCGTCGGCGGCGGGCTCGATCGGCTCGATCAACTCGTTCGCGCCGGGCCTGCTGGTCATGATCGCCCTGTTCGGCACGCTGTTCGTCGGCTACGGGATGATCGACTACCTCCGCTCCGGGATCATCGAGCGCCTGCGCGTCACGACGGCGAGCCGCCTGTCGCTGCTGCTCGGGCTCGTGCTGCGGGACGTGACGACGCTGCTCGTGCAGACGGCGATCGTCTTCGTGCTGTCCCTGCCGCTGGGCCTCGTGATCACGGCGCCGGCCGTGCTGCTGACCGCCGCGCTGATGGTCCTCGTCGCGCTGACGATTTCGCCCGCGTCGTACGCGATCGCCCTGATCGCCCGCTCCGAGGACGCCATGGGCCCGATCCTGAACTTCTTCTCGCAGCCGCTGCTGCTACTGTCCGGGATGCTGCTGCCGCTCACGCTGGCGCCGCTGTGGCTGCGCACGCTGAGCGACGCGAACCCGCTGAAGTACGTCGTCGACGCGTCCCGCGCGATCTTCCGCGGCGACCTCGCCGACCCCGCGGTCTGGCGGTCCTTCGCGCTCATGGCGGTGCTGGTCGTCGTCTCGTTCGCGTGGAGCCTGCGCCAGATGAGGAAGGCGACCGAATGAGCGAGGGCGGACGGATGGCGCGCGCCGGCTACCGGCTGAGCAATCGCTTCGTGCGCAAGGGCCAGGTCGTGTACAACCGCGGCATCATCCGCGAGCGCCTGCCTCTCCTGCCGCACGCGTACGCGGTCGTGTGGGAGAACCTGAAGAATCACCTATAGCATGGCGCGCATACGACCGAAGAAGACGCTCGGGACCTTCCAGTCGCCGTGGATCCGGTCGCTGGCGCGGCTCATCGAAACGCAGGGCAAGCCGACGCTGGTCCGATGGGCCTGCGCGTACGCCGAGGCGCACGTCCTGCCGGTCTACGAGCGCGCTCGCCCCGGGGACCCGCGGCCGCGCGCGGCGCTGGGCAACGCGGTCGGCTGGCTCGAGGGCCGGGTGCGGTTCGTGGACGCCAAGCAGACGAACTATGACGCCCACGCCGCGGCGACCGCCGCAGAGGGCGACCCGGCGGCGCAGGCGGCCGCCCGGGCCTGCGCGCACGCCGCGCTGACGATCCACGTGGCGGCGCACTGCCTGGGCCTCGCCTTCTACGGGTGCGCGGCGCTGGCCTATGCGCGGGCGGGCGTCGACGCGGCTCCGGACGTCCTGGATGCGATTGCCGCAGAGGAGTGCGGGCGGATGGAGGCGGCGCTGCGCGGCATGGCCGTCGCGGAGGAACCCGAGCCGGCGCACGTCGACTGGAAGTTGTGGGACCGGGTCGTCGGGTGAGCTACGCCCGAATCGCCCACCGCAACTTCGCCGAATGCGCGCGGCTGTTGGCGGCGCACTCCTCGGCGGACGGCCGGACCGGGCCGGGCGCGACGTCGCGGTAGAAGCCCTCGCGGAAGTAGTGCTGGAAGGCCTTCTTCACCAGGCGGTCCTCGCCGGAGTGGAAGGACAGGATGGCGGCGCGGCCACCCGGCGCGAGCGCGGCGGGCAGCTTCTCGAGGAAGTCGTACAGCGCCTGGAACTCGTCGTTGACGTCGATGCGCAGCGCCTGGAAGCAGCGCTGGCAGGACTTCTTGACCTCCGCGTCGCGGTCGGGGCCGCGCACGAAGCGCAGCGCGTCCGTGATGACCCGGCGGAACTGCATCGTCGTCTCGATCCGGGTGCCGCGCCGGAGCTCGGCCGCCACCGCCCGGGCGATCTCGGCGGCGTAGGGCTCGTCGGCGTTCTCCCGGAACATGCCCTCCAGCTCGGCCTGCGACAGCTCGCGGAGGCGCGCGGCGGCGGGTGTGCCCTTGCGGGGGTCGAGCCGCATGTCCAGCGGACCATCGTGCTTGTATGAGAATCCGCGGTCGGGGTCGTCGATCTGCATGGACGAGACGCCGAGGTCGGCGAGGACGAAGTCCAGCGGCCCGGACTCGGCGACGACGCGGTCGATCTCCGAGAAATTCAGCTGCCGGACCGTGAGGATCTCCGGGCCGTAGCCCAGGCCCGCGAGCCGTTCGCGCGTGCGCGGCAGCTCGAGCGGATCGACGTCGACGGCGAAGAGATGGCCCGAGGCACCCAGGTGGCTCAGGATCTCCTGCGTGTGCCCGCCGTAGCCCAGCGTGGCGTCGAGGCCGACCTGGCCCGGCGCGACCTGCAGGAACTCCATGATCTCGTCGACGCAGATGGGGCGGTGCATGCCGGCAGGCGTGCTGCCGCGCTGGAGGACCTTGGCGACGTCCTCCGCGTACTTGTCGGGCTGCAGCTCCTTGTATTTCTCCTTGAAGGCGCGCGGATGCGTGCCCTTGTAGCGGACGCGCCGCTGGTGGGGCGCCGGCTCGGAGGTAGTCTGCGGAACGGGGTCCTGCGGGTCGTCCATGGGTCGATGATAGCAAAGGGGGTGGGCGAACACAAACGACGGGCTCGGGCCGCGGGGTCGGAGCGCGGGGTCAGACCTCGGGGGCCGCCGGGAATTCGGACAGGACCTGCGAGAGGAAGACGTCGACGATCGCCGGATCGAACTGCGTCCCGGCGCAGCGGCGGATCTCGCGCTTCGCCTCGTCCGGACTCAGGGCGGCGCTGTACGTGCGCTGGGTGGTCATCGCGTCGTAGGCGTCGGCGATGGCGATGATCCGGGCCTCGATGCGGATCCGCTCGCCCTTCAGGCCCTGCGGGTAGCCGGTGCCGTCCCACTTCTCCTGGTGCTCGAGGACATACTCCGATACGTCGGAGAACTCCTTCACGGCGCTCAGGATCCGGTAGCCGATCTCCGGGTGCTTGCGGATCTCCGACGTCTCGTCCGCGTCCAACTGCCCCGGCTTGTTGAGGATCTCGTCCGAGATGCCGATCTTGCCGATGTCGTGCATGAGGCCGGCCAGGGTCATCAGCTTGACGTCCTCGGTGCTGAATCCCAGCTTCTCGGACAGCGACGCGCACAGTTCGCTGACCTTCCTCGAATGGGCCATCTCGCGCCCGTTCTTCGCGAACAGCGTGCTGGTGATCAGGCCGATGGTCTCGTTGCGGACGCTCGCGCCTTCGAAGATCTTGTGCCGGTACATATGGTCCTCCGCTTCCCGGTAGATATCCAGGATGTCGGTCGTTTCGACCCGCTTCGTGCCGTGCCCGAACGACAGGGAGATCTCCAGCCCGTGGACCTTCTCGCGAAGGAGGAGATGCCGGATCCGTGCGACGACGCGCTGCGTGTCCTCGGTGTCCGTCCGGGGCAGGATGATGATGAACTCGTCCCCCCCCAGCCTCGCCACGATGTCGTCCGCGCGGCAGCCCTTGGCGATCGCGACCGCGGCGTTCCGGAGCATCTCGTCCCCGACGAGGTGGCCGAAGGAATCGTTGATCAGTTTCAGGCCGTTCACGTCGCCCATCAGCAGGCTCAGAGGCAGGTTGCGCTTCGTGTCGAGCCGCCTCAGCTCCTCCTGGAAGAACCTGCGGTTGTAGAGCCCCGTCAGGTCGTCGTGGTAGCTCAGGTATTCGATTCTGTTGAGGCGGTTCCAGGTCGTCGAATAGTCCCGGAACACCACGACGACTCCGACGACTTCGCCGAACTCGTCCTCGATGGGGGCGGCGCTGTCCTCGATCCGCACCTCCGCCCCGTCCTTCCGGATCAGCAGCGTGTGGCTCAGGAGCCTGCGGACTTCGCCGCTCGCCTTTACGTCCCCGACGATGTTCGTCCGCTCCCTGCTATACTCGTCGATGATGTCGAAGACGTCGTCGACCGGCTTGCCGAAGGCGTCGGCATGAGTCCAGCCGGTCAGGTCTTCGGCCACGGCGTTCATCATCTGGACGCACCCGTTCTTGTCGACGGAGATCACGGCGTCGCCGATCGACATCAGCGTCTTCTTGAAGAGTTCCTTCTCGCTGAAGAAGGCCTTCTGGATATCCAGAAGCTTGGACTGCAGCGAAATCTCCGCGTTCGCGTCAAGCAGCTCGGCGGCTCGCGCCTCCTTCTGCTCGTTCTGGAGCACGAGCTCCCGGTTCGCGAAGGTCAACGAGCTCCTGACGCGATCGAGGGAGTCCTGGAGCAGCTGGATCCGCTGCTTGTCGCTGATGCCACTCATGCGGGTCCCCCTAGCATTGTGTTCTGGTGTACTCCTATCGTATATCGTTGGTTCCTATTATACATCCGAGTGCTCCTTGATTCACGATGGAACCCCGAGGCGTCGGAAAGGCTTCGGACGCACACCGCGCCTCTTGATTTCATCGAAGCGCAGGGCTATCATGGGCTGATAAACCGACCGTCGGTCTATCAAAAAAGGAGAGGCACCATGGACAACGCTCTGGACGTCGTCGACCTCCGCAAGGAGTACAGCGGATTCACGCTGGACAACCTGACCTTCTCGCTGCCGGCCGGTCACATCATGGGCTTCGTCGGCCAGAACGGCGCCGGCAAGACCACCACGCTCCGCCTGATCCTGAACATGGCCCGGAGGGACGGCGGCAGCGTCCGCGTCCTCGGGATGGACGGCCTCGCCGAGGAGCGGCGGTTCAAGCAGGATATCGCGGTCGTCTTCGACGAGATCCCCTTCGTGGACGCCTGGAGCGTCCGCGAGGTCGAGGCCGCGCTCCGACCGTTCTACGACCGGTGGAGCACGGAGACGTTCGCCGGCTACACGAAGGAATTCGGGCTGCCGCCGGACAAGAAGGTCAAGGACCTGTCCCGCGGCATGAAGCTCAAGCTGATGCTGGCCGCCGCGCTGTCGCACGAGGCGAAGCTGCTGATCCTGGACGAGCCGACGAGCGGACTCGACCCCGTCGCCCGCGACGAGATGCTCGGCACCCTGCACCGGAGCGCCAGCAGCGGATGCAGCGTGCTCTTCTCGACCCACATCACGTCGGACCTCGACAAGATCGCCGACGACGTCACGCTGATCGACAAGGGCCGGCTCGTCTACACCGGGACCAAGGCCGGACTGATCGAGGGCTTCCGCGGATTGAACGGAGCCGGAGGCGCGACGCCGAACCTCGACGAGATCCTCGTCGCGGTCAGCAAGGGGGTGGCTTTCCATGCGTGACATCCTGCGCTCGATGGCCCTGGACCACCGCATCATGAAGCGGAACTACCCGATCCTGGCCGGCTTCTATGCGCTGGCCGTCGTGCTGTCGGTCGTCGCCAAGGCCCCGTTCCTCGCCGTCGCGATCACCATGGTCCTCACGGCGCCCTTCATCGGCACGTACTTCTCGCTCTATGAGAAAAACCGCCTGGACCGGCTCTACGGTTCGCTGCCGCTCGGCCGGTCCTCCGTCGTCGTCGGGCGCTACGCCTACGCCTTCGTCATGATGCTCGCGAACGTCGCGGCGTCGCTCCTGCTGGGCCTCTTCCTCTCGCTGTTCGTGCAGGACACGGCGACTCCGTTCCTGACCTCGGTGATCGTGGCCGGGGGCTTCCTTTACGCCTGCCTCTTCTTCGCCTTCCTGCTCCCGCTCTATTTCAAGGTCTCGTTCTCCAAGGTGTACGTCTTCGTGAACCTGCCCTTCTACCTCGTGGTGATCGCCGGCCTGCTCCTCGTGAAGAAGACCGATATCCTGACGAGCCTCCAGCCGACGATCAAGTACTTCATGGACAACCCCGCCATGGTCTGGGTCGTGGGCATCGGCATCGGGCTCGTCCTGCTCGGCGCGTCGCTGCCGCTGTCCATCGCCTTCCACAAATCCAGGGAATCGGCCTGATGGCCCGCGCCGTCAACGAAAAGGAGAACGCGGAGCGCCGCAGGGAGATTCTCGACGCCGCACAGCGGATGATCTACTCCAAGGGCTACGAGGCGATGAGCGTCCAGGACCTGCTCGACGCGCTGAAGATCTCGAAGGGGGCCTTCTACCACTACTACGGCTCGAAGCAGGCGCTGCTCGAGGCGTTCGTGGAGCGGCTGACCGAGGAGGGCGTCCGGCAGATCGCACCGCACGTCGACGATCCGCGGCTCGGGGCGCTCGAGAAATTCCAGAAGGTCATGTCCGTGGGCATGGAGTGGAAGACGGGCCAGCGCGACATGCTGCTCTCGCTGATGCGCTCCTGGTACGGCGAGGAGAACCTGCGCGTGCGCCTGCGGGCCAACGAGATGGGGCGGCGCGCCGTGTCGCCGCTGATTGCGCGGATCGTGCGGCAGGGGGTCGCGGAGGGCGTCTTCGACACGCCGGACACGGAGCGCGCGGCGGATATGTTCATGGTCCTGGGCTTCGCGCTGAGCGAGGCGATCGTGACCGAGCTGCTGCTGACGCCCGTGCAGGGCCCGGGGGACGGGGCGGCCCGCCTCGAGCGCGTGCTGTCGGCCGCCGCGGCCTACGCGGGTTTCTACGAGCGGATCCTGGGGGCGCCGGCCGGCTCGATCCGGCTGATCGACCCCGAGCTGATGAGGAAGTGGACCGCCGACTGAGCCCGCCAGGGGCGAGGCCGACGGAGCGCGATCGAGGTTGTTCCTGAAGGAGGAAGACGCATGAACGTCATCGAGATCCACCATCTGACCAAGTCCTATGGAAAGGCCCGCGGCATCGTCGACGTCAGTTTCGACGTCGAGGAGGGCGAGATCTTCGGCTTCATCGGACCGAACGGGGCCGGCAAGTCGACCACGATTCGCACGCTGCTGTCGCTGATCCGCCCGACCAGCGGTTCCGCGACGATCTTCGGCAAGGACTGCGTGAAGCAAGCGCCCGAGATCGCGAAGGAGATCGGCTACCTGCCTTCCGAGGTGTTCTACTACGACAAGATGAAGGTCATCGACCTGCTGAAGTATTCCGCCAGCTTCTACGGCAAGGACTGCACGAAGCGCATCAAGGAACTGGCCGAGTACATGGACCTCGACCTCAAGCGCCGCATCGACGACCTGTCGTACGGCAACCGCAAGAAGGTCGGCATCGTCCAGGGCCTGCTCCACGAGCCGAAGCTGATCATCCTCGACGAGCCCACCGGCGGCCTCGACCCGCTCATGCAGCAGAAGTTCTTCGAGCTGCTGCGCCAGGAGAACGCGAAGGGCGCGACGATCCTGCTGTCCTCCCACGTGCTCGACGAGGTCCAGCGCCTGTGCAGCCGCGTCGCCATCATCAAGGAGGGCCGCATCATCAAGCTCGAGAAGATGAGCGACCTGACGCGCGACAACTACAAGAAGTTCAGCGTCGAGTGCGACGCGGCGGCCGACGCGCGCTTCGCCGTCGACGGCGTGAGCAACCTCGAGCGCAAGGGCGGCACGGTCAGCTTCCTGTTCAAGGGCGACGTCGACGGGATGGTCAAGCGCCTCGCCGAAGTGCACGTGAGGAACCTCTGGGTCGAAGAACCCACGCTCGAGGAGATCTTCATGCACTACTACACGAAGGAGGAGTGAGGCAGGATGAACGTCTTTCTGCAGGAACTCCGGTCCCAGCGCCGGTCGACGCTGATCTGGTCGCTGTCGCTCGCGGCCTTCGGGTCGCTCTATCTGCTGCTCTTCGGGGCCATCCGGAACGACATCTCGGCGTTCGAGGACGTGCTGAAGAACTTCCCGCCGGTCGCGCAGGCGGCCCTCGGCTTCGTCATCGGCACGCTCAAGACCGTGTCCGGCTTCTACGCCTTCGCCTTCACCTACATCGTGCTCTGCGGGGCCATCCAGGCGGCCAACCTCGGCGTCGGCGCCATCGGCCGGGAGATCGGCGGCAGCACCGCGGACTTCCTGCTGACCAAGCCGCGCGCGCGCTGGAGCATTCTCGCGCAGAAGGCGCTCGCGGTGCTCGTGCTGCTGGTCGCGACCAACGTCGTCCTGCTGGCCGTCACGATTCCCGTCGCGGCCGCCCAGGGGCCGGACTTCGACGCGGGGCTGTTCGTCCTGCTGTCCGCCACGATGTTCTTCGTGCAGGTGATCTTCGCCTCGCTCGGCCTGCTCTACGGCGTCGCCGCGAAGAAGGTCAAGTCGGTGGTGGCGGTCTCGCTACCCGGCGTGTTCGCGTTCTACATCGTCGGGCTGCTCGGGGCCGTCGTCGGCGAGGACGCGATCCGCTACTTCACGCCCTTCAAGTACTTCGACATCGGCTACATCCTCAAGAACGCGGCCTATGAGACGGGCTTCTGCCTCGTGGCCGTCGCGGTCGTCGTCGTGGCCGTCGGGGCGAGTTTCGCCGTGTTCGCGAAGAAGGACGTCCAGGCGCTGTGACGTCGGAGGCCGCGAGGCCCGACGCCGCGACGCGGTGACGCCGGCGGACCCGTCCGCCAGGGAGGACCCAACGATGAACGTCTTCTGGAGAGAACTCAGGGCCAACCGGAAATCGCTGATCTGGTGGTGCGTCGGCATGGTGCTGATGATCTACGCCGGCATGGCCAAGTACGCCGCCTACGCCACGTCGGGCACCAGCATCGCCGACCTGATGAAGCAGATGCCCGCCTCGCTGTCCGCCGCGCTCGGGTTCGCCGGGCTCGACGTGATGAAGGCGAGCGGCTTCTACGGCATGCTCTACCTGTACCTCCTGCTCATGGTGGCGATCCACGCGGCGTTGCTCGGTGCCAATATCCTCGCCAAGGAGGAGCGCGACCACACGTCGGAGTTCCTCATGGTCAAGCCCGCGTCGCGCAGCCGCATCGTGACCGCGAAGCTCGCCGCCGCCTTCGTGAACGTGACCGTGCTCAACCTCGTGAGCCTCGGCCTGTCGTTCGCCGTCGTGGAGCAGTACGCGGCCGGCGAGAACATGACGGACGAGATTCTGCTGCTCATGGGCGCGATGTTCATCGTGCAACTGGTGTTCCTGTTCCTCGGCTCGGCCATCGCCGCGGTCGGAAAGCGGCCCAGGTCCGCCGCGAGCCTCGCGACGACCGTGATGCTCGTGACCTACGTGGTCTCAATCGTGGTCGACATCAACAAGAACCTCGGCTTCCTGCGCTACCTGACGCCGTTCAAGTACTTCGCGGCGGCGCCGGTGCTGGATCGCATGGGCTACGAGCCGGTCTTCGTCGTGCTGTCGGCCCTTATCATCGTGGCGTCGGTGGTCGTGACGTACCTGGCCTACGACCGGAGGGACCTGAAGCTGTAGCGTGGCGCGACCGTAGCCGCCCGCTCTAGTCGTCGAGCTCGATGTCCCTCACGACGGTCTTGTCGATGGAGTAGTGGTAGGGGACGAGCACGGAGGTAACGCTGCGGAAGTGGCTGAGGGCCCGCTCGAGGTAGTACGTGGTCTGGTTGTGCAGAATCAGGTCGTACCAGTGGCTCGTGACGTACTTGATCAGGATGACCGTCAGGTTCTGCCCGTGCTCCAGCGTCTTCTCGCGCTCGAGGACGTAGGCGGAGAGCGGCTTGGTGATATCCCGGTAGGGGTTCTCGATGATCTCGAGCTTGAGCGGATTCCCCAGCGCGGTCCACTGCTCGCGCAGTTCGCGCGCGTGGTCGGGGTAGCGGCAGACGTGCAGCACCGTGACGTTGTTCGAGATCGAGTTGGCGTAGTTGATGGCCTTGAGCGCGGCCTTGTTGATCGACTGGAGCAGCACGACGACGGGGGCGCCGGGCTTGCCGCGCTTGCCGGCGGAGCACTTGTAGTAGGGCGCGAACTCCTTGAGCTCGAGCTGCTTCTCGACCATGTCGTAGTGGTTGCGGACGTAGAGCATCAGGAGGATGAGGAACGGCATGACGATCGCGAGCATCCAGGCGCCCTCGAGGAACTTGGACGAGAAGACGACGATCGTGCCGACGCCGGTCACCACGGCTCCGAGGAGGTTGATCAGGGACTTGTACTTCCAGCCCTTCTCCTTGTCGCGGCGCCACTTGCGGAACATGCCGTACTGGGAGAGCGTGAAGGAGATGAAGACGCCGACGGAGTAGAGCGGGATCAGGTTGTGCGGGTCGCTCTTGAAGGCGATGATCAGGGCCGAGGCGGCGACGAGGATGAACAGGATGCCGTTGGAGAAGCTGAGCTTGGCGCCGCGGTGCGAGAACTGGCGCGGGACGAAGCTGTCGTGCGCGAGGATGTAGAGGAGCAGCGGCAGGCCGTTGTAGGCGGTGTTCGCGGCGAGGATCAGGATCAGGGCGGTCGTCGCCTGGATGACGAAGTACATGAGCGTGCGGCCGAAGACGGACTGGGCGATCTGGGCCGTGACGGTCGTGCCGCCGATGCTGATGACGTGCAGGCTGAGCGCGAGGATGGCGGTGCCGCCGAAGATCAGGATGATGACGCCGGCGAGCAGGAAGAGCACGTGGCGGGCGTTGCGCTGGGACGGCACGCGGAAGGACGGCACGGCGTTGCTGACGGCCTCGACGCCGGTGAGGGCGGAGCAGCCGGAGGCGAAGGCGCGCAGGACGAGGAGGATGACGAGGCCCTGGTAGAGCTGCTGGGGCAGTGCGGCGAGCTGGTCCGGCGTGTAGGCGATCGGCGCGAGGTGGCCGGTCGCGAGGCGGATCAGGCCGGTGAGGATCATGACGCCCATGGAGACGATGAAGGCGTAGGTCGGGATGCCGAAGACCACGGACGATTCGCGGATGCCGCGCAGGTTGCCGAGCGTGATCAGGAGGACGAAGCCGACCGAGAGCTCGACCCGGTAGTGGAAGAGCTCGGGGGCCGCGGCGGTGATGGCCATGGTGGCGGCCGAGACGCTGACGGCGACGGTCATGACGTAGTCGACGACCAGGGCTGCGGCGGCGATCAGGGAGGGCATGCGACCGAGGTTTTCCTTGGAGACGTTGTAGGCGCCGCCGCCGTTGGGGTAGTGGCGGATGATCTGCGAGTAGGAGAACGCGAGGATCGTGAGGAGCAGGAGGATCGCGACGACGACGTAGGGGACGTAGCCGAACGCGGCGAAGCCGAGGACGGGGACGAGGACGATGAGGATCTCCTCGATGGCGTAGGCGACCGAGGAGACGGCGTCGCTGGCCATGATGGGGAGGCCCCAGAGACGGGAGAGCTTTTCGGTCTTGATGTCCTCGTTCTTGAGGGGGTGGCCGAGGAGTGCGCTCTTGATGGTCATGGTTTCCGGCATCCTGACTTTCTGCATCCGATTTTCGCAATCAGGTTATTGTAGCACCCCGCTTGGTATTTGCAAGACATAAGGATGCGGTTCTTCCTCATAAAGGCTTCACAATGGAAAACTTATACTTTCTTAACACCGTGGCGGACTATCGTAACGCTCCGGATACCCTTCGCCGGAGTAAGATTTCTGGACGGGACTCAACCGAAGGGGGGCGCAATCGGTGTACATCATCATCGCCGGATGCCGCAAGGTCGGATCGAACCTGGCGCGGACGCTGGCGGAGGAGGGCCACGACGTGGTCGTGGTCGACAGCGACGAGAAGGACTTCGAACTGCTGGGCTCGGGCTTCAACGGAATGACCCTGGCCGGCATGCCGATCGACGAGGACGTCCTCCGCAGCGCGGGCATCGAAAAGGCCGACGCGCTGGCCGCCGTCACGGACGACGACAACATGAACGTCATGATCTCCCAGGTCGCCCGCGGCATCTTCCACGTGCCCAACGTCGTCACGCGCATCTACGACCCCGAGCGGGAGAAGGTCTTCCGCTCGATGGGGCTGCGGACGCTGTGCCCGACGATGCTGGCGGTCGAGCGCATCGGCGCGATGCTGACGTCGGGGTCGGACGCCGCGGACGGAGCGCGGGAGGCGTCGTCATGAGGATCCTGATCGTGGGTGGCGGCAAGGTCGGGTACTATCTCGCGAAGACGCTCGCACCCGAACGGCACCAGCTGGTCCTCGTCGAGGCGGACGAGCGGCTGTGCGACAAGATCGTCTGCGAGATGACGAGCCTCGGGGTCACCCTGATCCACGGGGACGGCACCGACGTCGCGTACCTGCGGGACGCCGGCGTCGAGCGGGCCGACATCCTGATCGCCGCGACCGGCGACGACGAGATCAACCTCGTCGCCTGCCAGCTGGCGAAGAACTACTTCGCCGTGCCGCGGACGGTCGCGCGGGTGAACAACCCGAAGAACATCAACGTGTTCAACTGCCTGGGCGTCGACGCGGCGGTCAGCAGCACGGCGCTGATCGCCGACATCCTCGAGCTCGAGGTCGACTGGGGCGACGTGAACCGCATGCTGGCCACCTATGCGGGCCGGTATCGGATCAAGGAGGCGACCGTCTCGAGTCGTTCGGCGGTCGTGGGGCGCAGGACCGCCGACTGCGGCCTGCCGCCGGGAACGGAGATCCTGTCCCTGGTCCGGGACCAGCAGGTGATCGTTCCGGTCGACGGGACGCCCTTCCGGAACGGAGACCATGTGATCGCCCTGGTGCGCAAGGATGCAATGGACGAGTTCCTCGGCCGGTTCCGCTGACCAGGGAAGCGAGGCGACATGAAGACGAGGACGAAGAACGCGCTGCTGGGCGTGGCGGCCGAGATCGGGTTCGCCGGTCTGCTGGTCCTCGCCGGTCTGCTGATTTCCCTGTTCTTCGCGAGGTAGGGCGATGACGGACCGCACCGGCGGGCGCTTCGCGGCGGTCGCCTATCCCGTCGGTCTCGTGGTCGCCGGACTGGGCGCGCTACAGTGGATTCCTCTGGTCACGGCGCTGGTGCGCGGCGAGTGGACCATCGCGCTCGTCTTCCTCACCGGAAGCTCCACGACGATTCTCTGCGGCGGTGCCGTGGCGCTCGCCTTCGCGCGGCACAGGGGCCGGAAGCTCGGGTGGAGCGAGGGGATGGCCGTCACCGCGCTGTCCTGGTTCTTCGGCATGCTCTTCTGCGCGCTGCCCTATTATCTGAGCGGCGGCTACCTCTCCTATCTCGACGCCTGCTTCGACGTCATGAGCGGGCTGACGACGACCGGCCTGACGCTGATCCAGGACCTGGACCACGTCTCGGACGGCGTCAACATGTGGCGCCACCTCCTGACCTGGCTCGGCGGCCAGGGCATCGTGGTGCTCGCGCTGGCCTTCCTGTTCAAGGGCACGAACGGCGCCTACAAGATGTACGTCGGCGAGGGGAAGGACGAGCGCCTGACCCCGAACGTCGTCAACACCGCCCGCTCGATCTGGATCATCAGCCTAGTCTATCTCGGCGTCGGCACGGCGGCGCTGTGGGGCGCGGGGATCGTCGCGGGACTCCCGCCGGGCCGGGCCTTCCTCCACGGCCTCTGGATCTTCATGGCCGCCTGGAGCACCGGCGGGTTCGCCCCGATGTCCCAGAACATCCTCTACTACCACAGCCTGGTCTTCGAAGTCACGACGGCGGTCTTCTTCCTCATCGGCTCCTTCAACTTCGCGCTGCATTACGCGGTCCTGTCCGGGCAGCGGTCGGAGATCCGGAAGAACCTCGAGACCGTCACGTTCTCCATCACGGTCGTCGTCCTCACGCTTGTCGCCTCGGCCGGCCTCATGCGGGACGGCGTCTACCCCGACGCGATCGCGCTGTTCCGGAAGGGCTTCTATCAGCTGATCTCCGGGCATACGACGACCGGGTTCATGACGGTCTACGCGCGCCAGTTCTACCACGAGTGGGGCGACCTCGCGCTGTTCGCGCTGATCGTCGCCATGCTCCTCGGGGGAAGCGCCTGCTCGACGGCCGGCGGATTCAAGGCCCTCCGGGTCGGCATCATCGTCAAGTCGTTCGCGCGGGACGTCCGCAAGCTCGGCGCGCCCGAATCCATGGTCACCGTCGTGCGGATCCACCACGTCCGGGACACGCAGCTCGACGACGCATCCATCCGCGGCGCCATGCTGATCGTCTTCGCCTACATCGCGACGTTCTCGGCCGCCACGCTGGCGGGGATGCTGTACGGGATCCCCTTCGCGCAATCCGCCTTCGAATCGGCCTCCGTCACGGGCAACGTGGGACTCAGCATCGGCGTCACCGCCGCATCCATGCCCGACGGCCTCAAGATCGTGTATCTCGTCACGATGTGGCTCGCGAGGCTGGAGTTCCTGTCCATCCTCGCGCTGGGAGCGACGCTGCTCCGGAACGGGAGGAGACGGTGAGTCGCGCGTCGCGTTCCCTGCCGTTGGTTCTCGTGCTCGCGGCGGCCGCTACGACGGCGCTGCTTGTCGGATTGTGCACCGCGGGGGGGACCGTGGCCGCCTCGACGGCCGCAGCGTCTCCGACGGCCGCGGAGACCTTCACCCCCGCCCCGGCGAGCAGCACGGACCTGATCGAGAACGCCGACGCCTACGACGGCAGGACCGTCGTCTTCGAAGGCGAGGCCATCGGCGACCGGCTCGAGCGCGGGGACCACGTCTGGGTGAACGTGTCGGACGGCGCCAACGCGGTCGGGGTCTGGGCGCCGGCGTCGATGCTGCCGCCCTCGCTCGTCCTGGGCCGCTACGGGGTCGTCGGGGACCGGCTGCGCATCGTCGCCGTGTTCCACCGGGCGTGCGCGGAGCATGGAGGGGACTTCGACCTGCACGCGCTGTCGGCCGAGGTCGTCTCGGCGGGGCGCGCGACGCCTCCCCCGGTGCCGTGGACGCTGCTCGTCGCCGGACCGGGGACCTTCCTGCTGGTCGTCACCGGGGCCGTGCGTTTCCGGAAGCGGATCCGGCTTCTCTTCACGAAGAGCTGAGGCCGCGCGCCGCGCTACTCGGCGTTGAGGCGGTACCCCACGCCGACTTCGGTGAGCACGTATTCGGGATCGGCGGGATTCCGCTCGACCTTGCGCCGGAGGTTCGAGACGAAGACGCGCAGCGCCTGCGAGTCGGAGGCGTTCTGGTACTGCCCGCGGATGCGCTCCAGGATGAACTGGTGCGTGAGGACGCGCCCGTGGTGCTGGGCCAGCAGGCACAGGATGTCGTACTCGATCGGCGTCAGGTGGACGGTCGATTCGCGGACCCGGACGAGGCGGGCGTCGAAGTCGATCCGGAGGTCCTTGTAGTCGAACGCGCCCTCGACGGCGAGGCCGGACGGGTCCTTCTCCACGCGGCGCAGCACGGCCCGGATGCGGGCGAGGAGTTCGGGCACGCTGAACGGCTTCGACAGGTAGTCGTCCGCGCCGGCGTCGAGCGCCTCGATCTTGTCGTGGTCCTGGTGGCGGGCCGATAGAATGAGGATCGGCACGGAGAAGACCTTGCGGATGCGGCGGATGACCTCGATCCCGTCGAGGTCGGGCAGGCCGAGGTCGAGCAGGACGACGTCCGGGTTCCAGCTCAGGGCGAGGGACACGCCCATCTCCCCGGTGCGCGTGGTCATCGTCCGGTACTCCTGCGTGTGCAGCGCCGTCTCGAGAAAATTCGCGATGGGCGCGTCGTCCTCGACGATCAGGACGAAGGTCTTCGGATTCATGCGCCCTCCTTCCGGCCCGGCAGCGAGAACTCGAAGACGGCGCCGCCCTCCGGGTGGTTCTCAGCGGTGATGCCGCCACCGTGCGCCTGCACGATGGTCCGGCAGATCGACAGGCCGATGCCCTGCCCGCGCCGCGAATCGTACCGCGGCTCGGTGCCGACGAAATAGCGTTCGAAGAGCCGACCGAACTCGTCCGGGCGGATGCCCGGCCCGTAATCGCGCACGGAGAAGACGGCCGACCCGCCCTCGAGGCGCACGCGCACCTCGATCCGCTCGCCCAGCGGCGTGTGGACCGCCGCGTTCTCGATCAGGTTGAGGAGCACCTCCTCGATCAGGGAGGAATCGACGTCCACGAGCACGGGCTCGTCCGGGATGGCGACCTCGACGTGCAGGCCGGCGATCCGCCGTCGCGCGAGGTTCACGGCCTCGCCGACGAGCTCCTCGACGAGCTCCGAGGTGGTCTGGAGCTTCAGGAGGTGGTCGTCGATGCGGGTCATGCTCAGCATGTTCTCGACGAACCGGTTCAGCCAGATCGATTCCGCGTAGATATCGGACAGCAGCCGCCGTCGCTCGTCGTCGGTCATTTCCCGCGAATCCTCGGCCAGCAGGCTCGCGGCGCCGGAGATGCTGGTCAGGGGCGTGCGCAGGTCGTGGGACAGCGAACGGAGGATCGTGCTGCGGAGCCGCTCCGCTTCGAAGTCCTGCTGCGTCTTCTCCTGCAGGCGCGCCAATCGGATGCGCTCCTCGGCCGAGCGGCGGATGCGCACGGTCGTCGCGCTGGTGAGGAGGGAGACGGCGAGCATGATCAGGAAGATCAGCGGGTACTTCGAGTCATAGGCGGCGAGGCTGAAATAGGGTTCGGTGAAGAAGTAGTTGAATAGGAAGACGGCGAGCACGGAGGCGACGATGCCGGACAGGTAGCCGGTCGTGAACCGGGAAATGAACAGCACGGTGAGGAGGTACAGCATGATGATGATCGAGATGTCGAGGTCGTGCAGGAAGAAGACGCGCCCCACCAGGGTCATCAGACACAGGCATCCGACGACGACCAGGACGTTCTGCAGGCGGCGGTGTCGTGCGAAGTATGCCGCGATCTTCTCGATGATGGGCTTCATGGGGCGATTATATCACCCTTTTGTGCAGCAGGTCCGGCTGTGCGACGGGATAGAGGACGGCCGCCAGAACGGAATCCGCGGCGTACTGGGCGGGGCGGACGAACCGGATGCCGGGCGGGACGAGCGAGTCGAGGTGCGAGTGGCTGGAAATGCAGGCGACGACGTCGGGAACGCCGCAGATCGTCTTCGCGAAGCGGGCGACCCTGTAGTTGACGTGGTCGTCGCGCGTGGCGGCCACGACGACCGCGGCGCCGCGGATGCCGCAGGCCTCGAGGACGTCGGA
>CAILLO010000060.1 GCA_903835065.1 uncultured Eubacteriales bacterium
TACAAAGGAAGAGTTGGTCCAGCGTATCTATCAGTACATGGATGAGATCAATGCTCAACCCGTGATCTACCGCTGGAAGTACAAGATGGACGAGGTGGCCGTTTGATGATTTGCATATTCATCTGCAAAACGTTGTACTAGTCCAGTCGAATCATCGCGCCACAGGCGTTGATGAAGTCTGCGATGCGGACGTCCTTCGGTGCCTGAATGCGGCTCATCGTCCGAATCGCTTCCACGCTCATGTTCAGGATGCTGCCAAGCGTCTGCGGCATGCCCTTGTAAGCCGTCGCCCCACCGAAGAGGAAGATGTCGTCGGGCGCGAAGGAGTCGATGCGTCCCTTGTGGTATTGGATGATGCGCTGGATGCCGTCCGAGACCATGTTGAAGAAGGGGCGGACGATGTCGTCGGCCAATTCCGTGTTGGCGCGGAGTGCGTCGACCGTCAGGTCGAAGTCGGAAAGCGACTTCCCGTGGTCGGCTCCTTCGCCATTCCGCTGCAAGATCAGGTAGCGCTCCACCTCGCTGCAGCCGACCGGAAGGAGGCGGGAATAGGCCAGTATGCCGTTGGTGAAGATGTAGACGCTCGTCGAGGTGGCGCCCAGGTCGACGAGGATCACGGAGCGGCCCTCCATAGGGCGGTCGTTGACCAGGCCGCCGGAAAAGAGTTTCACCAGGGCGTTCTGGTGGACGTCGAGCGCGATCGGGGAGAGCTTCACGTTCTTCAGCATCTGGTAGTAGTCGGAGACGAGTTCCTGCTGGAGAGCCATCGCATGGACCTTCGAGACCTTCGCGCCCTTCGGGGTCGTCGAGGTGCCGGAGGAGACGGACTGCACGACCAGGTCCTTGGATCCGCCGCTGGACTGCAGGATCTCGAAGCGGACCATGTCGGCGGTCTCCTTGGGACCCGCGACCGGAATCTCGAGTTCCTTGATCAGAATCTGGGTGCTGTTGATGGTGACGATCGTCCCGGTGGAGCGGAAGGAGTTCTTGGCCAGGGCGCTCCGGATGGCCATCTCGATGCCGGCATGGTCCTTGACCACGCCGTCGACGAGGGTTCCCTGCGCCATCGGCTGCACCGTCGCATGCACGATCTCGACCGTGCGGTCGCGGACCCGGCCTTCGACCAAGTGGAGATTGTGGCTGCCCATGTCGATGGAAAGTATCATGAAACCGTCCCCTTTCTGAGTGGCTATCCGCCGATGGCCCCGTACATGCCGAACATCGGGAGCGCGATGGAGATGACGACGAAACCGATGATGACAGCCATGACCACGATCATGAGGGGTTCGAGCAGTCCGACGAGGCGCTGGATCGCGGAATCGCTTTCTTCGTCGTAGAAGTTCGCCGTCTTCTCGAGAACGCTGTCCAGCATGCCGGATTCTTCGCCGATCATGATCATGCTCTGGAGCATGGGCGGTAGGATCGTGATCCGTTTGAACGCGGAGGAGAGGGTGATGCCCTTGCGGATCTCTTCGCGCGCGCTCATCATCTGGTTCATGATCAACTGGTTGCCGACGATGCGGGAGGTGATCTCGATCGCGGACAGCATCTGGATGCCGCTGAAGAGGAGCGTGGAGAAGGTGCGGGTCAGGCGGGCGGAGTAGATCAGGACGAGCGATTTTTTGAGAATCGGCACCTTGAGTTTGAAGGTGTCCCACTTGAGCCGTCCGCTTTCACTGCGGAGGAAGGCGCGCCAAAGAAAGAAGCCGAGGACCAGGACGCCGATCACGATGTACCAATAGCCCTTCAGGAAATCTGCCACGCCCATCAGGAACTGGGTCGTGGGCGGCACCTTGCCACCCACGTTGGTGATCATGTTGGTGAACGTCGGAAGCACGAAGGTGATCAGGACGATCACGACGACGACGGCCACGCAGGCCAGCACCATCGGGTAGGTCATCGCGCTCTTGATCTTGTTCTGGAGCTTGTTTTCCTTCTCGAAGTGCGCCGCCATGCGGTTCATGACCGTATCGAGCGTACCGCTGGCCTCTCCGGCCTCGATCATGTTGATCAGCAGACTCGGGAACGCCTCCTTCTGCTTCCGGAAGGAGACCGAAAGGAGTTCCCCCTTCTGGACGCCGTCGTAGATCCGGCCGATGATCTGCTTGAGATTCTTGTCATCCGTCTGCTGGTACAGGACGTCGAGGCCCTTGACCACGGTCACGCCGGACGTGATCAGGGTCGCGAACTGGCGGCAGAAGACCGCAAGCTCCTTGGTCTTGACCCGCTTGATCGAGACCTTCGACGAACCGCCGTCCTGCTCCACTTCCTTGGCGCCCGTGCAGAAGAGACCCTTGCCGCGAAGCGCCTGCTGGAGCATGGACAGGTTATCGGCATCGGCGAGACCGTTCACGCGGACGCCTTCGGCGTTGACGGCCACATATCTGAATTGGGGCATCGCGTTGGCTCCTTTCAGCCCGACCTATCGGGCAGGGGTCAGAACGGCGAGTTCGCGTTCGCCATGAAGCGCTTGAGCGTCTCGAGGTCCTGACAGTGCGAATAGGCTTCGTCGGAACTGATCCGCCCGGCTCTGGCGAGCTGTGCGAGGGAATAGTCCATCGAGACCATGCCGATCTTGTGGTTGGTCTGGATCACGGAGAGCAGCTGGTGGGTCTTGCCCTCGCGGATGATGTTGCGGACGGCGTCCGTGGCGACCAGGATCTCGAGCGCGGCCACGCGTCCCTTGCCGTCCATCGTCGGGAGGAGCTGCTGCGCCACGATGCCCTGGAGGACACCGGACAGCTGGATCCGGATCTGCTGTTGCTGGAAGGGAGGGAAGACGTCGATCACGCGGTCGATCGTCTGCGGGGCGCTGGTCGTGTGCAGCGTCGACATGACGAGGTGACCCGTTTCCGCGGCGGAGACCGCCGTGGAAATCGTCTCGAGGTCGCGCATCTCGCCGACCAGGATCACGTCCGGATCCTCGCGGAGCGCGGAACGGAGCGCGGCGGCGAACGATTGGCTGTCGTCGCCGATCTCGCGCTGGTTGATCATGCTCTTTCCGTGCCGGTGCAGGTATTCGATCGGCTCCTCGAGCGTCAGGACGTGGCTGTTCCGCATCTGGTTGACGTGGTTGACCATGGCGGCGAGAGTCGTCGACTTGCCCGAGCCGGTGGGGCCGGTGACCAGCACGAGGCCGCGCGGCCTCAGGGCGAGGTCCTTCATGATCGGAGGGAAGTTCAGGCTGTCCAGGGTGGGGATCTTGGAGAAGATGATGCGGATTGCGGCGCCCAGGCTCTTCCGCTGTTTGTATACGTTGACGCGGAAGCGGCTGAGACCCGGCAGGACGAAGGAGAGATCGACCTCGCCGCGTTCCTCGAGAATCGCCCGCTGCTTTTCGTTGAGCATCTGAAGGCAAAGACCGGCGGTATCCACTGGAGTCAGCGTCTGCGAGTTGTAGGGAATCAGCTGGCCGTTGATGCGAAGCATCGGGGGAAGGGCGACCGTGATATGGACGTCGGAGGCCCCACGGGTAACGGCCTCCTTGAGGATCAATTCCAGCGTTTCGTGAACTGGCTGTTCCATCCGGATTCCTCCCTCCGAGGTCACTCGATCGTGTACGTGACCTTCATCATCTCTTCGACGGTCGTGACGCCGTCCAGAACGAGTTTCGCACAGGTATCCATCAGGGAGACCGTACCGAGGCGGGTGGAGAGGGCTCTGATCTGGTCCACGGAAGCCCTGCGGTCGATCAGTTCGCGCATGTCGCGGCCGACGAGCATCACCTCGTGGATCGCGGTGCGCTTGCTGTAACCGGAGAAGTTGCAGGCCGGGCATCCGGTTCCCTTGAAGAGAGGGCGGGGTTCCTTGAGCTTCAGCATCATCATCTCCGCGTGGTCGGGCTTGTAGGAGGTCTTGCATTTCGTGCAGATTTTCTTGACGAGGCGCTGGGCGATTACCCCGACGACGGAGGTGGAGACGAGGTAGGGTTCGATGCCCATGTCGACGAGACGGGAAATCGTCGACGCGGCGTCGTTCGTATGGATCGTGCTCAGGACGAGATGACCCGTGATGGCGGACCGTATCGCGATCTGCGCGGTTTCGGCGTCGCGGATCTCGCCGATCAGGATGATGTCGGGGTCCTGGCGGAGAATCGAGCGGAGACCACTCGCGAAGGTCATGCCGGCCTTGAGGTTCACCTGGACCTGGTTGATGCCGGCCATTCGGTATTCGACCGGGTCCTCGATCGTCACGATATTGGTGTTGATCTTGTTGAGTTCCTTCAGGACCGTGTACAGCGTCGTAGTCTTGCCGGAACCGGTGGGGCCGGAAACGAGGAGCACGCCGTGCGGGCTCTTCACAATCTTGTCGAACAGGGTCATGTTCTCCGGGGAGAAACCGAGAGCCTGGCGGTTGAAGGTGACGTCCGTGCGCCCGAGGATTCGGATGACGATTTTCTCGCCCGTCACCAGAGGGAGAATCGAAAGGCGCATGTCGACCTGCTTGCCCGCAATCACGGTCTCGACGCGCCCGTCCTGAGGCACGCGCTTTTCCGCGATATCCATGCCGCCCATGATCTTGATGCGCGTCACGACGGCGGCGTGCGCCGCGCGCGGGGACTTCATGATGTCCTGCAACTCGCCGTCGACGCGGATCCGGACGCGCATGCGGTCCTCCATCGGTTCGATGTGGATATCGCTCGCACCGACCTTGATCGCGTGCTCGATGATCGAATTGACGAGCTTGACGACCGGAGCGTTAGCGACCTCCGAGGAGGAGATCTCCTGGCCGATCCGTTCGATCTCGTCGAGGTTGAATTCCTTCTGCAGCTCCGCGACGGCCTTCTGGGCGTTCTCTCGTCCATAGCTCCGGTCGATCGCGGTCAGTATATCGGAGCGCGAGGACATCTTGGCGCGGACGTCCTTGCCTGTCGCGTAGCGGACATCGTCGATCGCGACGAGGTCGAGAGGATCGTTCATCACGACGACGAGATCACCGGCCTCGAATCCGATCGGAATCAGACAATGCTTCTTCGCCAGGGCTTCGGAAATCAGACCGGGTGCATCCGGGTCGATCGCCAGCGTGGCGAAGTCGACGTATGGAATCTTGATCTGGTATTCGCGGGCGTTCAGAATCTGCTGCTCGGTGAGAATGCCCTTCTCCACGATCAGTTCGCCGAGCTTCTTTCCTGTGGACTTCTGGTCTTCGAGCAGTTGCTGGATCTGCTCCAGAGAAATCATCCCCGATTCGACCAGGATTTCACCGAGCTTTTTCATTCCTCTCTCCGTTCCGGTTCAGGTTTGACTGGCTCGAGGTGCGCGCAGGGGCATGTCCTGCCCCGTTCTTTGATTATACGACACAACTTGAGGTATAACGAACAGGTATATGACGAGTCTATTTTATATTGTATACGATATCGCGCACGATGCGGACATACCATAGGATACGGCAGGAGGCTTCATGAGCGGGATTGATATTGCATTCACCTTGATTTCCGGTGTTCTCGGTCTGTTCATAGGCAGTTTTCTGAACGTTCTGATCTACCGGATACCGAACGGAGAGGATTTCGTGCGCGGACGATCGCATTGCCCGAAGTGCGGCCACGACCTCGCCGCACTGGACCTGGTTCCCGTCTTCAGCTTCCTCGCGTTGGGCCGCCGCTGCCGGTACTGCAAGGCGCCGATTTCCGGACGCTATGCCTTCGTAGAACTGCTGACCGGCGGACTCTTCGCGATTTCGTGGATCCTGACGAGGGGCATCTCCCCCTGGTTGGCCCTGCCGCTGGATGCGTTCTGTGCGTCGGCGCTGGTGGCGCTCTTCATCCTCCACGACGGGCACCGCCCCCCGAAGGCGCTTTACCTGGTCCTCGCAGGATTCGGGGTCCTCGTGGCCTCTTGGGCGCTGTTCACTTGGTAGACGCTTCATGATCCTCGCGTCCGCATTTCCTGGAATCTAGTACAACGTATTGCAGATGAATATGCAAATCATCAAACGGCCACCTCGTCCATCTTGTACTTCCAACGGTAGATCACGGGCTGTGCATTGATCTCATCCATGTACTGGTAGATGCGCTGGACCAATTCGTCCTTTGTCTCGACCCGGATACCTCGCAGACAGACTCTCGCGAACTTGCCGAAGAAGCTTTCGATCATGTTGAGCCATGAACCATGTTTAGGGGTGAATATAAATTCGAAACGGCCAGGATGCTCCTGCAGATACTTTCGGGTTTCCATAGAGGTGTGTGCACTATGATTATCCA
>CAILLO010000061.1 GCA_903835065.1 uncultured Eubacteriales bacterium
AGCTCCTAGAGAGCCGAAAGCAGCGGGGGGCGACGGACGAGCAGCTGGCGAAGGAGCGTGAGGAGATGCTTCGCCAGGTGCTGTTCGAGGCCATGGTTCGTGGCGAGTTCGAACTGAGCGACCCCGCCGCGGTTGTCATCCTCGAGCACGAGCAGCGCGAGACCGCCTGAGAGTCGCCGCAGGAATGCCCCCTTCGTCGAGGCGAGTCCGCTGTGTCACTACTGTGCTGGAACGCTCGCGCCGCCACAGGAACTATCGGTCCTTATCGGTTTCCGCGCCGTCGGGTTCAGCCGCATGTGACGCGGCTTCCGGCGCTATTGCGCCTACTCCTGAATCCCCGGGTCCAGCATTCAACTTCCAGTGGGCGTGGAGCTCCGGAACGGTCGCCGGGCGATCAGCGGCGAAAGGGGAGTCGGCCGAAGTCGAAGTGATTCGCTGAGTTCCGCGGGCGGCCGTGTCGAGCGCCGCATCGTCGCATAGCTCGCCGGGTGCCGCGATTGCGCGAATTTGTGCTGGGACTGTGCTTGTTCGGCCCTGTGTGCTCGTCGCGGCCGACGTTCCCTGCTGATACGCCACGAGACGCCGCACCGCGTCGTTGAGGTCGGCCTCGGACACGATCGCGTACCGGCGGTAGACGGACTCGGTGAGGTGCCCCGTCAGCTTCATCGCGGCCGAACGCGGGACGCCCGCCCGCTCGAGGTTGCGCACCGCGCTCCGGCGCAGGTCGTGCACGAGCCGGCCCGGCAGCCCGGCGAGCCGGCAGGCCCGCATCCACGTGTCGCGGTGGTCGCCAAGCTGCGCTCCGAGCCGCCAGAAGACCCACGGCACGACCTGGCCGTGCTTGCGCTGCCACGCCTGCGTGCGCGCGAGCTGCTCCCGCAGGAGTGCGGCCAGCATCGGTGAGGCGGCGAAGGGGAAGATGCGGCCCTCGCGGTTCTTGGTCGTCCCAGGCTCGAGGCGGACCGTGCCCGCGGCGAAGTCCACCTGCGCCCACGTCAGCGCCTTCACTTCGCCGATGCGCCAGCCGGTGCGCCACGCGAACTCGATCGGCGGGGCTTACCAGTCGGGCAGGTGCTTCAGGACGCGGCGCGCCTCGTCGTCGGTGAAGAAGCCCTTCCGGACGTTGTCGAGCTTGAGGACCGGGAGCGGGACGCGCACATGCAGGAGGCCTGCAAGGACGGCCAGCTTGAGCATGCGCCCGAGCGCCGCGACCTCGTGGTGGACCGTTCCACGGGCTGCACCCGCGTCCAGACGCGCGGAGATGTAGCGCGAGACGTCGCCATAGCTGATCGCCACGGCCGGCATCCGCTCGAACGTGGGGCGGAGGTGCTTGAGGGCATGCTCCACGCGGTCCCACGTCCGGTTCTGCTTCTGAATGTAGTCGGCGCGGATCAGCTCGACCAGGTCGTCGAACGTCACCTTCTCGGCATCGGGAGCCGCCAGGCGCCCGCGCGCCATCTCGGCCTGCCGCATGCGCAGCAGCCGCACGGCCACCGCGCGCACTTGTGAGCGCGACGATTCGCGGTACAGGCGACCGCGGAAGGAGTACTGCACCCACCATGTCTTGCCGCGGCGGTACAGGCTCCCCATGCCTCGGGTCTTCATCGGGAAGTGGCTTTCCTCGCCTTCTTGCGCTCGCGGCGCTTCAACCATTCCTGGACGGCCCGCCGGACCAGTTCCGTCATGACCGTTCGGTCTTCGATTGTCGCGATGGCAAGGGCTCTGTGGAGGTCGTCGGGGAGGGCGATGATCGACGACAAGTCGAGGGGACTGCACGAGGGGTACTTCCTGACCCCGATCACGACGTTCGAAATGGTCGTCGCCTTCAGCCTCTCGGGGGCCATCAAGGTGGTCTGCGCAGGCGGAACCTGTCAACGACTTTGAGACACTCGCTTCGTGAGTTTACTGAGCTACGGCCATGCACGGCTCTTCGATGTTGGGATTCGGGATCTCGGGTTGCGTTCGCTCGAGAGCGGCTTCCAAGGATGACCGCACAGCCTCGATCTTGATCGGGCTCGACTCGGAGGTCGGGGTGTTTCCGACCCCCTCGCCCTCGACGCGCGTCTTCGGCGGATTGATCCAAGCCGCGGTCGGCAGTGGTCTCGGCGACGGGCGCCCGTTCGGGAACCGCTCCGGGTTCTTCGCGAACGCTTCGGCGAGCACGCGTGCCCGCTTCTCGCGCTTCGCCGCGGCCAGCCCGAAGTGAACGTCGTGCGGCGTGAACAGCCCGAGCCCGACGTGATGATGCTCGGTGTTGTACCAGGGGAAGAAGTCGCCGCAGTAGCTGCGCCCGTGCTCGAGCGAGCCGAAGCGGTCCGGAAAGTCGGGCCGGTAC
>CAILLO010000062.1 GCA_903835065.1 uncultured Eubacteriales bacterium
ACTTCGGGGTCCTCGAGCAGGACGATCGAGGGCTCGTGCTCGGGCTCGAGCGCGGCGCCGGTGGCGGGGTCGAGGACGACGAGGCGTCCGGCGGGACAGAGCTGGGCGGAGCGGATCGCGAGTTCGCGCAGGTGCGGGTCGTCGGACTTCTCGACGAGTTCCCAGGTGTCGCCCTCGGCGAGCGTGCAGTGGCGGGTGCCGGCGCACAGGGGCAGGACGTCGAGCAGCGTCGTGCCCGGACCGGGGAAGCGCATCGCCTGCTCGTCGAACGGACGTCGGTCGGCCTTCTCGGTGCCGTCGAAGCGGGTCTCGACGTGCGTGCCGTCGCAGAAGGGGCCGTCCAGCGCCTCCCCGCAGCGGCACAGCGTGTAGGTGCCGTTCGTCGGCACGAGGACCGGCTCGCTGTAGCCGACCGAGAAGCCGTCGGCGTCGGCCAGGATCGTGCTGCGGTAGAGGGGCACGCCGCCCGAGACGAGCAGTGGGCCGTCCTTGAGGATGCGGATGAGCGGCTGGGCCATGTCGTGAAACCTCCTGGGAGCCTCGTGGGTAGACCGGCACCCCCATGGTAGCACAAAGGGGCCGTCGGAAGCTCCTCCGACGGCCCCTTGCGAGATTCCCCGCTCAGGCCTGAGGGACGCGGCCCTTGACCGCGAGGACGATCGACTTCACGGCGTCGATGAACGTGACGACGATCAGGACCGCGAAGATCCAGCGGAACTGCATGCCGAAGACCGTGTTCAGGACCTCGAGCACGGGCTCGCTCACGAAGGCGTTCGGGTCGAGGATCGACGGGCCGGCCATCATGTACCCGAACACGCCGATGCTGAAGAACTGCAGGGCGGCGTGCGCGATGCGGGTCCCGAACTGCCAGCGCCCCTTGGCGAGGAGGAACGACTGGAGGATCAGGGTGGCGACCCACCCGATGTTCCAGAGGGGCAGGTAGGCGGCGAGGCCGACCGTCGAGAGCAGCGGGATCCACTGCAGGTGCGCGGTCCCCTCATTCAGGGTGAACACGAAGGCGACCAGCTCCGGGTGCAGGTTGAACAGCCACATGCCGAACAGGGTGAAGAGGATCGCGACGATCGGGCCGACGGGGCCGACGCGGTCGACGCGGACCGGAATGCGGGGCAGGTCCTTCGGGTTCCATTCCTTCGTCTCGAGGGGCATCCGCAGTTCCTTGCGGGCCGAGGCGCGCTCGACCAGGAAGAAGATCGCGGTGACGTAACCGAACGCGGTGAACGCCGCCGTCAGCAGGTTCGGGACGAATTCCAGGAGCCTGCGCAGGGCGCCGTCGATCGTCGATGTGTCCGTCGCGAGCTCGACGGCGAGGGCGATCAGCAGGCCGCCCGCCATGCAGAGGACCACGATGCGCAGCACGAGCCAGTACAGGTCGAACATGCGCGGGCCGATCAGGTAGCGTTCGCCGGCATAGCGGGAGGCGACTTCGGCGGGGGACCCGAATTCGCGGAGCACGGCGTCGACGTCCGCTTCGGTCGCCTCGCGCCCCTGGGTGCGGGCATCCAGCGCGTCGCCCAGCAGCGACCGCAGTTCCTTCACGATATCCTCCCGCTGCTTGACGGGCAGGCGGCGTCCGACTTCATACAGATAGCGTTCCAGCACTTCCATCCGACTCACTCCTTCTTCCCTTCAGGGTCCGAACGCCCCAGCAGGCGTTCCTGGACCTCGACCATCAGGTCCCACTCGCGCGTCAGGTCCGCGAGCAGCCGCCTTCCGGCCTGGCTGAGCACGTAGTAGCGCCGGGGCCGCGCCTCCTCGAGCGTCCAGTCGCTGTCGAGCAGCTCCTGCTTCTCCAGTCGGCGCAGCAGCGGGTACAGCGTGCTCTGGTCGACAAAGAGCCCCTGCCCGGACAGCCGCTGCACGAGCGAGTACCCGTACTGGCGCTCGGTCAGCTGGCTGAGCACGCTGAGGACGAGCGTCCCGCGGCGCAGTTCGGAGACCAGGGACCCCAGCGTCGATTCGTTCTCCGACATGCTTTCCACCTCCTCTTGTTTTTCGTTTCACTATGATGTAATTCGCATTATAGTGTGCGTAATACACTATGTCAAGAGGGTCATCCCTTCCCCCGCGCGCACGAAGAAGCCGGCGGTCGTCGAACCGCCGGCCCCCGAGGCACCCGAGGCACCGTGGAACCTCCCTACTGGGAGTCGTTCTTCCGGCGGGCGCGGCCGCGCCGCTTGTGCATCGTGTGCGTCTTGTAGTCCGCCGACAGGACCGAGATGTTGCCGTCGATCTCGAGGACCGCCAGGTCGACGTCCTTCACGGAGGAGACGCCGTGTTCCCGGATGGCCTCGAGCAGCTCCTCTACGGTCAGCCCGGAGGTGTCCATGCCCTTCTGCAGCACCACGCCGCGGTGCACGAGCACGATCGGCTCGCCTTCGACCATCTTCCCGAATTTCGGGAACTTCCTGAGCAGCCACTTGAAGCCCGCGTTGACGGCGAACAGGGTGCCGGCCGCGACGAGGCCGCCGCCGAGCGAGGTGTTCTGGCCGACCATGGCGTTCTGGACCGCGTTGCTGATCAGGAGGATGAAGACGAGGTCGGTGACCGAGAGCTGCGCGAGCTCCTTCTTTCCGAAGAGGCGGATCGCGAGGACGATGAAGAGGTAGACCGCGGTCGAAGTGAGGGCGACCGCGAGGTAGTCGACGAAGGAGCCCGGGAAGACCTGGCCGAGCGGGTCGGAGAAGAAGGCCGCGAGGGCGGTCATGTGAATCGCAGCGAGATGTCGGCGGCCGTCACGGAGTGCGTCAGCTCGCCGATCGAGATCAGGTCGACGCCGGTGTCGGCGATGCCGCGCACCCGCTCCAGGTTGACGTTGCCCGACGCCTCGACGAGCGCGCGGCCGGCGATCAGCGCCACGGCCTCCCGCATGCGGGC
>CAILLO010000063.1 GCA_903835065.1 uncultured Eubacteriales bacterium
TTCCTTCTCCTGGGAGTAGTTACCCAAGGGACTATGCTTCTCAACGAAGGGAGTTAAGTCTTCACTGAACAACCTCACATACTTCTCTGTCATAGGTAAGGATTGGTGGCCCAGCATCTTCTGTAAAGGAAGACTGCCGCCTCCATCCTTTATCCATTCCTTGGCAAAGGTGTGACGGAATAGGTGAACCCCTGTCTTGTTCACACCTCTACTCTTGTTGTACTTAGCTAACGAATGAGTAAGGGCGTTGGGGTCTAGCCAAGTTCCGAACTGGTTGGGGAAGAGAGGGTCACTTGGTTTAGCATCCACTCTGAATGTCTCAATGTACTTCTTCATGATATTGACTAGCTGAGCTGGCATAGGAATGCGCTGTCCACGCTTGTTTTTGGTTTGGTTCATTACCAGGTAGCCATCTTCTACCTCAGCATCCTTCATTTCATACCCAACGATGGTCGCGCGCCGATTACCAACGGCAATCATGAGATTGATGATTACCCAATCTCTGTTCTCTACATAGTCAGCCTTATTCTTTGGCTTACGAAGTAGTTTCTCCATTTCTTCTTTTGTGTATGTCTCTGGAACTACCTCTTGTGGGTTCTTAACCACAATCTGGAACTGGGGGATGTATCCCCTATCCATACACCAATAGAGGAAGATACGAAGGTGGCGTTTGTGATGGGCCACAGAGGACTCGGCGTTGTGTCGCACTTCTCTCAGCCACATCATGTAGTTCTCGATGAAGTATGGGTCACGGACAATCTCAAGTTTGGTGTCCTTCCCCTGGTGTGCTTCATCCAGCCAATAGCCAAAGATTCTCAAGGAGTTGCGGTAGCTGGTGGCTGTGACCATGCTGCGCGCGTTCGCTACCTGGTGACGGATGAAATCATCCATCACATTTCCGATACTCAAGGTATCGTCTTGGGAGGGAATAGGCCATCTGGGTTGAATCTTCCTTCTGGTTTCCATGCGAACATCCTTTCCACATGACTCTTTCGTCATGTCTACTCATTCTGGAACATACGTTCATTGTGGAACATATGTTTAATTAGCCTCCAAAATGAGTATGGCTGTGAGCCTTGAAACCCTTGGTATTACTGCATTAGAGAGTTATTTTGAATGACACATGACTGTTGAAATCTAGTCCACATTGTTTCCAGTCATGCGTCTTCGACCACTCGGCCACCTCTCCGCGAGAGCGCGCATGTCGCGTAGGAATACTACCACCCCGACGAAGGACGCGTCAAGCCGGAAACGCCTTTTCCGCCAAGGCGTCGCGCCCTCCGCGCGAGGGATTCATGGAATCGGACAAGTCGGTTCCGCATTGGCAAACGGGGGTCCGTGCTTTACAATGTCATTGGTGCGAAGCTACGGCCCCCTCGAGACAGCAGGGGAGTCGATCACCAAGGAGGATGGACTCATGGCAATCAAGGTTGGTATCAACGGTTTCGGCCGCATCGGCCGCATGGTCTTCCAGGCGATCTGCGACCAGGGGTTGCTCGGCAGCGTGCTGGACGTCGTCGCCGTCGTCGACGTCTCCACGGACGCCGACTATTTCGCGTACCAGATGAAGTACGACTCGATCCACGGCCACTTCAAGCACAAGGTCGAGACCCGCAAGAGCTCCCCCGAGCTCGCCGACAACGACATGATCGTCGTCAACGGCCACGCCGTGAAGTGCGTGATGGCCCAGAAGACCCCGGCGGAACTGCCCTGGAAGGCCCTCGGCGTCGAGTACGTCGTCGAGTCGACCGGCCTGTTCACCGACTCCGAGAAGGCCGCCGGCCACCTCGCCGCCGGCGCCGCGAAGGTCATCCTCTCCGGCCCGGGCAAGGGCGACGTCAAGACCCTCGTAATCGGCGTCAACGAGAACGAGTACGACCCCTCCAAGCACAACATCGTCTCCAACGCGTCCTGCACGACGAACTGCCTCGCCCCGCTCGTCCACGTGATCCTCAAGGAAGGCATCGGCATCGAGACCGGCCTGATGACCACGATCCACTCCTACACCGCGACCCAGAAGACCGTCGACGGCCCTTCCAAGAAGGACTGGCGCGGCGGCCGCGCGGCGGCGATCAACATCATCCCGTCCACCACCGGCGCCGCCAAGGCCGTCGGCGAAGTGCTGCCCGCGACCAAGGGCAAGTTGACCGGCATGTCCTTCCGCGTCCCGACCGCCGACGTCTCCGTCGTCGACCTGACCTTCCGCTCCGAGCGCGAGACCTCGATCGAAGAGATCGACGCTCTGCTCAAGAAGGCCTCCCAGACCTACCTCAAGAACATCCTGGGCGTGACCGACGAAGAACTCGTCTCCTCCGACTTCATCCACGACCCCCGCTCCTCGATCTACGACTCCCTCGCCACGCTGCAGAACAACCTGAAGGGCGAGAAGCGCTTCTTCAAGGTCGTGTCCTGGTACGACAACGAGTGGGGCTATTCCAACCGCCTCGTCGAGCTGCTCCAGGTCATGGGCAAGAAGGAAGGCCGCCTGAAGTAAGGCGGACCGGACGATTCCGATTCGACAAGAAGCCCCCGGACCGCGGTCCGGGGGCTTCTTCGCTTCCTGGAAGACGCTCGGTACCGGTTCCGGCGCGGCGGCGTTGTGATACGATGAGGGGGCGAGGAGGGCGAACGCATGGATCCCATGACCGAGAAGGAACTGGTCCGACGGGCGCTCGTCGCTCGCGACGCCGCCTATGCGCCTTATTCCGGATTCCGCGTGGGCGCCGCCCTGCTGGCGGAGGACGGGCGCGTCTTCACCGGCTGCAACGTCGAGAACGCCTCCTTCGGCGCCACGATCTGCGCCGAGAGGACCGCCGTCGCCAAGGGAGTCTCCGAAGGCGCCCGCAGGTTCACGGCCGTCGCGATCGCCTCCTACGACGACGCGCCGTGCGTGCCCTGCGGCATCTGCCGGCAGACGATCTACGAGTTCGCCGCGGAGGGGTTCCGGTATCTCTCCGTCGCCGCGGACGGCACGTTCGTGAGGTACGGGATGGACGAGATCCTGCCCCACGGATTCAAGGGCCTCGACGACAGGAAGTAGGCCGTCCCGGCTGGCGCGCCCGGCGGCGCGCATGCTATAATCCACGGATTCCGGACGGGAAGGGGGGACGACGATGCTGCTGGCCTGCAATCTGGGCAATACGGATCTCCTGGTCGGCGTGTACGACGGCGATTCGCCGTGCTTCTCGACGCGACTCGCGACCTCCCGGGAGCGCAGCGCGGACGAGACCGCGATCCTCCTCGGCTCGGTCTTCTCCTTGTACGGCATACCGGTCGCCGCAATCGACGCGGCGGTCGTGTCCTCGGTGGTCCGCCCCATGAACGGGACGCTCTCCGCCGCGATCGAAACCCTGACCGGCGTGAAGCCGCTGTTCGTGGGGCCCGGCGTCAGGACCGGCCTCGACATCCGGACCGACATCGCCTCCCAGCTCGGCGCCGACATCGTCGCCAACGCCGTCGCCGCCCTCTCGCTCGCACCGGCGCCCCTGGTCTTCGTGGACTTCGGCACCGCCACGACGCTGACCGGCATCAACGCCGGAGGCGAGCTCTGCGGCGTCCTGATCTGCCCCGGCGTCCGGACCTCGCTCGACGCCCTGTCGGGCGCCGCGGCCGAGCTGCCGCGCATCGCGGTCGATGGCCCGAAACACCTGTTCGGCAAGAACACCGTCGATTCGATGACGAGCGGGGCGGTCTTCGGACACGCGGCGATGGTCGACGGCCTGCTGGACCGGGTGGCCGCGGAATGGGGGCTGTCGGAGCTGACCGTGCTCGCGACCGGCTCCTGGGCCGACCGGATCGTGCCTTTCTGCAGCGGCCGGCATGGGATCCGATTCCAGCCGGACCTGACCCTGCGGGGCCTTCGGCGGATCGCGGAGATGAACGCGCGAGCGAAGAAATGATATGAAGGCGAAGACGCCTTTGTAAATACACCGGAGCGTTGCACTCACGAATGTGAGGCGACAGCGAAAGGAGAACCCCCATGGACACGAGGACCCAGACCCGTTCCAAGACCCTGTGGATGGTGCAGACGGCGATACTTTCCGCGATTCTCATCGTCCTGGCCTTCACGCCCCTCGGATACCTCAAGTACGGCACGATCTCCATCACGTTCATGACTCTGCCCGTCGTCGTCGGCGCCATCATCGTCGGACCGGGCTGCGGCGCGTTGCTCGGCGCCGTGTTCGGAATCACGAGCCTTGTCCAGTGCTTCGGCTTGGATGCCTTCGGGACGATGCTGATGAGCATCAATCCGTTCTACACCGTGGTGATGTGCCTGGTCCCGAGGATCCTGATGGGCTGGCTCGTCGGCTTGATCTTCCGGGCGCTGTCGAAGATCGACCGGACGCGGATCGCCTCCTTCGCCGTGGCGTCCGTGAGCGGCGCCCTGCTCAACACGGTCCTGTTCGTCGGCGCCCTCGTCCTGTTCTTCGGAAAGTCGGACGATCTGCGCCAATTCGGCGACACGGTCTGGAAGATCCTCGGCGTGCTCATCACCATCAACGCCGCCATCGAGGCCGGCGTCGTGCTGGTCGTCGGCACCGCGATCACGAAGGCGCTCGGCGTCACGATGGGCCGGCGCAAGGGGGGGACTCCCGTCTGACCTCCCTCACAGGAAGATCACGGGTTCGCGTAATCCATGAAACAAGGAATCCGGTGCCGAGGGGGTATAATCAAGGCAGGTGGAAGGCATGGACCTTCCCATATGCGGCAGACCAACGATGGGTCAGGAAGGGGCGGTCTTATGAAGGTCTCGTACAGCGGCAAGGACTTCAAGATCGGAGAGGGACTCCAGAACCGAATCGCCGAGAAGCTCGGACGGTTCGACCGGTATTTCGGCGCGGATGCGACGGCGCACGTGACGGTCCGGACGGAAGGGGAATTGAAGCGGATCGACGTCACGATCAAAGTGCAGCGCCACCTCTATCGGGCCGAATGCGAGGGCGAAGACGTGTTCAGCGCGCTCGACCTCGCGGTGGAAGTGATCGAAGGACAGATCCGAAAGAACAAGACGAAGTTCGAGAAGAAGATCCACGATTACGCCTACATGAAGGAGTTCCTCAAGTCGTCCCCCGATGTCGAGGAGACGCCCGAGGGCAGGATCATCCGGCGCAAGTCTTTCGAACTCCAGCCGATGGACGCCGAGGAGGCGGTCCTCCAGATGGAGATGCTGGGGCACAGTTTCCTGCTCTTCACCGACCAGGAATCCGACAAGGTCTGCGTGGTCTACAAGCGCAAGGACGGCAACTACGGGCTGATCGTCCCCGCCTGACGGGACGGCGTTCCGGGTTCTCCCGCACGGGCCGGTCCGAAAGGGCCGGCCTTTTGCGCGTCCTTCCGGCACCGGGGTGTGGTAAAGTAGAAGGGTGGACAATCCTGTCCCCCATGGAAGGATAATGATGGATCTCTTCGATCTGGTGCATGGAACCTCGACGACCCCGCAGAACCCCGACGCCGAACCCCTCCGCTCCGCGCCTCCTCCGCTGGAGTCGCTGACCTCCGACCTGAACCCGGAGCAGCGGCGGGCCGTACTCCACGAGAGCGGCCCCCTCCTGATCCTCGCCGGCGCGGGGTCGGGCAAGACACGCGCGATCACGCACCGGATCGCCTACCTCGTCCGGGCGCGGCACGTGCCGCCCTCCGCGATTCTCGCGATCACCTTCACGAACAAGGCCGCGAACGAGATGAAGACGCGCGTCGACGCCCTCGTGGGGCCGATTTCGGCCTATATGTGGGTCGGCACGTTCCATGCGATGATGATGCGTGTCCTGCGCAAGCACATCGAGCTCCTCGGCTTCTCGCGCAGTTTCACCGTGCTCGATTCGGACGACCAGAACCGCGTCGTCCGGAACTGCATCTCCGACCTCGGACTGGACGAGAAGATGTTCCAGCCCCGCGCCGTCCACGCCGCGATCAGCCGGGCGAAGAACGAACTGCAGGGCGTCGAGGAGTTCGCGACGCTCGCCGGGTCCGACTTCCGCCAGCAGAAGATCGCCGCCGTCTACCGGATGTACCAGGAGCGGCTGCGCGCCAACAACTCGCTCGACTTCGACGATATCCTCACTTATGCCGTCGAGCTGTTCGAGCGCTTCCCCGACGTGCTCGCGACCTATCAGGAGCGCTTCCTGCACGTGCTGGTCGACGAGTACCAGGACACGAACCGCGCCCAGTACCTCCTGGTCCGCATGCTCGCCGCAAAGCACGGCAACCTCTGCGTGGTCGGCGACGACGACCAGTCGATCTACGCCTTCCGCGGGGCGACGGTGCGCAACATCCTCGACTTCGAGAAGGACTTCCCGAAGTGCGCCGTGATCAAGCTCGAGCAGAACTACCGCTCGACCCGGATGATCCTCGACGCGGCGAACCACGTGATCTCGCACAACGCGGGCCGCAAGGCCAAGAAGCTCTGGACCGACTCCGACGCGGGCGAGAAGGCCTTGCTGCTGACACCCTACGACCAGCAGGCCGAGGCGCAGTACATCGCCGAGGAGATCCGGCGTCTGACGTCGCCCAGCGCGGCCTCGCCGCAGCGGTTCCGCGACATCGCGATCCTCTACCGGCTGAACGCGCTTTCGAGAAACCTCGAGGAGTCGCTCAACGGGAGCACGATCCCCTACCGGATCTACGGCGGGCTCCGCTTCTACGAACGCCGCGAGGTCAAGGACTGCATCGCCTACCTGCACCTGATCGCGAACCGCTTCTCCGACATCGCCTTCGACCGAATCGTCAACGTCCCCAAGCGCGGGATCGGCGACGCGACCCTCGTCGCGGTCGCCAAGGTCGCCGAGGACCGGGGCATCGGGCTGCTCGACGCCTGCGGGGCCGCCCCCGCCGAGCCCTCGCTCGTGCGGGCCGCCGCCCGACTCAAGTCCTTCCACGACCTCGTGCTGGACATGCGCGCGAAGCTGGCGGAGAACGCGATGGGCCTCTCCGAATTCGTCGAATACGTCCAGAACGAGTCCGGCCAGGTCCAGGAGCTGATCGACCAGAAGGCGCAGCAGAAGTCCGTCGAGGAGAGTGACCGCGTCGAGAACCTCAAGGAGCTCCTGTCGGTCGCCGTCGACTTCGAGAAGAACCTGGCCGCGCAGCGGGAGGCGCTCGCGGGCGAGATGCCGGAGGGCGTGCACCCGGACGACCGGGAGACGCCGCCGGAGGACCTCGCGGGAGCGCTGAACGGATTCCTTGAGCAGGTGGCCCTCTACAGCGACACCGACGCGATGGACGACACCAAGGACTTCGTCCGGCTGATGACGATCCACAGCGCCAAGGGCCTCGAGTTCCGCACCGTCTTCCTCGTCGGCGCCGAGGAGGGTCTTTTCCCCGGATTCCGTGCGATCGACAACGAGAACGAGATCGAGGAGGAGCGGCGCCTGATGTACGTCGCAATCACCCGCGCTCGCGAGACGCTCTACCTGAGCGCCGCGAGATCGCGCCTCGTCTTCGGCCAGACGCGCAACTACATGCCGTCGCGGTTCGTCCGGGAGATCCCCGCCGACCTGCTCAACCCGGTCGAACCCGCGGCCAGCCGCCGCCAGAACCTGATCGACAAGACGACCGGCCTGCCGTTCGGCTCCGTGTCGCGGCCCGGGCGCCCCACCGAACTGACCGGCGTCAATTCGTCCTTCCAGGTCCCGACCGTCCGCAGCTTCACGCCCGCCCGGTTCGCCCCGAAGCCCGCGGTCCCCGCGCCCGCGGCGCCGGGCGTCCTCGGGGCCGACGCGCTGCACAAGGGGATCCGCGTGGTGCACGCGCGGTTCGGCGCCGGGGTCGTCAAGGAAAAGGAACCGGTCGCCGGGGACGCGATCCTCGTGATCGAGTTCGACGACGCCGGCACGAAGCGGCTGATGGCCAAGCAGGCGAATCTGGTCCGCGAGACCTGATCCGGAAGACAGACGCGAGGAGGAGAACCGCCATGAACACGACCACGACGCGCGCGATCGCGCGCACCATCGACCACGCCGTCCTCAAGCCCGAAGCGACCCTCGACGACGTCCGCAAGGCGTGCGCGATGGCCCGCCGCCTCGGCATCATCACCGTCTGCGTGCGCCCATCCGATATCCCCGTCGCGGCGGAGGCCCTCGCGGGCAGCGAGACGCTGGTCTCCACGGTGATCGGCTTCCCTCACGGGACGACCTCGACCGCGGCCAAGGTGGCCGAGACGCGCCAGGCGTTCGCCGACGGCGCCAGGGAAGTCGACATGGTGCTCAACGTCGGCCGGTTGCTGTCCGGCGACGACGCCTACGTGGAGCGCGACATCCGCGCGGTCGCCGAGGAGGCGCACCGGAACGGCGGGCTGCTCAAGGTGATCTTCGAGACGTTCTTCCTGGACGATGCCCGCAAGAAGACGGCCTGCGTCCTGTCGACGCGCGCGGGGGCCGACTTCGTGAAGACCTCCACCGGCTTCGCCGGCGGCGGCGCGACGGTGCCGGACCTCGACCTGATGCGGCGCGAGAGCGGCGCGAAGCTGGGCGTGAAGGCGTCGGGCGGCGTGCGCGACCTCGACGCGGCGCTGGCGGCGATTTCGGTCGGCGCGACCCGGATCGGGACCTCGTCGACCGAGGGGATCCTGAAGGAGGCCGCGGAGCGCGAGGCCGCCGGAACGCTCGTCGTGCCGACCCGCGAGGAGACGCTCGCGAAGCAGGAGGCGATCAAGGCCACAAAGGCTTACTAGAGCGCAACTCGTCGCTGCCGCGCAAGCGGAAAATCCGCGCTTGCACCGGAGCACTTCGGAGCGTATCATCGGGACAAACGAGAGGGGAGCTGGCTGACCGGCCGGCTGAGAGGGCGCTTCGAAGGCGCCGACCCTGGGACCTGATCCGGGTAATGCCGGCGGAGGGACGTCGATCATTCATCGCAGGATGGAACGCGTCCCCCGTCGGCACACCGGACGAGGAAAGGACGGCCACCATGGCGAATGTAACTATCCAGCCCAACCCTATGAAGAACGCGTCCCGATCGCGGGAGATGACTCAGGCCATCGCCTATGGCGGAATGGCAATCGCCCTCTCCACTGTGCTATCGCTAATCAGCGTTTGGCCCATGCCACAAGGCGGCGGTGTCACCCCGGCATCCATGTTCCCGCTCATCCTGGTGGCCCTGATTTTCGGACCGCGCTGGGGGTTCATCACGGGCGCGACATACGGCATGGTCCAGCTTCTAATCAACCCCTTCGCCGTGCATCCCATCCAGGTGCTACTCGACTATCCGGTCGCGTTTGCAATGGTAGGCCTCGCGGGACTCTTCACAATCGGATATCGGAGAAAGTTGACTGGGACAGAATTTTTGCAGAGAATTCCTGCAATCCCACTTTTCGCACCAATCTGCGGCACTCTTGTTGTGATGGTCGCTCGATTCGCCGCACATTACGTCTCCGGGGCTGTCTTTTTCGGGAGTTATGCTCAAGCTGGACAGAGTGTTTGGATCTACTCACTGATCTACAACGCATCCTATATGGTCCCCGAAGCCATCGTTCACACCTTTGCCGCCATCCTGCTGACATTGCTGATTGGTGCGCTACGACTCGCTGGTCGACCTGCTCGGCCGTCCTGACGCGGACGCCCCCGGCCCTCCTCCGGACGCCCCCGGCCCTCCTCCGGACGCCCCCGGCCCTCCTCCGGACGCCCTCCTCCTGTGCTATAATTTGACGGACAAAGCAATCCAAGGAGGGCTCCGGATGCCCCGCGTCGCCATCGCCGCCTGCCCCGACTACCAGGACGAACACGTGGCGGCCGCCGTCGCGGCGCTCTTCGGGGCGTTGGGGGAGGACCTCCGCGCCGGTCCCGGCGAGCGCCTCCTGCTCAAGCCCAACCTCCTGTCCGCGGCAGCGCCCGAGCGCGCCGCCACCACCCACCCCGCCGTCTTCCGCGCCGTCGCGCAGGCCCTCGCGGCCCGCGGCGCCGTCCTGACCTACGGCGACTCGCCCGGCATCGAGAACACGGAGCGCGTCGCCCGCGTCAGCGGCATCGCCGCGGCGGCCGAGGCGCTCGGCATCCCGCTCGCCGAATTCGACACCTCCGAGGAGGTCGCGTTCCCCGAAGGGCGCGTGCTGAAGCACATCTACGTCGCCAAGGGCGTGCTCGAGGCGGACGGGCTGGTCAACCTCCCCAAGTTCAAGACGCACGCCCTCATGACCTTCACAGGCGCCGTGAAGAACCTGTTCGGCTGCATTCCGGGCACCCTCAAGGCCAAGGAGCACGTCCGCCACCCCAACGCCGACGATTTCGGCGAAATGTGCGTCGACCTCGCCGCCTACCTTCGGCCGCGCCTGTCCGTGATGGATGCCGTGGTCGGGATGGAGGGCAACGGCCCCCGCAGCGGCGCGCCGCGCCGGATCGGCCTGCTGCTTGCGTCGGCCGACCCGGTCGCGCTCGACGCCGTCGCCGGCGCGATCGCCGGCCTTCCGCCCTCCGCGGTCCCGACGACCCGCATCGGCGGGGAAACGGGTCTCGGCACGAGCGACCTCGACCGCATCGAGGCGATCTACTTCCGCGACCCGTCGGACCCCGCCGCCGCACCCGAGACCGCGCCGGCCTCCCGGATCGCCCGCGGCCTCCTCGTCCCCGATTTCCGCCTGCCCGACGCGGTACACTCGACGGTCCGCTTCGTCACGACCACGGGCGTCCGGGCGCTGCGGGGCTTCGTCCTCAACCGGCCGACGATCGACCCGGCGCGCTGCTCGCGCTGCGGCGCCTGCGTGCGGGCGTGCCCGACCGAACCCAAGTCGCTCGCGGCGGACGGGCCGCGCGACGTGCCGCACTACGACTACCGCACCTGCATCCGATGCTTCTGCTGCCAGGAGATGTGCCCCGCCGGGGCGATCGACGTCCGGAAGGCGCCGTTCGGCTTCCTGCTCGGACTGAAGTCGCGCCCCCGGAAATAGGGGAGGAGGGACGCCCATGCTGCCCAGGGAGATCCGCGAGGGTCAGGAGAAGTCGCTGTCGCCGTTCGCCGCGCGCAGTTCCGCGTCGCGCGGGCGACTGACCCCGGAGACGAAGTGCGACGTGCGCACCGACTTCGAGCGCGACGCCGGCCGCATCCTCTATTCGCTCGACTTCCGCCGCCTCCGCCACAAGACCCAGGTCTTCTTCAACCCCCAGAACGACCACATCTGCACCCGCATGGAGCACGTCCTCCACGTCGGCTACATCGCCAACACGATCGCCCGCTCCCTCGACCTCAATCCCGAGCTCGTCCAGGCGATCTCGCTCGGCCACGACCTCGGCCACGCCCCCTTCGGGCACAGCGGCGAGCGCCGCCTGAACGCCCTGCTCAAGGACGTCGACCCGACGCTGGCCTTCGAGCACGAGACGCACAGCCTGCGCGTCGTGGACCACCTCGCGATCCGGTCGGGCAACGGCGGCGCCGACGGGGAGTCCGACGCGGAGTCGCGGGGCGGGATGAACCTGACGTTCGAGGTCCGCGACGGCATCGTGAGCCACTGCGGCGAGCACTACGGCGAGAACCTGCTGCGGCCCGACCGCGCGAAGACCGAGGCCGACCTCCACCTGCCGCGCGCGAAGCGGGGCATGCCGTCGACCCTCGAGGCCTGCGTCGTGCGGATCTCCGACCGGATCGCCTATGTCGGCCGCGACATCGAGGACGCCGTGCGCGCCGGCATCATGGCCGCCGAGGATATCCCGCGCGACATCGCCTCGGCGCTGGGCCGCACGAACGGCGAGATCATCGACACGCTCGTGACCGACGTGATCCGGCACAGCCTCGGCAAGGACGAGATCGCGCTGGGCGACGAGGTCGGCGAGGCGATGGAGGCGCTCCTCAAGGAGAACCTCAAGCGCATCTACCTGTCCGAGAAGATCAAGCGCTACGAGAAGACCGCCGACAACATCGTCGAAGGGCTCTTCGCGTCGCTCCTGCCCATCGCGCTCGACCCGGAGCGCCCCGTGGACCCCGGAAGCCGCGTCCTGCGCGGGTTCGAGACCTACCTCCGCGAACGCCGCGGCGGCGCCGGCGCGCCGCCCGCCCAGCGCGTCGCCGACTACATCGCCGGGATGACCGACTCCTTCGCCGAGAAGTGCTACGAGGAGATCTACTGGTTCTAGACCGTGGAAGGAGGACGCCCATGGACCGCAGACCCGTCCCGTTCTTCGCGATGATGCAGCGCATGCGCTTCATCCGCCGCTGGGCCCTCATGCGCAACACGCAGGGCGAGAACCTGCAGGAGCACAGCCTCCAGGTCGCGGTGACCGCGCACGCCCTCGCCGTGCTGCGCCGCGAGCGCTTCCCCCGCCTCGCCGACGGCACCGCGCGCCTCCTCGTCGACCCCGACCGCGCGGCGGCGATGGCCCTCTTCCACGACGCCCCCGAGATCCTCGTCGGCGACCTGCCGACCCCGATCAAGTACTTCAACCCCGAAATCCAGACGGCCTACAAGCGCGTCGAGGTCGTGGCGGCCGAACGCCTGCTCGCGATGCTGCCCGACGACCTGCGGCCGACGTACGAGCGGCTGCTCGCCCCGGACAGGCGGGACCCCGAGGCGGCCGAGACCGCGGCCCTCGTCAAGGCGGCCGACCGCATCTGCGCCTACACCAAGTGCGTCGAGGAGGACCGGGCGGGCAACACCGAGTTCCGCACCGCGGCGAGGACGATTCTGGAAAGCGTCCGCGCGCTGGGGCTGCCGGAGGTCGACTGCTTCATGGAGGAATTCGTGCCGGCCTTCTCGCTGACGCTGGACGAACTCGAATAAGGGACGAATCGAAGGAGGACGCGACATGGACTGGAGCTTCGACTGGATCTTCTGGGTGTTCCTGGGCTTCTCTGTGCTGATGGTGGGCTTCTGGGCCTTCCAGTTCGCCTGGGTGCTGCGCCACCGCCTGTGGAGCGAACGCCCGGTCGGACGCCTCCCCGACGAGGAGAAGATCGCCCTCACCTGGACCCACCCGATCAAGGACCTCGACTACAAGCTCCGGCGCAGCATCTCCTCCTGGGTGCGCCAGGACTTCGACGGCACGATCGAGCACATCTTCAGCTTCCAGGACCCGAACGACGAGGCGGTCCCCGTCGTCCGGGCGTTCCTCGCGAGCCGCGGACTGACCGAGACCGGGCGCGTTTCGGCGAAGATCATCGTGAACCCCGTCCTCCCGCGCATGAACGGCAAGACGTCGAACATGGTCCACGCCGTGCGCATCGCCACCCACGACCTCTTCGTCTTCAACGACAGCGACCTGCGCGTGCGGCGCGACTTCCTGCGCAAGATGGCCGGCCCCGTCCGCTCCGACCCGAAGGTCGGCATCGTGACCTGCGGCCAGATCAACTTCGGCGGGCGCGACTTCTGGACGCGCTCCTTCACCTGCGTGCAGAACCACGAAACCGACCTCTACTGGGCGTTCTTCTGCTTCCTCGGCATCGACGTCGGCATGACCGGCGCGGCCTTCTCCATGCGGCGCGACACGCTCGAGGAGGTCGGCGGGCTGGAGGCGTTCGGCGAGTCGCTGCTCGAGGACATGCACATCGGCAACGAGCTCTACAAGCGCAAGTACAAGCTGGTCGTCGGCCCCTTCCTCGACTGCCACGTCAAGCGGATCAGCCGCGAGAAGACGTTCAACTACGCCAAGCGCATCGCCGTCGGCATCCGCGCGCACCTCGCGACCGACATGCCCTTCTTCCTTCTCGTGATCGGCTGGTACTGGTGGCTCCTGATCGCCGCGCTGATCCTCTTCCGGGCCGACCTGCTGCTCGTCGTCGCCGCCTGCTTCGTGATCCGGATCCTCCACGGCAACGTCATGCGCCTCGTCACCAAGAACGACATCGTCTGGTACGACCTGCTGAACGGCCTGTACTTCGACGTGATCGCGATCGGCGCCCTGTTCTACAGTGTCTTCGCCCGCCCGACCGTGTCCTGGCGCGGCATCCGCTACCGCGTGACCCCGAAGGGCTACATCGACTTCGACCACCCGCTCGACGTCCCCGCGGGCTCTCCCGCGCCCGACATCGAGAACGCCGACGTGTCCGACAACGTCGAGGCGGTGCCCGACCACGGCACCGAGATCCTCACCGAAGACGAGAAGGAAGGGTAGGGAAGACGCGCGCGGACGACGCTTCTCGCGTCCCGGCACCGTCCGGAGGTCCCCGCGGGCCATCCCGCCGCACGGCGGCCGCCGCCGTCGCGGCGCGTCCTGCGCCGCGATACGCCCTCCCGGCGCTCCTGGGCCTCGCCGTCGCCCTCGCGGCCGTCCTCGTCCTGGTCCTGGTCCCGCTCCTCGCCCCGCCCGCGACCGTCTTCGCCGCGACCGGCGCCCCCGACGCCGCCGGCCTCCGGTCGCTCGTCTTCCGCACCCTGCTCGCGAGCGACGTCCCGACCGACCCTCAGTCCGGCGAGAACGGCGCTTCGACCGCGGCCGGCCTGTCCACCTGGACCGGCGCCCTCTCGCGCGGCGAGCTCGCCCTGTCCGATCTGCTGCTCCGCGCCTTCACCGGCACCCGCTACCTGCTCGCCGGCGAGGACGACGCGGCTTTCGCCGCGGCGCTCTTCGGGAGCGTGCTCGACCGCGCGCCGACGCAGGAGGAAGCGGACGCCGCGGCGGCCGCGTTCGCGGGCGGCGGGACCCGCATCGCCTTCCTCGACGCCTTCCTTCGGTCCGACGAGGTCGCCGCCCGCTGCGCCGCGCTCGGCATCCGGGCGGGGAGCGTGCCGGCGGAAACCCTGGCCGCCGCGGCCGGGTCGGGCGGCAGGACGCCGGAGATCTCCGCGGTCCCGGAGAAGAAGCTGCCGCAGAGCGGAGGATACGCCTTCGGGACCCTGACCTCGAAGGGCACGGTGGACCTCGACGGCCTGTCCGGGCGGGTCGACTTCTTCGTCGACGGCGCGCTGGTCAACCAGACCTTTTCGACCGCCTCGAACGTGGCCGTCGGCGCCGGCTCCGGCACGGACGGCTCCGGTCCCTCCGCCTACGACGTCGTCTGGAACGCGGACCTCGAGGCGACCGGCCCGCACGGGGTCGCCGTGCTCGCGCGCCGCGCCGACGGCCGCGGGCTCCTGCTCGACGGAGGCGCCTACGTCGTCCCGGAGATCCGCGACCTCGCGCCCGGCACGCCGCTCGCGGGCGGCGTCTCCACCGGCGGCACGCCCGACTTCTACCGCATCTCCGCCGTGGGCGGCCTGCTGTCCTTCCACGCGGTCTACCCCGCGGCCCCCGAGACCCCGACCGCCTTCGCGCGGGCCGGCGAGCCGCTCGCCGCCGATGTCGCGACCGGAGCCTCCTTCGCGTCGATCGCGCTCCGCGCCGACCTCGGCACGACGGTCTACGTCGAGGTCGCACCCGGCGCGGCGACCGGAACTTCCGCCGCGACCGTCGCGCCCTACTATGCGCTGCTGGATTCGGACGCCGCCGTCGTCGACGCCTACGGCGCATCGATCACCCTGCGCGCGGCCCCGGGCGGCTCGTCCGCTTCGGCCGGCTCGCTCGGGAACGGCGCCGTGGCGGCTCTCGTCGGTGAAGGGACCGACTCCGACGGAGAGACCTGGTACCAGCTGCGGGCCAACGGCGTGGAAGGATACGCCTATTCCGGCTCGGTGCACGCACTGCGCTTCGACGGCCGCCTCGACACGCTGTCCGTGTCGCCGGACGACGGCACGTCCGCCCGTCTGTCCCCGCGCTTCGACGCGGAGACCGTGGACTACGGCCTTGTGCTCGACCCCTCCGCGCACGCCCTCGACCTGTCCTACGCTGCGCGCGAGGGCGGTCTCGCCGATGCTTCGGCCGCCGTGGTCGCGGCGGACGGCTCCGAGCAGGCCGTCACGGCCGGCTCGAAGGTCACCGTGCCGGCCGGCTCCAACGTCATCCGCCTGCGAGTCGTCTCCTCGGACCGCACGACGGTCCGGGAATACCGGATCCACGTCCTGCGGCCGCCCGCGTCGGACGGCTTCTCGTCCACCCTCGGCGCCTTCCCGGCGTCCTACGCCTCCGCGCTCTGGCTGGTCCACGTGCTGCGCCCGACCTGGGTCCTCGAACCCTACGACACCGGTCTCGACTTCGCCGCGGTCCTGGCCGGCGAGGAGACCAAGGCCCGCTGTCTCGTCCCGGAAGGGCAGGTGCCGGCCGCCTTCGTCGAGCCCGGCAGCCCCGTCTACGACGGCACCGTCTGGAAGGCGGCGTCGGACGCGGCCGTGGCCCATTTCTGCGACCCGCGCAACTTCCTGTCCGTCCGCGACCTGTTCCAGTTCGAGCGCCTCGGCTACACCGAGGGCGTCCAGACGGCCGAGGGCGTGGCGTCGATCCTCGCCGGAACCTTCTTCCTCGACCCCGTGGCGGACACGGACGGCGCGACGGTCGACTACCCTTCGCTCTTCCTCGCGGCCGGGAGGGAAAGCGGCGCGAGCCCCTATTTCCTGGCTTCGCGCGCGCTCCAGGAGATGGGGTCGGACGGGACTCCGCTCGCCTTCGGCACGCTGCCGGGATACGAAGGCTACTTCAACCTCTTCGACATCGGGGCCAAGCCCGATCCGACGGTCGAGAACGGGGCGCAGGTCAACGGGGCGAAGTTCGCGGAGTTCGGGTGGACGCCCGACGGTTCGGCGCTGTCCGACGCCGAGAAGGCGATCCTCCTGCCGTGGACGTCCCGCAGTCTCGCCGTGCGGGGCGCCGCGCTCTACCTCGTCTCCGGCTACATCGGCGTCGGCCAGGACACGCTGTACCTCCAGAAGTTCGACCTGCTGCCCGCCGGCGGACTCTATCTCCACCAGTACATGCAGAACCTGCTCGCCCCCGTGAACGAAGGGCGCCGGCAGTACCTCGCCTACCTGAGGACCGGCCTCCTCGACACGCCCTTCGTCTTCCGGATCCCCGTTTTCTCGAATCTGCCCGACATGCCCGCGGACGAGCCCCGGTGAGCCTTCCGCGGACGTCGCGACCGGGACTCGGAACCGCATTGGCACCTCGCCGTAACGCAAGCCCCGGGGAAATGTGATACCATCGGAGCGGAAACCTCGCTCCGTTGTGTCGCAGACCAAGGTGGAATGATTGAAGCGTCCTTCTAGATTCTTTGCTCTGACCCTTGTCCTGCTGCTGGGAATCGGCGGCGGACTCGGTACTCTCCGTTCGGACTCCCGCGTGTACGCTCAGGTCCCGACCGACTCGGACGCCGCGTCCATCGGCCTGTCCGGAACGTTCGCCGGCCTGGCCGACTACGCCACCGTATCCGGCGTCTTCGCCGTCACGGGCGTCGCCGCCGCGACGACGGGCAACGCCGTCTCCGTCGAGGTCTACCTCGACGGAAAGTACGCGCGGACCGTCCTGCAGGGCGCGGACACGCCGCAGCTCTCCTACTCGTGCACCCTGGACCCCGCGTTGCTCGACGCCGGCCTGCACCGGGTCGAGGCCGTCGCGTTCGGCGACGACGGCACGCGCCTGCGGATCGGCGGCGCCTGGTTCACCGCGGTGCCCCTCGTCGCCGCCGCGTCGCTCGACGGTCTTCCGGCCGGCGGCGTCCTGTCCGCCGACGCGCACCTCGTCGCGCACCTCGTCGCCGCCTCGACGCCGCTCGCCTCCGTCGAGGTCCGCCTCGACGGCGAGACCGCGTCGGCGCGGTCCGTCTCGCCCGCCACGCGCCGCCCCGAGGTCTCCTTCGACGTCCGCCGCGCCGGGCTCTCCACCGGCCGCCACGTCCTGACGCTCGTCGCCACGGACACCGCCGGCACCGACCGGGTCGTCCTGGAGACCGTCCTCCAGGTGCCACGCGGCGGTGGCGCGCTCGACCAGCGCCTCGACGTCGCCCTCTCCGGCCGCACCACGATTTCAGGCTTCGTGCTCCACGGCGCGGACTACCCGACCGTCGAGGCCTGGATGGACCGGACCGACGCCGCCGGCACCGTGACCTCGACCAAGGTCTGGTCGGGCGCCGCCACCCGCGACCGCACCGAGGCGGCCCTCGGCGCCGACGTCCTCGCGGCGTCTCCCAGGGGCTTCGCCTTCTCGCTCGACACCGCGCCCTTCCCGGACGGCGCCTATACGCTGCGCGTCCAGGCCGTTCCGGCCTCCGGGAGCGCGGTCGTCGTCGAGCAGCGCGCGGTCTTCGTCGACAACGCGGACGGCGTCGTGAACGCCGACGGCGTCAACGTGCGCAACCTCCCGACCACCCTGTCTCCCTCCGCGATCCTGGTCAAGCTGCCGGTCGGCTCCGTCGTCGACGTCCTGGACGCCGAGAAGGGCAACGAGGCGATCTCCGGCAAGGGCACCACCTGGTACCGCGTCCGCTTCACCTACAACGGGGTCCTCTACGGAACCGACGCCGCTCCCTGCTACATCTACGGCTATTACGTCTCCTCGGATCCGACGATGCGCGCGAACACCCTTTCGTCCGTCGAGTTCACCGGGATGGTCCCGTACAACGGATTCTCCTACAACAAGACGGACTTCTCGTCCGTCATCGCGCATGACACCGACCGCATCTCCATCGCCCGCCTCTACCGCTATCCCGGCGCCGCCGCGCCGACGCTGACCGTCGACGACGTCGCCGTCTCCGACCTCTACGCCCCTGTCCTCCTGGCACCCGGCAGCCACGTGATCGTCCTCACGGTCCCCGCGGACGCCACGAACCCCTCCCGCTCCTACACCTTCCGCGTGCTGCGCCTCGCCGAGCAGTCCGGCACGGTCAACGGCAGCCCGACCAACCTGCGCCAGACCGCGACGTCCACCGGCACCCTGCTGAAGGCGCTGGCGAAGGGGACGGCCGTGATCGTCAAGGCGACGGTCACGGGCGAGTACGTCGCCTCCTACAAGACCGACCAATGGTACCTCGTGCGCTATCCCTACACCGAGAACGGCGTGGACAAGGTCCTCGAAGGCTACATCATCTCCCCCCTCGTCACCCTGACGAAGTCCGAGAGCGACGACCCGTTCTACCTGAATCTCGCGGCCTTCCCGACCTCCTACCATGCGGCGCTCTGGGACATCCACCTCCGCCACCCCGCCTGGACGATCGAACCCCTGATCACCGGCCTCTCCTGGAACACGGCCCTCGCCGCGGAGAGCCAGGCGGGCGCGCACCGGAACCTGACGCCCTGGTACTCGAACAAGTCCAACGACTTCTACAACATGGTCTCGCCGGACTACGTCGCCGGCGGCGCGCCGCCGACCTACATCGGCTCCGGCTTCTATATCTGGGATAGCACGAACTGGGTCGCCGCGTCGAAGAAGATGATCGCCTACTACCTCGACCCGCGCAACTTCCTGTCCGACGGCCACATCTTCCAGTTCGAGAAGCTGGCCTACAACGCGAGCAGCCAGACGCTGGCCGGCATCGACAACATCCTGTCGGGCAGCTACATGGGCAACGGGCGGACCTTCCCCTATAAGGCCGCCGACGGGTCGACCCAGACGATGAACTACGCCCAGGCCTTCCTCCAGGCCGCTTCGACGGCTGGCGTCAGCCCGTTCCACCTCGCCTCGAAGTCGCGCATGGAGGTGTCGACCAGCTCCGCGCAGACGGGAACCGTCCAGTCCGCCCCCGACTCGACCCACGTGGCCCTCCCGACGTCGGCGAACCCCAACGACGACTTCTACAAAGGATTCACGATCCGGATCACGTCGGGCACCGGCAGCGGCCTGGTCCGGACCATCTCGGGCTACGCCGGGGCGACGCGCACGGCGACGGTCTCCGCCTGGAGCACGATTCCGGACGCGACGTCGACCTACAGCATCGCGGGCCCCTTCCTGATCTCCTCCGCGCTCGGGACGCTCGGACTCGGCTCCTCGGTCGCGCTCAACCAGTACTACCTCTGCAAGGTCCTGCCCCCGCACACGGATTTCCAAGTCCAGGACCCGGCCTACCCCGACGACCCGACCAAGGTCCTCTACGTGCACTACTACGCCGGCTACTTCAATTTCTACAACATCGGTGCCTATCCGAACCCGAGCGTCGAATACGGCGCCCAGAAGAACGCGGTCCTGTACGCGCAGTGGGGCGGCTCCTACGAAGGACCGGAGATCCTCACGTCCACTGAGACCGGGACGCTGACGCTCCCGTGGACGGACGCGCTCCGGGCCATCGTGGGCGGCGCCCAGTACATCCGCACGCAGTACATCGACGTCGGGCAGAACACCATGTACCTCGAGAAGTTCGACGTCGTGGGGCCTTCCTACTACGGCCACCAGTACGTCCAGAACGTGCAGGCCGCGGACGACGAGGGCTTGAAGTACTACTACGCCTATCTCGCGTCGGGGACGCTCGACACCGCGATCACGTTCCGCATCCCGGTCTACGACGACATGCCGGACGCGCTGTCGCCGCAACCGAAGTAGGAGGCGCGCGATGAAGAGAGCGCTCGCGCTCGTCCTCTGCCTCGTGCTCCTCGCCGTGGGCCTTCCCGCGGCGACGGGACTCTCCGCGCCCTCCGCCGCCGCCTTCACGCTGTCGACGCCCGTCCGCCCGTCCTCGTTCCCCCTCGCGACGCCGTCGCGACCGACCTACGGGGGCACGCGGACCGGCTTCGTCGCGGTCTCCGCGGGCGACGCCCACACCGTCGCGCTGCGCGCCGACGGCACGGCGTCCGCCGCCGGCGACCCGCTCGACGGCCGCACCGCCGTCGACGCCTGGCGCAATCTCGTCGCGGTCTCGGCAGGAGGCCGACATACGGTCGGCCTGCAGGTCGTCGCCAGCGTCGCGACCGTCGTCGCGGTCGGTTCGGACGACTCCAAACAGTGCGACGTCTCCGGCTGGACCAACATCGTCGCGGTCGCCGCGGGAGGCCGCCATACGGTCGGACTGCGCAAGGACGGCACCGTCGTCGCCTGCGGCGACGATTCGGTCGGCCAGACCGACGTCTCCGGCTGGACCCAGATCGTCGCGGTCGCGGCGGGACCCTGGAACACCGTCGGCATCCGCCTGGACGGCACGGCCGTCCTCGCCGGGGCGACCGACCAGGGACAGGGGGCCGTCGACGGCTGGACCGACCTGGTCGCGGTCTCCGTCGGCGACGGGCACATCCTGGGCCTGCGCTCGGACGGCACCGTCGTGGAGGCCGGCCGCGGCGAAGAAGGACAGGGGCTCGTGGCGAGCTGGGGCGGCATCGTGGCCATCTCGGCCGCCGGCCGCCACTCGGTCGCGCTCCGATGGGACGGCGTCGTCCTCGCCGCCGGGGAGAACGGAGACGGAGAGCAGACGGCGTCCGCCTGGACGGGCGCGATCGCGATCGCGGCCGGCAGCCGGTTCACGGCCGCGGTGCAGGACGCGAAGGACGCCGCGGGCAACGCCAACTACGGCGTGCTGCTCGGCGCCGGCGACGACGGGCACGGGCAGATCGACCTGACGCCGCTGACGTCCGTGACGATGCGCTCTTCGGCCTTCACCCTCGGCATCGGCCAGGGCTTCGACCTCTCCTGGTCCTCCGCGCCCGCCGACGCCTTCGCGGGCGACGTCGTCTTCACCTCGAACCACGCGAACTGCGTCTCCGTCGACGCCAGGGGCCGCGTCACGGCCGTCGCCGCGGGCACCGCGCGCATCACCCTGTCCAGCCCGACCTACGGGCTGTCCGCCTTCGTCGACGTGACCGTCCCCGCCACGGCCCCGACGCTCGTGCAGCGCGCCCGTCCGACTTCCTTCCCGCTCGCCGCGCCGTCGTCGCTCGTCGCGGGCGTACCCGCCGGCCCCGCCCTCGTGTCCGCCGGCCGCGACCACGTCCTCGTCCTGGCCGGCGACGGCAAGCTGACCGCCACGGGTCCGGGCCGGTTCGAGGAGACCGACGTCGCGTCGCTGACGGCGGGCGGCGCGCTCGCCTCCGTATCCGCCGGATCTTGGCACTCGGCCGCGGTCCGCCTCGACGGCACGGTGGCCGACGTCTGCAACGGCTCGCTCTTCCGCTGCGACGCCGCGACCTGGACGAGCATCGTGGCCCTCTCCTCCGCGCCCGGCTTCCTCGTCGGACTCGAGGCCGACGGCACGGCCCGCGCGACCCCGGACGGCCCCGACGTCTCCTCCTGGACCGACCTCACGGCCGTTGCGGCCGGCGGGCGCCACGCCCTCGGCCTGAAATCCGGCGGCACGGTCGTCTCGGCCGGCGCGAACGACGCCGGACAGACCGCCGTCGGCTCCTGGACCGGCATCGTTGCCGTCGCCGCGGGTGCCTCCCATTCGGTCGGCCTGCGCGCGAACGGGACCGTCGTCGCGGTCGGCGACGACTCCTTCGGCCAGTGCCGCACGTCCTCCTGGACCCGCGTCGTCGGCGTCGTCGCCGGCGAATCCTTCACGGCCGCCCTGCGCGCCGACGGCACCGTCGTCTGGACCGGCCGCCCGTTCCGCGGCTCCGCCGACGTCTCCGGCTGGAGCGGCATCCTCTCGATCAAGGCGGGCCGCGACTTCCTCGTCGGCGTGGACGCCGCGGGCGACGTGCTCGTCTCCGGAAGCCGGGCCACCGCCTCCTCCGTCGACTCCCTCGCGTCCCTCGCCGTGTCCGCCGGCACCCTGTCGCCCGCCTTCGATCCCGCGTCGGACGGCCCCTATCGCGTCACGCTCGACGACCTGGTCGACGCCGTCGTCGTGCGGGCGGTCCCCTCCGACGACTATGCGGTCGCCACGGGCGACGGATACAAGGCGCTCGCGGTCGGCGAGAATCCGGTCGACCTGACCGTGACCGCCCAGGACGGTTCCTCCCGCACCTACCACCTGGTCGTCGAGCGCCGTCCGCCGCAGGCCGTCAGCGCCACCCTGTCGATCGACGCGTCGCTCTCGGTCCTTTCGGGCATCGCCCCCGGCACCTCCGTCGACGCGGTCGCCGCGGCCGTCACCGCGACGGGCGCCACGGTCTCGATCGTTACCGCCGCCGGCGACCCGGCGAGCGGAAGGGCCGGCACTGCCATGCGGCTCCGCGTCACGATCGGCGGAACGGTCTTCCAGGAACTGCACCTCATCGTGTACGGCGACCTGAACGGCGACGGCCTGGTCAGCGCCTCCGACCTGCTCCTCCAGAAGCGCCTCATCCTGGGCCTCGCCACCCTCGGCGCCGATGCGACGCGGGCCGGCGACGTCGACTTCAGCGGCAGGATCTCCGCCTCCGACCTGCTCCTCCTCAAGCGCCACATCCTCGGCCTCTCCGTGCTCCGGACGAAGTGAAGGGAGTCCCTCCCATGATCAGGACCATCCACGCGAACCCCCGCCCCGCCCGCCCGGGCTCCACGCGTGCCCGCCGCATCGCCGCGCCGCTGCTCGCCGCCGTCCTGCTGCTCCTCGCCCTGCCGGCGGGGCGCGCGCCCGTTTCCGCCGAGTCGGCCGTCCAGGTCAAGCTCCTGCCGAGCGCGACCGCGCTGCAGTCCGGACAGACCCTCGTCCTCGAGCTGCACCTGTACGATGGCCCGGACCTCCAGAAGCTCGGCCCCATCGCGATCCAGCTCGATTCCGCCCGCTTCGCGTACCCGGTCGTCACCCCGGGCCCGACGGTCCCCTCCGGCTTCTCGGCCAAGCTGCAGGACGGCCGGCTCCTGGTCTCGTTCCAGGAGGCGTCGGCGTCGAAGCCGCTTCCGCAGGGCGTCGACGTCCTGCTGTGCACGATTTCGCTGCAGGTGCTGGACGATCCGTCCGCCGGTGCCACCTCACTCGCCCTGGTCAGCGCCGCAGGGTTCCTGGATGCGGACGGACTGCAGGTCTCCGCCTACACCACCGACATGACGCCCGTCGCCGTCCAGCTCGCGCCGTCCGCGACGCCGCTGCCGACCCCGTCGCCCACGCCCGACCCGTCCGCCTCGCCGGCCGCACCGACCCAGGGCCTCACCCCGACGCCCGAGGCGACCCGGTCCCCCACTCCGACGCCCGGCTCGAACATCTTCGGTCCCGAGTCTCCGTCCTGGCTCTGGCTGGCCTTCCTGGTCGCCCTGGCGGCCGCCCTCTTCGAGTTCTTCCTGCTGGTCGGCCGGGCCGGCCGCCGCCCCGCCCGCCGTCCGACCCGCCGACGCTGACGGCGCGCGCTTCCCTGCCTGCGGTGGTTCTGGTAAAATGAACCGGTTGCAGCCCTCGTCCCGTCCGATGCACGGAATCCGGCTGCAGGGTCCCGCCGGGACTGTCCGGCAAGGAGTCCGCCCATGGGTTCGTTCCTGAAGAAGATCCGCTCCGTCCTCACCCGGGAGGTCGTCCTCTATGTCGTCTTCGGCGTCCTCACGACGCTGGTCAACTACGTCGTCTTCATCGGCCTCGACCTCCTGTTCGGCGAGCACACGGTCCTCTGGTCCGGCACCCTCGACCTGCTCGTGTGGCGCGGAACCGCCTCCGTCGAATTCTGGACGCTCGCCAACGTCGTCGCCTTCGTCGTCGCCGTCGCCTTCGCCTTCGTCACCAACCGGAACATCGTGTTCCAGGCCGGCGCGTCGACGGGGGACCGGAAGAAGGACCGCGCGAACCTCGCGCGGCAGACGGTCCTCTTCTGGGGCGCCCGCCTCGTCAGCCTCCTGATCGAATACGGCATCCTGTACGTGCTGATGGACCGACTCGGGGTCCAGGACTTCTACAGCAAGATCGCGTCGAACGTCGTCGTCGTGGTCGTCAACTACTTCTTCAGCAAGTTCATCATCTTCGCGACCCCCCGCAAGGACGCCGCGGACCCGGCGGGAGGCTGACGGGATGGCGAAGGACAGCGGGTCCGCCCGGAGCCACCGCTTCTCGACGGCCGCCCACCTGTTCAAGATCTTCTTCGTCCTGCTGGAGCTGGCGCTCGTCGTCGGCTCCTTCATCCTCGCGTTCTTCCTCCTGTTCGGCCCGGACTTCCCGAACCTGCCGATGAACAACTTCATGGCCTTCGTGGATTCGGTTCCGCTTGTCCTCCTCGCCGCGCTGATCTTCCTCGACCTCTTCGGGATGACCCACTTCTTCCGCAAGACCAACGAGGACATCGTGGGCGCCGCGCTCCGGTTCTCGGCCCTGGAGGGGATCGCCGCGACGGCCGCCGCGTTCTTCGTGCGAGGGTTCTCGGTGCCGCGCAGCGTGATCCTGGTCGGCTCGCTGATCCTCTTCGTCGCGACCTCCCTGTGGGGCGCCGCCGGGCTGGCCCTGAGCCGGTGGATCTACGCCAAGGGACGCCTGATCGTCGTGGGCCACAGCGAACAGGAGCTGAAGAAGGTCGTCGCCAAGGTCTCCGGCAACCTGCATGCCCTGCATGTCGACCTCGTCGGGACCTGCCTGTGCGAAGACCTGGCGTGCGTGGAGCGTGCGATCGCCGGAGCCTCCGAGGTCCTCCTGTGCCCCGACGTCCCCGACGACGCCAAGTTCTCGCTCCTCCTGACCTGCACGGCCCTCAACAAGCCCGTGTATGTCGTCCCGCAGCTCGTCGAGGTGGCCTTCCTGAAGAACCGCCTCCTGCAGTTCTCGGACATGCCCGCGATCATGATCGACCGGCTCGGCATGACCTTCGAGCAACGTCTCGTGAAGCGTCTCTTCGACCTCTCGCTGTCCGTCCTGATCCTCGTGGCCGCCTCGCCCGTGATGCTGCTGACCGCGGTCGCGGTGCGCCTCTCGTCGAAGGGGCCCGTGATCTACTCCCAGGAACGCGTGACGCGCGACAACCGGCACTATCGGATCCACAAGTTCCGCTCGATGCGGACCGACGCCGAGTCGGCGACCGGCCCCGTGATCTCGGGCAGGGGGGATCCGCGCGTGACGCCCGTGGGGCGGCTGATCCGCCGGCTCAAGATCGACGAGCTGCCGCAGTTCTTCAACGTCCTGAAGGGCGAGATGAGCATCGTCGGGCCCCGTTCCGAGCGCCCCTTCTTCGTCGAGCAGTTCGAGAAGGACATCCCGGGCTATCACCAGCGCTTCCGCGTCAAGGCCGGGATCACGGGCTTCGCCCAGGTCGCGGGCAGCTACGACTCGCTGCCGGAGGACAAGCTCCGCTACGACCTGATCTACATCAAGAGCTACTCGATCCTCCTCGACCTCCGGCTGATCCTCGAGACGGTCCGCGTCGTCTTCTCGACGTCGCTGTACAACCGGACGTTCCACCGCAACCTCACCGAGTTCTCCACCAACGGCCGCAAAGAGGGGGGAGAGCCCCACCCGTGAAGAATCTCGATGCGGCCCTCCGGTTCTTCGCCTCGTCGGAGCGCTTCGGCATCCGGCTCGGGCTCGAGCGCATGCGCTCCCTGATGGCCCGCCTCGGCGGCACGCCGCAGGAGACCGTCTACCTCCACATTGCCGGTACCAACGGCAAGGGATCCGTGACCGCCTTCGCCGCCTCGGCGCTGGCCGCCGCCGGCTACCGCGTCGGCGTCTACACGTCCCCGTTCCTCTTCCGCTTCTCGGAGCGGATCCGCGTCCTCGACGGCGTGGCCGGGCTCGAGGCCCTCGTCCGCGACGACGCGGCGGGGGAGATCCCGCCGGAGGCGGTCGTGCGCCTGGCCGCCCGCGTGGAGCAGGCGACCGAGGACATGCGCGCGGCAGGGGAGGAGCACCCGACCGAATTCGAGCTGATCACGGCCGTCGCCTTCCTCCATTTCGCGGAATGCCGCTGCGACGCCGTCGTCCTCGAGACGGGCCTCGGCGGCCGACTCGATGCGACCAACACGATCGATGCGCCGGACGTCTGCGCGATCACCGCGCTCGGTTACGACCACTGCGACCGTCTCGGGAACACGATGGCGGAGATCGCCGCCGAGAAGGCCGCGATCATCAAGCGCGGGACCCGCGTGGTCCTGCAGGACCAGGGCTCCGCCGGCACGCCCGAGGACGCGGCCGTCGCCGAGGCCGTGGTGCGGGCGCGGTGCCGCGAGGTCGGCGCCGGACTCCGCATCGCGCACGCTTCCGAATGCACGACCCTCCGGCAGGGCCTTTACGCCCTCGACGGCCAACCCGGGCAGGTCCTCCGGTTCGACCCTCCCGGCGCCGTCCTCGAGACCGCCCTGCTGGGCTCCTACCAGCCGCTCAACGCGCTGACCGCCTACCGCGCCCTCGAGGCGCTCGCCGAGACCGGCCGGCTGCCCCGCCTCGACGCCGCCGCGATCGTGCGCGGCTTCCGCCTGACCCGATGGCCCTGCCGCTTCGAACTGCTCGCGAAGGACCCGCCGGTCCTTGCAGACGGGGCGCACAACCCCCAGGGGGCCGAGTCGCTCCGCCGCAGCCTGTCCGCCGTGGTGCCCGGCCGCGCCGTGCATTTCGTCTGCGGCGTCTCGGCCGACAAGGACTACCCCGCCATGCTGTCCGCCCTCCTCGCGGACCCCGACCCCGCCGCCGTTTCCGCCTTCCGGCCCGCCTCCTTCCGCGCTGTCGCCGCCGACCACCCCCGCGCCCTTTCTGCTCCGGCCCTGGCCGAAGCGGCCCGCGTGGCGGGCGGCTCCTCGCTCCGTACCGGGTCCTGCGTCCGGATCGAGGACGCGCTCGCCGAGGCCGTGCGCGAGGCCCGGTCCGACGGAGGCGCGGTGTGCGCCTTCGGATCCCTGTTCCTCATGCGCGGGATCCGCTCCGCCCTGCCGCGGGCGCTCGCGATCGACCGGCCGAAGGAGGTACGACCCGGATGGACTGGCTGAAGGAGATCGATTCGTATCCGCGACTCGACCCCCTGGAACTCGGGCTCCCGATTCCGGAGCGCGAGGCGGCGGAAGCCGTGGCCCGCTACAACAAGGCGGTCGGGAACCTCCGGAACGACAGCGGCGACATCGCCATGATCGAGCTGAAGAAGCTCTGCGCCACGGTGCCGTCCTTCGGGCAGGCCTTCCTGCTCCTCGGCTGCTGCCTGATGGCGACCGGCAGCCCCGTGGCCGCCGAGCGGACGTTCCGTCGCGCGGAAGGCGTCCGGCTGCCCACCGAACTGTCGGCCCGCCTGGCCGCCTACTACGAGGCCGTTGCCGAACGCCTCTCGCAGACCGACTCCCGCGAGGAGCTCGAGGCGTCCCGGACCGCCGACGCGCGGGCCTCGATGCTCGAGGTGCGGTCGATGAACGGGCTCGTCCGCCCGTCCCGCGAGAAGCGCCGAAAGGTGAAGATGGCGAAGTCCCGCGAGCGGCGGCGGGTGCTGAAGGGCGCCCCGGGTTCGTCCGGCGTCGCGGAGGCGGACCTCCAGACCCTCGAGGTCCCGGGATCCCGTCCGACTCTGAAGGCGTCCGACAAGGCGGTCTTCCGGGGTCGCCCGACCCCCCGCGTCTCCGATCGCGCATTCCTCCGCGCCCTGCTGGTCCTGCTGGCCGTCGCCGCCGTCGTCGCGGCCGCCGTGTTCGGCGTCCCCGCCGTGATCGCCGCCTGGCCGCCCGCCTCGGGCGCGACCTCGACGCCCGCGCCGTCCCAGGATGCTTCGGTGCAGCTTGCCTGGCTGCTCGCGCAGATCGACGCGATGCACGAGGCCGGCAAGCCGATTCCGGCCGATCTGCGCGCGCTGCTCGAGAAATTCAACGAGGAGTTCCCCGATTCCGCGATCGCGATTCCGCCCGACCCGACCGAACCGCCCGTCTCCGTAACGCCGTCCCCCACCGGAACCCCCGATTCCGCCGTCCTCCTGCAGGCGTCGCAGGACCTCTCGTCCGCCGAGGTCAAGATCGTGGACGGCGACTCCATCGGCGCCGTCGAACTGCTCCAGGCCGTCCGGGCCGCCCTCGCCCCGATTCCCGGCACGACGACGTCGGACGGGGTCGCGGGCACCGCGGCCGACGCGCTCGCACGGGCCGCGACCCTCTACGACGCGATCGAACGCAAGGCCTGCGACGCCTACCGGATCCAGGGCGAGAAGCTGTTCTCCGCCAAGGACTACGCCGGCGCCCTGGTGCCCTACCTCAAGGCCTACACGATGATCCCGGGATTCTACAACGGCGGCGTGGCCTACTACACCGGGCGCTGCTACGAGGCCCTCGGCAGGAACGCCGAGGCGGCCGACTGCTACCGGTACGTGATCGACCACTTCCCCACCAGGGACATCGCGAACTACGCGAAGTCCCACCTCGACGGACTCGGCCAGTAAGCCGGAAGGAGACCCGAACATGAACTACATCAGCACCCGTGGCGCCTCGCCCTCCTGCTCCTCCGCGGAGGCGATCCGCCGCGGACTCGCGCCGGACGGCGGACTCTACGTCCCCGAGTCGATCCCCGTCCTCGAGCCCGAGGAGATCGAGGCCCTCGCCCGCGTGCCCTTCGCCGACCGCGTCGTCTCGATCCTGTCCCGCTTCCTGACGGACTACGGCCAGGCCGAACTGCGCCGGATGGCCGAGGAGGCCTACGCCGAGGAGAAGTTCGTCCCGTCGCCGGCCCCGTTGGTCCCGCTCAACATCTACAGCGACCGCATGTACTTCCTCGAGCTGTGGCACGGCCCCACCGCGGCCTTCAAGGACTTGGCCCTGCAGATCCTCCCGCACCTCATGACCGCCGCGATGCACAAGAGCGGCACCGAGAAGGAGGTCCGCATCCTGGCCGCCACCTCCGGCGACACCGGCAAGGCGGCGCTCGAAGGTTTCCGCGACGTGCCCGGCACGTCGGTCGTCGTGTTCTATCCGGCGAAGGGCGTGAGCGACGCCCAGCGCCTGCAGATGGTCACGCAGGAGGGCGCGAACTGCCGCGTCGTGGCCGTCGAGGGCACCTTCGACGACACCCAGGCGGGCGTGAAGGAGATCTTCTCCGACCCTGAGGCCGCCGAAGCCCTCGACCGCTCCGGCGTGTTCCTCTCCTCCGCCAACTCGATCAACTGGGGCCGGCTCGCGCCGCAGATCGCCTACTACTTCTCCGCGTACGCCGACCTGCTCGCCGCGGCGCCGAAGCCACCGCTCGAGCCCATGCAGATGGGGGAGAAGGTCAACCTCGTCGTGCCGACGGGCAATTTCGGCAACATCCTCGCCGCCTGGTACGCGATGCGGATGGGCCTGCCCGTCAACAAGCTGATCTGCGCCTCGAATCGCAACAAGGTCCTGGCCGATTTCCTGCGGACGGGCACGTACGACCGCCGCCGTGAATTCTACCGCACGAACTCCCCCTCCATGGACATCCTCGTCTCGAGCAACCTCGAGCGCCTGCTGTTCGAGCTGGGGGGGCGCGACGCCGACAAGGTGGCGACCTGGATGAAGGACCTCGGGGACAAGGGCTCCTACGCGGTCGACCCGGCGACGTTCCGCGCGCTGTCCGAAGTCTTCGTGGGCGGGTTCGCCGACGAGCAGGGCACCGTCAAGACGATCCGCGAGGTCTACGACCGCTTCGACCACGTGATCGACACACATACCGCGGTCGGCTTCAACGTCTACGAGCGCTACGCGACCCGGACCGGCGACACGACGCGCACGATCTTCGTGTCGACGGCGAGCCCGTTCAAGTTCGCCGGCACCGCGTGCGACGCACTGTTCGGGAACGGCTATTCGCGCGGCCGCAGCGAGGCGGTCCTGCTCGACGAACTGGCCGCGGAGAGCGGCATGGAGATTCCGGCGGCGCTCGCGGGCCTCGCCGAGAAGCCCGTGCTGCACGTGACGGAGATCCGGCCCGTCGGCATGAAGGAAGAGGCCCTGAGGCCGTTCTAGCTGCGGTCCGTCCCCCGGACGCGAAAGGGCCGACGAAGCGATTGTCGGCCCTTTCCATGCCCGAGGACGCCGGCGCGGCGGACCTATTCGCTGCGGTCGTGGATCTCCTCGAGCACGAGGCCCTTGTTGCGGTCGGTGGCCCAGGTGATGGCCCACTCCGTCTCGAAAAGCAGCACGGGCATGCCGTCCTTGTCGAGGACGCGCATCGAGGTGCTGGTCAGGTTGAGTTTCGACGGGTCGGGGCGCTTGCCGTCCGCGTCCGGGCCGACCCAGCGCGCGTGCCGGTAATTCAGCTGTCCGAGGCGGACTTCGACGCCGTACTCGGCCTTCAGGCGGTACTCGAGGACTTCGAGCTGCAGCACGCCGACGACGCCGACGATGAAGGTCTCGGTGCCGATGTCGGGTTGCTTGAAGACCTGGATCGCGCCCTCCTCGGAGAGCTGGGCGATGCCCTTGAGGAACTGCTTGCGCTTCATCGAGTCGGCCGGGGAGATGCGCGCGAAGTGCTCGGCGGGGAAGACCGGGATGCCTTCGAAGACGAGGTCGCGGGTGCCCTGCACGAGCGAGTCGCCGATGCGGAACATGCCCGGATCGAAGACGCCGATGATGTCGCCCGCGAACGCCTCCTCGACGATGCTGCGCTCCTGGGCCATGAACTGCTGCGGTTGCGACAGGCGGATATTGCGGCCCTCGCGGCAGTGGCGCACCTCGAGTCCCTTCTCGAAGCGCCCGGAGCAGATCCGGAGGAAGGCGATCCGGTCGCGGTGGTCGGGGTTCATGTTCGCCTGGATCTTGAAGACGAACCCGCTGAAGAAGGGCGCGTCGACGGGCACGGGTCCGTCGGGCGTGCGGCGGGCGACGGGGGGCGGGGCCATCTCGAGGAAGGCCGACAGGAACGTCTCGACGCCGAAGTTGTTGATCGCACTGCCGAAGAAGACCGGCGTGAGCTCCCCGGCCAGGACCTTCTCCATGTCGAGGTGGTCGCCGGCGATGTCGAGCAGCTCGATCTCTTGCATCAGGCGGCGGTGGTAGTCCTCGCCCAGGATGCGGCCGAGCTCCGGGTCGTCGACGGAATCGATCTTCACGGAGACCATGCTGGCCCCGTGGTCGCCCTTGGCGTTGTCGAAGCGCTCGACGCGGCGCAGCGCGCGGTTGTAGACGCCCTGGAAGTCGCCGTCGGTGCCGATCGGCCAGTTCATGGGCGAAGAGGCGATGCCGAGCACCTTCTCGAGTTCGTCCATGAGGTCGAACGGGTTGCGGGAGGCGCGGTCCATCTTGTTGACGAACGTGAAGATCGGGATGCCGCGCAGGCGGCAGACGTGGAACAGCTTGATCGTCTGGGCCTCGACGCCCTTGGCTCCGTCGATGAGCATCACGGCGCAGTCCGCGGCGCACAGCGTGCGGTAGGTGTCCTCGGAGAAGTCCTGGTGGCCCGGCGTGTCGAGAATGTTGATGCAGAAGCCGCCGTATTCGAACTGCATGACCGAGGACGTGACCGAGATGCCGCGCTGGCGCTCGATCTCCATCCAGTCGGACGTCGCGTAGCGGGAGGCCTTGCGCGATTTGACGGTGCCGGCCATGTGGATCGCGCCGCCGTAGAGCAGCAGCTTTTCCGTCATGGTCGTCTTGCCGGCGTCGGGGTGCGAGATGATCGCGAAGGTGCGCCGGCGAGCGATTTCCTCGACCGTCCGGTCGACCGCGTTGGGGTTGGGTTCCATGGGGTCCTCCCTCGAGGGTCCGGGGCGCACGATCCGAATCCGCCCGGCCGGTATCCGATTATACAGGGACGGCCGGGACGGCGCAAATCCACCCGGCGTGATATAATCTTGAAAATTCGGGGAGGAGGGGAAGAACATGGCGAAGCTGGACCACATGGTGCGCACGTCCGTCGAGGATCTCGAACTGAGCCTCGGCACGAAGCGGCTCGACCATTACGTGCACGAGTGCGAGGAGGCCTTCCTGGCCCGCGTCGACGCGATCGCCTCGCGCATCGCCGGCGACCCCCGCATCCAGGCCGTCTTCATCTCCGGCCCCACGGCGTCGGGAAAGACGACGTTCAACGACCGCCTGGCGGGCGCGCTGCAGCTCCACGGCCGCGCGACCGTGAAGATCTCCCTCGACGACTACTACCTCTACGGCCAGGAGGGCGTACCGACCGACGCCCAGGGCCGTCCGGACTACGAGAGCACGGCCACGCTCGACCTGGAGCTGATGTCCCGCCAGATCGCGGAACTCCTCGCCGGCGGGGAGGCCGTCGTCCCGCTGTTCGACTTCACCCGCCGCGTCCGCGTCGAGGAGGGCGGCCGGACGGTCCGAATCCCCCCGAGCGGCGTGCTGCTGGTCGAAGGCCTCCACGGGATGAGCCGCACCGTCACGGGCGGCGTCCCGCGCGAATCCCGCCTCGGCATCTTCATCATGCCGTACGGCTCCCTCGTCGGCGACCGCCAGCTGCTCGACCTGCGCGACATGAGGATGCTCCGACGCATCTGCCGCGACGTCCGCCACCGCTCCGCCTCCGCGATCGAGACGCTGGATTACTGGCCGATGATCGACGCGTCCGAGACGACGGTGTTCTCCCAGTACCTCGAGGACGCCGACGAGTACGTCAATTCCGCGATGCCCTACGAGTTCTGCGTCGTCGACCCGCTGGCGGCCGGCCACCTCCGGACCTCGCTGGACGACCTCGAGGCGGGCCGCCTGAAGGGCTCCTGGTTCCTCGGCCGCTCGACCTTCGCCGACCTGCCCCGCGCCCGGGCGGAAGCCCGCCGACTGGTCGAAGCGATCGCCCACGTGCCACGCGCGGACCCCCGCTTCGTGCCCGATTCCTCGATCCTGATCGAGTTCATCCGGTAGCCTCTGCCGGAGAAAGGAGAAGACGCCATGCCCATCAAGATTCCCGACCAGTTGCCCGCCGCCGACATCCTCGACAAGGAGAACGTCTTCTTCATGCGCGAGGACCGTGCCTACCACCAGGAGATCCGCCCGCTGCGCATCCTGATCCTCAACCTCATGCCGACCAAGGTCTCGACGGAGACGCAGCTGCTGCGCCTGCTCGGCAATTCGCCGCTGCAGGTCGACGTCGACCTCGTGTACACGGCGTCCTACCAGCCGAAGAACACGCCCGAGGAGCACCTCCTCAAGTTCTACACGACCTTCGACGAGGTGAAGGACAACCGCTACGACGGCTGCATCATCACGGGGGCCCCGGTCGAGCAGATGCCCTTCGAGGACGTCGCCTACTGGCCCGAGCTCGCGCGGATCCTCGAGTGGACCAAGCACAACGTCTTCTCCACGCTCCACATCTGCTGGGGCGCGCAGGCCGGACTCCACTACCACTACGGCGTGCCCAAGCACGACCTCCCGGAGAAGATGTTCGGCGTCTTCCTCCACAACCGCCCCGACACGCACGTGAAACTGTTCCGCGGGTTCGACGACATCTTCTACGTCCCGCACTCGCGTCACACGACCGTCCTCCGCAAGGACGTCCTCGCGGTGCCGGAACTGTCCCTCCTGTCCGAATCGGACGAGTCCGGCGTGTACCTCGTCAGCGCGCAGCACGGCCGCCAGATCTTCGTGACCGGGCACTCCGAATACGACCCGTACACGCTGAAGTCGGAGTACGACCGCGACGTCGCGAAGGGCCTGCCGATCTCGGTGCCGAAGAACTACTACCCGGACGACGACCCGACGAAGGAGCCCGTCATCCGATGGAGGGCGCACGCGAACCTGCTGTTCGCGAACTGGCTGAACTACTACGTCTACCAGGAGACGCCGTACGACCTGTCCGGCCTCGGCGCGGAATAGAGCGCGGTCCCCCCGATCCAGGGCGGACCCGGAAGCGGGCTCGCGACCGCCGTGCGCTAGCGCTTTCTCGTCGGTGGGTCGATCCCGGCCTCGAGCCGCTCGCCCCGGAGTTCGTACTCGACGAGCATGGAACCGTCCGGCTTCTCCGTGACCGCGTGCACGCGCTTGTCGTACAGACGGGTGCCGCGGCGCAGCACGACGTCGCGGAAGCGACCCAGCGCGGCGGAGGTATATCCCGAGACCGCGTCGGACGTGGACAGCAGCCCGCCGAAGAGCGTGCAGGCGAGGAAGAGCCGGCGTCCGTCGGTCTCGTCGGAAGGACGGCGCGGGCGGCGCAGCGTGAACGGCCCCGGGTCCGAGCGGAACGCGCGCCCATCGAGATGCCGGCGTCCGGCGAGCGTCCGGATCACCTCTTCGACGCCTCCCCGCTCGCGGAGCCGCGGCTGCAGGAGTCCGCCGTAGAGCGCGGGGCTCGCCGGAGGCGCGACGGAGGCATATCCCACGGCGTCGAAGACGGCTCCGAGGGGGACATCGGCTGCGACCATCGGCAGCGGACCGCAGAGGTCCTGGAGGAGGCGGATCGCGTCCTGCAGGGCCTGCGCGCGCGTGCGGCCGGTGCCCGCGCCACCGAGCAGGGTCGCGGCGTGCAGGTGCGAAAGACGGAGGATGCCGACGCCGGGCGCGGCCGAGAGGGCGCGGAAGACCTGCTCGAGGTGACGCCGGTAGGCCGGGCGATAGAAATCGAGGACATACAGGGGACCGTCGGGCGACCCGTAGGAGCCGACGCGAAGCAGACGGCCACGCGCGTCCTGCGCCAGGAATTCCTTGCGTTCGATGTAGAACGAGGAGCGCCTGGGACAGACGAAGGGCGACAGCGAAAGCCCGGGCAGCACCCCGGCGGCGCGGACGTCGGCGAACAGGGGGGCCAATGCCTTCAGGACCGGCCCGCCGGAACCGTCGCAGGAGATCTCGGCGCAGGGGGAATGGCCGCCGAGGACGAGGTAGTCGAGCGGGATCTCCAGCGTCCGGAAGGGCGCGAGGAGAGAGGCGACGTCTTCCGCGCCGCCGGGGAGCTCCGCGTCCGGTCCGCCGTCCCAGGCCAGCGCAGGGGCGCCCGGCGTCCGGTGCAGGGACTTCCGGCCTCCCGGCTCCCGCCGCGTCCTGCGGCGGAGGTCGAAATAGCCTGCGACGCAGGGCTCCTCCTCACCGTAGATGAGGAAGACGTCGGCGAGGCGGCAGGGCGTCTGGGGGCTCGTGGAGGATTTCGGAAGCGGGGGGAGCACCAGGCCTTCGCAGTCGGCGTGGACGGACAGGGAAGCGGGACCGCGGGAAGAGACGGCCGCGAATTCGAAGCGGGTGAACGCGATCGATTCGTCGAGGGCGCCTGCAAACGAGAAACGGCCGCTCGACCGGAACCACGTGTAGGTCCAGCTGTGGACGCGTCCCGGGCCGTATCGGACGAGCGCGTAGTCCCCGCAGGCGAGGTCGGGCGCGCGGGCGAACCGGGGGGAGGGAAGACCGTCGGCGATGCGCACGAGGCCGGAGGCGCTGCGGGATTGCCAGCCGTTCGCGAAAACCCTGGCGGAGGACGGAAGGAAGAGATTGGTCTCGAGCCGCGCGGAGAGGATCTCCACCGGGAGCCCGAGCAGGTTCTTCACGAGCAGCGTGGCCCGAAGTCCGCCGTTCTCGGCCGAAAGGGAGCACCAGGCGGTCAGGTCCGTGCCGTTGGAGCGCGGGGGACGGCCGATGCTCACGTCGACGTCTCCGCTCTCGCTGCCGCAGCGGTAGCGGACGGTGCCGGAACGGATCATGTATCCATAGATGCTCGTGGCTTCCGTCCGCATGGGTGTGCCTCCTCGCTCGATTGTACCCATCGCGGGGAGGGGATGCAATCGATTTCGCCAAGGCGGCAGGCGCATTTCGGGGCCTTTCCGGACGCGCGCGCCGCTCCGGATTTCCCGTTTCCGATGCGTGTAACTCCAGTTACTGCCCTTGGAGAACATCAACGGCATGATGGGGGGGAATCAAAACTACCGATTTCAGGAGGAAAAGAGAAGATGGCGTTGACAGTGACCGTTGCGAATTTCGACGAGTTGGTGATGAAGAGCGACAAGCCCGTCCTGCTGGATTTCTGGGCGGTGTGGTGCGGCCCCTGCCGCATGGTGGCGCCGACCGTCGAGAAGCTCGCCTCCGCCTACGAAGGCAAGGCCGTGATCGGCAAGATCAACGTGGACGAGGAACTGGCCCTCGCCGAGAAGTTCAAGGTGATGAGCATCCCGACCCTGTTCGTCCTCAAGGGTGGCCAGGTCGTGGATCGCGTGATCGGCGCGCGTCCCTACGAGGACCTCGCCGCGATGCTGGACAAGGCGCTCTAGTCCGACCCGGGGTCCGACCCGGTGCGAAGGCCCGCTTCCCTACGGGGAGGCGGGCCTTTTCCAACCGTCGATGCCCGAGGAGCGGAGGGCGCCGAAGACCCGGTCGCTCACGTGCGGGTCGTCCTCCATGAGTCCGGCGAGCAGGTCCTCGACGCGGCGGCGCGACGTCGTCCCGGCCGCGGGGCAGGGGCTGGGAAGGACCGGCAGCCCGAGGTCGCCGACGAGCGCGAGGATCTCCTCCTCCTTCACCAGCAGCAGGGGACGGATCAGAGTCAGATTCGTCCGGGTCAGGTAGGAAACGGGCTCGAAACAGTGGATCCTTCCCTCGTAGAACATGGCCATCAGCAGCGTCTCGACGGCGTCGTCGCGCGTGTGCCCGAGGGCGACGCGGGTGCAGCCGAGCTCCTTCGCGGCGTGGTGCAGGACGCCGCGGCGAAGACGCGAGCAGAGGGCGCAGGGATTCGGCTCCTTGCGGGCGTCGAATACGATCGGGCCGATCTTCGAGGGCTCCAGGCGGAAGGGGACGCCGAGCGAGGCGACGTAGGCCTCGACGCGCGAGTAGTCCGTATCCGGGAAGCCGAGGTCGACCGTGACGGCGACGAGATCGAACGGGACGGAGTGGTAGGCGCGCAGCTTCGATAGCGCGTACAGCAGGGCGAGGCTGTCCTTGCCGCCGGACAGGCCGACGGCGATGCGGTCGCCCGGCTCGATCATCCGGTATTCCTCGACGGCGCTGCGGACGGCTCCGACGAGCCGTTGACGGTCCCTCTCCATGATGCCCATGGGTTGCATTCTACTGCCGGAAGGTGGATATTCCAAGTAGAGCATGGCTGCGCGGCCTCGGCAGGTCGCGCCCGGAGGGACGGGAAATGAGAACGATCGGCGGCCTAGAGGCGGGACGGATCGACCAGGCCGCCATGGAGCGCCTGGGTCTTCCGCCCGCCGTCCTCATGGAGAACGCGGCGCGACGTGCGATGGAAGATGCGCTCGCCTTGTCGCTCGACCTGCCGGCTCCCGTCTCCTTCCTCGCCCTGTGCGGGAAGGGGAGCAACGGCGGCGACGCCTACGGTGCGGCCCGCCTTCTGCTCGCCGAGGACCTCGAGGTGCGAGTCTGCGAGGTCGAGCCCGCCGCGGACGGCACCGAGGCGGCGAGGGTCCGCGAGGCGGCCCGACGGCTCGGCATTCCCTTCCTCGCCCCCGAAGACCCCCGACTGCTCGACGCGAAGGGTTCGCTCGTCGTCCTCGACGGCGTCTACGGCACAGGGTTCCTGGGCGACCGCCTGCCGGAACGCGTCGTCGCCCTGTTCGACCGCGTCCGCGTCGTCCGCGGTCCCCGCTGCCGGGTCCTCGCGATCGACCTCCCCTCGGGCGTCGACGGCGACACCGGACATGTCGCCGCCGGCACGCTGGAGGCGGACCGGACGCTCGCGTTCGTCCTGCCGAAGACCGGCACCCTCGCGATGCCCGGACTCGACTTTTCAGGTCTCGTCCACGCGGAGACGATCGGCTTCCCGCAGTCCTATGCGCTCGCCGTCCTCGACGAGGCCGGCGGCGGCCCTGCCGTCGTCTGGGCCGACAGGGGGTGGGTCGCCGCCCGGGCGCCCCACCGCTCCCCGAACGCCCACAAGGGCGATTTCGGCCGCGTCGTCGTGTGCGGCGGGTCGCCCGGCATGCCCGGCGCGGCCTGCCTCGCCGCCGAGGCCGCCGGCCGGAGCGGCGCCGGTCGCGTCTGGGGCGTGGTACCTCAGTCCGTCCTGCCGGTCTGCGTCGCCGCCGTGCCCGAGACGATGTGGAACGGACTGGAGCCGGACGCCGCGCCCGCCGCGGACCGGTTCCGGCGCCTGCTCGAGGACAAGGAGGCCTGCGTCGTCGGCCCCGGGCTCGGGCGGTCCGACACCGCCGCGGCGCTGGTCGTCGCCGCCCTCGAGGCCCCCTGCGCCGTCGTGCTCGACGCGGACGCCCTGCGCTGCCTCGCGGCGGCGCCGGACCGTCTGCTTCCGCTGCTCGCCGCCCGCGCGACGAAGGGCTTTCCCCCGGCCGTCCTGACGCCGCACGCCGGCGAATTCGCCGCGCTGGCGCAGGCCGCCGGCCTCGCGCTCGACGGCGAACCGCCCCTGCCGGCCGCCCGCGCCCTCGCCGCACGCCTCGGCTGCGTCGTCATCCACAAGGGCCACGGCACCGTCGTCGCGACGGCGGACGGCCGCGCCTTCCTCAACACCACCGGAGGGGACGGCCTCGCGAAGGGCGGCACCGGCGACGTGCTGGCCGGCCTCCTGGCCGGGTTCCTCGCCCAGCGCCTTCCGCCCGCGGAAGCGGCCGCGTGCGCCGTCCACCTCCACGGACGCGCCGGCGACCTCGCCGAAGACCGCCTCGGCGCCCGGGCGATGCTGCCGCGCGACGTGCTCGACGCCCTGCCCGAGGCCTACAGGGACTGCGAGTGGCAGAAGCGCCGCCGACGGACTTGACGCCGAAGCTTCACCCGTCGCCTTCCGCGACGCCAGAGAGGAGCCCTGCATGCTCGATACCCTCCTGAACCGCTCCTGGGCCGAGGTCGACCTCGACGCGATCGCCGCAAACGCGCGCGCGATCCGCGCCCTCGTGCGCCGCGGCGCCGACGTGATGGGCGTCGTCAAGGCCGACGCCTACGGGCACGGCGTGGACCAGGTCGTCCCCGTGCTGCTCGCGAACGGCGTCTCCCGGCTCGCCGTGTCGATGCTCGACGAGGCGGTCCAGTTGCGCAATCAGGGTATCGAGGCCCCGATCCTCGTCCTCGGGTACACCGACCCGCGCCGCGCCGAGGAGATTCTTCGCCGTCGGGTCACCCAGACCGTCTTCAGCCTCGACCTCGCGCGGGCCCTGTCGGACGCCGCCGTCCGCCTCGGCACCGAGGTCCGCGTGCACGTCAAGGTCGACACCGGCATGGGCCGCGTGGGCTTCCAGGCGGGCTTCGACGCGGTCAAGTCGGTGGTCGCGATCCATGCCCTGCCCAACGTGGTCGTCGAGGGCATGTACACCCACTTCGCCACCGCCGACGAACCGGACCCCGCCTTCACGCTGCAGCAGTTCGAGCGCTTCACGGGTATCGCCTCCGAACTCGGGCGCATCGGCGTCCACGTCCCGATCCTCCACGCATGCAACAGCGCCGCGCTGGCCCGCTTCCCGTCGATGCACCTCGACGTCGTCCGCCCCGGCCTCGCGCTGTACGGCATCGCCCCGAAGGACTGCCCGGGCTTCGGTCCCGGCGGCCTCGGGCTCCGGCCCGCCCTCTCCCTCAAGTCGAACCTGATCCTCGTGAAGGATATCGAACCCGGCGCGTCGGTCAGCTACGGCCGTCGCTTCGTCGCCGCCCGCCCCTCTCGCATCGGCACGATCCCGATCGGCTACGCCGACGGCTATTCGCGCTCGCTCGGCGGTCGCGCCGACGTCCTGGTCGGCGGCCGGCGCGCCCCGATCGTGGGCCGGATCTGCATGGACTCCTGCATGGCCGACCTGACCGACCTGCCGGGCAGTGCCGCGACGGGCGACGAGGTCGTCCTGGTCGGCCGCCAGGGCGGGGAGGAGATCACCGCCGACGAAATCGCCGACCGCATGGGCACGATCTCCTACGAAGTCGTCTGCCTCGCCGGGAAGCGCGTCCCGCGCGCCTACTTCGAGAAAGGGGAGCTCCGGAGCATCCGCAACCAGCTCGTCTGAAGGAAAGGTGAGCCGCCACGCTCCCGCCCGCAGCCGCCGTGATGCCCGACGCCCCCGGCTCTCCCTTTCCTTCCGGGTTTGTGCTATATTCGAGCCAGACCATCGCACCTACCAATTGCATAGGACTCCGGGGCAGGGTGGAATTCCCGACCGGCGGTGAAGCGGACCTTCGGGTCCGACAAGCCCGCGAGCCGCAAGGCAGACAAGGTTAGAATCCTTGGCCGACTGTAGAGGGACCGTTTTCGACGGGACCGAAAGTCAGGATGGAAGGAGTGGTTTCCGGTCCTCCGCGCGTTCCTGCGCGGCAGATCCGCCGGACCCCCACGCACCATCGAAGAGGCCGCCCCGGAACGGGCGGCCTCTTTCCGTCCCCCCGGCATCGGCCGGAGGAGGGAAGGGGGGCGCCGGGACCGAAAGGATGGACCGGACATGGAGAAGAACCGGCAGAGTATCCAGAAGATCACGCGCGTGGGCGTGCTGGCCGCGATGGCCATCGTGCTCAGCTTCCTCGAGAGCAGCCTCGTGATCCCCGTGATCCCCCTCTTCCCGAATTTCCTCAAGCTCGATATCGGCGACATGCCCGCGCTGCTCGGCGCCTTCGCGTTCGGACCGCTCGTCGGCGTCTTCATCGAAGTCGTGAAGAACGCGGTGCACCTGATCGGGACGCAGACCGCCGGCGTCGGCGAACTCGCCAACGCGGTGATCGGATCCTCGTTCGTCGTCACGGCCGGACTGCTCTATCGGCTGCACAAGACCCGCGGCGCGGCATACCTGGGGATGGCCCTCGGCTCGGTCGTCATGACCGCCGTCGCCTGCGCGGCCAACTATTACGTCCTGCTGCCCCTCTACATCAACGTCCTGCACTTTCCGCTCGCAGCGATCGTCGGCCTCGCGAACGCAGCCGGCAACCTCCTCGTGAAGGACATGCCGACCCTGATCCTTTACGTCTTCGTGCCTTTCAATCTCGTCAAGGGTCTGCTAGTATCGGTGCTGACGGGACTCGTCTACAAGCGCGTCAGCCCCCTGCTGCACGGGGTCCGCGCCGGCGGCGGGTAGGCCTCCGGCGATCCGGGGGCAAGGAGGAAGCATGGACCGGGCGCCCGCGGCGATGTCGAAGGGAAGACGCTTCGCGGCGCTCGCGCTGCCGCTCTCGCTTCTCACGCTCCTCGTCGGATTCGAGCTCCTGAAGTCGCTTCCGACGGGAATCGGCTACGTCTGCCCTCTCTACGCCACGACCGGCCTCTACTGCGCGACGTGCGGCGCGACCCGCGCGACCTTCGCGCTGCTCCACGGCGACTTTCGCGCCGCCTTCGGATTCAACCCCCTCTACGTCGTCTCGCTGCCCGCGCTCGCCTACGCCGCCGTCGCCGGCTGGCTGCGCCTCCTCCCGGTCCGCTTCCGCCTGCCCCTGCCCCGGTTCGGAATGCGGGCCCTGACGGTCCTGCTCGTCGTCCTGCTGGTCTACACCGTGCTGCGCAACCTGCCCTGGCCCGCCTTCTCCTGGCTCGCCCCCTGAAAGGAGCCCCTCCATGACCGACCGCATCGCGAACCGAATCGGCATCGGACTTTCCGTCCTGGTGATCGCCCTGATCCTGCTGGGCTCGGTCGCGAGCCTCCTCGGATTCGTCTCGCTCGGAATCCTCGCCGTCTCCGCCGCCCGCCCCGACATCCTGCCGTCCGCCCTCGCCCGGAAGCGCACGCGCCTCGTGCTGATCGTCGCGGCCGCGATGTTCCTCGTCGAAGTGATCGCGACCGGCGTCCTCAAGGGGCAGGGAATCCTGTAGATGCCCGCGACGCCCGCGCCGCGGCTCCGCGGACGCAGGTCCTTCCGCATCGCCTTCGGCGTCGCCGTCCCTGCGCTGGCAGCGGGCGCCCTCGCGCTCGTGTACGGCATCGACCCGGGTCGCCCGGGGCTGCCGACGCTGTGCCCCACGCGCCTGCTGACCGGCCTGTACTGCCCGGGCTGCGGCTCGACGCGGATGATCCACAGCCTGCTCCACCTGCGGTTCTTCGAGGCCTTCGACTTCAACCCGCTGATGTTCCTGCTGCTCCCGTTCCTGCTGTACGCGCTGCTGTCCGGATATCTCCGCGTCGTCGCAGGCCGGACGGTCCTTCCCCTGCCGCGCACGCCGACCTGGGCCGCCGTCGTCCTGCTCGTGGTGGTCGTCGTCTTCACGGTGCTGCGCAATCTCCCTTACGCGCCCTTTTCCTTCCTTGCGCCCTAGGTGACGGAATCCCCGCGCCCCTTGACGCCGCGACCAAGGAGAAATAGACTCTTTCCAAGGAACCAGCGGTTCCCTTGCACATAGAACCGGCGCGAGCAAAACAAGGAGGGAAAATCATGAAATGCACTTCCTGTGGCAGTGAGATTCCGGATGGCGTGAAGTTCTGCCCCGCCTGCGGCGCGTCGCAGCCCGAAGCCCCCGCCGCCGCTCCGGTCGCACCTCCCGCGCAGCCCCAGTACTCCTACCAGGCTCCCGCCGCCGCCCCGGCGCCCGTCGTCGCGAAACCCAAGACGACCGGCATGATCGTCTTCTCGATCGTCAACATGCTCTGCTGTGGCGGACTCTTCGGCCTGATCGCCCTGATCTTCTCGATCCTGGCCGGCAGCGCCGCCACGTTCGAGGATGGCAGGCAGAAGCTCAAGGTCGCGAAGATCCTGAACATCATCGGTGTGGTTCTCGGCGTCGTGATGTGGATCGTGATTATCGCCATCTACGGCGTCGTGATCTTCACGGCGATCCGGACCGGCAACTGGAGCAACACCTCGGGATACTGAATCCGGACCTCCCATTTCCGACGAATCGACCTTGAAGCAGGCGGATCCGCAGGACACGAAAGGAGACTCCCCCATGGAACTGAACAAGCCGGTCGAAGTAGGAAAATCCGAACTCGGTGGCCTCACGGGCGACGTCGTCGCTCTCCTTTGTTACCTGTTCGCCCCGATTGCAGGCCTGATCTTCTTCTTCACCGAGAAGGAGAACGACTTCGTCAGATTCGCCGCGATGCAGAGCATCATTTCCGGTGTCATCGCCATCATCCTCGGCAGCTTCACGTGCGGCATCGGCACACTCTTCATCTTCATCTTCGAAGTCATCGGCATCGTCAAGGCTCTCCAGAAGGAATACTACAAGATGCCCCTGATCGGCGGACTCGCCGAGCAGTGGTCCGCCAAGCCGGGCGCGACGCCTCCTCCGCCGGCCGCTTGACCCTCCGATTCCCGAAGTACGACCAGGAAAGCCGGCCGAAGTGCCGGCTTTCCCCTGTTCCAGGCGACTCGCGCGCCAAAGGACCCGGCCCGTCTTGCGCGTCGGTCTCGCATCCAATAGACTCGAAGCGGAAGGCGTCGGAGATGCGCCGATGCCCGCGGGTTCCATGCCGGATCCTTGAAGACACTGGAGGATGAACGATGTATTGCAGCCATTGTGCCGCCGAAGTGCTCGAGAACTCCAGTTTCTGCGTGGCCTGCGGGTCGCCGGTGCGGATCGGAATGTCGGCCCCCGTCGCGCAGCCAGGCCTGGCGCTGCCTTCCGCGACCGGCCAGATCGCCTTCTCGGTCATCAACATCGTGACGGGCGTCGGCGTCCTCTTCGGGGCCATCGCGCTCGTGTTCTCCATCCTGGGGAGCGAGGCGAAGAGCTGCGCCGATGCGGTCTCGAAACTGAAGACAGCGAAGATCCTCAACATCGTCGGCGTCAGCCTGACGGGGTTCTTCATCCTCTGCTACGTGGCCTTCTTCCTCGTCATGTTCGGGCTGATGGGATTCGGATTCCTGGCCGCGTCCGGAAGCTAGCCCTCACCCCGGGTAGCGCTTCTCCAGCCGGCCGCGCGGGTACCCCCGCGACGACTCCGACCCGGCGACCCGGAAGCCCCGGGCGCGATAGAAGCGGACCAGCGGGTCGTTCGACAGGGCGGTGTGAAGACGGATCCGACGCAGCCCCCGCTCCGCCGCATACAGGTCGACGGCGTGCATGAGCGCGCCGCCCACGCCGATGCGCTGGACGTCGGGGGCGACCGCGAAGCGGCTCAGGTAGGCGATGTCCTTCGCAGGAAGGGTGGAGAGCCGCACGGTCCCGACCGGCTCGTGCCGGCCCTCGTGCCGGTACTCGGCGACCAGGACGTCGTCCTCGCGGATGTGCCGCAGAACGTCGTCGACCGACTCCGACAGCGACTCGAGCGGGCCCGGGATCGCGGACGCCTCCGCATACAGGCGCATCGCGTCGCGGATCAGAGCGTGCAGCGCCGGGGCGTCTCCGGGGACCGCCCTGCGGACGAGGACGGGCGCCGCCGCGGGGAGGCCGCTCATGCGCCGGCGAGGAGGGCGACGAGCACGGCCTTCTGGGCGTGCAGCCGGTTCTCGGCTTCGTCGAACACGACCGACTGCGGGCCGTCGATCACGTCGGCGTCGACCTCGTAGCCGCGGTAGGCGGGCAGGCAGTGCAGGAAGAGCGCGTCCGGCGCGGCCATCGCCATGCGGCGCACGTCCACGCGGTACGGCTCGAACACGGCGAGGCGCTCGGCCTTCTCCTGTTCCTGTCCCATGCTGACCCAGGTGTCGGTGTAGACTACGTCCGCTCCGGCGACCGCCTCGTCCGGGTCGTCGGTCAGGACGACCCGCGAGCCGTGCTTCGCGGCGTCCGAGCGGGCCTCCTCGACGCAGCCGGGGTCGCAGGCGTAGCCGGCGGGTGTCGCGACGGCGATGTCCATTCCGACCTTCGCGCAGCCGTGCAGCAGCGAGTTCGCCATGTTGTTGCCGTCGCCGAGATAGGCGAGCCGGAGCCCCTCGAGGCGCCCCTTGCGCTCCGCGACCGTCTGCAGGTCGGCGAGCACCTGGCACGGGTGTTGCAGGTCGGTCAGGCCGTTGATCACGGGGATGCTCCCGTAGCGGGCGAGGTCGAGGACGTCCTCGTGCCGGTAGGTGCGGATCATGATCGCGTCGAGGTAGCGGGACAGCGTGCGCGCCGTGTCCGCGACGGTCTCGCCGCGTCCGAGCTGGATGTCGGCGGAGGAGAGGAACAGCGCGTGTCCGCCGAGCTGGTACATGCCGGTCTCGAACGAGACGCGGGTGCGCGTCGAGGACTTGGTGAAGATCATGCCGAGGCTCTTCCCGGCGAGAAGCGGGTGGACGACGCCCGCCCTGCGCTCCCGCTTGAGCCGGTCGGCCAGCGAGAGCAGGTCGAGGACCTCGTCCCGGGTGCAGTCGAACAGGCTGATGAAGTGCTTCATGGTCAGACCTCCGTCAGGGCCGCTTCGAGCGCATCGCAGAAGTCCCCGGCCTGGGCTTCCGACAGGATCAGGGGAGGGAGGATCCGGATCGTGGAGGTTCCGACCGAGTTGGCGAGCACGCCGCGCGCGAACAGCCGGTCGCGCACCGCGACGGCCTTCTCGCCGGCGATGCCGATACCGAGCATGAGGCCCGTCCCGCGGATCTCGTCGATCGCCCCGGTCGAGGCGGCGACGTGCTCGAGACGCTCCTTCAGGAACGCGCCGACAAAGGCGGCCTGGGCCACGAGCCCCCGCTCCTCGATCTCGTCGAGTACCGCGAGCGCCGCCGCGCAGACGAGCGGCCCGCCGCCGAAGGTACTGCCGTGGTCGCCGGGCGCGAAGCCCTTCGCGGCCTCTTCGCGCGCCAGGACGGCGCCGATCGGCACGCCGCCGCCGAGGCCCTTGGCGAGCGTGAAGACGTCGGGCTCGATGCCGTAGTGCTCGTAGGCGAACATCCGGCCGGTCCGGCCCATGCCGGTCTGCACCTCGTCGACTACCAGCAGCGCGCCGGTCCGCCGGCAGGCCGCGACGGCCGCGTCCACGAATGCCTGGGTCGCGGGCCGCACGCCGCTTTCGCCCTGGACCAGCTCGAGCAGGACGGCGCAGGTGTCGCCGTCGACCTCCGCCTCCAGCGCCGCGACGTCGTTGAATTCGACGTGCACGAAGCCGGGCGGCAGCGGGCGGAACGGAGCGCTGTACTTCTCGGTCCCGGTCGCCGTCGCGGTCGCGAGCGTCCGGCCGTGGAACGAGTGCTTCATCGAGACGATCTTCGCCCGCGGGGCGCCGAGCTTGTGGAAATAGCCCCGGGCGAGCTTGATCGCGCCCTCGTTGGCCTCGGCCCCGCTGTTGGCGAAGAAGACGCGGTCGGCGCAGGACATCTCCGTCAGGCGCTCCGCGAGCCGCGTCTGGCCGGGATTGTAGTACAGGTTCGAGCAGTGGATCACGCGGGCGGCCTGTTCCGCGATCGCGGCGACCAGGCGCGCGTTGCCGTGTCCCAGCACGTTGACCGCGATGCCCCCGACCATGTCGAGGTAGCGGCGCCCGTCCGTCCCGAACACGTAGACCCCCTCGCCGCGCTCGACGCACAAGGGGATGCGGGTTCCGAACGTCTTCAGGTAATGCTTCGCGTCGGAGGCGATCACGGCCTCGAGCTTCGCATCGGCCGCGGCTTCCTTGAAAATCCCTTCCATCGGTCTCTCCTTCCGTCCTGTGGCGTCCCTAGGACGCCCGCTTCTAAAGGACCTCGCCCGTATGGTAGGGTCGTCGCTCCTTCATGATCATCGTGCCGATGCCCTTGTTCGTGAAGATCTCGAGCAGCAGGCAGTGGGGGATGCGGCCGTCGATGATGTGCGCCCGGCCGACGCCGCGCCGCACCGTGTCGAGGCAGCCGAGCACCTTCGGGATCATCCCGCCGGAGATCGCGCCGCTCGCGATCATCGCGCCGATCTCGTCCTCGGTCAGCACGGGGACGACGCGCTCGGAACCGTCCTCGGCCTTCGCCTTGACGCCCTCGACGTCGGTGAGGGTCATCAGCTTCTCGGCCTTCAGCGCCGCGGCGATCTCGCCCGCGACCGTGTCGGCGTTGATGTTGTAGCTCTCGCCGTCCGGCCCTACGCCGATCGGCGCGACGACGGGGATGTATTCGTCGTTCGCGAGCATCGTGAGCACCTTCGTGTTGATCCGGACGATCTTCCCGACGAACCCGAGGTCCGCCGGCTTGCCGTCGCTGCCCTCCGTCAGGCGTTCGCACTCGATCAGGTTGCCGTCGATGCCGCAGATGCCGACCGCGTGCGCGCCCTTCTGGTTGAGCAGCGAGACGATCTCCTTGTTGGTCTTGCCGACGAGGACCATCTGGGCGACCGACATCGTCTCGGCGTCGGTGACCCGCAAGCCGCCCCGGAACTCGCTCTTCACGCCCAGCCGGTCCAGCATCGCGTTGATGTCGGGGCCGCCGCCGTGCACGACGACCGGGTTGATGCCGATGAACTTGAGCAGCGTGATGTCCTCCATGACGGAGTTCTTGAGCTGCCCGTCGATCATCGCGTTGCCGCCGTACTTGACCACGACGGTCTTGCCCGCGAGGCTCTGGATATAGGGGAGGGCCTCCACGAGGATGTTGGCCTTGCCGATCAGGGCCTGCATGTCGTCCATGTCGTCCTCCTAGAGCGCGAGGGCGGGCAGGCGGAGCCCCGCCGCCTCGTCGAAGCCGGCCATCAGGTTGAGCGCCTGGAGCGCCTGCGCGGCGGCTCCCTTGCCGAGGTTGTCGATCGCGCTGAACACGGCGATGCGCCCGGTGCGGGCGTCGTAGTGCAGTCCGAGGTCGGCGAAGTTCGTGCCCGTCGTGCTGCGGGTCTCGGGGAAGGTCCCCGCGGGCAGCAGCCGGACGAAGTACTCGCCGGCGTAGGCTTCCTCGAAGATCCGCCGCAGCGCGGCGGCGTCGAATCCAGGGCGGACCTGGGCGTGGATTGTGGCGAGCATGCCGCGCTTCATCGGCGCGAGGTGGGGGACGAAGGTCACCGCCACGGGGACGCCCGCCGCGGCCGACAGTTCCTGCTCGATCTCCGGGCGGTGACGGTGGCCGGTCACGCCGTAGGCCTTGAAGCTCTCGGCCGCCTCCGTGAAGAGGTACGGGACGTCGGCCTTGCGGCCCGCGCCGGAGATGCCGGAGGCGGCGTCCACGACGAGCGAGGCGGGGTCGACGGCGCCCGCGCGGAGAAGGGGGACGAGCCCGAGCAGCGTGCAGGTCGGATAGCAGCCGGGGTTGGCGACGATCCGGGCGGTCCGGATCCGGTCGCGGTAGAGTTCGGGCAATCCGTACACCGCCTCCGCGAGGAGGTCGGGGCGGGGGTGCGTCAGGCCGTAGGCCGCCTCGTACACGGCGGCGTCCTTGAACCGGAAGTCTCCGCTGTGGTCGAGGACGCGGAGGCCCTTGTCCAGGAGTCCGGGGACGAGCGCCGAGGACACGCCGTGCGGCAGCGCCGTCACGACGAAGTCGCAGCGCTCGGCGAGGCGGTCGGCGGAGAGGTCGGAGCAGGCAAGGTCGACGATCGAGCGGAATGCCGGGTGCACCTCCGAAAATGGCCTGCCGACGTGGCTCTGCGAGACGAGCTCCGCCAGCAGGAATCCGGAGTGCCCGGCGAGCAGGCGCACCAGCTCCAGCCCCACGTATCCGGTGGCTCCCACGATCCCGATCCTTGCCGTTCCCGCCATGTCCGCACCTCCGTTCCCCATCATTATACTATCGGGCTCCGCGAGCCCTCGGGATAATAAAAATACATTATATTGCATAGTTATGCACGAAGGCAAGGAAAATCCGCTTCGTCCGGAGGTCCGTCGGATGATTCGTCCGGTTGTCCGTCGAAATGCACGGAAACTCCCGGCCGCTTTGGCGACTTCGTCCATAGGCCCGCCGGGCGCCTGTCGAATCGCCATAAAAGGCCGAAAAAGGTTTGGTGAGTTTCGCATATGGCAGGCGAGCCGGGCCGGTGCTATCCTGTTGATGCGACCGTTCTCTCAGCCATTGCGCCTTCCCAGGCGCGCATCAACCGGAGGTGGCCCCCATGTCCAGCGTAGAGCTCAAGAACGTATTCAAGAAATATGACGGAGGCGTCGTCGCGGTCAGCGACTTCACGCTCTATATCGAGGACAAGGAATTCATCATCCTGGTCGGCCCGTCGGGCTGCGGCAAGTCCACCACGCTGCGCATGATCGCCGGCCTCGAGGAGATCAGCGAAGGCCAGGTCTTCATCGGCGAACGCCTCGTGAACGACGTCCAGCCGAAGGACCGCGACATCGCGATGGTCTTCCAGAACTACGCCCTGTATCCCCACATGACCGTGTTCGACAACATGGCCTTCGGCCTCAAGCTCCGCAAGGTCCCGAAGGACGAGATCAAGCGCCGCGTGCACGAAGCCGCCCGCGTCCTCGAAATCGAGCACCTGCTCGACCGCAAGCCCAAGGCCCTCTCCGGCGGCCAGCGCCAGCGCGTCGCCCTCGGCCGCGCGATCGTCCGCGAGCCCAAGGTCTTCCTGCTCGACGAGCCGCTGTCGAATCTCGACGCCAAGCTGCGCGTCCAGATGAGAATCGAGATCACCAAGCTGCACCAGCGCCTGCAGACCACCTTCATCTACGTCACGCACGACCAGACCGAGGCCCTGACCATGGGCACGCGCATCGTCGTCATGAAGGACGGCTTCGTCCAGCAGGTCGACTCCCCGCTTTCCCTGTACGACAAGCCGAACAACATGTTCGTCGCCGGCTTCCTCGGCACCCCGCAGATCAACTTCTTCAACTCGATGCTGACCGAAAAGGGTTCCGACCTCTGGCTGACCTTCAACAACACCTCGATCAAACTCCCCGCCGAAAAGGCGACGCCCACCGTCCGCGAATACCTCGGCAAGGAAGTCGTCATGGCCGTCCGCCCCGAAGCGATCCGCGACGACGAGGCGCACCTCGCGATCTCCCCGGACACCAAGGTCACCGCGAGCGTCGAAGTCGTCGAGATGCTCGGCTCCGAGACGCTGCTCTACCTGACGATCGACGGCGTGAGCGCGATCGCCCGCGTCAACCCCCGCAACACGGCCGCCGTCGGCGACGTCGTCCCGATGTGCTTCGAGGCCAGCCGCATCCAGATCTTCGACAAGGACACCGAAAAGGTGATCGTGAACTGAGCTCCCTCCACCTGGAGAAGCCCCTCGGAAGGCACCCGGAAACGGGTGTCTTCTTCGATTGTTACAGGATGTCGGGGAATCTTCGGTCTCGCGTAACCGCCTTGAAACATGCGGAGTATATAGTTATGATGAATTGCAGGCTCGTACCGGCGGCGAAGCCGTCCGATGAAAGTGTGGTTCAAAATGGAAGAAATCAGGAAATGTATCCGCGAGGCCTCGAAGGTGATGGACCGCACGGCCGGCGTGACCGACGGCTCCGGATCCGTGATCGCGTGCACCGATGAACGCCGGGAGGGCGTGGACGACATGTCCGCGCGCGCCTTCGGCTCGACCGACGACCGCATCGCGATCGCCTCGGGCAAGACCTATCTGCGCCTGACCGCCGCCGACCGCCAGGGCCTGATCGCCTTCATCGAGGGCACGGACCCCGTCTCGCGCACCTACCTCGAACTGCTCGGCAGCTGGATCCAGGCCGCGCTCAAGGAACGCAACACCGACGCCGAGCGCGAGGCTTTCCTCAAGAACGTCCTGCTCGAGAACGAGCTGCCCGGCGATATCCCGCTGAAGGCCCGCGAATACCGGATCTCCTTCCATGCGCCCCGAATCGTCTTCCTGGTCCGCATCGAGAAGGGCGAGAGCGTCGGCACGCTCGAGATCCTCCAGGGCCTATTCCCTGAAGGGCGCCGGGAGCACGTGCTCGCGATGGACGAGGAGACCTTCGTGCTCGTCGCCGAACTCGACGGCGACCGCGGCGACTTCTCCGACCGCACCGCGAACACGATCCTCGACAACCTGAACGCGGAGTCGATGACCCGCGTCCATATCGGAATCGGCATGACCGCCGAGAACCTGAAGGACACGGCGAAGTCCTACCGCGAGGCTCTGATGGCCCTCACCGTCGGCGGGATCTTCGAGAGCGAGCGCCACATCGTCCGCTACGACCAGCTCGGCCTCGGCCGCCTGATCTACCAGCTGCCCACGACCCTCTGCAACATGTTCCTCGACGAGGTCTTCCCGAAGGGAGCCTACGAAGCGCTCGACAGCGAGACGCTCCTCACGATCCAGAAGTTCTTCGAGAACAACCTGAACGGAAGCGAGACCTCCCGACAGCTCTTCGTGCACAGGAACACGCTCGTGTACAGGCTCGACAAGGTCCAGAAGATCACGTCGCTGGACCTGCGCCGCTTCGACGACGCCGTGCTCTTCAAGCTGGCTTCGATGGTCCGCAGGTATCTCGAACGGCAGGGCCAGGGCTCCGGGAACCGTTCTCCCGACGGCCGGGGCTGGCGTTCCTGATCAGCAAGGAGGCACTACTTGATTGAATTCCGCGGAGTAGGCATGACCTACCCCTCCGGGATCGAAGCGTTGAAGGAAATCGGCTTCGTCGTGGACCCTGGAGAATTCCTCTTCGTGATCGGTCGTAGCGGCTCGGGCAAATCCACGCTCGTGAAGCTTCTGACCTGCGAAGAGCGACCGAACCGGGGGAACGTCCTGATCGACGGCTACGACATCTCCCGCATCGAGCGCCGCTACGTACCCTATCTGCGTCGGAACATCGGGATGATCTTCCAGGACTTCCGCTTGATCGAGACCAAGTCCGTCTACGAGAACGTCGCCTTCGCGATGGAGATCGTGGGTGCGCCCGGCAAGCTGATCCGGCGCCGCGTGCCGATCGTCCTGTCCACCGTCGGACTCAAGGACAAGTCCGACATGCGGCCGTCCGAGCTCTCGGGCGGCGAGCAACAGCGCGTCGCGATCGCCCGCGCGATGGTCAACAACCCGATGCTGATCCTCGCCGACGAGCCGACGGGAAACCTCGACCCGGGCAACAGCGAGTCGATCATGGCCCTCCTCGATTCGATCAACCAGCGCGGCACGACCGTGATCGTGTGCACGCACGACAGCTCCGTCGTCGACAAGATGCGCCGCCGCGTGATCGAGCTCGAAGCCGGACGAATCGTCCGCGACGACCGGCGGAGCGGCTACGGGACCGCCCCGGAACTGCCCGGCGAGACGCCGGCCGAACAGCCGGAGGAGCCTCCCTTCGAGGAGATGGCCGAAGAGGCCGAGCGCAGGGCCGCGCAGGAAAAGGTGGACGCATGAAGCCGACGACGTTCCGCCACGCGCTGCGCGAAAGCGGCCGCAACCTGGTCCGGCATCCCGTGATCACGCTCGCGTCGATGACCACGATCGCCCTGATGCTGCTCCTCGTGGGCGTCTTCGTCGCCTTCACGATGAACGCGCTCACGATCGCCCAGAAGGCCGGACAGCAGGCGCCGGTCCAGGTCTGGTCCGACTACGCGGCGAGCGACGCCACCGTCGCGGGGGTCGAGACCGCGCTCCAGAAGGACGCGGGCGTGCTCTCCTACGTGAAGAAGTCGCCGGCCCAGAACCTCGAGGACTTCCGCAAGCAGCTCGGCGGCCGCTCGGGCGTGCTCGACGGCTTCGACGAGAGCCTCCTCTCCTGGTCCTTCACGGTGCACCTCAAGGATCCGGCGGAGGGACAGGCCTTCGTCGACCGCATCTCCGGCGTCCCGGGCGTCCGGAAGGTGGACCTCAGCCTGCCGGTGATGGACTTCCTCGAATCGCTCATGAGGTGGGTCTACGCGGGCTCCGCGGTCGGCATCGCGATGCTCGGCGTGGTCGCCCTCTTCATCATCTCGAACATGGTCCGCGTCGCGGTCTACTCCCGCGCGGAGGAAATCTCGATCATGAAGTACGTCGGCGCGACGAACCTCTACATCCGTGTGCCCTTTATCGTCGAAGGCGCGGTGGTCGGCGCGTTCGGCGCCATCACGGCGTGGGGAATCCTCTACGGGGCCTACTCCTCGCTCCTGGAGAGCCTCGCCCTGCCCGCGACCTCCACCTTCCTCGCCCTGCTCCCGCTCTCGAGCGTCTCGCTCGCCGTGCTCGCCGTCGACCTGGTCTTCGGACTGCTGGTCGGCTCGATCGGCAGCGTGCTGTCCGTCCGCCGCCACGTGCGGGTCTGAAAGGAGATGCCGATGATGGCCGACCGCAAGAAGTCCCGGAGATCCCTGCTGGGCCGCGCGACCGCGCTGCTGCTCGTCGTCGCTTCGGTCCTCCTGCTCTCCCAGGCCGTCGTGCCGACCTACGCCACCACCTACTTCGACCTCCAGAAGGCCCTGAAGCAGGCGCAGGCCGACCAGCAGCGCATCCAGGACCAGCTCGACTCGATCGCGACCCAGAAGAAGCAGCTGGAGTCGCAGAACAAGTCGCTCACCGGCGACCTCTCCTGGCTGAACGGCCGGTCCGCCGACGCGCGCGCCAAGTACACGACGCTCCTCGGGGAGCTCGACGCGGCGGTCCAGCAACTGAACGACGCGATCCAAGCGTTCGAGGACTCCCAGAAGGACCTCGAGGACAAGCAGCTCCAATACACGGAGCGGCTCCGGGTCATGTTCGAGAGCCGGACGCGCGACCCGCTCGAGATCCTGCTCGATTCGCCCGATGCGGCCGGATTCTTCGCGAATCTGGAAGTGATCGCCGCGGTCGCGGAGAACGACACGCACATCCTCGACGAGCTCCAGACCGCCAAGGACGACGCCGTCCTGAAGATGCAGACGTGCCAGGAATACCAGAAGCAGATGACCCAGGTCGTCAACGACAAGCAGGCCGAGATCGACGCCCTGAAGAACCAGATCGACCAGACCGCCGCGCAGCTGGACGCGACCAAGAAGAACCTGGACGCGATCGTCGCGAGCGAGAACCAGCTCCTCGAGGACTCGAAGAAGCTCGAATCGTCGATCAAGAACCTGCAGGAAAAGATCGCCTACTACGGCGGCATCATGGTCTGGCCGTACGCCGACGAGACCACCGCGGCGTCGCAGATCGTCGTCTCTCCGTTCGGCATGCGCATGCACCCGATCCTCCATGTCTACCGGATGCACACGGGGGTCGACATCGGCGGGAAGTACGGCGCGCCGATCGTGGCCGCCGCCAAGGGCAAGGTCATCGCCATCGGGACGATCCCCGGGTACAATCCCGTCACCGGCAACAACACCGGCGGCTCCGGCTACGGCAACTACATCGTTATCGACCACGGCGGCGGGATCAGCACGCTGTACGGCCACACCAAGCTGATCAAGGTCAAGGTCGGCCAGCTCGTCGAAGCCGGCCAGCTGATCGCCCTGTGCGGGAGCACCGGGTCCTCGACCGGTCCGCACCTCCACTTCGAGGTCCGGGAGAACGGAACGCCCGTCAATCCGATGCAAGCGAAGTATCTCGGCGTCCGGTAGATGCCGGCCCGCCTGGAAACCAAGGAAGGAAGGCCCCATGGACCAGCAGTCGACCCCCGAGGAGACGTTCGCGTTCGTCGAACCCGACGCCGCTCCCGCCCCCGGCTCCGAACCCGCCTCTCCGAAGCCCGCGGGCAGGCAGCCCCGGCAGAGCCGGGGCCGTCTTTTCACCGCGGTCCTGGTCTCGGTCGTCGTCACGTTCCTCGTGGCCGGCGGCCTCGGCGCCGGCGTCACGATCCTGGTCTACGAGAACGCCGCGAAGCCGGCCTCGACGACCCTCTCGTTCGACGACACGCAGGCCGTGCGCGACCGCCTTGCCAAGATCACCGAGATCCGCTCCTACCTCAAGGCCGATTTCCTCACGGAGCTGACCGACGAGCAGATCCTCGACGCGATGATCACCGGTATGGTCGACGACCTCGGCAACAAGTACACCTTCTACATGGGCTCCGAGGACTACGCGCAGTGGACCGAAAGCCTGAGCGGAAAGTACTCCGGCATCGGGGCCAGCGTGATCCTCAACAAGGACGGATACGTCCAGGTCACGGACGTCGTCGCGGGCGGACCGGCAGAGAAGGCCGGGATGCAGACGGGCGACCTGTTCCTGACCGTGGACGGTACGGACGTGACCGGCCTGAAGGATTCGAGCACGCTCGCCTCGAAGGTCAAGGGCCTGGAGGGGACCGTCGTCGTGATCGGCATCGAGCGCCCTTCGACGGGCGAGAAGATCGACCTGTCCATCACCCGCGCGACGATCGTCAGCGACCCGATCCGCTCCCGCATGCTCACCGACACCGTCGGCTACATCCAGATCAAGGAGTTCTCCTCGGGTCTCGACGTCGAGTTCCGTTCGACGATCGCCGATCTGATCAAGCAGGGGGCGAAGAACTTCGTGTTCGACATGCGGTACAACCCCGGCGGTAGCGCCCAGGAAGTGATCGGCATGCTCGACTACCTGCTTCCGTACGGCACGATCGCCAGCATCAAGGGACGGCAGGACGGGAAGGTCCTCGACGACTCGTGGACGTCCGACAGCGCGATGGGCGTGCCGGCCGGCATGAAGTACGCCATCCTCGTGAACGGCTCCACGGCGAGCGCCGCCGAACTCTTCTCCGGCTGTCTCCGCGACTTCGGGAAGGCCTACCTGATCGGCACGACGACCTACGGCAAGGGCTCCGGCACCATCACGTACCCGCTGTCCGACGGCTCTGCCATCAACGTCACGACCTTCAAGTACTACCTGCCGTCCGGCATCTGCATCGAGGGAACGGGGCTCACGCCCGACAAGGTCGTCGAGCTGCCGTCCGACGTGGCGGACCAGTCTCCGGAGCACCTCGCGTTCGACAAGGACACGCAGCTGGCCGCCGCGCTCGACTATCTCGTCGCGCTGCCCTAGCGGCGCCGCCGCGCGCTCGGCCGCAGGATGAACGACTACGACTCGCTGGCGAGGATCTATGACCGCCTGCAGGCTTCCGATGCCGCCGAACGGCTTGCCGCGCACGCGGCGGACCTCGTGGCGTCCTTCTGCCGGCCGGCGTCGGGGCGGGGGGACGGCCGCGACGGGCGTCTCCTCCTGCTGGACCTCGGGTGCGGGACCGGCTCGTTCTGCCGGCATATGGCCGCGACGGGCTTCGACGTCATCGGCATCGACGCCTCGGAGGGCATGCTCCACCAGGCCACGGAAACCGTGGCGGCCGACGGGCCCGACATCCTGTACCTCCGCCAGGACATCACCCGCTTCGAGCTATTCGGGACCGTCGACGCGATCTGCTGCCTGACGGACACCGTCAACCACGTCACCGACCAGGCCTCGCTGCGACGCATGCTGCGCCTGTGCCGCCAGTACCTCAACCTGGGCGGGGTCCTCGTCTTCGACGTCGCGACGCGCCGCCACTTCGCGCGCCGGCTCGGCGACCGTCTCCTCTACGAGGTCAGCTACGACGCCGTGCTCCTGTGGAAGAACCGCTTCTCGGAGGCGACCGGCCGCAATGTCGCCGACATCGTCCTCTTCAGCCGCGAATCCGACGGGACCTGGTCGCGAGGCGACGAGTGCATCCGGGAGCGCGCCTACGACCGCCGCACGCTCTCTGCCATGCTGAAGGAGGCGGGTTTCGACCGCACGCAGGTGCTCGACGCGTTCCGCCTCGGCCCGCCCGGCCCCGCGGCGGAGCGTCTGTTCTATGTCGCGACGCGGGACTCCGCGCCATGAAGACAAATTCGCTCGCCTCACACCGCCGCCGTCGCCGTCGCGGCCCGTCGCCTCTCGCCCTGATCGCGGTCGTCGTCGCCGCGGTCGCGCTGCTGGCGCTGGGCCACGCGCTGAAGCAGGCCGGCTGGACGCCGTTCCCGACGCCATCGCCCATGCCGAGCGCCACGCCCAGCCCGACGCCTTCGCCCGCGCCGAGCGCCACCCCCACTCCGACGCCCTCGCCCTCGCCCTCGCCGATCCCGGAGCCCAGCGCCACGCCGCGGCCCACGGTCGACCCCTCGTCGCTCGACGCGCTGCCGAACGTCGACATGAACTGGTCGTACACCCTCCCGAGCCCGACCTTCCAGGACATCCCCTCGAAGGTCTCCACGCTGCGGCGCACCCTGGCCGTCAAGTACGGCGCAATCTGGCAGGTCCCCGGCGCTGGCGCGGGGAAGGTCGTCTACCTTTCCTTCGACGAAGGATACGAATACAAGGACAACACTTCGCACATCCTCGACACGCTCAAGGCGAAGGGCGTCAAGGCCACGTTCTTCGTGACCGGCACCTACGTCCGGGACAACCCGGCGCTCGTGCGGCGCATGGTGGCGGAGGGGCACGTCGTCGGCAACCATACCTGGACGCATCCCGACCTGACCGTAGTGATCGGCGCCAAGGGGATCGACGGCCTGGCCTCGGAGCTTCAGCGGACGGCCGACGAGTTCCTGGCGGTCACCGGCGTGCCGATCGGCAGGTTCATGCGTCCGCCCGAAGGGCATTTCAGCGAGCGGACGCTCGCGATGGCCCGGTCGCTGGGGTACCGTACCGTGTTCTGGGCCTTCGCGTACCGCGACTGGATCACCACCGAGCAGCCCACGGCGGACGACGCGACCTCCATGGTCCTGGGCCAGCTGCACGACGGCTCGGTGATCCTGCTCCACGCCGAATCGCTGACGAACACGACGATGCTGGGAAGCTGGATCGACGCAATCCGGGCGCGCGGCTACACGATCCGGTCCATCGACGAAATTCCCTGATCCCGGCGCTTGCAATTCCCAGGACCCTGTAATAGAATATGCGATGCGCGTCGATTCGCGCACATCGTCGATTCCGGAGATTGCCGCAGCCGGCTGCTGCGCCGGCGAACGGGGAACTCCGGAGGAGAAGTCCGGTCAGAAGACCGGGCGAACAGGTCCTTGAACCCGGCAGCGCCGTGCTCGAGAGAGCATACTGCCCAGGACGCGACCTTCCAGCGGGAAGGCGGGCGTCGCTGGGTTTTATGACGGAAGAGTATGACACGCCCGGCACAGTTGAGGATAGAACGCAGCAACGAGGAGGTTTGACCCCATGGCAGTGAACCAGAAGATCCGCATCCGTCTCAAGGCCTTCGACCACGAGGTCCTCGACGCCAGCACCGAGAGGATCGTCGAGACCGCGAAGCGTACCGGTGCCGTCATTTCCGGCCCGATTCCGCTTCCGACCGAGAAGGAGATCGTCACGATCCTCCGCGCCCCCCACAAGTACAAGGACGCCCGCGAGCAGTTCGAGCTCCGCACCCACAAGCGCCTGATCGACATCCTCGCGCCCAACCAGAAGACGGTCGAGGCCCTGATGAAGCTCGACATGCCGGCCGGAGTCAACATCGAGATCAAGCTGTAGCCGGAGGCGGCCCCCGACGGGGCCGCGTTCCGCGAAGAAGGTCAAGTTCGCCGGAGACTTGAGGCGAACCAATAACCAAGGAGGTAGGACAGTGAAAGACAAGTTCATGCTGGGCAAGAAGGTCGGGATGTCCCAGTTCTTCGACGCGACCGGCCTGGCCGTTCCCGTGACCGTGATCGAGTGCGGGCCCGTGGTCGTCGTCCAGAAGAAGACCGTCGAGACCGACGGCTACACCGCCGTCAAGGTCGGCTACGGCGACGTCGCCGAGCGCAAGGTCAACCGTCCCGACAAGGGCCAGTACAAGAAGTTCGGCGTCGCGCCGAAGAAGTACCTCGGCGAATTCCGCACGGACAAGGTCCTCGAGCCCGGCCAGGAGATCCGCGTCTCCGAGATGTTCGCCGTCGGCGACGCCGTCGACGTCAGCGGCACCTCCAAGGGCAAGGGCTTCGCCGGCACCGTCAAGCGCTATGGCCAGAGCGGCGGTCCCGACACCCACGGTTCGATGTACCATCGCCGCGTCGGCTCGATGGGCGCCAACACCGACCCCGCCCGCGTCCTCCCCGGCAAGCGTCTCCCCGGCCACATGGGCTCGGAGAGCGTCACGGTCCAGAACCTCGACGTGGTGATGGTCGATGGAGAACGCAACATCCTCGTGCTCAAAGGCGCCGTGCCAGGTCCGAAAGGCGGCCTCCTCGAGATCACGGGATCCGTCAAGTCCGGCAAGTGATCGGGCGAAAGGGAGGAGCTAGACATGGCAAAGGTTGATGTCTTCAACACCGAAGGTGCCGTGGTCGGTCAGATCGAACTGAGCGACAGCATCTTCGGGATCGAACCCAACGAGAACGTCGTCCACCAGGTCGTCATGAACCAGCTGGCGAACCGCAGGCAGGGCACGCACTCGACCAAGACCCGCCACGAAGTCAGCGGCGGCGGCAAGAAGCCGTACCGCCAGAAGGGCACCGGCCGCGCCCGCCAGGGTTCGATCCGCTCCGCGCAGTGGATCAAGGGCGGCATCATCTTCGGGCCCAAGCCCCGCGACTATTCCTACACGCTGCCGAAGAAGGTCCGCCGCCTCGCGCTGAAGTCGGCCCTCTCCTCGAAGCTCGCGTCGCAGAAGCTGGTCGTCGTGGACGCCCTCGACTTCGACGAGATCAAGACCAAGACCATGATCCGCGTCCTCGGCAACCTGAAGGCCACCGGCTCCGCCCTGGTCGTCATGGAAACCAAGAATCCGAACGTCGAGAAGTCGGCCCGGAACATCCCGGGCATCAAGACCGCGCTCGTCAATACGATCAACGTGTTCGACATCCTCAAGTTCGACACCTTCATCGTGACGAAGGCCGCCGTCGAGAAGGTCCAGGAGGTGTATGTGTGATGAGGGATGCGCATGATGTCATCGTCCGCCCGTACGTGACCGAGCGGAGCACCGCGTCGGTCGCCGACGGCCGGTACACGTTCGTGGTCGCCACCGGCACCACGAAATCCGAGATCCGTTCCGCCGTGGAGCAGCTGTTCAACGTCAAGGTCCTCCAGGTGAACACCGTGAACGTCGGTGGCAAGGAAAAGCGCCAGGGCGTGCACGTCGGGACCACTCCCGACTGGAAGAAGGCGATCGTGACGATCGACACCAACCCCAAGCCCAACTCGTATCTTGCGAAGGGCGGCAAGGCCGCCGCCTCCTCGAAGAAGTACAAGAATTCGATCGAAGAATTCGGCTACGGCCAGTGACCGCCGCCTGCGAGAAGGAGTGAAAAGAGATGCCAGTCAAGAGTTTTAGGCCGACCTCGCCTGCCCGACGGTACATGACGGTCGCCGATTTCAGCGAACTGACCGACAAGAAGCCGGAGAAATCCCTGCTCTCCCCGATCAAGAAGAGCGGCGGGCGCAACAGCTACGGTCGCATCACCGTCCGCCACATCGGCGGCGGCAACCGCCAGAAGTACCGCATCATCGACTGGAAGCGGTCGAAGGACGGCGTCAAGGCCAAGGTCGTCGCGCTCGAATACGACCCGAACCGCACCGCCAACATCGCCCTGCTCCAATATGAGGACGGCGAGAAGCGCTACATCCTGGCCCCCGAGGGCCTCGTCGTCGGCGCGTCGGTCGTGAGCGGCCCCGCCGTCGACATCGTCGCCGGCAACTGCCTCCCGATCACCGGCATCCCCGTCGGCACGATCATCCACAACGTGGAGCTCAAGCCCGGCAAGGGAGCCCAGATGGTCCGCACGGCCGGCGTCGGCGCCCAGCTGATGGCCAAGGAGGGCGAGTACGCCCAGGTCCGACTCCCGTCCGGCGAAGTCCGCAAGGTCTCGGTCCTCTGCCGCGCGACGATCGGTCTCGTCGGCAACCACGACCATGAGAACGTCAGCCTCGGCAAGGCCGGCCGCAAGCGCCACATGGGCGTGCGCCCGACCGTCCGCGGCGTCGCCATGAACCCGGTCGACCACCCCCACGGCGGTGGCGAAGGCAAGTCCCCCATCGGCCGTCCCGGTCCGGTCACGCCGTGGGGCGTCCCGACCCTGGGCAAGAAGACGCGAGCCCGCAAGAAGCCTTCCGACAAGATGATTGTCAAGAGAAGGTCCAAGTAAAGGAAGGGAGGCTTCAAGATGAGCAGATCGACGAAAAAGGGATTCTTCATTCAGGAAGCGCTGCTGAAGCGCATCGTCGCCATGAACGAAACCAACGAGAAGAAGGTCGTCAAGACCTGGTCGCGTTCCTCCACCATCTTCCCGGAGATGGTCGGCCATACGATTGCCGTCTACGATGGCAAGAAGCACGTGCCGGTGTACATCACCGAGGAGATGGTCGGCCACAAGCTCGGCGAATTCGCTCCGACTCGTACCTTCCGCGGTCACTCGAAGTCGACCGAGAAGGCCACGGTCGTGAAGTGAAGACGGCGTAGGAAGGGAGGAACTGCAACGTGGAAAAGAAGGTCATGAGCAAGGAGTACATGCAGGAGAACCGCGAGGAGATCCTGAAGGCGTATTCCGCCCCGCACCGCCTCTATGCGAAGCCGGCCCTGCTCACCAAGAAGGAGCGCAAGGTCCTCGGGATCGGCAAGGACGAGGGGCGCGCGATCGCCCGCTATGTCCGCCTGTCGTCCCGCAAGGCCAACATCGTGATCGATCTGATCAAGGACAAGAGCCTCGACGAAGCCTTCGCGATTCTCAAGTACACTCCGAAGGCCGCCTCTCCGGTCCTCGAGAAGCTGCTCAAGTCCGCCGAAGCCAACGCCGTCAACAACAACGGACTTTCGCGCGACGCCCTCTACGTCTCCGACTGCTTCGCCAACCAGGGCCCCACGCTCAAGCGCATCATGCCCAGGGCCAGAGGTAGCGCGAGCAAGATCCACAAGAGGACCAGCCACATCACGCTGGTTCTCAAGGAAAGAAAGTAGGAGGGCGCCAGATGGGCCAGAAGGTCAATCCCCACGGTCTTCGGATCGGCATCATCAAGGACTGGGACACGAAGTGGTATGCCAGCAAGAAGGACTTCAGCGTGTTTCTGGTCGAAGACAAGCATATCCGCGACTTCCTGAAGAAGGAACTCTATGCCGCGGGCGTCTCCCGCATCGAAGTCGAGCGCAAGGGCGAGGAGAAGATCCTCGTCGCGATCCACGCCGCCAAGCCCGGCGTCGTGATCGGCCGCCAGGGCGCCGGCGTCGAGGAGATCAAGAAGAAGCTGCAGTCCCGCTTCAAGCGCACCTTCTTCATCAACATCACCGAAGTCAAGTCGCCCGACATGGAGGCGCAACTGGTGGCCGAGAACATCGCCGCCCAGCTCGAAAAGCGCATCTCCTTCCGTCGCGCGATGAAGCAGACGATGCAGCGCGCGATGAAGTCGGGCGCCAAGGGCATCAAGACCCAGGTCTGCGGACGCCTCGGCGGAGCCGAGATCGCCCGCACCGAGCACTATCATGAAGGCACGATTCCCCTGCAGACGCTCCGCGCCGACATCGACTACGGCTTCACCGAAGCCGCCACCACCTACGGCCGCATCGGCGTCAAGGTCTGGATCTACAAGGGCGAGGTATTCCCGGCTCCGAAGAAGCCCGTCGTCGCGGAAGGAGGGGAGTCCTGATGCTTCTCCCGAAGAGAGTCAAGTACAGAAGAGTGCACCGCGGCCGCATGACCGGAAAGGCCACCCGCGGCAACTTCGTCAGCTACGGCGAGTTCGGTCTCGCCGCCCTCGAACCCGGCTGGATCACCAGCAACCAGATCGAAGCCGCCCGTGTCGCGATCAACCGTTTCGTGAAGCGTGGCGGAAAGACCTGGATCAAGATCTTCCCGGACAAGCCCGTCACCAAGAAGCCGGCCGAGACCCGAATGGGCTCCGGCAAGGGCTCTCCGGAGTTCTGGGTCGCCGTCGTGAAGCCGGGACGCGTGATGTTCGAGATCGCAGGCGTTCCCGAGGCCGATGCCCGCGAGGCGATGCGTCTCGCCGGCCACAAGCTCCCGATCCAGACCCGGTTCGTGGCGCGCGAAAAGGAAGGTGAAGTGCATGAAGGCGAATGAGATCCGCGACATGCGTGACAAGACGGCCCCCGAGCTCGACGACGAGCTCAAGGCCCTGAAGACGGAACTCTTCAAGCTCCGCTTCCAGCACGCGACCAACCAGCTCGACAATCCGCTGAAGCTCCGCACCGTGAAGCGCGACATCGCCCGGGTCAAGACGATCCAGCGCGAAATCGAGCTCAAGGGCGCCAAGTGAGCGGCGAGGAGGAAGCGAAGATGGAAGAGAGAAACCTGAGGAAGACCCGAGTGGGCGTCGTCAAGAGCGACAAGATGGACAAGACGATCGTCGTCGCCGTCGAGGAGCACGTGCAGCACCCCCTCTACAAGAAGATCGTGAAGAGGACCTACAAGCTCAAGGCGCACGACGAGAACAACGAGTGCGGCGTCGGCGACAAGGTCAAGGTCATGGAGACCCGCCCCCTCAGCAAGGACAAGCGCTGGCGGCTGGTCGAGATCGTCGAGAAGGCGAAGTAGCGGCCCCCGGGGGGAAGACCGGGAAGGAGGAGATTCTGCATGATCCAGGTCCAGACCGTTCTCAAGTCCGCCGACAACACCGGTGCGCGGGAACTCATGTGCATCAAGGTCCTAGGCGGTTCCTGGAGGAAGTACGCCCACATCGGTGACGTCATCGTATGCTCCGTCCGCGAGGCGACGCCGGGTGGCGTCGTCAAGAAGGGCGAGGTCGTGCGCTGCGTGATCGTCCGCACCAAGAAGGGGACCCGTCGTCCGGACGGCTCCTACATCAAGTTCGACGAGAACGCCGCCGTCCTCATCAAGGAGGACAAGAATCCGCGCGGCACCCGCATCTTCGGGCCCGTTGCGCGTGAGCTCAGGGACAAGGACTACATGAAGATCCTCTCCCTTGCGCCCGAAGTACTGTAAGGAGGGGAGAGCGATGGCGAACAAGATCCACGTCAAGGAAAAGGACACCGTGATCGTCCTCACCGGCAAGGATGCCGGCAAGAGCGGCAAGGTGCTGCAGGTCAACAAGGACGAAGGCCGCGTCCTCGTCGAGGGCGTCAACATGGCCACCAAGCACAAGAAGCCCAGGGGACGCTACCAGCAGGGCGGCATCATCCACCAGGAAGCGCCGATCCACGCCTCGAACGTCATGCTCGTGTGCGCCGAGTGCAAGCATCCGACCAAGGCCATCCACGAGATCCGGCCGGGCGGCGAAAAGGTCCGCAAGTGCCGGAAGTGCGGCGCGGTCCTCGAAACCGTCCGCGAAGCCGCGAAGTGACGGGGGTAGTTGAGAGATGGCAAGACTGAAGGACAAGTACACCCAGGAGGTCGCGCCCGCCATGATGGCGCGCTTCAAGTACACCTCGACGATGCAGATTCCGAAGGTCGAGAAGATCGTCCTGAACATGGGCGTCGGCGAAGTCAAGGACAACCCGAAGGCGATCGAGTCCGCAGCGGCCGACATGGGCCTGATCGCGGGCCAGCGCCCCGTCATCACCAAGGCGAAGAAGTCCGTTTCGGCCTTCAAGCTGAGGGAAGGCATGAACATCGGCTGCAAGGTGACCCTCCGGGGCAACCGCATGTACGAGTTCATGGACAAGCTCGTGAGCGTCGCCCTCCCGAGAGTGCGCGACTTCCGCGGCGTCAACCCCGATTCCTTCGACGGCAGGGGCAACTACGCCCTGGGCGTCAAGGAACAGCTGATCTTCCCGGAAATCGACTACGACAAGATCGATCGCATCCGCGGGATGGATATCATCATCGTGACGACCGCACCCACGGATGAAGAGGCGCGCGAACTGCTTCGGCTGCTCGGCATGCCGTTCAGCAAGTAAGCGAGGGAGGTACGAATCCATGGCCAAGAAGTCGATGAAACTGAAGCAGCAGGCGGTGCCCAAGTACAGCACCCGCGGGTACAACCGCTGCAAGCTGTGCGGAAGGCCGCATGCCTACATGCGCCGTTACGGCGTCTGCAGGCTCTGCTTCCGATCTCTCGCATACAAGGGCCAGATCCCCGGCGTCCGCAAGGCCAGCTGGTAGACGAAAGGAAGGAGGAACGCACATGCAGCTCACCGATTCCATCGCCGATATGCTGACGAGAATCCGCAACGCGGCTTCGACCAATCACGGTACCGTCGACGTCCCGGCTTCCAACGTCAAGAAGTCCATCGCGCAGATCCTGCTCGATGAAGGCTACATCCAGCGCTTCGAGACCGTCGAGGACGGACTCCAGGGCATCATCCGCATCACGCTGAAGTACTCGGGCAAGAAGCCCGTCATCTCCGGTCTGAAGAGGATCTCGCGCCCCGGTCTCCGCGTGTACGCGCCCGCCGAGAAGCTCCCGAAGGTCCTCGGAGGACTCGGGATCGCCATCGTCTCGACGTCGAGCGGCATCATGACCGACAAGAGCGCCCGCGTGAAGGGCATCGGCGGCGAGGTTCTCGCCTACATCTGGTAGATCGCACACTCTGAAAGGGGCGGATGGAGGGAGATCCTCCGCACGCCCGCAATCTGAAGAGCAGGAGGACGAATTCACATGTCTAGAATCGGAAGAATGCCGATCGAGATCCCCGCGGGGGTGAAGGTCGACCTGGACGGAAACGAAGTCACGGTGAAGGGGCCCAAGGGGCAGCTTTCCATGACCGTCCACAAGGACATCAAGGTCCGCGCGGAGGGCAACCACCTCCTCGTCGAAAGACCCGGCGACTCGAAGATGCACAAGTCCCTGCACGGACTGACCCGCTCCCTCGTCCAGAACATGGTGACGGGCGTGTCGACCGGCTTCGAGAAGGCGCTCGACATCCAGGGCGTCGGCTTCAAGGCTTCGAAGGCCGGCAAGAAGCTGACCCTCAGCATCGGCTACTCGCATCTCGTCGAGATGGACGACCCCGACGGGATCGTCACCGAGGTCCCTGCGCCGAACAAGATCGTCGTCAAGGGCTCCGACAAGCAGCTCGTGGGAGAGACCGCCGCCAAGATCCGCGCCAAGAGGGTGCCTGACGCATACCAGGGCAAGGGAATCAAGTACGCCGACGAGGTCCTCAAGCTCAAAGAGGGCAAGACCGGCGGCAAGGCCAAGTAGAAGAAGGGGTGAGTGGAATGATCAGCAGACCTCGCAGACAGGAGACCCGCAAGCGCAAGCACGATCGCGTCCGCAAGAAGATCACCGGGACCTCCGAACGCCCCCGCCTCTGCGTCTACCGGAGCCTTTCGAACATCTACGCCCAGGTCGTGGACGACGTCAAGGGGACGACCCTCGCGTCGGCTTCCACCATGGACAAGGAAATCAAGGACAAGTTCGCGAACGGCGGGAACCAGGATGCAGCGGCCGAAGTCGGCAAGCTCGTCGCGGCCCGTTCCGTCGAGAAGGGCATCACCTCGGTGGTGTTCGACCGTGGCGGTTACATCTTCCACGGGCGCGTCAAGTCTCTCGCGGAGGCGGCTCGTGAGGCCGGCCTCAAGTTCTAAGGCAAGGAGGGCAAAACAAGGTGCGAATCGATGCCAATACCCTGGATCTTAAGGAAAAAGTGATCCATATCGGTCGTGTTTCCAAGACCGTCAAGGGCGGCCGCAACTTCCGCTTCTCCGCGCTGGTCATCGTCGGCGACGAGAACGGACACGTCGGCAAGGGCCTCGGGAAGGCCGCCGAAATCCCCGATGCGATCCGCAAGGGAATCGAGGACGCGAAGAAGAACCTGATCGAGGTCCCGCTGTCCGCCACCACGATCCCGCACGAGATCATCGGCAACTTCGGGGCCGGCAGCGTCCTCCTGAAGCCGGCCAGCGAAGGCACCGGCGTCATCGCCGGCGGCCCGGTCCGCGCCGTGCTGGAGCTCGCGGGCGTCAAGGACATCCGCACGAAGTCCCTCGGGACCAACAATCCGAACAACATGGTGAACGCCACCATGGCCGGTCTCAGCGCGCTCAAGTCGCCTGAGTCGGTCGCCCGCCTCCGCGGCAAGTCCGTGGAAGAGATCATCGGTTAGGAGGGGAGCAACGTGGCGACACTCAAGATCACGCTCATCCGGAGCACGAGCAAGTGCAAGAAGAACCAGATCGCGACCGTGCAGGCACTCGGCCTGCGCAAGATCGGCCAGACCGTGGAGAAACAGGACAATCCCCAGATGCGGGGCATGGTCCGCACCGTGGCACACCTGGTCCGCTGCGAAGAAATCTAGGGAGGTACTCAGCTCATGAAGCTCAATGAACTCAAGGCTCCCGGGGCGCGTACCACGTCGAAGCGCAAGGGCCGCGGCGTCGGATCCGGCAACGGCAAGACCGGCGGCCACGGACACAAGGGCCAGAACGCCCGGGCCGGCGGCGGCGTACGCCTCGGCTTCGAAGGCGGCCAGATGCCGCTGTACCGTCGCCTGCCGAAGCGTGGATTCAACAACAAGCGCTTCGCGACGAACTACGCTGTCGTCAACGTCGGCGATCTCAACCAGTTCCGCAGCGGGTCCATCGTGACGACGGAAGTCCTCGTCAAGGCGCGCCTCGTGACCGCGAAGCTCGACGGCGTTCGGATTCTCGGTTTCGGTGAACTGACGAAGAAGCTCAAGGTCAAGGTCACCGGATTCAGCGCCACCGCACGCGAAAAGATCGAAAAGGCCGGGGGAACCGTCGAGGAGGTATGATCCGATGCCAGGAATGATCGACACGATCAAGAATGCATTCAAGATCCCCGATCTGAGGAGGAAGCTCCTCCTCACGCTGGGTCTCCTCGTGGTCTTCCGGATCGGCTGCGCCGTCCCGGTACCCGGCATCGACATCGCCGCCTTCAGCCGCCTCGTCGACAGCCTCGGCAACATCGGCAACCTGTTCGACGCGATCTCCGGCGGCGCCCTGCGCCAGGTGTCCATCTTCTCGATGAGCATCACGCCCTACATCAACGCCTCGATCATCATGCAGCTCCTCACCGTCGTCATTCCTTCGCTGGAGCGTCTCCAGAAGGAAGGCGAAGAGGGCCGCAAGAAGATCATGCAGTACGTCCGCTACGCCACGATCGTCCTCGGCCTCCTCGAGGCCGGCGCGCTCTGGTACGGCGCCCGTTCCGCACAGTCCGGCGTGCTGCCCGAATTCCTCAACGCCATCGTCGTCATCTTCAGCTTCACGGCCGGCACGACCTTCATCATGTGGCTCGGCGAGCAGATCAACGAATTCGGCATCGGCAACGGCATCTCGCTGATGATCTTCGCCGGCATCGTGTCCCGCGGTCCCGCAGGGGCCAACGCCCTGATCGCCTACTTCCAGAACTGGACGCTGTCCTACAACGTCCTGGTCGCGGTCGCTCTGATCCTCCTCGTCGTGCTCGCGTTCGTCGCGATCATCGGCGGCGTCATCTTCGTCCAGCTGGCCGAGCGCCGCATCACCGTCCAGTACGCCAAGCGCGTGGTCGGACGCAAGATGTACGGCGGCCAGAGCACCTACCTGCCGATCAAGGTCAACATGGCGGGCGTCATCCCGATCATCTTCGCCATGTCGATCATGACCCTGCCCGCGACGATCATCTCGTTCTTCTTCACCAGCAGCACCAACCCCTTCATCATCTGGCTGAAGGCCGCCACGTCGCAGAGCGTCGGCTACTACGTGATCTACGCCCTCATGATCTTCGGGTTCACGTTCTTCTACTCGATGATCCAGTTCAACCCCGTCGAGGTCTCCAACAACCTCCAGAAGAACGGCGGCTTCATCCCGGGATACCGCCCGGGCCGGCCGACGGCGGAATACATCTCCCGCGTGAGCAACCGCCTCACCTGGTTCAACGGCATCTTCCTCGCTCTGGTCACGCTCCTCCCGGTCGTCCTGGGCGGCGTCACCAAGGCGAGCGGCCTCTGGTTCGGAGGCACGGCCGTCCTGATCCTCGTGGGCGTCGCCATCGACCTGGTCAACCAGCTCGAATCGCAGATGCTGATGCGGCACTATAAGGGATTCCTTGACTGAATCTCGGGGAATCGCACGGGGGGGCGTCCTGTATCTGCAGGGTGCCCTCCTTGCCATATCCGGAAACGCGAAGGAGGTACGGATATGAACCTCATCCTTCTCGGAGCCCCTGGAACGGGAAAAGGCACGCTCGCGGCCGGCATCCGCAATGCGATCGGCATCGCGCACGTATCGACCGGCGACATGTTCCGCCACAACATCAAGGATGGCACGCCCCTCGGCAAGGAGGCATCCGGCTACATCGCCCACGGCGAACTCGTACCCGACTCCCTGACCATCCGCATGCTCGAGGAGCGCCTGCAGCGCGACGACTGCCGCAAGGGGTTCCTGCTCGACGGGTACCCTCGCACGATCGCCCAGGCCGATGCCCTCGCTGCGTTCCTGACGGGGGTGGGCCAGAAGATCGACGCCGTGCTCGACATCCGCCTCGCCGATGCGACGATTCAGGAGCGCCTCTCCGGGCGCCGCGTCTGCCCGTCGTGCGGCAGTTCATACAATCTGGCGGCCCGGCCGCCGAAAAAACCCGGGATTTGCGACACCTGCGGCACGGCGCTGGAACACCGCGAGGACGACCGTCCCGAGACGATCGCCGTCCGCCTCATGGCATACCACGAGAAGACCCGTCCGCTCGAGGACTACTACGCCGCCCGCGGCCTGCTCCACGCGTACGACAACGAGGTCGGCTCCGAAATCACGCTCCAGTCGATCCTGAAGGCCCTCGGGACGCTCGGCGCAGCGTCGAGGCCCTGATGATCCGCCTGAAGAGCAAGGACGACATCCTCCGGATCCGGAAAGCCGGCCGCCTCGTCGCCGAGGTGCTGGCCGCGCTGCGGGAGAAGGCGAGGCCCGGCGTCGAGACGATCGAGCTCGACCGGCTCGCCCACTCCATGATCGTCCGGGCGGGCGCCGTCCCCTCGTTCCTGGGCTACGGGAACCCTCCGTATCCGGCCGCGATCTGCACCTCGATCGACGACGAGGTCGTCCACGGCATTCCCGGCCACCGCCGGCTCGTCGAGGGCAGCCTGCTCAGCGTCGACGTCGGGGCCTGCCTCGACGGCTTCCACGCCGATGCGGCGCGCACCTTCGCGATCGGCAAGGTGTCCCCTGCGGCCGAGCAACTCATCCGCGTGACCGAAGAGAGTTTCTGGAAGGGCTTCGCCGCCGCCATCACGGGCAACCGCATCGGCGACGTCTCGAACGCCGTCCAGGCCCACGCCGAATCCTTCGGGTACGGCGTCGTGCGCCAGCTCACGGGCCACGGCGTCGGGTACCAGCTCCACGAGGACCCGGACGTGCCGAACTTCGGTTCGCGCGGTCGCGGCCCCCGCATCGAACATGGCCTCGTGATCGCGGTCGAGCCGATGATCAACGCCGGCGGCGCCGACGTCGAGATCCTCGACGACGAATGGACGATCGTGACCCGGGATGGTTCGCCGTCCTCCCACTTCGAGCACACGCTGGCCGTCACCGAGGATGGTCCCGTCGTGCTGACCGTGGAGTGACGCCGCCGTGGCGCCGACGCTCTACGACGCGATGCGCACGCGCGGCCTCTCGGCCGGCGACGTCGTGGTGTCCCTTGCGGGACACGACAGCGGAAAGGCGCACCTCGTCCTGGCGGTGGACCCGCCGTTCGCGCGGATGGCCGACGGGGCGCTGCGGCTCTATGCGAAGCCGAAGCGCAAGCGCCTGAGCCATGTCCGGCCGATCGGACGGATCGACGACGCGGACCGGGAACTTGCCCGGGTCGCCTCGATCCGGGATGGCCCGGAGCGGGAGGCGGCGGTCCGCAGCCTGCTGGCCGGATTCTTCGAACGCAACGACGAACGACGGACCTGACGGGTCCGGAAGGAGGACAAACCCCATGCCGAAGGAAGATGTCATCGAAGTCGAGGGAGTCGTCACGGAAGCGTTGCCGAACGCCGTGTTCCGCGTCAGCCTCCCGAACGGGCACAAGATCATCGCCCACCTGTCGGGCAAGCTCCGCCAGAACTATATCAAGATCCTGGAGGGCGACCGCGTCACCGTGGAGCTGTCGCCGTACGACCTTTCGAAGGGCCGGATCACCTGGCGCGCGAAATAGTCGCAGGATGCAAGAAAAACCTTGATTTCGTCCTAGGATTTGATACAATGCTAGAGCGTGCGCGCAAAGGCGTCTGCTAGAGCGTTGCCGACCCGAAGAAGCAGAAAACACAGGAGGTCTGGATATGAAGGTCAAGCCGTCCGTGAAGCCCATGTGCGAGAAATGCAAGATCATCCGCCGCAAGGGCCGCGTCATGGTGATCTGCGAGGATCCCAAGCACAAGCAGAAGCAGGGCTGAGCAGGCTGCGGACCGCCCCTCTTTCGAGAGCCGGTTCCGCGCCTTTTTCATGCCCGGCCGTCCGCGCTACGGGACGGTCGGAACGACCCGAGGAGCACCCACGCGGGGTGCGGCTGCCTCTCCTTCCGGAGAACGGATCGAAGAGGAACCCTGCGTGTTCGATCGATAAAGACGAGAAGCAATTGAACTTGGAGGTAACGGACCCATGGCACGTATCGCCGGAGTGGACCTGCCGAACGAAAAGCGGGTCGAGATCGGACTGACCTATATCTACGGCATCGGCCGTACCCAGTCGAACAAGATCCTGGCGGCGTGCGGGATCTCTCCCGACACCCGCATCAAGAATCTCGGCGACGACCAGATCGCGAAGCTTCGCGACCTGATCGACAAGGAGCACAAGGTCGAAGGCGACCTCCGTCGCGAAATCGCCCTCAACATCAAGCGCCTGACCGAAATCGGCTGCTACCGCGGCCGTCGCCACCGCTCGGGCCTCCCGGTCCGCGGACAGCGGACCCGGACCAACGCCCGTACCCGCAAGGGACCCAAGAAGACGGTCGGAGCAGCCAAGAAGGCCGCCGTCAAGAAGTAAGGAGGCAGCGACATGGCGAAAGCCACCACCACCAAGAAGGCGACCGCGAGACCCAAGAGAAAAGAGCGCAAGAACATCGACCGCGGTTCCGCGCATATCCACGCCTCCTTCAACAACACGATCGTCACGATCACCGACAACGGCGGCAATGCCGTCTCGTGGGCGAGCGCCGGCGGCATGGGCATGAAGGGCTCGAGGAAGGGCACTCCGTTCGCCGCGCAGATGGCGGCCGAGAGCGCCGCCAAGGCCGCGATGGAGCATGGCATGAGAACCGTCGAGGTCTTCGTCAAGGGCCCCGGAGCCGGACGTGAGTCCGCGATCCGCTCCCTGCAGGCGGCCGGTCTGGATGTCACCCTGATCAAGGACGTCACCCCGATTCCCCACAACGGCTGCAGACCGCCCAAGAGAAGAAGAGTCTGATTCCGGAGGAGTAGAAAATGGCCAGATATACCGACGCATCCTGCAGACTCTGCCGCCGGGAGGGAGAGAAGCTCTTCCTCAAGGGTCAGAGATGCTATACCGGCAAGTGCGCCGTCATGCGCCGCGGGTTCGCCCCCGGACAGCACGGCCAGGGCCGCAAGAAGGTCTCCGAATACGGCGTCCAGCTTCGCGAGAAGCAGAAGACCCGTCGTTTCTACGGGGTCCTCGAGAGCCAGTTCCGCCACACGTTCGAGACCGCCGACCGCATGAAGGGCAAGACGGGCGAGAATCTGCTCCGCCTGCTCGAGCTGCGGTTCGACAGCGTCGTCTACCGCATGGGCTTCGCCTCCTCGAGACCGGAAGCCCGCCAGCTCGTGCTGCACGCCCACTTCTACCTCAACGGCAAGAAGGCGAACATCCCTTCGATGACCCTCAAGGAAGGGGACGAAGTGGCCGTCCGCCCGAACCGCCGCGATTCCGTGAAGTTCACGGAACTGAGCGTGTCCCGCCCGATCCCGAAATGGCTGACGTTCAACCGCGAGACGCTGACCGGCAGGATCGTACAGCTCCCTGCGCGCGAAGACGTGGACCTCGAGGTCAAGGAACATCTGATCGTCGAGCTCTACTCCCGTTGATGAGCCGTCGACTCCGCAAGGGAAGCAACGGTTCACGCACGAAGGAGGATGGATATGGTCGATATTGAAAAGCCGAGCATCGAATGCGTCGATAAGAACGAAGACGGCTCCTTTGGCCGGTTCGTCGTCGGACCGCTCGAGCGAGGGTACGGGATCACGCTGGGGAACTCCCTGCGCCGGGTCCTGCTGTCCTCGCTTCCGGGCGCCGCCGTCACCGCGATCCGTGTCGAAGGCGTACTTCACGAGTTCTCCACCATCAAGGGCGTGATCGAGGACATGACCGAGATCATCCTCAACGTCAAGGGCATCCGCGCCCGCCTGAACGTCGACGGCCCCAAGACCGTCTACATCAGCACGGACGAGGGCCGCACCAGCGTCGTCACCGCGGGCGACATCGTCCGCGACGAGGAAGTCGAGATCATGAACCCCGACCACCCGATTGCGACGCTGAACGGCGAAGGCCGTCTCTTCATGGAGCTGACCCTGAACAAGGGCCGCGGGTACAACATCGCAGAGCGCAACAAGTGGCTGAACCAGCCGATCGGCGTCATTCCGATCGACTCGATCTTCACGCCCGTGAAGAAGGTCAACTACACGATCGAGAACACGCGCGTCGGACAGTTCACGGACTACGACAAGCTCACGATCGAAGTCTGGACCGACGCCACCCTGGAAGCGAGCGAAGCGCTGAGCAACGGGTCGAACATCCTGATCGACCACCTCTATCTCTTCGCCGCCCTGACCGACACCGTGCCGGTTCCCGGGTTCGGAAACAAGGATCCCGACGGCCGCCACAACCACGTCCTGGACACGACGATCGAAGACCTCGATTTCTCGGTCCGCACCTACAACTGCCTCAAGAGAGCCGGCATCAACAGCGTCGGCGACCTCGTGGCCCGTTCCGAGGACGATATGATGAAAGTCAGGAACCTCGGGAAGAAGTCCCTGGAAGAAGTCATCGTCAAACTCGAGGAGATGAGCCTGTCTCTCGCGCCGAGCGCCGAGTAGGACCGACCTGGCCTCGATGCCGAACCGAACAAGGAGGAAATCGTCATGCCTTGGCAGAGAAAACTGGGACGTGCCACCGACCAGCGGACGTCGATTCTGAGGAACCTGGTCACGGCGCTGATCCTGAACGGCAAGATCGAGACCACCGAGGCCCGCGCCAAGGAAGTCTCGCGCATCGCCGAGAAGCTGATCACCGACGCCGTCAAGCAGAAGGACGCCTTCACCACGAAGCAGATCAAGATCTCCGCCGCGAAGATCGACTCGAAGGGGAAGAAGATCCTGAAGAGCAAGACTTCGAAGAACGGGAACAAGTACGACGTGGTCGACCGCGAGGTCAAGACCGACATCGTGCAGGTCGATTCGCCGGCCCGTCTGGCCGTGCGCCGCACCGCGATGAAGTGGCTCATGAAGAGCCACGACGCGCAGGGCGCATCCCTGAACCCGGTCGACAAGCTGTTCGACGAGATCGCCCCGAAGTACGTCGGACGCACCGGCGGCTACACCCGGATCGTCAAGCTCGGCGCACGCCGCGGCGACGCCTCGGAGATGGCCCTTATCGAACTGATCTGATCCGACCGACCCGCGACGGCGGTGCGGTTCCCGGCCCAACGCGCCGGACGACCCGAGAATCAAGGGGATGGGCGTTTCGGCCCGTCCCCTTTTTCCGTCCCTCCCGACAGGCGTTCGACCGTAAGGAGATCCATGCCAGATTTCATCACCGTCCAGGATGCCGTCTTCGAATATCTCCGCCCGGAGAGCACGCCGGTGCGTGCGGTCGACCACGTCGACCTGTCCGTCGCGCAGGGCAGCCACGTCGCCGTGCTCGGCCGCAACGGCAGCGGCAAGTCGACGCTGGCCCGCCTGATCAACGCCTTGGAGTTGCCACTCGAAGGCACCGTCGTCGTGGCCGGATTCGATTCGCAGGCCGAAGGAAGCGCCTGGGAGATCCGGCAGCGCTGCGGCATGGTCTTCCAGAACCCCGACAACCAGATCGTCGGGACGACCGTCGAGGAGGACGTGGCCTTCGGGCCCGAGAACCTCGGCGTCCCGCAGCCGGAGATCCGGCGCGCGGTCGATGAGGCGCTCGCCGCGGTCGGCCTCTCCGAATACGCCGTGCGGCCGCCGCACCTGCTGTCGGGCGGGCAGAAACAGAAGCTCGCGATCGCCGGCATCCTCGCCATGAAGCCGCGCTGCATCCTGCTCGACGAGGCGACTTCGATGCTCGACCCGGTCAGCCGGCGGGACTTCATGGACATGGTCATCGACCGCGTCCGCAGGGACGGCATCACGCTGGTCAACATCACCCACCACATGGAGGAGGCCGTCCTCGCCGAAGATGTCGTGGTGCTGTCGCAGGGACGCGTCGTCGCCCACGGAACGCCTGCCGATGTCTTCGAAGCCGTCGCGGAGATCCGCGCCGAAGGGCTCGACGTGCCCGCCCACATGGAGATCGCGCACCGCCTGGCCGAATCCCTGGGCGCGACGCTGGTCCACGGCGAGACCGAGACGCCCGCGAAGGCCGTGGATGCCGTTATCCGCGTGCTCGCGGAGTCGAAGGCCGACCGGTCGGAGCGCTTCTCGTCCGAGACCGCGGCCGCGGCGGCTGCGCCTGCAGCACGCCATGCCGGCGCCTTCACGATCGACCCGACCGATATCCTGATCGACGTGAAGAAGCTCGACTTCACCTACCTCAAGGGCACGCCGTTTTCCAACCGAGCCCTGGAAGAAGTGTCCTTCCAGGTCCGGCGCGGCGAAATCCTCGGCATCGTCGGGCACAGCGGCTCCGGCAAATCGACGCTGGTCCAGCACCTGAACGGACTACTGCGCTCCGCGCCCGGGGTCGTGACCGTCCTGGGCCTCGATGCCTCCCGCGGCGGCGACATCCGGGCGATCCGGCAGAAGGTCGGGCTCCTGTTCCAGTATCCGGAGCACCAGCTCTTCGAGGAGACCGTCCGCGGCGACATCGCGTTCGGTCCCCGCCGGATGGGCCTTCCCGAAGAGGAGGTCGAGGCGCGCGTCCTCGAGGCCGCGAAGATCGTGGGCATCGCCGAGGCCGACCTCGACCGGTCGCCGTTCGAGCTGTCCGGCGGGCAGAAGCGCCGCGCCGCGATCGCCGGCATCCTGTCGATGCGGCCCGAGGTCCTGATCCTCGACGAGCCCGCTGCCGGCCTCGACCCGGCGGGTCGCGACGAGATCCTCTCCTACGTGTCCTCCCTGCGCGACCACGGCGCGACGCTCGTCCTCGTCTCCCACAGCATGGAGGACGTCGCGCGCCTCGCCGACCGCGTCCTCATGCTCGACCACGGCCGCGTCGCCGCCTTCGGCGACACCCGCGACGTCTTCTCCGACGAGGCCACGCTCGAACGCGCCGGCCTGTCGCTGCCGGCGTCGACGGCGTTCCTGAAGCGCCTGGCCCTCCACCTGCCGGGACTCGACACGGCGCGCTTCACGGCCGCCGCGGCCGCCACGGCGGTGCTCGCCGCCGCAGGGGCCGCCCCCGCGAACGGGAACGGAGGCGCCGCATGCTGAAGGACATCAGTCTCGGCCGTTTCTACCCGGCGGAGTCGCCGCTGCACCGCATGGACCCGCGCGCGAAGATCCTGGCGACCCTCGTGCTGATGGTCCTCGTCTTCCTCGCGAACAACGTCTGGTCGTTCGTCGCCTACGGCCTCTTCAGCGCCTTCTGCATCGCCCTGTCGCGCGTCCCGCCGATCCACGTCTTCAAGAGCCTCAAGCCGATCCTGTTCCTGATCGTCTTCGCCTTCCTGCTCAACGTCTTCAGTGGCAAGGGCGACGCGATCTTCACGATCGGCCCCGTCTCGGCGACGTGGGAAGGGCTCTGGACCGGTCTCCGGATGGCCGCGCGCCTCATCCTGCTGATCACGACCTCCTCGCTGCTCACGCTGACGACCACGCCGATCCTCGTCGCCGACGCGATGGAGCGCATGATGAAGCCCCTGCAGAAGATCGGGTTCCCGGCGCACGAGATGGCCATGATGATGTCCATCGCGCTCCGCTTCGTCCCGACCCTCGTCGAGGAGACCGACAAGATCATGAAGGCGCAGTCCTCGCGCGGCGCCGACTACGACACGGGCGGAATCCTGCGGCGGGCCCGCGGTCTGGTCTCCGTCCTCGTGCCCCTGTTCATCGGCTCCTTCCGCCGCGCCGACGAGCTCGCCGTCGCGATGGAGGCACGCTGCTACCGCGGCGGGGAGGGGCGCACCCGGCTGCGCGTCATGAAGACGGCCGGCCGCGACTACGCCGCCTTCGCCGTCGTGCTGGCCTTCTCCGCGGTCGTCGTCTGGCTCGAGTTCCTGCGGTTCGCTTGACGCGCGCCGTCCTTCTGCGATACTGGCAGTGGACGAGGGAACCGGGGAGGAACGGACGATGAGGCATTTCGTGGGAATCGACCTGGGCGGCACCAACCTCAAGGCCGGGGTGACCGACGAGAACGGCGTCCTTCTCTGCAAGGAGAGCATCAAGACGCGAGCCGACCGCAAGGCGGCCGAAATCGTGCGCGACATGGGATATCTCGCCCAGAATGTGATCGCCAGCGCGAAGCTCTCCCCGGACCGAATCGCCGCGATCGGCGTCGGTTCGCCCGGCACGCCCGACAACCGGGCCGGCGTCCTGCTGTACGCGAACAACCTGCCCTTCCTCAACGTCCCGATGCGGTCCGAGATCCGCAAGATCGTCGACCGCCCCGTCTTCCTGGAGAACGACGCGAACGTCGCCGCCCTGGCCGAAAGCGTGACCGGCGCGGCCGCGGACGTGCCGGACTCCATCACGGTGACGCTGGGGACGGGGGTCGGCGGCGGCATCATCCTCGACCACCGCATCCACGGCGGCTTCAACCATGCCGCCGGCGAGATCGGCCACTTCGTCCTGGTCCAGGGCGGCGAGCCCTGCACCTGCGGTCGGCGCGGCTGCTTCGAGACCGTGTGCTCGGCGACCGGCCTGGTCCGCGAGACGGTCGCGGCGGCCCGCCTGCACCCGGAATCCCGGATCCACCAGGTCGTCGGTGGCGACCTTTCGCGCGTCTCCGCCCGCACCGCCTTCGAAGCCGCCCGGCTCGGCGACGCCGTCGCACAGCGGGTCGTCGACCGCTATCTCGAGTTGCTCGCCGAAGGGCTGGCCAACCTCGTCAACCTCCTCATGCCCCAGGTCCTCGTGATCGGCGGCGGCGTCTGCAACGAAGGCGACGCACTGCTGGTCCCCCTGCGCTCGCAGGTCGACCACCTGGGCTACTATGGGCCGGGCGTGGCGAAGACGGAGATCCGCCTCGCGAAGATGGGCAACGACGCCGGCATCGTCGGCGCCGCGATGATGGCCCGGGCCTGCCTCGCGGACGGGCTGGCGGGGTAGGGGCGCATGAAGCGCAACGTCGCACTGCTCGTGGAATTCGACGGCACGCTGCTCCACGGCTGGCAGTCGCAGAACCACAGCCGCAGCGTCCAGGGCGAGCTCGAAACGGCGATTCGGGAGGTCCTCGGCCCGGCGACCCGTCTGAACGGGTGCAGCCGGACCGACGCCGGCGTCCACGCCGCCGGGCACGTCTCCAATTTCCTGACCGCATCGGAACTGTCCGTGGCGAAGATTCCCCTCGCGCTCAATTCGCGCCTCCCCGACGACGTCTCCGTCCTTTCGGCCGCCGACGTCCCGGTGGGCTTCCACGCTCGCCACGACGCCGTCGCGAAGACCTACGCCTTTCGAATCTGGAACGACCCGTCGCCGACGGCGCTGCGGCGCTTCGACACCGTGCACGTCCCCCGGCCCCTCGACGTCGACCGCATGAACGCGGCCGCGGGGCACCTGCTCGGGCGCCACGACTTCTCCGCCTTCATGGCGGCGGGCTCCGCCGCCGCTTCGTCCGTCCGCACGCTGCACCGCGTCGACGTTCGCCGGGACGGGCGGATCGTGACCGTCGAGGTCCGCGGAGACGGCTTCCTGTACAACATGGTCCGGATTGTCGCCGGCACGTTGTGCTACGTCGGCTATGGCAAAATCGATCCGGCGGAGCTCCCCGGCATCCTCGCGTCCGGCGACCGCCGCCGGGCCGGAAAGACCATGCCCGCCCGCGGCCTGACCCTCCTTCAGGTGGACTACGATCCGCCGATTTTCCTGGACGCCGCTCGCCGATAGAAGTCCGGATCGGCCCCCCGACGGATTCCGCACGCTCTCAGTTGACACGATGTGAAGCGAAGTGATACAACATGAATCGAAACGAATCATGTTGGATCAAGGAGGGCGACACATGCTGCAAGAAGAACGGCTCCAGAAGATGAAGGAGCACATCGACCTCGCGATCTTCTGCTCCCTCCACGAGCTCTGCGAGACGTTCGGCATCTCCCGGGCGACCGCGCGCCGCGACCTGAACCTGCTCGCCGACGCCAACCGCGTCCGGCTGGTGCGGGGCGGCGCGTCCGCCGTCTCCGACGGGACGACATACGACCCCCCGTACGCCGTCAAGAAGACCCTCCACCAGGAGGAGAAGGCCCGGATCGCCGAGGCGGCGGTCCACCTCGTCCACGAAGGCGAGACCGTCCTCCTCGAGTCCGGCACCACGGCGCTGCGCATCGCCGAGCGCCTTCGCGGCCTGCGCGACATCACGGTCGCCACGAACGACGTCCAGATCGCCGCCGCCCTCGCAAACTGCGACGGGATCGACGTCACGGTCATCGGCGGCAGCCTGCGGAAGGGGTACTTCGCCACGCTCGGGTACTTCGCGCAGATGACCCTCGAGCGAATCCAGGCCGATATCGCGTTCCTGGGCGTCGACGCCGTCGACGCGAAGCGCGGCTTCATGGTCTCGAACGCCGAGGAGGTGCCGGTCAAGCAGCTGGTGCTCGCGTCCGCCAAGCGGCGCGTCGTCATCTGCGACCACACGAAGTTCGAGAGCACCTCGTTTCTGCAACTGTGCGCGCTGCAGGACGTCGACCTGGTCCTCACCGGCCGGGAGCTCGACGAGACCGTCCGCGCGAAATATGAAGAAGCCGGGGCGAGGATCCAGCTCGCCTGATCCGCCCCCCACGGCGCAGGCCGGAAAGGAATCGACATGAACCGAGACGCCACCCAGACCCTCATGTGGAAGGAGATCCTCGAGCAGCCGCAGGTCTTCCGGCGACTGCTGGAACGCCAGTTGCCCGTGGTCCGGGCCATCGCGGCGGAAGCCGACCGGCGCGAGGTCCGCAGCGTCGTCGTCGCGGCGCGCGGTACGTCCGACCACGCCGGCACCTTCGCGCAGTACCTGTTCGAGATCCGCAAGGGCGTGCCCGTCTCGCTGGCCGCGCCGTCGGTGCTCACGCTCTACCACGGCGCGCTGGACCTCCGCGACTCGCTGGTCATCGGCATCTCGCAGTCGGGCAGGGCCGAGGACGTGCTCGAGGTCATGAAGTGCGGCAAGACGTCGGGCGGCCAGGTCGTCGCGATCACGAACGACCCGGCGTCGCCCATGGCCGTCTACGCCGATTTCTCCATCGACCTCGACGCCGGGCTCGAGCGCTCGGTCGCCGCGACCAAGACCTTCGGCGCCCAGATGTTCGCCGTCTCGATGCTGGCCGCCGTCTGGTCCGGCGACGACGCGGCGCTCCAGCGCCTCGCCGAGGTCCCCGCCTTCGTCGAGCAGGCGATCCAGACCCTGCCGGCCCAGCTCGACCGCATCGTGCCTCAGTACCGCTTCCTCGAGGAAGGATTCGTCCTCGCGCGCGGCGTCGGCTACCCGATCGCGATGGAGATGGCCCTCAAGATCCAGGAGACCAACTACATCCGCATGCGGGCGTTCCCCATGTCGGACTTCTACCACGGCCCCATGGCCATGCTGCACGAGGGGTTCCCGGTCGTGCTGTTCGCGGCCGAAGGCCCCGCCTTCCAGAACGCCTGCGAGTTGGCCTCCCTGATCGGCGAAAAGGCGTCGGACCTCCTGTGGGTCACGGATGCGGACGAGACCGGCGACTGCGCGCTCGAGGACATGTTCGAGCAGACCGGCGCCTCCTACCGCATCGTGCACCTGCCGCGCACCGGCGACGACGCCATCTCGGCCTTCCTGTACGCCGTCTTCGCGCAGATGTTCGCCTGCCGGCTCGCCGTCGCCCGCGGACTCGACCCGGACCGCCCCCGCATGCTCAACAAGGTCACCATCACCCGCTAGGGAGGACGCCATGCACACCGTCACGCGCCTCGGCCTCACGATTCCCGTCGGGCGGACCCCCGCCCTCGACCCGGACTTCCTGCCTGCGGCCGCCTTCCGCAAGGCCTATCGCGCCGCCGCCTCGTCGAACGCCGATTCCTTCCCGGTCCGCATCGCGCTGGTCCGAGAGGGCGGTCACGTCTCCGTCTGGGAGGAGCCCTGCATCCTGTCCGGCCACGGTCTCGACGAGGCGACGGAATTCCACTTCGAACGCCTGCTGAAGACGCTGCTCTGGCTGAAGGGCGGGTTCCGGGCCATCCTGTCGCCCCCCGCGGCGGCCACGGACGCCCAGGTCCGGCAGACCGGCGCTCTGGCCCGTCGCCTCGCCGCCGTCTACGCCCCCGGCGGCGCACGCGGCTTCGACGCCGACTTCATGGCCGGCGTCTACGACGCGCCGTTCTCGGTCGAGGCCGTGCCCCGAAGCGACGCGCCCGCGGCGTCCGAACCGTCGGTGCCGATCGGCGGGCGTCTCGACGGGTGCCGCATCGGTCTCGACCTCGGCGGCAGCGACCGCAAGGTGTCGGCCGTCGTCGACGGCGAGACCGTCTACAGCGAAGAGATCGTCTGGCACCCGAAGACCGAATCCGACCCGGACTACCACTACGCCGGCATCCTGGACGCCCTGCGCACGGCCGCCTCGAAGTTGCCCCGCGTCGACTCCATCGGCGTCAGCGCGGCGGGTATCTACGTCGACGACCGCGCCAAGGTCGCCTCGCTGTTCCTCAAGGTTCCGAAGGACGTGTTCCGGGCGAAGGTGCGGGACATCTTCCTGCGCGCCGCCGCGGAGGTGGGGGGCGTTCCGGTCCGCGTGGTCAACGACGGGGACGTGACGGCGCTGGCCGGCGCGATGGCCCTTTCGACCAACAACCTGCTCGGCATCGCCATGGGCACGAGTGAGGCGGCCGGCTATGTCGACCGCGAGGGTGGCATCCGCGGCTGGCTCAACGAACTGGCCTTCGTGCCCGTCGACTTCCGCGCCGAGTCCGCCCCGCTCGATGAGTGGTCGGGCGACGTCGGTTGCGGCGTGCAATACTTCTCTCAGGACGCCTGCATCCGACTCGCCCCCGCCGCCGGCATCGCGCTCGACCCGGCCCTCCCGCCCGGTGACCGGCTCAAGGCGATCCAGAAGCTGCACGCCGAGGGCCACCCCGGCGCCGATGCGATCTTCCGGGCCATCGGCATCTTCCTCGGCCACGCCCTCGTCGACTACGCCTCGTTCTACGGCATGCGGCACGTGCTCGTGCTGGGTCGGGTGACCTCGGGCGCCGGAGGCGACCGCGTGCTCGAGGAGGCGTGCGCCGTGCTGGCCGAGACCGACCCGGCGCTGGCCGCCCGCATCGAGATCCTGCTGCCCGACGAGAAGATCCGCCGCGTCGGCCAGTCGATCGCCGCCGCCTCCCTGTAGTCCGGGGAGAGGAAGGAGTACCCCATGTTCCACCGAAACGATAGCGAGGTCTTCGTGCCGGACGGCCTGCCCGCCGCCGAGGCGCTCGCACGCACCACGCACCTCGCCGTGGGCGCGCATCAGGACGACCTCGAGTTCATGGCCCTGCAGGGCGTGCTCGACTGCTTCGGCCGCACCGACCGCTGGTTCTGCGGCGCCGTCGTGACCAACGGGGCCGGCTCGCCCCGCAGCGGCCTCTATGCGTCCTGCACCGACGTCGACATGATGCGCATCCGCCGCACCGAGCAGAAGAAGGCGGCCACGGTCGGGGAGTACGGCGCCTGCGTGCTGCTGGGGCACCCCAGCGGCCGCGTCAAGGACCCGGACGAAACAATCGTCGTCGACGACCTGCGCCGCCTGCTGCTCGCGACCCGGCCCTCCGTCGTCTACACGCACAACCTGGCCGACAAGCACGACACGCACGTCGCGACGCTGCTCCGCCTCGTCGCCGCGATCCGGTCCCTCCCGCCGGCCATGCGCCCGCAGCGCCTGCTGGGCTGCGAAGTCTGGCGTTCCCTCGACTGGCTGTGCGACGAAGAGAAGGTCGTCGACGATGTCGGCCGGCACCCCAATCTCGGCGCCGCGCTGTCGTCCGTCTTCGACTCGCAGATCGCCGGCGGCAAGCGCTACGACGCGGCCGTCGCCGGGCGTCGCCTGGCCAACGCGACCTTCTTCGAGTCGCATGCCGTCGATGCCGCGACCGCCCTGTCCTTCGCGCTCGACATGACCCCGCTGATGCGGGACGGCGCGCCCGACTCGGCCGACTTCATCGAGGACCGCATCCGCCGCTTCTCGGCCGAAGTGAAGGAACGCGTATCGAACCTCACTCGCCACGAGCCCTGAATCGAGGTAGAATCCTCGTATCCAGGAATCATGGAGGGTTCGTTGAAGGAGATTCCACGATTTGACGAGACCCTGCTGGAAGAATCGCAGCAGGACGAGACGCCTGTGACGGCGTCTCTTTCCGGCGACATCGACGTCTCGCCGTCCAACGCCCGCGCGCTGCTGGCCAGGACCGACGCCGACGCCATGAACGACCTGATCTCGGACTACCGCCCGTTCATTCTGGCCAGCGCCTCCCGCGTCTGCAACCGCCCGATCGACCCGGACAACGACGACGAGTTCAGCACCGCCATGCTCGCCTTCTACGAGGCCGTCCGATCGTACGACCCTTCCCGCGGCGCCTTCCTCTCCTTCGCCCGCTCGGTGATCCGCACCCGCCTGATCGACGGCTTCCGCAAGGCCGGCCGCCGACCGCCCGAAGTGCCGCTGGAAGACGAGCCGGAGGAGGACGGGAACTACCGCGCGGACCCGACCGTCGGCGCCTCCGTCGAAGCGTTCCAGCGCGAAGCCCAGACCCAGGAGCGCCGCGAGGAGATCGCCCGCTTCTCGGCGGAACTCGCCAAGTGGAATCTGACCTTCCGCGACCTCGCGGACGCCTCCCCCAAGGCCTCCAAGACCCGGACCGCCTGCGGCACCCTCGTCCGCGAGCTGCTGGTCGACGCAGACCTGCGCGCCGTCTTCCTCCGGAGCCGCCAGCTGCCCATCGCCGCGATGTGCCAGCGGTCGGGCGTACCCCGGAAAATCGCCGAGCGCCATCGTAGATATATCGTGTCAGCCGTACTCGTCCTTTGCGGAGACTATCCCTATATGGCAGAGCATCTCCGGTGGATGAGGGCAAGGAAGTGAAGGTCATGGACCGCATCGTTCTCGAAAAGCAGGGTCGGCATGGAATCGTCCTCGAAGCGGACGGTACCTTCCGTCGCGTCCGACTCCCGAGGAACGCGCAGCTCGGGTCCGTGCTTCCGGCTCCCTGGTGGACCGCCCGCCGCTCGGCCGCGGCCGCCGTATCCGACCGCCCCGCCCGCAGTCCCGTGCCTCGCGGCCGCCGCACCCTCGCCGCGACGGCCGCCGTCCTGGTCCTCGTCTTCAGCGCCAGCCTCGCCGTCTATGCGGCACCGGTCAGCTACGTCAGCCTCGACAACGCGATGGGCGTCACCATGACGCTCAACCGGTTCAACCGGGTCATCGCCGTCGCCGGCCACGATGCCGCTTCGCGCGACATGCTCTCCGGCCTCGACCTGGTGAACCGGACCTACGAGGACAGCGTGCAGAAGATCCTCGCCGCCGCCGAGACCAAGGGCGGCATCGGATTCGACATCCGCACCATCGTCGCGGTCTCGAGCCATAGCAGCGGCCTCGCGAAGACGCTCGGGGACCAGATCCGCACCTACCTTGAGACTGCATACGGTACGCACGGACAGGCTCCCGACGTGGAGACCGACAACGTCTCCGTCTCCTTGAACAGCGATGCCAAGGCCCTCGGCATCTCCCAGGGCAAGCTTCGTCTGCTGCGCCTGCTCGAGAATGCCCTCGGAACCTCGTACGTCCAGGCGGACTGGATCGGGCGTCCGACCCACGAGATCGTCACCGAACTGCAGAACCTGGGAGTCGACACCGGGAAGAACGACCCGCAGGTCTCCGGCATCGCGACGAACGACCCGACCGTGTCGCATTCCCCGGAAACGACCGATGTCGCGAAGCCGACCGGCGAAGTCCGTCCCAGCCCGCCCGTGACATCCGGCCACGAACCGGACAGCAAGCCGTCCGCTTCCCCGAATCCCACCCGGACCGCGTCCCAGGGCGAGGGTCATCCGACGCCCGCAGCGACCCCGCAGGCAAAGGACTAGACGACTCGGACCCACGGACGGATCCGATAACTTCGCTTGACATGCACTCCTCCTGCATATTAGAATCGCTATGCTGTAACGGCATGGGGCATTAGCGCAGCTGGGAGCGCACCACACTGGCAGTGTGGGGGTCAGGGGTTCGAGTCCCCTATGCTCCACCAAA
>CAILLO010000064.1 GCA_903835065.1 uncultured Eubacteriales bacterium
AGAATCCCGGACTCGGCGCATCGCCGGACTCGTCGTCCACAGAACGTTCAATCCCAGGATCATCCCAGCTCTTGAGGAGCTCCGCGCCGCCGGTATGAAATGCGTATACAGGAGCGAAATAAGCATCGCCCTCTCCGACGACCGGTTCCTGTTCATCTTGTCGGACAAGCCGTTCTCTTCGGACGAGCAGCGCCATGAGGCAGATAGCATTCTCGCCAACCTGATCGATTCCGAAGACCCGGACCCGATCCACTTTACGACGCGCGGTGAATTCGGCGAGTACGAGGTCATCGATTTCGCAAGGCTGTAGACCCCCCACGTCGCTAAGTTGGCCATGAAACCCATTAGCCGCAAGCAAGTCAGACTTTATGCTGCCATGTCGCCAAGATCTCCACGAGCTCCACGTCGCACCAGAGAAATCGCGCTCCGGATGCCCCGCGAGATAGCGGACCGGGGCGCATGCGATCAAGGCTCGCGGCGTCGGCCTGAATTCCCCTGCGGCATCCTGGGTCTTTAGAGGACGTGGACCTCGTGGAGATCTTGGCAGCGAAGCATCAACGTATCGAAGCAGCCAAGCGGTCAGGAAGCGAAACTGTCAGTCCTTCTTGTACTTCTCCTTGAGGAACTCCGCATAGACCTCGAGCTGTTTCTTCGCTTCCTCAGGGAGATCGGCTCCGATGCCGGCGTCGCGAAGGATGAGAGAGCCGGGACCTCGTGCGTCCGACAGCCCGAGGAGATAGTCGACGGAGACGTCGAAGAATTTGGCGATGGTAACCAGGATCTCCTGGCTCGGCTGTCGGTGGCCGCTCTCGTAGAGAGACACCGTAGCGGGATTGACGCCGATGACGGCACCGAGGGCCTTCTGCGTGAGCTGACGGTCTGTCCGCAGGTTCCGGATCCGATTCTTCATCATTGTCCCTCCATTTCCCATTGTAACTTTGCTGTACGCAAAGTCATCCATATGTGACAATTCGTTAATTGCTTGACTATGCGCAAATAGAGCCATAGATTGAGGATAAGGCCCTTGCAGAGGGCCGATTCCAGGAAGGAGAGCCTTATGCGAGATTGGGTCAGGGACGCACGGCTGGAAAAAGGCATGACTCAGCGACAAGTGGCCGACGCATCGGGGATCAGCGAGAGCTTCTATTCCCAGATCGAGACAGACCAGCGGAACCCGAGCCCGCAGCACGCGCAGTCCATCGCGCGAGCGCTCGGCTTGGACTGGACGCGGTTCTATCGAGAGACGGATCCGACATGAAGAACTTGCATAGACCTAGTCCCAGCACGCACGATCCGTCGGACTGCGGAGCGAACGCGCCTGGGCCGACAAGGAGACAGGCGTCGCTTCGACGCAGAATAGGAGGAAAAGTTGAGAAATAGATACTTCACGATCCTCATCGTCGTGGCTCTCGTCATCGGCCTAGGAGGCTGCGCGGGTTCCAAGCCCACGGCACCGGCCTCCCAGACTCTTCAGACGGCCATCTGGAGCCAGGGGCTGACGAGGATTTCGAATATCGCCGACCCGTATCTCGACAAGACGTATCTGTCCAATCTCAAGGCCACGATGGACAAAGACAAGGGCACAGTCACGTTCACGATCGACATCGACCCGGCGCTGGGAATATCCAAGGAGACCGGGATGTACGCGGGGTACGTGAAGGTCGTGCAGCCGAATGGCACGGGCATGCTGTGTGATTCGTTAAGAATGCGGCTCGAGATGTTCCTGCTCGACAAGAACGGCGTGATCCTTGCCTCGACCCGGACCGCGAAATTCGGAGACCTGTTCAAGGTGGTGTACGACCAGTCGACGCTGAAGCAGACCATGACGATCGTTTCACCCGTGACGTTCACCGGCCAGTTCAGTACGGTCGTCTGCGATGCCACTGCGGAAGTCGACGTGGGATTCGTCACGTCGGAATGATCCCGGCCTCGGTCCGGGTTGTTCATGCCACGGCAACAAAGTTGGGCGGAAATCGGACGGATAACAAGAGAGGAGATCACGGATGGACACGATGGGGGATCGGCTGGAGGAGTTCCTGCGCAAGATGAAGGAGGTCGAGGCGTCGATGCAGAAGGTGAACATCCTGGTCTGCGGCAAGACCGGCGTGGGCAAGAGCACGCTCATCAACGCTGTGTTCCGCGAGAACCTCGCCGAAACCGGAGTCGGCGTCCCGGTCACCAAGCACCTGTGCCGGATCGAGAAGGAGGGCGTGCCCATCAGTCTCCTCGACACGCGGGGACTGGAGCTGGACGCGAAGGCGCAGGAGGAGACCCGGAAGGAAATCCTCGGCGAGATCGACCGCGCGCTCAAGACCGGGAAGCCCGAGGAGCACATCCATCTGCTCTGGTACTGCGTGAACAGCGGCTCTGGCCGCCTCGAGGACTTCGAGACCGAGTGGATCCGGAGCTTCTCGGAGAAGGTCAAGGTCGTGCTCGTCCTGACCCAGTCCTACGCGAAGGAGCACGAGCGCCTGAAGAAGACGATCGAGGAGATGAACCTGCCCATCGGCGCTGTGGTCTCCGTCCTGGCCCAGGACTTCGAGATCACTCCGGAGTTCAAGGTGGCCGCGCACGGTTTGGAAGGTCTCGTCGACGCTTCGCTCCAGTGCATCCCCGAGGCGTTCCGGATGGCGTTCATCAACGCGCAGCGCGTGGACTTGAAAAGGAAGCTGGCCCAGGCGAACCGCGAAGTCGTGTTCTTCATCAGCACGGCGTTCGCGACGGGCTTCTCGCCGATCCCCCTCTCCGACGCGCCGCTGCTCATCGCAAACGAATTCGCGATGATCGCGCAACTCACGAGCGTCTTCGGACTCCCTCTCGAGCGCTCGTTCGTTCAGGCCGTGCTGACGGCCGTCGCAGGATCCGCCGGCGCCACCGTGCTGGGCAAATTCATCGTGTCGAACCTGATGAAGCTCGTTCCCGTCCTGGAACCCGTCAGCGGCATGATCAGCGGCTCGACGGCCGCGATGCTCACGGCGGCGCTCGGATATGGCTACAACGAGGTCATGATGTCCGTGGTCCGCAGGACGCAGGCGGGCGAGAAGATCAAGCCCGAGGAAATCGTCTCTGCCATCAAGTCGCAGTTCGAAAAGCAGATGGCGAAGGGCAAGGACCTCCTGAAGGGTATAAGATTCGGAAATCAGAAACAGTCAGAGTAGCATCCCCTATCGGACATCAGCCGATTGGCATGATGGTCGATGCCATCGCGTCGGGGGAATCGGAACACGACGACTTCACCCTGGTGTAGCCCACCGTTGTCGAAGTGGGCATGCCCTATCGAGACGACGACACTTTCCAATCCACACGCACGGCCGCGGTCATGAAGGACCCCGGCCGTATTCCACAAGGGGGAAAAGGATGAACTGGAAGAGATCGTTCCTAGCCCATATCGTGACTGCGATTCTGCTCGTCGCCGTCATGGCGATGAGCAGTGCATGCGCTGCGACGCCGACACCTACTCCAATGCCGACTCCGACCCCGACGTCCGCTCCGGACCCCTACACCCCGTCTATGAACTGGCAGGCCCTGTCGGCTGGCAACGACTACGTCATCGGCCGGCAATCCGACGGGACCGTCATCGCGACCGGATTCTATGACGAGATCAACGCCGGCGTGGCGGATTGGCGGGATATCGTGTCCGTGTCGGCGGGGCGCGCCCACGCGGTCGGGCTCACGAAGTTCGGTAACGTCGTTGCGGTCGGGTCCTATGCCGTATCCGATATCGACCAGGCGTCTGCGAACATGCTGAAGACGACCGAGTCCTGGACTGGTATGGTCGCCGTCTCCGCTGGATACGACAACTCCTATGGCCTGAAGTCCGACGGGACCGTGGTCGCGGCCGGATCGAACGAGTACGGTCAGTGCGATGTCGAGAAATGGCGGGACATTGCCATGATCTCGGCGGGCTCGCTGTACGTCGTCGGGCTGAAGAAGGACGGCACGGTCATCGGTGAGGGAACGAGTGACGGACTGAGTCAGGTGTTCAGCTGGACGGACATCGTATCCATATCCGCGGGGAATTCGGTCACCATCGGGCTGAAGAAGGATGGCACCGTCGTCGACACGGCGGGTTTCACGACTTCGTGGACGGGCATCGTGGCGGTCTCCGCGGGTGCTCAGCACGTCGTGGGGCTCAAGGCGGACGGGACGGTGGTCGCCGCAGGCGCCAATGATTCCGGGCAGTGCAACGTCTCCTCCTGGACGGACATCGTCGCGGTCGAGGGGGGATGGAACACCACGGTGGGGCTGAAGAGGGACGGCACCGTCGTGATCGCAGGAGTCTCCTACAACGCGTTGCCGTGGACCGGCATTGCGCCGTACACGGAAGAGCTGGTCTTCGCGACGCCGACGCCATTGCCGACGGTCGACACTTCGACCAGCATCACGGCAATCATCTCCAAGGCACTCCGAATGAAGCGTAACGATGCCATCACCTTCCTCGGCGACAACTATGCATACGAGACCGAATACGATGTATACCTCTACAATGATCTTGGGCTCGCTGTTTATTGTGTCGAAGACAGGGTCTTCGTCATTTCCCTGAGTGCCGACAAGGGCGATGTCTATGGTATGAAAAGCGGTTCGACGTTCGATCAGGTCATCGCCAAGTTCGGGGCGGCCGATGTCCAGACTCAGGATCATCAGGGGCAATACTTGGACTACTATCTCGAATACACGATCGACGCGATGGACGTCAGATTCTTTTCGGACGGTTCGGCGGCACAGACGATTCAGTCGGTGGAGTTCCGGCTTCCTTGACGCCAGTAGCCCGTGACCAGAGGAAACGGGTGCGAGACCCACGATGCTCAGATCCGAATGAAGAAAGCACCGGGATGGGGCGCAAGCCTCATCCCGGTGCTTTCTATTGCCGCTAACTTTCCGCGACAACCACTCCAGGCAAGGTGTTGGTGCCTTCTACGCGCACTACTCCGGCCATGCAGCCGCGAGAGGAGATGGACGAGGCCGTCGACGCCGTGGGGAAGGTCATGATGGGGTGTTTTATAAGCACATTCTAAAGCTACGAGAGGCTTCAGAAAATGATCCGTTCTACCTGTATTTGCCAATTGAAAGTCATCTCACCTCCGATTCCTCACGACCCGAAGAAGATAGGGAACGAAAATGTTTCCGACTTCCGATCGTGAGGAATCGCCCATGCAATTTACAGATATCGAACATTGACATGGTTATTTCCTAACATTGGCTTGCTACGATGAAGATAGAACAAAGGAATTGAAAACATAAGGAGGAAAAGATGAATCTCAGGAAGATCACAGCCCTCGCCTCGATTGTCATTCTTTCACTCGCCATGGTCCTGACCGGTTGTCAGGCCGCTCCGTCCGCCACCTCCGCTCCGACGGCGACCACGGCTCCGACCACGGCACCCACCTCGACCACCGCGCCCACTCCCACCGCCTCCGTGACGACAGACCCTGGCACGACGGCTGCTCCGACCGCCACGGCCGCCCCCACAGCGACCACGGCCCCGACCAAGGCTCCCACGCCCAAGCCCACCGCGACCCCAGTTCCTCTCTCCGGCACCCTGATCAGCGCCGGATCCACTGCCCTGCAGCCCCTCGCCCAGCAGGCCGCGACCGAATTCATGGCTCTCCACTCGCTAGTGAGCGTCACCGTCAATGGCGGCGGCAGCGGCAGCGGCCTCAGCCAGGTCAACAGCGGCGCCATCGACATCGGCAACTCGGACGTCTATGCCTCTGAAAAGCTCCCCGCTGACGCCGCCGATACGCTGGTCGACCACAAGGTCTGCGTCGTCGGTTTCGCGACGGTCCTGAACCCGGGCGTCACCGGCGTCACCTCCCTGACTCAGGCTCAGCTGATCAGCATCTTCACCGGCGTGACCACGAACTGGAATGCTGTTGGCGGACCCGATCTGGCCATCGTCATCATCAACCGCCCGGCCTCTTCCGGCACCCGTTTCACCTATGACAAGTACGCCCTGAACGGCGCCGTCGAAGCCACTGGCATCGCTCTCACCGAAGACTCCTCCGGCACGGTCCGCTCGACCGTCGCCAGCACCCCCGGCGCCATCTCCTATCTCGCCTTCTCTTACCTGGACGCAACTGTGACCGCCATCGGCTTCAACGGAATCGCCCCGACCGCCGACAACGTCAAGAACGGCACCTACAAGATCTGGTCATTCGAACACATGTACACGAAGGGAACACCCAGCACGCTTGAGCAGGCATTCCTGAACTACATGGTCAGCACCACATTCGCTCCCCAGATTATCGCTCTCAAATACATCCCGATCTCCCAGATGACCGTCCTGACCCACTGACCTGAATGAAGGATCCCGTGCAGATTGCCCCTGAAGGGCATCCTGCACGGGCCATGCCGAGGGATCCGGCGGGCGGGAAGCCTGCCGGATCCCTCCACTCATAATAGGATGGACAGAATGCGAAAGTTTCGCTTCGAAGGAGTGGACGCCATGGCGAACCCCCCGTCCAGGAAAGTTCTCGGACGCATCAACCTCTATTACTGGAAGCATGAAAACCTCGGGCGCGGCCTCGTGACCGGCTTCGGAATCTTCCTCGCGGGTCTGACACTCCTGATGGCGGGGTTCCTCGCGGTCAAGGGCCTGTCGACCTTCCTGGTCGACCACGTTTCCCCTCTTGAGTTCCTTTTCTCCACGAAATGGAGCCCGGACGCCGATGTGCCCGCCTTCGGCGCTCTGATCTTCATCGTCGGCTCGATCCTCATCTCGACATTGGCCCTTCTGATCAGCACCCCCTTCAGCATATCCACGGCGATGTTCGTAGCGGAGATCTCCCCGAACCTCGGCAGGAAGGTCCTCCAGCCGGCCATCGAGATCTTCGTGGGCATCCCGTCCGTCGTCTACGGCTGGATCGGACTCTCCGTCCTCGTCCCGTTCATCCGCCGGTCATTCGGCGGACTGGGCTTCAGCCTTCTCGCTGGCTCCCTGGTTCTCGCGCTCATGATCTTCCCCACAATCACCAGCCTTGCCGCTGATGCCTTCCGGGCTTTGCCGACCGACTTCCGGGAGGCCTCCTACGCCCTCGGCGCAACCCGCTGGCAGACGGTCCGGAAGGTACTGCTCCCGGCCGCGATGCCCGGCATCCTGACCGGCGTCGTCCTCGGTTTGGCGCGTGCCTTTGGCGAGGCCCTTGCCGTGCAGATGGTCATCGGCAACATGATCCGGATCCCCGGTAAGCTCACGGATGCAACTGTCAATCTCACGAGCATCATCACCATGGACATGGGCAACACAGCGACAGGAACGCCCTGGAACGACGTCCTGTGGTCGATGGCCTTGCTGCTCCTCATGATTTCCTTCCTGTTCATCCTGCTGGCGCGGACGACTGGCCAGAAGAGGAGGTCGTTGAAATGAGAAGAAGAATCCGCCCGCAGATCACCGACCGCATCGCGACCGCGACGCTCTACCTCGTCGCTGGCGCTTTCGTGCTGCTTCTTGTTGCATTCGTCGGCTATTTTCTGTACAGCGGACGCAGTGAGCTCAACTTCAAGTTCCTTTTCACGGAACCGGCGTTCTCCACCGCAGGCGGCGGTATCGGGCCGGAACTGTTCAACTCGATCTACCTCGTGTTCCTATCCGGCCTGATCTCCGTCCCAATCGGAATCGCTGCCGGAATCTACTTCGCCGAATACGCCAAGCCTGGTCGCCTCACCGACTTCCTTCGTCTTTCGATCGAGACGCTGTCCTCGTTGCCCTCGATCGTCGTCGGTCTTTTCGGATTCCTCGTCTTTGTCATTCTGACCGGCTGGAAGTTCACATTGATGGGCGGCGCGCTCGCTGTCACGATTTTGAACCTCCCGGTCATCGCGCGCACCAGCGAGGACGCCATCCGGTCCGTGCCGGAATCGATCAAGGAAGGAAGCCTGGCGCTCGGCGCCACACGCTGGCAGACGATTGTGCGAGTTCTACTACCCTCGGCCCTGCCCGGAATCGTCACGGGAATCATCATCGCGTCCGGCCGCGCCTTCGGTGAGGCGGCAACGCTGCTGTATACGGCCGGCATGAGCAGTCCCCGCCTCGACTTCACGAACTGGAACCCGATCAGCGCGACATCTCCACTCAACCCATTCCGGCCCGCCGAGACGCTGGCTGTATACATCTGGAAGATCAATTCCGAAGGCCTCGTCCCAGATGCCCGCCAGATCGCCGACGGTGCTTCCGCCGTCCTGATTCTCGCCGTCCTGGCCTTCAACCTCCTGGCCCGCTTCCTATCACGTCTCCTGGGCCGGCGCTTCGGGGGTAGCAGGTCCTAGTCTAGGAATCGGTTCCAGATTGCCGTCTGTTCACAGGATTTTCACGTCATATCTTCGTTTTCCGAACAGGATTCGCCACCTCTCCAAGCTAGACGTGGACCATGGAGAACGACAACGCGAAGAGCGAAAGGACGCTTCAGAAAGGCATTGCAGGATGATGATGGATAAGGTTGATGCTTGCGGCTGTGCCGATCCGGTCGTCGAAACCGACCGTGTGATCGTCAGGACGGAAAAACTGAATCTCCATTACGGCAAGCTCCAGGCTTTGAAGGATATCGGGGTCGAGCTACCCGCGAACAGGATCAACGCGTTGATTGGCCCTTCGGGCTGCGGCAAGTCGACTTTTCTGAAGACATTGAATCGGATGAACGACCTGATTCTCGACTGTCGGATTGACGGACGCGTCTACATCGACGACGTCGACATCTACGGCGACATCGACGTGGTGGATCTCCGGCGCCGTGTTGGGATGGTCTTCCAGAAGCCAAACCCATTCCCGATGTCGATCTATGACAATGTAGCCTACGGACCACGTACACATGGAACAAAGAGCAAGACCGTCCTCGACGAAATTGTCGAATGCAGCCTGCGCAGGACGGCGCTCTGGGACGAAGTGAAGGACCGGCTGCGCGCCAGCGCGCTGGGCATCTCCGGTGGGCAGCAGCAACGCCTCTGCATCGCGCGCACGATCGCCGTCGACCCGGAGATCATCCTCATGGACGAGCCGACGTCTGCGCTCGATCCGCAGTCGACGCTGAAGATCGAAGACCTCATGACCGAGCTCAAGAAGAGCTACACGATCGTGATCGTCACGCACAACATGCAGCAGGCTGCACGCGTCAGCGACAACACTGCCTTCTTCCTCATAGGTGAGGTCGTCGAATACGGCCCGACCAGCAGGATTTTCAACCAGCCGACCGAGAAGCGGACGGAAGACTATATTTCAGGCCGATTCAGCTAGGAATCCGGGAGGAGAATTTGATATGACGACCAGACAGGTGTTCGAACAGGACCTGATCGACCTCCATACCGAAATCATCCGCATGGGCGCCCTAGTGGAGACCGCGATCGCCAACGCCGTCACGGCACTGGAGACTATGGACCCGGAATTGGCAGCCGCAACCTCCCGAGCTGATGATGCGATTGACGACATGGAAAAGTCGATCGAGCACTTCAGCCTCGAAATCATCGCGCTCCAGCAACCAGTGGCGCGCGACCTCCGCGCCGTCGCATCGGCCTTGAAACTCGTGACCGACCTCGAACGGATCGCAGACCACGCCTCCGACATCTCGGAGAAGATCATCGTGCTTTGTTCGATGAAGCGGATTGTGCTCCCGCATCAGGTCGTGACCATGGCGAACCTCGCGAAGCAGATGGTCCGCGGCTCATTGGATTCCTATGTCAGCCGGGACGCGGTCCGCGCCGCGGAGGTCGCGCGCTCGGACGATCGCGTCGACGAACTCTACGAACGGATCAAGAACGAACTCGTCCACCTGATGTCCGTGGATCCGGAGAACATCGCCGCTCACGTCGAGCTGCTGTTGATCTGCAAGTACTTCGAACGCATAGCCGATCATGCGACGAATGTCGCCGAGTGGGTCGTCTTCCTCGTGAACGGTGACCATCGCAATCTGAACTGAAGGGAGTCCGGACGAGCATGAAGAGAATCGCACAGGTCGAAGACGATGCAGCAATCGCCGATCTGGTCCGCTTCAACCTCGTGAAGGATGGATTCCTCGTGGATGTCCATCGGGACGGAGAGTCCTTTCTTGCCGCGTTGGCCGCGCATCCATCGCCCCCCTTCGACCTTATCCTCCTCGACGTGATTCTGCCCGGTATTGACGGATTCGCCGTCCTCGAGAACATCCGGAAGGATGAACTTTTCTCACGAACACCGGTCCTCATGCTGACCGCACGTCGACTGGAGGCCGACCGGGTCCGCGGGCTCGAGTCGGGCGCCGATGATTATATGGTCAAGCCATTCGGAATCCAGGAGCTCCTGGCCCGCGTGCATGCCCTGCTCCGCAGAGGAATGCTCCCGTTGCAGGGAATTGCTGCGACGAACCCGTCTGCCATCGAGGACACGGTCGTAGGCGACGTGATCCGCGGATTCGGGGGCGTGGAGGTCGACGATGCTCGCTATCGGGTGTTCCGGAATCGCAAGGAAATATTCCTCACGCATCGGGAATACGAACTGCTACTCCACCTGCTTCGCAACAGCGGGATCGCCTTTTCCCGGAGCGAGCTCCTGCACCGAGTCTGGGGTCTCGATATCACCCACGAGACGCGCACGATCGATGTGCATGTCCGGCAGTTGCGACTGAAGCTTGGAGATGCGGACCCGTCCGCCCCGTTGATCGAGACCGTCCGGGGCCGAGGATACCGGTATCGGGAATCCTGATCGGCGTAGGCGAAGATTGCCTTGTTTCGCGCTTTCTGATTGCGTTGTCTTCGAATCCTGCCGAGACTATACTTGAATCGTTCATTGCCGCTGTATTGCGTCATTCCAAAGTTTCAGAGCCACAGGAGGATCATCAAATGGATTGGAAGAACAGGGACCAGACCCCGACCGAACCCGAAACCACCAGCGCCGTGGAGGTCGAGCCAACCGTGTTCGACGAGATCGTCGACGCCGCCGTGGAGACCGGCGAGAAGTCCGGCAAGCACGGCAAGAAGCACAAGATCCGCAAGTTGTGCAAGCTCGTGAAGAAGGACTTCGTGAAAGAGGACTTCGACGGATTCAGGGCGCTCGTGGTCGATGCGGATTGGGTCTGCATGGACTGCGGGCGGGTGTCCAACGACCCCGCGCGTCTCCACGCTCCCGTTTCCCTGAAGAAGGCGGAAGAGGAATCCCCGTCGGTCTGAAGGCGCGAGGTGCTTCCTGGATGGACAGGCTGGATTTCACCGATCCCGCTCATTACATCAATCGCGAACTGAGCTGGCTGGAATTCAACGACCGAGTCCTGGAGGAAGCGAGGGACAAGGGGAATCCCCTGTTCGAAAGGCTGAAGTTCCTTTCGATCACGGGTTCCAATCTCGACGAATTCTTCATGATCCGCGTCGGCTCGATCAAGGACCAGCTCCGGGCTGGGTTCAACCGCGCCGATTTCGCGGGTCTGACGCCGAAGAAGCAGCTCACCCTGATTTCGGCGCGGGCTCATGACCTCGTCGAGACGATGTACAGCACCTGGAACAAGTCGCTCGTGCCGCTCCTCCGGAAGAACGGCGTCTTCGTCCTGTCCGGACGGGACCTAAACGAGCGGCAACGTGCCTTCGCGAAGGAATACTTTGACAGCTCCGCATTCCCGGTCTTGACGCCGATGGCCATGGACTCGAGCCGGCCCTTCCCCCTGATCCTCAACCTGAGCCTGAATCTCGCCGTCCTCCTCAAGAAGAAGGACGAGGCGGACGAGCATGTCTTCGCCACGGTCCAGGTCCCGTCCGTCCTGCCACGGCTCGTTGAGGTCCCCCGCTCGGAAGAGCACCCCGGCCGCTGCTTCCTGCTGCTGGAAGACGTCCTCCTGCTCCACCTGATCCGCCTCTTCCCGGGCCGTGAGATCGTCTGCGCCCATCCGTACCGGATCACGCGGAACGCCGACCTGACGATCGAAGAGGAAGAAGCCCAGGACCTCCTGATCGAGATCGAGAAGTCGCTCAAGAAGCGCCGGTGGGGGATGGCCGTCCGGCTCGAGGTCCACCACGCGATGGACCCGAAGTTGCTCGCGACGCTCAAGGAAGCCCTCGAGATCCATTCCGAGGACATCTACGCCGTGAAGGGACCGCTCGACGTGACCGGGTTTCTGAAGCTCTGTTCGCTTCCCGGCTACGAATCGCTTCACTACCGGCCCTTCGAGCCCCAGACGCCCAGCGACCTCGTCGGAAAGGACGATCTCTTCCAGGCCATCCGGGAGAAGGACATCTTCCTCCACCATCCCTACGACTCCTTCGAACCGGTCGTCGAATTCCTCCGCAGCGCCGCCGAGGACCCGGACGTCCTTGCCATCAAGCAGACCCTGTACCGCGTCAGCGGCGACTCCCCCGTCGTGAAGGCCCTCGCGCACGCCGCCGAAGCCAAGAAGCAGGTGATGGTCCTGCTCGAGGTCAAGGCGCGGTTCGACGAGGAGAACAACATCTTCTGGGCGAAGAAGCTGGAGCAGGCGGGCTGCCACGTGATCTACGGGCTGGTCGGACTGAAGACGCATTGCAAGATCACGCTCGTCGTCCGCAAGGAGAAGACCGGGATCCAGCGCTACGTGCACCTCGGCACGGGCAACTACAACGACATCACGGCTCGGATCTACACGGACATGGGCCTGTTCACGTGCAAGGAGCCCTTCGGAGCGGATGCCTCATCGCTCTTCAACATGCTGTCCGGCTACTCCGAGGCCCCGCAGTGGAACCGTCTCGAAGCCGCACCGATCGGGCTCCGCAAGCGGTTTCTCGCGATGCTCGAGAACGAGCGGCAGAATGCGCTTGCCGGCAAGCCGGCCTCGCTGACGGCCAAACTGAATTCCCTCGTCGACCCGGAGTCGATCGCGGCCCTGTACAGGGCGTCCGCCGCCGGCGTGAAGATCCGGCTGGTCGTCCGCGGCATCTGCTGCCTGCGGCCCGGCGTCAAGGGCGTCAGCGACAACATCTCCGTGATCAGCATCGTCGGACGGTTCCTCGAGCATAGCCGCATCCTCCACTTCTGCAACGCCGGCAACGACGACGTCTATCTCACCAGCGCCGACCTGATGCCCCGGAACCTCGACCGGCGCGTCGAACTCCTGTACCCCGTCGAGGACGCGTCGATCAAGGCGCGCATTCTCGCCGTCCTGCAACTCGAGTGGGAAGACACGGTCAAGGCGCGGCAACTCGACAGCACCGGCCGGTACAAACGCGTCGACCGCCGCGGGAAGCCTCGCCTGGACAGCCAGGCCGCCCTCTGCGCCCAGGCCATGGGAATGGAGACGCGATGACAGGTCTCTCGAACGGGAAGGTCGCGATCATCGACCTCGGGTCCGGTATCGAATGGACAGTGCTGATAGGCTTGGGAATCTCGCTGGTCGGCAGATTTGGGAGAGTTCAATGTCGGACAATGCAACGGAGGATGTATCCCATGAAAGCATGCATCATTTCAGATGGCGAATATCAGACGGAAACATTTCAAAATCTCAATCGGACAATAGCCGGGTATTTTGCTGAAAAGGGTTTTGAAACGGTGAAAATGCAGGTCGAAATAGGAGATCTGGCGTTCTGCAAGGGCTGCTTCAACTGTTGGGTCAAGAAGCCGGGCGAATGCGTCATCGGCGACGACATCTCTCGAATCAACCGCACTGCCATGAACAGCGATGTGGTCTTGCTTCTCTGCCCGGTCGTGTTCGGCCAGTTCTCGGCGAACATGAAGAGCGTCGTCGACCGGTGGCTTCCGAACATGCTCCCTTTTTTCAAGACAAGACCGGACGGGTCGACCATGCACCCGCCACGTTATGATGATTATCCCAAGCAGATCATGATAGGCTTCGCCGATGATCTATCGGCGGAAGACATGGTGCTTTTTTCCGATATCACGAAAAAGCACCGGACGAACGTGGATGTATTGTTCTGGATGGACAGCGAGTCGGATACGAGAAGGGAACTCGACGCAATCAGACTGGAGAGAGCGGGTGGCCAGCTATGAGCGAAAGAATCAAGGAGATCGTGCTGATCAGTGCAAGCCCGAAAGTCGAAAAGGAGGAGCCGCTGTCGGCGTATCTTGCTTCGCTCGAAGAACGCAGATTCAAGTCCGATGAATTCCACGTGAGCAACGTCAACGTTCGGCAGTGCGTGATGAAGAACCAGACGGAAGAAGCTTTCAGGACCATGCTGGCAACGGACGCCATGATCATCACATTCCCCCTCTATTTCTTCTGCTTGCCCGGCCTGCTGATGCGGTTCCTGCAGGACTATGACCAGTATCGTGTCCGGCAGGGGAACGTAACGAAGAATGCCAGGGTCTTCGCCGTAGTGAATTGCGGCTTCCCGGAACCTGAAATCAACGAGGATGCGGTTCGCGTCATAAAGAGCTTCAGCAGGAGAATCGGAGCAGAATTTCGTTTCGGTGTGCTCATCGGCGGCGGCGGCATGATCCTCGGAGCCAAAGATGCGCCGTTCATGAAAAAGGTAATGGAGCAGATCACGGATGCGTTCGACCTGATGAGAGAAGATGTCCTGGGAAACGGCGAGACACCATTGGGAAACAGATACGTTTCCGTCAGGTTCCCGCGTAAGCTGTATTTTTTCATGGGGAACTACGGCTGGATGTCGATGGCCCGGCAGAACGGACTGCAGAAGAAGGATCTGTATTTGAAGCCATATCGTGACAGAAATTGATGCGATGGAGTTCGATCCGGTGATTCCGATGGCCCTCCCATTCAGCGACCCAAACGCCACCCTGGATCTGGTGGGAGGGAAAGGCGCTTTGCTGGCGCAAATCACGCAGGCTGGACTCCCAGTACCCGGAGGCTTCTGCGTGACGACCGAATCCTATCGCCGATTCCTCGAAGAGAATGGGCTCCAGGATCGGATGCTCCATGCCATTTCATCCGCCTCGCTGGAACGGATGGAGACCATTGCAGAAGCGTCGAGTGATATCGAAAGATGGTTCGCCGATGGGGTGATGCCGGTGGAAGTCGTTCGTTCCGTGCGCGGACTGTACGCAGGACTTGGCGGCGAGACCGTTGCCGTCGCGGTGAGGTCGTCCGCCTCGATCGAGGACCTGCCGGGATTCTCGTCGGCCGGCCAACTGGAGACCTTCCTGAATGTCCAGGGCGAAACGGAACTTCTGGAGGCGATCAAGCGTTGCTGGGCGTCCCTCTGGTCCGAACGAGCAATCGGTTATCGTTGGAAGCACAGGATTCCGTCCGATGGCCTTGGTATGGCCGTCGTCGTCCAGGTCCTCGTCCCTGCCGACGCTTCAGGTGTCCTTTTCACTGCCGACCCTGTGACCGGGGAACGGAACAGGATTCTGATCGACGCATCCTGGGGGCTCGGCTCCGCGTCGACGGAAGCCAAGGTACGATCGAGGTCCATTCGCATGGATGAAGGAGCAGGTGAATCGCAATGAGCACGGACATCTATTATTTCACGGGAACCGGCAACAGCTTGTTTGCAGCGCGGCACCTTGCATCCCGACTCGATGCAACGCTCAAACCGATGGCGGCGGATGCCGGAACGGCCCGGATCGAATCCGAAGCCGATGCCATCGGAATCGTATTCCCAGTCTACTATGGGGATCTGCCGGTCCTCGTGAGAAAGCATCTGGAACGATGGGGGGATATGAAGGGGAAGTACGTCTTCGCCATCGCGACCTTCGGCGGCGCAGCAGGTTCTTCGTTCCAGACGATGAAGGGCATCCTTGAACCCAAGGGGGTGCACCTATCGGCGACGTATGGCCTGCATATGCCGCAGAATGCATTCCGGAAGTCTTGGGAGGACAACGATCGACTGCTGGACAAGGCAAAGGGCAGGCTGGACCGCATCGCCGATGATGCGAGGAGCGGCAGAACGGGCATCAACTATCCCATGTTCTTCATGAAGCCGATTCTGATCCTTCTTCACGAGACATTTCTTCCGTTGTACTATAAGGGACTGCGGAAATACTCGAACGCATCGCTCGGCACGGATTATGATACGCTCGTGCACCATTCCGACAAGAGCTACGCCTCCATGGAGGTCTGCAACGGCTGCGGCATATGCGCCAGGGTCTGCCCCGTCGACAACATCGTTCTGGAAGAGGACAGGCCCGTGTGGCTGAACCGTTGCGAGAACTGCCTAGCCTGCTATGATTGGTGTCCCCGATCCGCGATTGCGGGTGGCATTTCGCAGAAGAACTATCATTATCGGAACAGCCGGGTCGTCGTTGCCGACATCTTCCGGCAGAAGAGCCGCTAATCGACAATGAGGCCCAATCTGCGAAGCCTGCACGAAAAATTCTGCGGGCACGCTTCGCGATGATGGATTGGAGGGCACAATGGTCACGGTGGATCAAGACAAATGCACCCATTGCAACCTCTGTCTTGTGCGCTTCTCCGGATACTGCATGAGCGATACCGGTCGCGGTCTTGCGATCGACTACACGGTCTGCAACCAATGCCAGAAGTGCATTTCCCTATGCCCAGCCCAGGCGCTCCTGATGAATGGCATCTCACCGGAGAAGATCAATGGACCGATCCCGATTCTGCCCGAGGACATGAAGGAACTTCTGAACCGGAGGAGATCGATCAAGCAGTTCAGGAAGGCACACGTCTCGAAAGATGTACTACTCGACATCGCGGATGCGGCGGCATACGCGCCGAATCAGAACAAAAACATCGTAATCCGGATCATCGATGACCCTGAACTCCTCGAATTGATCGGTCGAAGAGCGAATCGGTTCGTGAAAAGACTCTACACCCTGTTGTTTGGGTTCAGGCCGCTGGCGGCGCTACTTGAACTGGCTTCCCGGCAGTTCCGGGTCATCCACCGGAAGATGGCCTATGGGCTGGATGTCCGGAGAGCTACGATGCATCCGAATACGGCTGCGGTCTACATCCTGACAGGCAACTCAAGAATCCCGGTGACGGAGGCCAGCGCCCAGTACCTGATGGCGACGATGGCGATCTATTCGCTGACGTTGGGCGTGGGGTCCTGCCTGATGGATTCGCTCAAGTTGACTTTGAACCACGATGGGCGTCTCAAGAGGCGGTTGCATATCCGCCGAGGGACCAGGGTTCTGGGAGTGCTGACGGTCGGCTATTCTGGAGAAAACATCCTCAACAAACCCATTGGCTACAGGCCCGACATCATCTGGAACGAAGGCTGAGCAGGTCGCGTGACATCATCAGCACATCGGAAAGCAACTGCATCGAGCGGTTCTATTCACCCAATCATCCTTTAGCCATCTTCGGTTTCAGGATATCCTCGAGCGCCTCGCTGCCACTTCGTCCATTGACTGGATCGCGTGCGAGTAGATCGTACTTGTCGTCGACGTGTTCGAGGGCCCTGCCCTTCGTGAAGCGATCCGAAGCGGTACCCCGACCAAGATCATCAGGGTGATGTTCGTGTGTCGGAGCGAGTGGATGGACACGGGCGGCAGGCCATGACACTGCACAAGCGGCGCGAAATGCGGCATAATCTGATGAAGTGGTTTCTTGACGCTTCGCGGCCGCCTATGTGATAATCCGAACATCGAAGTCATGAAGGCTTCGGCATGCGATGTTCCACTCCTCGAGATGCGACCCACGAAGGGCGGTCAACCGACCCTGCGTGGGTTTTTTCATGGAGAAGGAGAGCGGATTTACATGCATATCCCCGACAACTACCTGAGTCCGTTGACGTGCGCTGCGATGGGCGCTGCGATGGTTCCCGTCTGGGCCGTTTCGGTCAAGAAGGTGAAGCAGGAGCTCACGAGCGCGAAGATCCCGATGCTGGGCATCGGAGCAGCGTTCTCCTTCCTGCTCATGATGTTCAACGTCCCGCTCCCGGGCGGCACGACGGGGCATGCGGTCGGGGGGACCCTGATCGCCGTCCTAATCGGCCCTTTTGCAGCCTGCATCGCGGTGACGGTTGCCCTGCTCCTCCAGGCGCTGCTGTTCGGCGACGGAGGGATTCTGGCGTTCGGCGCCAACTGCTTCAATATGGCCTTCGTGCTCCCCTTCCTCGGTTATGCCGTCTACAGTCTCTTCAAGGCCCAGGCGAAGACCCCGAAGGGTGAACTCGTCGGCATCGCCGTGATCGTCTTCGTCCCGAGCGCCTGGCGCTGGGTCGGCCTCGTCGGCGTCGTGCTGCTCGCGACGACCTTCGTCAACGTCTGCCCGATCTATCTCGCCCTCGGCATCCGGACCAACAAGAAGGACAAGTAGCGCGGACCTCCTGCGCGAAGAAGGAGCCTCGCGGTCGGTCGCGGGGCTCCTTTCGCGTCTGGAGAGAGTGTGAAGCGCGCGGGCTTCTTCGGGCCATCCCGCCTCACGCGGCCGGCGTCGTCGTCTCCGTCGGCGCCGCGGCCTCCGGCAGCCCGTCGAGCAGCGCCTGCGCCCGGGCGATCAGGGCGTCGAGCGCGGCCGGCCGGGTCTCCTGGATCGCGATCGCGGCGTCCAGTGCGGCCAGCGTGGCTTCGAGGTCGCCCGTCTCGCGCAGCGTGACGAATTCCTCGAGCTTCGCCTTCACGGACCCGTCGAACACGGCCTGCACGCCGGACTTGATCGCCACGAGCTCCGTCTTCACGGCGTCGCGCTCCTCAGCCGTCGCGCCCGTCAGCGCCCCGGCCTGGATGCGCTCCCGCACCTGGGCCAGGATGCCCTTCAGGGTCTCGACCCGTGCGGCGATCCCCGCGTGGTTCTCCTTCAGCGTCGCCTTCTTCTCCACGACGGCGGCGTGGAACGCCTCCCGTGCGGCTTTCTGCGCTTCCCGGATCGGACCGTACTCCGCCGCGGCCGCTTTGATGTCGGCCGCCAGCGCGTCGGCGTCGGCGATGAACGTCTCCACCGCCGCCTTCCAGTCGACCTGGCGCGCCGCCACGTCCGTCAGCACGACGTACGCCGCATCGAGGTCCTTCGCTTCCATGTCCATTCGGAACGTCTCCATCTGCGCGCTGAAGTACTCGCGCTCGGCGACGACGGCCTCCTTGCGCGACCGCAGTTCCTCGATGCGTGCCTTGAGCGCCGCCGCCTCCTCGGGGGCGACCTTGGCGATCGCCCCGACCTGCCCGGAGAGAGCGGACCGGACGGTCTCCATCGAGACGCGGGCCTGCTGCATGAGCGCCAGGATCCCCACGTTCGCGTTCGCGACCTGCAGGCGCAGCTCCCGCACGTCCGCCAGCGTCGCGGCGGCGGCCGGAGCGGCCAGGGCGACCAGGAGCACCAGGCTCAGGGTGGCGGCCAGGATCTTCTTCATGGCATTCGTTCTCGTGATGTTCATCTTCCGTTCCTCCTCATTCCCCTGCCGACACGGTCGGCACCGCGACGGCCAGGTCCTTCGCCATGGCGGCGGCTTCGGTCAGCAGCGGCGCCACGTCGGCCGTCGCGCCCGTCGGAAGCGGGGCGTCCAGGTCGTCGGAGATCGCCTCCAGGCCCAGCCCGGCGTCGATCGAGGCCGCCAGGGCGTCGAGGTCGTCCACATAGGCCTGCGCGGTCGGGTCGGCCCCGGCGGTGGGCGTCGGCGTCGCCTTGGCGGGCGACCGTCCACAGGCGGCGAGCGCGACGACCAGCAGCAGGGCCAGCAGTGCGACGGCGATCGTCGGGACGACGCGGATTCCTGGATACGCGTACTTCATGGGACATCCTCCTTCTATCGGGTTTGATTCCATCCTGACCTTGTTCCGTGAAATCCTCGTGAAAAGGTCGAATCGTGCTCTCACGGCTCATCTCCAAGACGGTAGACCGTGCCTCCGGGCAAAGTCCGGTCGACTCTCGTCCCGTTCGCGCGGATCCAGGCGAGGATCTCTCCTCCGGCACCCGGTCCCTTCCCGGCTTCCCCTCGCTCTTCCGGCAGGACCGCCGTCCGAACGGATCCCTCCGAGACGAGCCGCTGGAATTCCGCGACGGTCAGCGGTCTGTCCCCGCCGTTGAACCCGCCCAGGACCATCACCGGCTCTCCCGACTGCAGGATCAGTTCCGCGCCGAGCGACATGGCGCTCGGGACTGCGGCGAGATAGGTCGCACTCCCACGCTCCGCCACCAGGAAGTCCACGAGGTCCGTCAGGTCGGGTCGCCGAACGAACGAACCGTTCGAGGCGGTGAGTTCCGGACCGGCGATCGGCAGCTGCGTGTTGTCGCCATAAAGCATCGGTGTCGCGGACCAGAGTCCGGGGAGGATCAGCAGGACGGCCGTCAAGGCGGTCCAGCGCGACTTCCGTTTGCCGTCGATCGCATCCAGGAGCAGGACGACGGACACGATTCCGAATGCGACCGCGGCCGTCGGCAGGACCCAGGGAAGCCAGCCCGGATACAGGCTCTGGACGAACCCCTGGGAAGCGGCCGTGACGGCGAAGGCCAGCGGAAGGAAGAAGCGGCGCCAGCCGGTTCCCGCCTGCAGGAGCGAGAGTCCGATTCCACAAAGGGCGGCGATGGGCAGGGCGAACACCGCGAGATAATATCGATGGACGACGCCGTTCGAGAAGCTGAAATAGAGGAGCATCGGGAGGAAGCAGAAGGCGAAGTAGCCGAAGGCCGCTCTTCCGGCTTCCTCCTCGTGCGGTCGCTTCGCGACGAGACGGAACAGGGCGAAGAGGCTCGCCGCGAAGGCGGGAACCAGGAACCAGGCGATCTGGCCGGCGTTGTTGCGGGTGAAGAGACGGAAGGCCGAAGGGGAGCCGCTTTCGCCTCCGCCTGCAGGCGATACGGCGTCGCCGCCCGGAGCCGGAGGTCCACCAGGGGGAGGACGCAACCCGTCGGTCCCGGAATCGGTCGACGCGGTCCCGGCGTGCCCCAGCAGACGTCCCAGGCCATTGTTGCCGAAGGTCAGGGCGAGTTCGCTGTTCGTGCCGCTGCTGCCGACGTAGGGCCGGTTCTCGGGCGGCGTCAGGTCGACCGCGACGATCCAGGACAGAGAAATCGCCGTCAGCAGGAGGAACGAGGCGAGGCAGGCCATGAGGCGCCTCGCGGACGGCCGACCCGAGAAGAGCAGGTAGGTGAGATAGATGGCGGGCACGATCACGAACGACTCCAGCATCTTCACGTTGAATCCCAGCCCGATGAAGACGCCGGCCAGCACCAGGTGCCGGGGGCTCGAGCGCTCCGCGGCCCGGATCGCCTGTTCCGAAGCGAGGACGAGGAGCAGCACCAGGAGACCGTCCATGGTGTTGTTCCGGTCGACGGCGACCAGGATCGGCGTCAGCGCGAGGATGAGGGCCGACGCGAAGCCGGCCGTCCGTCCGAAGCGACGACCGACCATCCCATGGAGGAGCCCGGTCGCGGCGATGCCGGCCAGCGCCTGCGGCAGCAGGAGCGCCAGTCCGTTGAACCCGAGCACCCGGGTGAAGAGGACCTGCACCCAGAGACCGAGCGGTGGCTTGTCGATGCTGATGAAGCCGACGGAGTCCAGGCTGTTGTAGAAGAAGGCATGGAGGCTCTGGCCCATCGACTGGACGCCGGCGGCGTAGTAGAGATTGCCCAGGCCTTCGTTCCAGAGACCCCAGACCGAGACGAAGGCGGAAACCGAAAGGACGCACAGGAGGGGCAGACGGTCCAGGATCCAGGATTTCCTCGACGATTCCAAGATTCATCCCTCCAGGATGGAATACGAGTATTCTACCTCAAGGCAGCGAGGTCGGAACCGTTCCGATTCCGAAGAGAAAATCGACGGAGCCCGGGGTGGGCATCGTGATCGGCGTCGAGAACTCGAACGCGCCGGCCGGGACGACCGTCTGGTCGCGCAGCGCCACGAGTTTCGTGCGCTGGGCTTCGGTCAGCGTCCGGGCGACCTCGGCGAACCGCTCCGCGTACAGTGCCGACATGAGCCCATCGAGCTCGCCGTACCGCTGGATCAGCGCCTTCACGTTCGCCTCGTCGACGGTGCCTCCGGTCAGGGCCTTGCGCAGCTCGGTCGAAACGGCCGTGCGGATCGTCGCGATCTCGGCGAGCCAGGGCCGCTGGATCTCGATGATCCGGGTGACGAGCGCCCGCTGCGTCGCGTCCAGGATGTCGAGGAAGCCCTGTCCCTTGTCGCCCGTGGTCGAAGTGCTGATGAAATAGTCCGGATTGCCCATGGCCGGCTGGTCCTTCATGTAGAAGCCGCCGAAACAGGTGCCGTGGCGCTCGGGGCAGAAGTAGATGTCGGCGTCGATGCTCCCCTTGTACCAGGAGAACAGTTCGCTCGCATAGGTCATCACGGCGACGAACTGAGTGTTCGTCAGGCTCTTCTTGAGCGCCTCGTCCTCCCCGACGGTCCGCCAGGTCGACGAATCGTCGAACTTCATCGCGTCGAGCGTCGCCTTCTGCGTCGTCGTGAAGGAGGTCACGATGCCGCCGACGACCACGGCGCGGCGGTAGCTCAACTCCGCGTCGTACCCGTACAGGAGCCCCGTGTATTCCGAGACCGCCGTGGCGTCGAGTCCTGTGGATCCGGTCGGGATGACGCCTTCCATGCTCCGCCGAAACGCTTCCATCAGGGGGAACCGCGCGAGGGCGAACCTCTCGTAGATCGGAGCCTGTTCCTTCGCGAGCGACACGAGCTTCGCCTTCTGGGCGTCGTCGAGGATCGAGAGCACGGTGTTCGCCGCCTTGCTGAGGAAGGTCGTGTTGTGGCCGTAGCCGGAGACGTCGACGTCGCGCATGTACTGGAATCCGAAGAAATCCGCGACCTTTCCCGGCGGGAAGAAGCTGTCTGCGCCGGCCGTGCCGGTCAGGAACGCGAGACCGTCGAACGCGATCGTCGAGAGCTGCGCCTGGTCGCTCATCGCCTGCGCGAGCGAGTAGTTCTCCGCGGCGCCGCCTGTCGGCTTGTCCGCGAGAGGCGTGGCGTCGGCGGGCTTGTCCGGATCGGCGGTGACGACCGGAGCCTGCGTCGGCATCGCGGTCGCCGTCGGAGCCAGCGAGCATCCTGCCGTCGAAAGCAGAAGCAGGCTCGCCGCGAGAATCGGAAGGGCCATGAGGATCGGTTCGTGGAATCCGCCTTTCATGGGGTGCCGTCCTTTCCGCAGGTCGAACTCTCCCTGCGGACCCATCGTATCCCGGCCCCGTGAAATCGGCGTGAAACCTACGGAAGGTCCAGGAAGAAGCGGACGCCTTCGTCGACGTTCTCCACGCCGACAGTCCCGCCATGCAGGTCCGCGATCCGCTTCACGATGGAAAGGCCCAGCCCGTGACCTCCGTAGGCGCGCGAACGGGCGCGGTCCCCCTTGTGGAAGAGGTCCCAGACGCGGTCCAGCTCCCCCGGGGGAATCGGAGCCCCGGTGTTGGACACCGTCACGCGAGCACCCCCCGCGGGACGCGCCGAAGCGGACACCCGGATCAGCCGCTGCTCGCCTTCCACGTGGTGGATCGCGTTGGTCACGAAGTTCACGACCGCCCGCTCGACGAGCGTCTCGTCCGCATCGACCGGCACCGGAACCGGACCATCCGCTTCGAGAACGGCCCCCTTCTCCTTCGCCGACGACTCGAAACGGCTCGCCACCCTGCGGACCAGCTCCGCCAGGTCGAACCGGGTCCGATCGGCCTCGCGTCCGCCATTCTCCAGCATCGACAGGTCGAGCAGTTCCCGGACCATATCGTCCATGCGGTCGCATTCCGCCGCGATCACCTCGCAGTAACGGTCCCGTTTCTCGTCGTCGTCGGCCACGCCGAACCGGAGTCCTTCGGCGTAGCCCTTGATGACCCCGATCGGGGTCTTGAGGTCGTGCGAGATGTTGCGGACGAGCTGCTTGCGGCGCTCGACGTCCTCCCGCAGCTCCTCGAGGCTGCCGCTCAGACGCTCCGAGATGAGGTCGATGCTCCTCCCGAGCGTCCCGATCTCGTCCTGCGCGTCCGTCCCCACCCGACGGCTGAAGTCGAGTCGGGCGATGCCCTCCGCCGCCTCGCTCATCGCCACGATCGGCTTCGTCGTCCGCTTCGCGTAGAAGAAGATGAAGATTCCGCCCGCGACGAGCAGGACCAGGCCCGAGAAGGCATAGAAGCGGTTGGCGATCGCGACGCTCTCTCGGATCCCCTTGATCGCCCGCGTCAGGACCAGGAAGCTTCCATCGTCCAGCTTCCGGATATAGACGAGCTTCGACGCCTGGTCCGCCCGGTCGACGACGCGGTAGATCGCGCGTCCGGAGAGCGCCGCCCCGTTGTTCTGGATGATCTGGGCGATCTCGGCGGCGAGCTTCTCCGTCCTGGTCGTCTTCGGGGGATACGAGCTCGCGACGATCGACAGGTCCGGGCCGACCAGCGTGCAGGCGATGCCGTCCAGCCGGTCGATGCCGTCGATCAGGTCGGAGACGCCCTGCGGGTCGGTCGCGTGCTGCAGCGCGATGCGGTCGGCCGTCGCCGTGAACACCGGGCGGTTCTGCGCGATGTAGAAGCGGAGCAGGTAGACGGCGTTGAGCGCGACGCCTCCGAGCACGAGGGCGAGCAGGAAGGCCGTGAAGCCGAGGGTCATCTTCTTCCGGATGGTCATCCCGCTTCCTCCTCGAATCGGTAGCCGACGCCGCGCACGGTGGCGATCCGGTCGCCGCGGTCGCCCAGGTGGGCGCGCAGCATGCGGACGTGCGTGTCGATCGTCCGGGCGTCGCCTTCGTAGTCTCGGCCCCAGACGGCGTCGAGGATCTGCTCCCGCGTCAGGACGCGGTTCCGGTTGTGGAGGAAGTAGGAGAGGAGCGCGTACTCCTTGCGGTTGAGCTCGACCGTCCCGCCGTCCACGGCGACGCGGCGCGTCGTCGGGTCGAGCCGGATTCCACAGACGTCCAGGGCGGCGGACCGCTCCTGGATCGTCTTCCGGAGCAGTGCACGCACCCGCGCGACGAAGACCTCGTAGCCGAAGGGCTTCGCGACGTAGTCGTCCGCACCCTTCCGCAAGCCCAGCACTTCATGCCGCTCGTCGCCGAGAGCGGTGAGCATCAGGACGGGCACCTCCGAGTGCGAGCGGATCTCCCGGAGGACCTCCCAGCCGTCGAGGAAGGGCATCATGACGTCCAGGACGACCAGGTCGACGGTCCGGGCATCGAAGAAAAGGTCGACGGCGCGGCGTCCGTCCGCCGCCTCGAGGACCGCGAAACCCTCCTTCGCGAGGATGTCCCGCACGAGTGCCCTCAGCACCGCATCGTCGTCCGCGACGAGGACCGTGATCTCCATGCGTCCGCCCTCCGCCGGGATTCTGCGCCCCCTCTGTGAAATCGACGTGAAATCCCGCGCGCTAGACGCGGCGAGGCAGCTTCTCGAACGGGAACGGGCCGCCGTGCCCGGGGTGCACCGTGCGGACCGGCAGCAGGTGGAGAGCCGCGAGCGTGCGGTTGTATTCGTCGAAGTCCTCGGCCAGCATGCCGGGTCCGGGGTGGGTCATGTTCGACGCCGTGTCCCCGATGATCAGGTCGCCGTCGGCGGTCAGGATCGCGATCGAGCCGGCGGTGTGCCCGGGTCCGTGGACCACGCGCGCATCCCAGCCGTAAGGGAGGAGGCTGTCGCCGTCCTCGAGGAACCGGTCGGGCGTGAAGTACGGGCTGTCCGCGGCTTCGAGGTCCGGCTTGCGGAACGGGCGCAGCTTCATGCCGATGCGGATCGGCAGGCTGGTGCCCCGGCGCTTCGGTCCTTCGCCGGTCGACATCATCGCGAGGTCGCCGCGATGCGCCGCGATCGGCACGCCCCACTCCTTGCGGAGGCGACGGGCGCATCCGACGTGGTCCATGTCGCCGTGCGTGAGGACGACGACCTTCAGGTTCTCCTTCGTGCAGCCGCAGGCGGCCAGTTCGCCGCACAGGCGGTCCCACGAGTCGGGCACGCCGGTGTCGACGAGGACGAATCCCAGCGGCGTGCGCGCCAGATAGGCGTTCACGAATCCGAGGGAGATGCGGGTGAGGCTCGCGGGGACGGATCCCTGTGCGGTCGCGCGGTTCTTCGTCGTGGACGCTTCGTTCCGGTTCATCGGTCGTACCTCCTGCAGGCAGGGGCGGAATCGGCGAGCAGACCCGCGAGGGTTCCGGGTTCGGGGCCGCGATACGGGTCGCCGCGCCGGGCGTCGTGCGGTCTATGGAGACATTCTACCGCCGCGGCAGGGCATTGACAGTAACACCGAAGACGGAGAACGCACGTTCCCCGGAACCTCCCTGTCGCTAGGCCGCGGCGGTTTCCGGCGGCGGTTCCGCTTCCTTCCGGGCGATCGACGCCTGGCCGACGACGAAGGTCACGAGCCCGACGAGCGCGACGCCGCCGAGCACGAGATACAGCGGGCGCATGCCGAGCACGGCGAGCACGGCCGAACCCGTCGAGTTGCCCACGATGCCCGCGACGCCCTCGCCCGCGGCGACCGCGAACGTGACGGCCGTCGCCTGCATGCGGGCGTCGGCGATCCGGCCCAGATACTGAAGCAGCGACGGCAGGTACAGGCCGAAGGAGAGCGCCTGGATCGCCTGCGCCGCGATCAGCCAGGGGATCGACGGGACGAAGAAGATGACGGTGACGCGGACGACGATGAAGAACATCGCCACGGCAAGCATGCGGTCGGCGGCGAAGCGGCGCGCCAGGCGCGGGTAGAGCAGCATGACCGTCATCTCGCTGCCGGCCATCACGAACAGGCAGGCGCCGAGGTCCGCGCTGGTGCCGCCCAGGTAGTCGACCATCATGGGCATGAAGGTGACGTTGGTCATCGAGGCGATGCCGGCCAGCGTGATGCAGACGACCAGGAGGCGGTAGCGGGGATTCCCGGCCAGCAGGCGGAGCGCCGTGCGCACCGGCAGGTGGTCGGCGTGCTCGCGTCCCTTCACGGGCACGTCGTCCAGGAACAGCGCGGCGACGACGCAGCCGGCGGCGAACGCGGCGTGGACGAAGAAGAGCTTGTCGAGGCCGACCCGGGCGAAGAGCCCGCCGAGCAGGAGCGCCGTGAACGCGAAGGCGAGCGAGGCGAAGGCGCGGGTCGGGCCGTAGTGGAGCGCGACGCCCTGCCCGCGGAGCTTGACCGCCCAGCTGTCCAGCACGCTGCTCTGACCGCGCTCGAGGATTCCGAGGCAGGCGATCGACAGCACGGAGAGCGGGATGCTGGCGACCGAGAAGCGCAGCAGGAAGGCGGCGGGGATCGCGAGCCCCATCGCGACGGCCACGAACCGGCGGATCGGGACCGCGAAGTCGACGAGATAGCCCGCCACGAGGGGCACGGCGACGCTCAGCGCCGACAGCATCGTGAGGACCAGGCCGATCAGCGGCTTCGAGTAGCCCCGCTCCAGTAGGTAGGCCACGAGATACGAGAAATAGGCGCAGTACGCGCACCAGTAGAAGGCCTGCAGCAGGGCGTAGGCGACGTTGTTGCGGATCGTGCTTCCCGGGCGTTTCAGCGGTGCGTCCTCCCGAACGGCCTTCTTTCCCTCCGGCAGCGGCGGGACTTCCCTCCCATCATACGCGAAAGGCAACCGGGAAGCCACTTCCGGGCCCTTCGTCCTTGTCGGGGCACGAGCCCTATGATACAGTTGGGAGAGGTTCCGGCGAAGCTCTCCGTCCCGACAGCGCCGGCGCATTCCGAGACACGGCACCGTCTTCGGAGGGAATCCATGCGAGTGGCCTGGGGCAGCGTCGAGTTCTTCAAGCGCCTGATCCGGTTCGCGCTCTTCGTCGTCCTGCCGACGGCGCTGGTCGCGCTGATCGCGATGACGGTGCTCTACGTCGTGCAGGTGACCGGGATGGCCCGCCGGATCGCGGACCTCGAGCAGCGCGTCCGCACCTACGAAGCCTCCCAGTACACGAGCCCCACCGGCCGCCTGGTGCTCCAGCGCACCCGCGCCCTGCAGGCGAACGCCAAGCTGACCCTCCTGCTCGCGACCGGGCCCGACGAGGACGTGGATCCGCCGGGAGACGACGCGCCCGACGCGTCGCCCACCCCCGTCGACCTCCCGACGCCCACGCCCACGCCGTCTCCGACGCCCGTGCCGACGGATGTCCCGACGCCGACGCCGGATGCCGACCTCACGCTGCTGCCGGACTTCCGGCAGACGTACCCGACCTTCGTCGCCACGGAGGGCAAGGTGGCCTACCTGACCTTCGACGACGGACCGTCGGCGCGCACGCTCGAGATCCTGGATATCCTCGACCGCTACGACGTGAAGGCCTGCTTCTTCGTGATCAACCACACGGACCCCAAGTACGCGGAGATCATGCGCGAGGTGCTACGGCGCGGCAACGCGATCGGCATGCACACGGCGACGCACAACTACACGAAGATCTACGCCTCCGTCGAGGCGTACGTGAAGGACCTCGCATCGAATTACCAGTACATTCTCAAGGCGACCGGCGTCGCGCCGACCGTCTACCGCTTCGCCGGCGGGAGCACCAACTCCGCCGCGAACCTCTTCGGCGCGCGAATCCGCGCCGAGATGGCCCGCAGGGGCTTCCGCTACTACGACTGGAACAGCTCGAGCGGCGACGGCAACGCGGCCAACGTCGACCCCGTGCTGCTCGCGAAGAACGTCCTTTCGACGGCCAGGGGCAAGACGCGCGTGGTCGTCCTGTCCCACGATTCGTACAACCGGACCGGGACCGTCGCGGCGCTGCCCGCGATCATCGAGGGCCTCCGGGCACAGGGCTTCCGCATCGAGCTGCTGACCGTGAATGTCCGCCCCGTCACATTCACCATCAAGGGAAGTTAGGGTATAATGTTGAAAACCGCCGAAAACCGCATGGAGGAGACACGATGAGCGCCAAGGGGAACTTCATCAAGGCACTGAACGAAATCAGCGGATCGTCCGAAGAGTCCGAGCCCGCCCAGGAACCCCGCCCGTCCACGGAACGCCCGTCCTTCTACAACGTCTCCTCCTCCCCGAGACCGGCGCCGCCCGTCGGCACGGGCGTCCGCACCGTGATCACCAAGGACACCAAGATCACCGGCTCGATCGCCACCAGCTCCGCGATGGATATCGCCGGCGTCGTCGTCGGGGATATCGTCTGCGAGGCCGACATGCGCGTGACGGGCCGGATCGAGGGCAACGTCGTCGCCGACAGCATCGAGATGGCCGGCTCCAGGATCAAGGGCGATGTGACCGTGAAGGGCACCGCCTACGTCCGCCAGGGGTCCGTGACCGTCGGCAACCTCGCCGCGAACGAGGCCGAGATCAACGGCAACATCAAGGGCGACCTCGCGATCGCGAACTCCGTCGTGATCATGAACGACGCGCACGTCGTCGGCGACGTCCGGGCCAACGACCTCGAGATCACGAAGGGCGCCGCCGTCCAGGGCCGCCTGCTGATCCGCTCCAGCGAGAACCGCCCCGACCCGTTCTCCGAATTCTAGACCCGACTGCGGAAGCGGCCGGGGATTCCGGCGCGCCCCGCATGTCCGTCCCCCTCCCCCGTTCCCTTTTCCCCGCATGACACGTGGAACGCGGAAAGGAGACCGCATGGACGAATCCCTCGGCAGGCCGGTCGAAAAGGCTGTGGAGACGCCCCTGCTCGGCGCCCCCCGGCTCTCCCTCTGGCAGAAGATCTTCTACGGGGCCGGCGACTCGACGAACAGCATGTCCGGCACGATCATCGACCTCTTCCTGCTCTACTACTTCACCGACGTCCTCGGGCTCAAGCCCTTCCTGGCCGGACTGGTCCTGCTGATCGGCCGGATCTGGGACGCGGTCAACGACCCCCTCGTCGGCTACATCTCCGACCGCTCGAAGTCCCGCTTCGGCCGGCGGCGCATCTTCATGGCCCTCTCGGCCGTCCCGCTGGGCATCACCTACATCTTCATCTGGCGCATCCCCGCCGAGGCCTCGGACGTTTCCAAGGTGATCCTCGCGATCCTCCTCTACATCCTCTACGACACTTTCAACACGTTCTTCGCCGTGCCCTTCCAGGCGCTCGGCAACGAAATCTCCCAGAACTACGACGAGCGCACCTCGCTCGTCGCCTGGCGCATGCTCTTCTCGATCCTCACCGGCTGGTGTCTCCCCCGAGAACTGGTCCAGGTTCCTTGTTAGTATAGAGGGCAGGGATGCCCGACAAGGAGGGACAGGGTCATGGCACGAGTCAAGTACACGACGGAGCAGATCATCGTGAAACTGCGTGAAGTAGAGGTGCT
>CAILLO010000065.1 GCA_903835065.1 uncultured Eubacteriales bacterium
CCCACTGGGCCGACTGGTTCTACCGGCGCTCTAGGAAATACCGGCCCACTTGGGCCAACTGGAAGTACCGGAGCCGTATGGCAATCCCTACTACTACCACGGCCGCATGACCTGGGTCGACGCCACGGCCCAGGCGGCCCTTTCGGCACGGAACCTTCTCCGGATCGCCGAGGCGACCGGACGGACGGAGGGGAAGGCGGAACTCGAGGCCGACCTCGCGTCCCTCGCGGACTATGTGAATACGAAACTCTGGGACGAGAAGACCGGGTACTACTACGACCGCTGGCCGGACGGCACCCTGTCGGGCTATCGGACGATCGCCGCCTACTGGGTCCTGATGGCCGGGCTCGTCCCGCCGGAACGGCTCGACCGCTTCGTCGCCCACCTCGAGGACGAGCGGGAGTTCAATCGCCCCCACCGGGTCCCTTCGATCTCCGCGGACATGCCGGGATACGAGGCGACGGGCGGCTACTGGCGGGGGTCCATCTGGCCCTCGACCGAGTCCATGGTCCTCAAGGCACTCACCGTCACCGGCTACCGCGACCTCGCCTACGAGATCGCCTGCAACCACCTGGAAAACGTAACGGAGGTCTTCCGGAACACCGGCACCGTCTTCGAGAACTACGCCCCGGAGAGCGCGTCCCCTGGAAAACCCGCCGTGAAGGACTTCGTCGGATGGGGCGGGACCGGCCCCGTCGCGGTGCTCTTCGAGCACGTATTCGGCCTCCGGTACACCGTCGCGGACAACACGCTCACCTGGGATGTCCGCAGGACCGAAGCCCACGGCGTCTCCCGCTTCCCGATCGGAGTGGACGGCACGGCCTCTCTTTCGTGCGCGCGCCGCGGAACGGACGTAGAGGATCCGACGATCTCCGTCGAGGTCGACCGTCCGCTTCATGTGAGGATTCTCTGGAAGACGGGCGAGAGGGAGTTCACGGCCGTTCCATGACGACGCCGCCGATCAGGGTCGACGCGACGGAAAAGTCGGGTTCGAGGACGACCAGGTCGGCACGGCTGCCCGCTTCGATGCGACCGAGGTCTTTTTTGCCGAGGAGGTCCGCAGGGGTCGTGGACAACATGCGGATCGCATCGACCAGCGGGATGCCGGCGTCGCGCACGGCGACGCGCAGCAGGCGGTCCCCCGTCGCGACGCTGCCCGCGAAGGCCGATCGGTCCGGTAGCCAGGCCACACCGGCATAGACGTCGACCGGCTGCCCTTCTTTCAACCCCCCCAGGATGCTCTTCCCGTCCGGCATGCCGGCCGCCCGCATCGAGTCCGTCACGAGCGCGACGCGCCCGGGGCCCTTCACGTGCCAGATCATGCGCAGCAGGAGCGGTGGAAGGTGGATGCCGTCCGCAATCGCCTCGACGGACATCCCGTCCAGAAGGAATGCGGCTTCGACCACTCCTCCGTGACGGTACCCGTCGATCCGGCGTACGCTGGACGTCCCCGAATACAGGTGTGTCACCATGGTGAATCCGTTGTCGAAGGCCTCGACGGCCTGTTCCATGAAGGCGTCCGAATGTGCGATCGAGGCGAGCACCCCGCGTGCCTTCAACGCACGTCCGAAGGCCGCCGCGCCCTCGATTTCGGGGGCTGCGCTCCAGCGCAGGATGTCGTGACAGCGGTCGAGCACGGCTTCGTACTCGGCCGGGTCTGGGAGGCGGATATAGGCGGGGTCCTGTGCACCGCGCTGGGACATGGGAAAATAGGGTCCTTCGAGGTGGAGCCCGAGCAGCCGGGCACCCGCCGTCGCGCCGTGTCCTTCCGCATGGGCCGCGTCCGAAGTCCGCTTGGCCTTTGCGAAAACATCGAGGGACTCGAGCAGAGCGGTCTTCGAGCTGGCAAGCGTGGTCGGCAGAAGCGAGGTCGTGCCGTGGGCGGCATGCATCCGGGCGGCACCGACGAAGGCGTCCGTCGTGCCGTC
>CAILLO010000066.1 GCA_903835065.1 uncultured Eubacteriales bacterium
CGCCGCTCGGCGCGCGGGGTCCTCCAGGGTCCGGCCGGGTCGGTTCCCTACACCCGGACGATCTTGATCTCGGCGAAGTTCAGGTTGCCCACGAGGGTGACCTTCGCCTCGCTGGGGGTCGTCTCGCGGCCCGTGTCGTTGACGGCGGCGGCGAAGGAGCTGATCCTGTTCTCGACGGCCCAGGCGCGGGGGATCATGAGCTCGACGCCGCAGAAGCTGGCCGTGACGTTGATCGTGAGGCCGTCGGGGTGGACCTTGCACTGTTCGAAGTAGACCTTGGCTTCGGCGAAGTTGGCGGTCACGTCGACGCGCTTGAGATGCTCCGAGTGGAGGTACTTGGTCTGTTCGCCGAACCTGGCCTCGATCGTGACGACCTCATCGGCGTCCACGGTCTCGGAGGCGACCTCCTTCGCGGCGGCGTCGTCGTCGTGTCCGTGGCGGTGGCCATGACGAATGGTGAACTCGGGGAATTCGTGCTTCCGGTGGAACAGGATCGACAGGGCGATGCCGATCAGGGCGCCGGCGCCGAGCAGCGGCCAGAGCTGCGCATCGGGGAAGCCGATCGCGTCGCGCCAGAGGTACGCGATGCCGGCCAGCGGCAGGACGGTGAAGAAGAAGCGGAGCTTGACGAGGCTGGAGACGGTGACCCCGAGGAGCAGCAGGCTGCCCACGATCTTGTACGGGTCGGAATCGACGCCGATGCCCATCGCGGACAGCGCCAGCAGGACGCCTCCGCCGAGGATCAGGATGGCCCAGAAGATGCGGCCGACCTTGACGTTGTTCTCTTTCATGACAGGTTCCTCTCTTTCATTTTCCGGAACAGTTCGCTGCCGAACATCCTCGAGCCGAAGACCTCCTTGTGCGTGTCGCGGAAGGCGACCCGGCTGACGCCGGTCAGGCCCTTCTGGATCGAGTACACGTGGAGGGTGCTCACGATGGCGGACCGCGAGACCCGGACGAAGTAGCCGGGCAGTGCGGCTTCCAGTTCGTAGAGCCGCCGGTGGATCTCGAAGGCGTCGTTGCCGGTGTGGGCGAACACGCGGTCGGAGTCGGTCTCGAAGAACAGGACCTCCTTGAGCGACAGGAAGACTTCGCGGTCTCCCTTGAAGAAGGAAGGCGCCTGGCCTGCGTCCTGACCCTGTCGGACCGTGCGGGCGAGGGCCTCGACCTCGGGCGTGGTCTCCCTGCAGTAGATGACCACTTCCTCCGGCCTGTCGTCCCCGATCCGTTCGATCCGCACGCGCATCGTCTTTTCTCACCTCACGGGTTCATCATACGAGCCGCGAGCGGCCGTGGGAAGGGCTTTCCGGCGAGTGGTCGGTTTCTCGCGCCGAGTGGTGGTCCTACGCGGGCGACCCTCCGCCCGAGCTCTCGACGATGGCCCCCTGGACGTCCCTGTGGAGCAGCAGCCAGCAGAGCGGCGCGAGAGAAAGGAGCGTCCCGACCAGCGCGACGGCCGTGACCGGGAAGTAGTCCGCGGCGAAGCCGTAGGCGACGGTCGAGAGGGCCATCCCGCCGATCGAGCTCGACATCAGGAACCCCATGACGGTGGCGCGCTTGTCGGAGGGAACGAGGAGCAGCAGGCTCGCGTTGAGGATCGTGTTGCCGACCGCGCTTGTGAGTTCGGCCAGCAGGAACATCGCGGCGACGGCCGCGAAGGGACGCAGCAGAAGACCCGCGGCGAGGAAGGCCATGGACGTCAGGAAGCTCGCGAAGAGGACGCCGGGGCGCCGCTTCGGGGCCATCTTCACTGCGGCGACGAGGAGGGAGCCCAGCAGGGCGCCGACGGACAGCGCCGTCATCAGGAAGCCGTACTGCTCCAGCGGATAGCCCTTTTCGGTGGTGAAGACGAGGATCAGGTTGTAGAAGCCGCTGCCGAGGAAATTGATGAGAATCGCCGAGAAAAAGAGCATGTTCAGGCCCTTCGTGGCGACCACCGCCGCGAGCCCCTCGCGCAGGTCGACGAGCAGCGTGCGGACGCGGATCGGCGTCCCCTGCTTCGGCGTGCGGGGAATGCGGACGAAGGCGACCAGCAGGGCGTTCACGAGGAACGAGACGCCGTTGAACAGGATCAGCTCGCCGACGCCGACATAGACCAGCAGCAGCCCGCTCGCCGCCTTGCCCACGAGGTCCACGAGGGTCTGCGCCGTCGACGCGACCGACCGCGACCGCACGAATTCCGCCTTGGGCACGATATCGATGAGCACGGTCCCCGCGGTCGGGTTGAACAGCACGCCGAGCAGCGCCGCCACGACCGAGAAGCCGAACAGCGACCCGACGTCGAGCCGGCCGGCCAGCACCAGCGCGCCGATGCCGAGCATGACCAGGCCGCGCAGGACGTCGACGGACACGATCGCGGCGCGGCGGTCGATGCGGTCGGCGAGCGCCCCGGCGAGCGGGCCGAGGAACATGTTGAGGAACATGGAGAGGGAGGCGAAGACACCCATGAGCGAGGCCGACCCGGTCAGGTGGTAGACGTAGAAGCCGATCGCGATGCTGTAGACGACGTCGCCGAGGCGCGACACGAACGAGCCCTGCAGCATCAGGACGAAATCGCGGTTGAAAAGGCGGGTCGGGGGCGGGACGGCGATGGCGGCCGCAGGCGACGCGGAGGCGTCCGGCGTCCCCGGGTCGCCCGACGGCTTGGGCCGCGCGCTACGCGTCATGACGGCCCTCGTCTTCCGCATCGTCGTCCGCGGGATGCTCCGGCTTCGGCGCGAGGCGGCGGTACTCGACCAGGATCAGCGCGACGAGCACCGCGTCCAGCGTGGACTGGTAGAGCATGAACGGCGAATGGCCGCGCAGGAAACTGAAGCACTGGTAGACGATGAGCAGGGAGAAGACCACGACCGCCACCGGATATGCCCAGCGGACCTTCCGCGCGAGGAGGACGAGGACGGTCGTCTTGAGCAGGCCGTGGAGCAGCAGGTAGACCATGACGAACTTCTGCATGTCGAGCGTGTACGAGTGCCCGAACGTGAGGAGGTAGTTCATGAGCTTGTCGTCGGGGTCGACGGCGAGTTCCTTCCGGGTGACGAAATGGATCAGCCGGTCCATGCGCGCGGGAGGAAGGAAGGCCATCCCGATGCCGGCGAGCAGTTCGCCCGCGGCGTAGACGCCCTTGAGCGCGATGCCGACGCGGAACGCGACGCCGACGAAGTCCTTGCCGAATGACTTCTTCATACGATGAATCGTACCACTTGCGGGAGAAAAAAGGGGAGGGACCGCTCTACGGGTCGAGCGCCGCGTACCGTCGCACGAGCTCGACGACCAGCCGGGTGCAGGCCTCCATGCCTTCGACCGTGACGTGCTCGTGGACGCCGTGGAAGGCGAAGCCGCCGGTCCCGAGGTTCGGGCAGGGCAGCCCGAGATAGCTGAGCGCCGCGCCGTCGGTGCCGCCGCGCATCGGGATCACGAGCGGAGCGAGCCCGACGCTGGCCATGGCCGCGCGCGCGTTGTCGACGAGGTGCATGTGGTGGCGCACGACCTCGAGCATGTTGCGGTAGCGGTCGGAGATCTCGACCGTGACGGTGCCCGCCCCGTATCGGCGGTTCAGGCCCTCGGCGGCGTGCCGGAGGGTCTCCTTGCGCATGTCGAGCCTGCCGGCGTCGTGATCGCGGAGGCTGTAGGCCATCCTCGCGGACTCGGGGTCGCCCTCGAGCCCGTGCAGGTAGTAGAACCCCTCGCGGCCCTCGGTGTGGCGTGGGACCTCGAAGGCGGGCAGCAGCGCGTTCAGCTCGCAGGCCACCGTCAGCGCGTCGACCATGACGTCCTTGGCGGTGCCGGGGTGGACGGAGACGCCGCGGATCGAGACCTTCGCCTCCGCCGCGTTGAAGTTCTCGTACTCGAGTTCGCCCTCCTCCCCGCCGTCCATCGTGTAGGCGAAGTCGGCGCCGAACCCCTCGACGTCGAAATGCGCCGTGCCGCGGCCGATCTCCTCGTCCGGCGTGAAGGCCACGCGCACCGGCCCGTGCGGCACGTCCTCCGCGAGGATGCACTCGCAGGCCGTCAGGATCTCGGCGATGCCGGCCTTGTCGTCGGCGCCGAGCAGCGTCGTGCCGTCGGTCACGACCAGCGTCCGCCCCACGAGGCGCGACAGGTGCGGGAAGCGCGCCGGACCGAGCACGACCGGGTCCGCCGGGTCGTCCTTCAGCACGATGTCGCCGCCGTCGTAGCATTCAACGAGGCGGGGCCGGACGCCTTCGCCGCGGCACGCCGGACTTGTGTCCATGTGGGCGATGAACCCGAGCGCGGGGCGTTCCTCGCACCCCGGCGTCGCCGGGAGGGCGCCGTAGACGGTGCCGGTGTCGCTGATCCGGACGTCCGCGAAGCCGAGGTCGCGCATCTCGTCCGCCAGCGCCCGCGCGAGGTCGAGCTGGCGCGCCGTGGACGGGCTGGTCTGCGACGACTCGTCCGAGGTCGTGTGGATCCGGGCATAGGCCATCATTCGTTCCTGGACCTTCATCCTGGCACCTCCTGGGGGTCGGGGCGTCCTGCGGGGCGAAGCGGTCGGCGACGACATGCCGGAAGGAGGCCATCACCGCGTCGTTGGCCCTCCGGCTCACGTCCGCCTTGGGGCGCGCGGTGACGAAGGCGTGGTAGCAGCCCGGATAGAGCGCGAAGTCGACCGGCACGCCCACTGCACGCGGGATCCGCCGGAACTTCGCCTCGTCGTATTCGTGCAGGAAGCGTCGGAATCCGCTGCCGGTCGAGCGCAGCTGCGGGTCGATCATGGCGTCGGTCACGTGCATGAGTCGTCCTCCGGTTCCGGGGCGCCGCCCCTATGGAACCATCCTACCACCCCGGGCCGTCTCCCGATTGCACGGCGGTGGAATCTGTCTTATAATTCGCTTTGATTATCAAGACATTGGGTGGAGGAAGCGAAGATGAACTATTTTCTGACCGACGAACAGAAGATGATCCAGGAACTCGCCGCCACGATCGCCGACGAGAAGATTGCGCCCGTCGCCCTCAAATACGACGAGGAAGGCAAGTTCCCGCACGACATCGTGAAGATTCTCGCGGACTCCGACCTCTGCGGCGTCTACATCCCGGAGGAATACGGCGGCCTCGGCGGCGGCATCTTCGAGATGAGCCTCGTCGTCGAGCAGCTCAGCCGCGCCTGCGGCGGCATCGCGCTGGCCTTCGCCGGCACCGGCCTCGGCATCTTCCCGGTCCTCCTCTTCGGCACCGACGAGCAGAAGCGCCGTTTCCTCCCCGACGTCGCGGCCGGGAAGAAGCTCGCCGCCTTCGGCCTCACCGAAGCGGGCGCGGGCAGCGACGCCGCCGGCCTCAGGACGCGCGCCGACAAGGTGGGCGACGAGTACGCCCTCAACGGCACCAAGCAGTGGATCACCAACGGCGGCGAAGCCGACATCTACACCGTCGTCGCCTGCACCGACAAGACCAAGGGCCCGCGCGGCTACTCGGCCTTCATCGTCGAGAAGGGCACGCCCGGCTTCTCCTTCGGCAAGAAGGAGAACAAGATGGGCATCCGCGCCTCCCAGACCGTCGAGCTCGTGTTCGAGGACTGCCATATCCCGAAGGAGAACCTCCTGTCCCGCGAGGGCATGGGCTTCATCGTCGCGATGAAGACGCTCGACCGCACCCGCCCCGGCGTCGCGGCGCAGGCCGTCGGCATCGCCCAGGGCGCCTACGAGGAGGCCGTCAAGTACTCCAAGCAGCGCGTGCAGTTCGGCCAGACGATCTCGAATTTCCAGGCCATCCAGCACATCCTCGCCGACATGGCGATCCAGATCGAGGCCGCCCGCAGCCTCGTCTACGCGACCTGCCGCACGATCGACTCCGGCGCGAAGACCTTCTCCAAGGAGTCCGCGATGTGCAAGGTCTTCGCCTCCGACACCGCGATGAAGGTCACCGTCGACGCGGTCCAGGTCCTCGGCGGCTACGGCTACATGAAGGAATACCCCGTCGAGAAGCGCATGCGCGACGCCAAGGTCACCCAGATCTACGAGGGTACCAACCAGATCCAGCGCAACGTGATCGCCCAGGAGCTCCTGAAGGAATTCCAGGCCTCGAAGTAGGCCAACGCGGCCGCGCGGCCGCGCAAGGGGCGGTGCCATCCGGAAAAGGACGAGGCGGAGGCCTCCCGCGAGGGGGCCTCCCGCGCGTTTAAGGTGCTGCACGGTACCGCACTTGCCCGTCCCCCGGCGCACAATGGGTCCATCGGGCACAGTCGGCCGGAACGGAACCGATCCGCACCGCGCCAGGACTGGCCAGGAAGGTCCGCCCCCATGAAACGTCTCGTTCTCTCCACTTCCCTCATCGTCCTGCTCGCGCTCGCCCTCGTCGCCTGCGCCGCCCCCATGGCGACCGCGACTCCGACTCCCGCCGCGTCCCCAACCGCCGGATCCACCCCCACGGCCGCCGCTTCGGGCGACCAGGTCACGATTTCCGGCTACGCCTTCGACCCCGCGACGCTCACCGTCGCCGTCGGCACGACCGTCACCTGGACGAACGTCGACACGGTCGCCCACACCGTGGTCTTCGACGGATTCCAGAGCGGCTCCCTCGCCAAGGGCGCCACCTATTCGCACAAGTTCGACACGGCCGGCACATATGCCTACGTCTGCAGCGTCCACCCTTCCATGAAGGGCACCCTCATCGTGAAGTGACGACCGCCCGATTCCTTTCGAGTTACAATGGAGACTGCCGGAGCACCCCCCTCTCCGGGGGGCGCGGTATCGGGTGATATCCGGATTTCGAGAGGGGGCGCGCACATGAAATTCCCTGGCAGGAAGACGATCCTGATTCTCCTCGCCACGATTCCGATGATCCTTTCCAGCGGCTGTTCCCCGGGGCCTGCCGGTGCGAGCGTGTCCGGCGCGCTCGTCGACGGCACGGGCCATCTCGTCCTCACGCTGACCGACGGAAGGACGGTCGACGCGGGAGCCGTCGTCGGTCCGACGGGCCTGCCCGGGCCGACCGCCGTTCCAGCCGTCTTCGAGGACGTGGTTCCCCGGATCGATCCGGCCATCGTGCGCATCGACGTCACGGTGGCGGGCGGACTCGATTCCGGTTCCGGGACGATCGTCGACAAGCGCGGTTACGTCACGACCAACGCGCACGTCGTCAGCGGCGCGCAGTCCATCTCCGCCACGCTCATGGATGGCACGGTGCTGCCGGCGACCGTGGTCGCCTCCAGCACGAGCCAGGACCTCGCCCTGCTCAAACTCACGAGTGGACGGACCGATTTCCCTGTCGTGACGCTCGGCACGATGGCGGATGTGGCAGTCGGCAAGTCCGTCATGGCGGCGGGCTTCCCCGGCGGCACGAACCTTCCGGGTCCCGCGACCTTCACGGAAGGCGTGGTCTCCGCCCTGCGCACCTATGCAGGAGCCAGATACATCCAGACCGACACCCCGATCAACCCGGGCAACAGCGGCGGATGCCTCTTCACGCTCGACGGCCGGATGGTCGGGATTCCCTCGGCCGGCCTCGTGCCGACCGGCAAGGATTTCGAGAACATCAACTTCGTCATCCCGATCGATATGGTCAGCGCTTTCCTTGCGCAATCCTTGAAATAGACCCCGCCCTGTCGGAGTCTCGCCCCGCTTCGTGACCGGCTGTCGGAACGGAGCGAGACTCCCTCGCGCCCGCCCGGCATAGAATCCCTCGTGCGAGGGGGTGTTCCGATGCCGAAGGTGTGGTTGTGCGATGCGGATTCCGACTATCTCGAGGCGCTGCAGGCGCGTCTCGGCGGACGGCTGGCCGTGGACCGGCCGGACCTGGTCGTCGGGACCTTCGTCCCGGGAGGAGCGGAGCATCGCGGCGGCCCGGCGCCGGAGCCCCCTCTCGCGCAGGGCGACTTCCTGGTCTACAATCCGGACGACCTGCCCGGCGCCGCTGACTGCGATGCGGTCCGCGCGGGCCGGTTCCTGCGGCTCATGCCGGGCGCCTTCGTTCCGTTGCGCGACGAGGCCGGGGTCGCCCGCCTCGGCGGAGTCGACCGGATCCTCGACGCCCTGCTGCGGCGGTTGCCCGGTCCGGAGACCGCCGAGGCGCAGGAGGCCTCGGGGGTGGCGCCGACGGATCGTGCCGGCCGGCCTGGATCCGCGGTTCACGCGGACGTCCGCTGCATCTGCCTGCTCGCCTCCTTCCCCACCTCCGTCCGCCAGGCGCTGTCCCTGTCCGCGGCCGAGTCGCTGGCCTCGCGCGGCTTCGAGGTGGACCACCTCGACCTCACGCCGATCGACCCGGACGGGCACGCCTATCCGGAGCTCGACCTGCCACCGCTGCCGGACGCCCTGCCCTCGATCTCCGACCTGCTGCTCGGCGAAGACGCCTTCCCACGCCAGGTCCGGCCGGGCGGTCCGGCCTTCCTCCTGCCTCCACGCCGCGCGGACGACCTCGCGGAATGCCCGCCGGAACAGGTCGCCGAGGTGGTCCGCCGGATCTCCCTGCGCCCGCGCGCCCAGCTGCGTCTGGTCCTCGCCGTCTGCGGCGAAGTGCCCTTTTCGCTGGTCCGGGAAGTCGCCGGCGCCTGCGGCCGCATCCTCCTCCTGCATGGCCCCGGCGCGGGCGCCGCCTGCCGCTCGATGCGCCGGGAGGTCTCCCTGATGTTGCCCGGGCTGCCGGGGGACGTCCGCTTCCGCGAGATCGTCCTGCCGCTCGACCCGCTCCGCCTTACGGTGTCCGGCTGGGCGGAATCCGTCCGCCTGCTGTCCGCGGCGCTGTCCGACGAGGGGAGGGCGACCCGTGGACCCGTCGAATGAGTCCGACCTCCAGGCCTGGCTGATCGACCGGGTCGTCGGCTCCTTCGCGCACGTCGAGCAGGTCGACGACGCGGGATTGCGGCGCCTCGTCGCGGCCGCGCTCAACGGGTCGGCCGCCGGGGGCCGCCTGCCGCTCGCCGACAAGCAGCGGATCGCCGAAGAGGTCCTCCACGCGATGCGCGGCCTCGGCGTCCTGCAGTCGCTGTTCGACGACCCGGCGGTAACCGAGATCATGGTCAACGGGCCGGACTCGGTGTTCTTCGAGCGCGAGGGCCGTCTGTTCCGGCACCCGCGAGGTTTTCACGACCGGAAGCGCCTGACCGACCTGATCGTCGGCTTCTTCGCTCGCGCGGACCGGGCCGTCAGCGAGACCGAGCCGCTGGCCGACCTCCGGCTCCCGGACGGCTCGCGCGCCCACGCCGCGCTGCCGCCCGTCGCTCCCGACGGCCCCGTCTTCACGATCCGCAAGTTCACCGGCCTTCGCCCCGACCTCGAGACGCTGGTCCTGACGGATTTCCTGAGCCAGGAAGCGGCCGACTTCCTGCAGGAGGCGGTGCGCGCGAGGCGGAGCCTCTTCCTCAGCGGCGGCACGGGGACGGGCAAGACGACGTTCCTCAACGTCCTGTCCGCCTCGATCCCGCCCGATGAGCGGGTCGTGACCATAGAGGACTCCGCGGAGCTGCGCCTGCAGGGCCTGCCGAACCTCGTGCGCCTCGAATCGCGCGGCGCGCTGCCCGACGGCGGCGGAGCCGTGACGGTGTCGCACCTGATCCGCGCGGCCCTGCGCATGCGCCCCGACCGGATCATCGTCGGCGAAGTGCGCGGCGCCGAGAGCCTCGACATGCTGCAGGCCATGAACACCGGCCACGCCGGCTCCCTCTCGACCGGCCACGCGAACTCCGCGGGCGACATGCTGTCCCGCCTGGCGTTGCTGGCGCTCGCCCCGTCCGGCCTGCCGTATGCGGCGCTGGTCCGCCAGGTCGCCTCGGCCGTGGACCTCGTCGTCCACTTGACCCGCCTGCCGGACGGTCGCCGAGCGGTCCGGGAGATCGTCCGCACGCTGGGCGCGGAGGGCGAGGCCTTCCGCACCGAGACGCTCTTTTCCCGGGAAGGAGGCGGCCCCCTTGTCCGAACGGCCTAGCCCCGACGCTCCGTTCGCCTCCCCGGGCCTGTCCGCCGCGGTCTACGCCGCCTCGCTTCTCCTCTGCGGCGCCGCGTCGCTCCTGTTCGTGCAGGACCCGCTCGTCGCACTCGTCCTGTGCCTGCCGCTGGCCCTGCTGCCCCGTCGGTCCATCCTGGCGATGCTCGCCGCCCGCCGCACGCGAGCAGCCCGCGTCCAGCTGCAGCTGTTCCTCCAGCACCTGTGCGCGGCCCTCACGAGCGGCCGCTCGCCCGAGACCGCCCTCACCGAGGCGCTCCCCGCCATGGCCCGCTTCTTCGGGCCGTCGTCCGGCTTCTGCCGCGCGCTGCGCACGTCCGTCCTCGCGCTCCAGGCCGGACGCCCCTTCGCCGACGCCGTGCGCACGCTGCCGCCGGCCCTCCCCTGCCCCGAGTCCGCGCCCATCTTCCAGGCGCTCTCGATCGGCCGCATCCTCGGTCCCCGGGTCCTCGACCTCCTGCGCGCCTCGCTCGCCATGGCCACCGAACGGCTCCTCCTCGAACAGGAGGCGGCAGCGCAGTCCTCCTCGCGGCGCATCGAGGCGCTCGCCCTGTCGGCCACCCCCTTCCTCGTCGCGCTGTCCCTCCAGGGCGCCGCGGCCGACTTCTTCGCGCCCGCCTTCGCCGACCCCCGCGGTCGCTTCGCCCTCGCCGCGGTCTTCGCCGTCTCGGTCGCCGCCGCTTCGCTCGCGCTGCGCATCGTCTCGGACCCCTCACGCGGCCGCGTACGACGCTCGCCCCGCCGCTCCCGCAACACCCGCCCGGCGGTCCCGCGCCCCGCGCCGGGCCGCCCGGCCGCCCCGACCTCCGCGCCGCCCTTCGCGCGTCTCCTGCCGGCCGCCTACGTGCGCCGCCTGCTCCTCGTCTTCTCCCGCACCGCCGAGGACCCGGAAGGCGCCCTCGCCCGGCACCTCGCGGCCAAGCCCCTGCGCGTCGCGGCGGGCGCGGCGGCGTTCGCCCTCCCCGTGGGCTTCGCGGGCGGCGGGCCGGGGCTCGTCGTCGGGACGGCCCTCGCCGGCGCCCTGATCCTCTCCGCCCTGCACGACCGGGACGCCCGGGCCGCCCAGGACGAGCGCGACCGCGGCCGCATCCAGTCCTACCCCACGTTCCTCGGCCATGTCGTCGCGCTCCTCTCTGCCGGGCTGGTGCCGCTGCGCGCCCTCGAAGTCTCGCGACTCGGCCTCGCCGAGGACGACGGTCCCGTCGCGGCCGACCTCGACCGCACCCTCGGCCGCATCCGCAGCGGCCGGACCCCCGCGGACGCGATCGACGGGCTCGCCCTGGAGTGCGGCGTGCCGGAGATCGCCTCGGCCCTGGCGCTGCTCGCGCAGGTCGACCGGCGGGGCGGCGCGCCGACTCTGGAGCTGTTCCGCCTGCAGGCCGCTTCGTGCTGGGCGCTCGCCCGGGCCGAGACCCGGCGCCGCCTGGACGAGGCCGCGACCCGTCTCCTCCTCCCCACTGCCATCGACCTCGTCGCCGTCCTCGCCCTGACCGGCATCCCCGCCCTGCTCTCGCTGCAGCCGCTCGCCTGAAGGAGGTACCGCCATGAAACAAAGTCGCAGAGGACTCGGAACCGTCGAGGTCGTCATCGTGATCGCCGTGCTGATCACCATCGCCCTGATCTTCCGGGGCGCCATCCTCGCCTACGCGACCGACATCATCCAGTCGGTCTTCGGGGACAGCGCCTCCGTCGTCGCCGGCCCGTCGGGCACGGAGGACGCCGGATGAAGAGACGCCCGCCGAAGGGCGCCGGCGAAGCGCCCCCGAGCGTGCCCGGCGAGCCCGCCGCTCCATGGTGCGCCCCCGCCGCGCTGCGCCTCGTCCGCATGCGCCGCGGGCTCTTCCTCGCGCTGCCTCCGGCCGGCGATGCGCCGCTCGTGCCCTATCGGCTGGAACTCCTGTCGCAGGCTCCTCCTCCCTTCCTGCTGCCCGTGCACCGCCGCGCGCGTCCCGGCGCGGATGCGGTCCTGCTCGACGCTTCGGGGCTGCTGCCCCTGACCCGCCGATTCCCGAACGGTGGCCGTCCGGGCCCCCTCCGGCGGTTCTTCGCGCCGACCCCCGCCCTCCGTCTCGATCGGGCGGAGGCGGAGGCCGTCCTCGCCGGCGTGGACGCGGCGCTGCAATCGGCCGACGAACTGCTTCTTCCCGCGTCGTGCATCGACCTTTCGCCGGGCTCGGTGTTCCTGCGCTATCGGGAGGCGAAGACCGGCAACGGGATCCCGGTCGGCACGGGGGCGCCCGCATGCGCTCCGACCCCCGACGCTCCCGCGGGACCGTCACGCCCGTTCGACGTCCTGCTCGCCTGCGTCCCGTGCCGGCTGCCGGACGGCGCGCTGGGCGGTCGGGACGGCCTCGTGCGGTGGTTCGAGGCGAGGGGGCTGCTGCCGGGCGCCTCGCGGAGGACCCACGCCGTCGTCGCACCGGAGGTCCTCGACGTCCCCGCCGTGCCCCCCGCGGCGGCCCGGTCCGCCCGCCGGCCGATCCGCGCCGCCCTCCCCTGGATCGTCCTCGCCGCCGAGGCGCTCGCCGTGGGCGCCGGACTCTGGCTCGCCGCGCAGGGCATCCGCCTCATGCCCTTCCTGCTCAGCGCCCTGGCGGTCGCGGACGCGGTCCTGCTGCTCCTCCCGGCTTCGCCCCTGTCGCTGCGCGGCGCCCCCGAACTCCCCCCCGCGGGAACTCCGCCGGCGGAAGCCGGTTCCCCGGCGGTCCCCGGTCGGCACGCGTCGGCGCGTCCGTCCGACCGCACGGAGCGGCTGTCGACGGCCGGGCAGGTCACGAAACTGGGCATCCTCAGCGAACACGAGCCCGGGACCTTCGAGGAGACCGAGGGACGGCGCTGGTTCGTACTGGTCGACGAATTCACGGTCGGGCGCGACCCGGGACAAGCCGACCTCGTCCCGGACGCTCCGGGCGTGAGCCGGCTGCACGCGCGCATCCGTCGCCTTGGCGACGCCTTCACGGTCGAGGATCTGTCGGCGCGCAACGGGACCTTCCTCGACGACCGCCGGCTGGACCCGGGAGAGGAGCGGGTGCTGCCCGACCGCTGCACGCTGCGCTTCGCGGCGGCGAAATACTGGTTCCGGGTGGAATGAGCGGGGATCTGCGTCCGACGGAAAAAGCCCGGCGTCGCCGGGCTTCTCTTGCTCCTCGTGTGATGGAAGGTCCCTGGGCCGCGCGCCGCGCGCCCTCTCTCCGTCCTCCTAGGTCCTCGTCCGACCGCCGTCCTTCTCCTTCGCGTCGTGCTCGGACGCGACGTGCAGACGGGCCTGCGCGCGCTTCACGCCGACCTTGGAGCGTTCGACTTCCTCGGGCGCGGTCGCCGGGTCGTGGATGCGCTCGGTGGCGCGGTCGAGGGCGCGCTGGGCGCGGGCCACGTCGATGGACTCGGGCCACTCGGCCGACGTCGTGACCAGCGTCACGTGGTCGCGGTCGATCTCGGCGTAGCCGTTGGAGGTGGCGGAGACGCGCCACTGCCCGTCGACGAGCAGGCGGGACTCGCCGGGCGCGAGCGCAACGACGGACGGCGTGTGGCCGGCCATGATGCCGAACTCGCCGTCGGTGCCCGTGACGATGAGCATCTCCGCGTCCCCGTCGAAGAAGAGCTCGTACGGGGTCACGATATGGACTTGGAACGGGGGCGCCGGCTTGACGGCTTCTTCGGCCATGGGTTCAGGCGCCCTTCGCGGTGGCGGCCTTGTAGGCGTCGTAGACGTCGCTGATCTTGCCCTTCATGAAGAAGTACTGCTCGGGAATGTGGTCGACGCTGCCCGACACGATCTCCATGAACCCGCGGACGGTCTCGTGGACCGGAACGTAGGCGCCGGGGATGCCGGTGTAGCCTTCGGCGACGTGGAAGGGCTGCGAGAGGAAGCGCTGGATCTTGCGGGCGCGCCCGACGATCAGCTTGTCCTTCTCGGTGAGTTCCTCCATGCCGAGGATGGCGATGATGTCCTGGAGCTCCTTGTATCGCTGCAGCGTCTCCTGGACGCGGCGGGCCGTGCGGTAGTGCTCGGTGCCGAGCGTCGACTCGTTGAGGATGCGCGAGTAGGAGGCGAGCGGGTCGACGGCCGGGTAGATGCCGAGCTCGGCCACTTCGCGGGACAGGACGGTGACGGCGTCGAGGTGTGCGAAGGTCGTCGCCGGGGCGGGGTCGGTCAGGTCGTCGGCGGGCACGTAGACGGCCTGGACGGAGGTGATCGAGCCGCGCTTCGTGGAGGTGATGCGCTCCTGGAGCGCGCCGACCTCGTTGGCGAGCGTGGGCTGGTAGCCGACGGCGGAGGGGACGCGGCCGAGCAGCGCCGATACCTCGGAGCCGGCCTGGACGAAGCGGAAGATGTTGTCGACGAACAGGAGGACGTCCTTGCCCAGCACGTCGCGGAAGTACTCGGCCATGGTGAGGCCGGTCAGGGCGGTGCGCATGCGGGCTCCCGGGGGCTCGTTCATCTGGCCGAAGACCATGACGGTCTTGTCGATGACCCCCGAATCCTTCATGTCGCGCCAGAGGTCGTTGCCCTCGCGGGAGCGC
>CAILLO010000067.1 GCA_903835065.1 uncultured Eubacteriales bacterium
GAATCTTTAGACTTTTAGGCCCTGATTCGCGCCGTACCCCCCTCGAACACCGCGTCGGGAGACGGAATGGGAGACGGAATTCCCGTTCCTTCTCCCGCCCCTTGCGGCTATTTCCCACGTTGTGTCGATGGGTTGAGAGCGGAAAGGGCCTCTTGACTTCTTGATTCGGGTTCAGGATGTCAACACGCTGCCCTGGCACGCCCACCCTTTTTGCGACGCAAGAGGGCTGCGCGAGACCAGCAATCACGGAACGGCCCCGAGGCAGAAGTCAAGGAAATCCAGCGAGCCAGGGGCCACTTGGTCCAGCCGGGCATGGGCGATCACGTCCCCGGTCAACGTCAACTCCACATCGTCCATTTGCAGAGCAACGTAGGCGTCAAGGACTTCCCGAAAGGCCTCCGTCTGATTGCGGATGCATCTCATCAGCTCGTCGGGGCTATGGATTTGAAGCCCAGGGTAGCTCTGCAGCAAGCTCCGGCCGACATTCCTGCTCGGCCCCGGAGGGTGCGTGAGGCAGCCGAGCGATTGCAAATAGGCCTCGTGCCATCCTGATTCGATATTGATGTTCTCTACCAGCGGCAAGTACGGACGGGCAATCCCATCTAATTCTCGGATATCATGCGTCAAATGCCCGACAGGCCCCCAGTGGAAGAGTCCCACTAGTGCCAGGTAGTCGATGTGCTCCCTCAACAATCGCGGCACCACGCGCACGGCTTCAGCGCACGCAAGCGACATCAGACTGGCCTGCGGGCCCGGGTCGTTCATTCGCGCCAGCACCAGTTCGATCAGCAAGTCTGCATTTGCATCTCGGCCCCGCCTCGCGCTTGCCATGACGGCGTCATTGAGCGTGAATTGAATGTCGGGGTCGCGCAGCCGCTCCTGATTGATCGAAGGCAGGCGCCGAGCCAGAGCGGGCTCGAATAGCCGCAGGAACTCGGAGACGTTCTCGCGCGCTGCAGCCATCGCATCGTCGCGAAGCTTCGGGAAATTGCTATCCAGCAACTCCCGCGTGAGTTCGCGAACTTCGCGAACGGTCAGTCCAACCTGAACCGTCACGTTCCCATTCGCCTGAATCCCGACTGAACGGTCACCGATGGTCTTCGATTCCGCGTTGACGCTCCCGTTGCTCCTCGCTGCATCGCTGTTCTTCCGACGACCGCGGCCTCCGCGAAATATTAGCCCAAGTGCGCCGGCGACGATCGCCACGCCGACGCCGGAGAACACCCACTCCACCCAATGCATGAGGAACCCTCCATTCGTAGCGAGCGGTTCACGCGGGCGCCCGCTCCGAACCTGCGAGAATGATCCTCAAGACAACCGAACCTCCTTCGTACCGGCTAACAGCCGAGCGCCCAGCTTCGACTGCAGTTACCGGAACCGCAGGCGGAGCGCGGCGTCGCCAAACGTCCCGCGCTTGCGGCCGGTCGGAGCGCCCAGGACCTCCATTCGAGGCGGCGATTCGAACTCAAGCCTCTTCAGAACATGAACCTTGTAGTGCGTCTCCCGGAAGGCCGTCCGGGTGAGGACGAATTCCTCCACCTGGCCGACGGTAACTTCACGGCCGCAGAACTCTCCCACGATCTGGCGCTCCAAGAGCGGGTAGCTCGGCTCCTTGGCGAACAGAACAAGCTGATCGTTGTCGGTAGTGTCGGAGAACGTGAAGGCTCCGGACTCGTCAACGCGCCACATGGCCTCCTTCATCTTCCGGAGGCCCTGAATGCTGTTGGTAGCGTAGAAGAGGTAGTAGTCAGTCGAATTGTTGGCATTCCTCATCCGGAAGGAACGCACGTGCCGCGCCCGCGCCGCCTCGCGGAGCTGGCGTCCGTACAGGTCATGCAGGAATCGGTTCCGGGCCCCGGCATCGCTGAGCTCGATGCCGTCGCGCCAGGCGCTTGTGCCGAAGAAAGCGTCGAAATTAGCCACCTGATCGGGGTGTCCGATGAAACGGTTGATCTCCTCGTACATGAACGTCACGAAGACTTCACAACTGGGATAGCTGAGGATGGTCTTGACGGTCTCGAACGGGGCGCCGGTCCACCCGAAGGGGTCGATGAACGCGAAGGTGGGAGGGAGTCCCTTGCCCTTGCCCGCGTAGAACCCATGCAGATCGGCGAACGCGTCGGCAAACGACCTACCACCGTCGACCTTGACGCGAAAGTTCTCGGGCTTCTCAATTTCCGCTAAAAGTTCCTGAAGGAAGGCCGCCCGATTCGGTTCCTTCTCGACAAAGCAGAACAGTACCCTGGCCTTGATCTGGGTGCGTTGATCCAGGGCGGCTCGAAGCGCGATGATCGGCGAGCCATCCTCGCCATTCGAGTACCTGCCAGGGCCAGCGAACCCATCCAGATACAGCACATGGGGAAATCCGCCATTGCTCAATATCGGAGTCCA
>CAILLO010000068.1 GCA_903835065.1 uncultured Eubacteriales bacterium
AGGCGGACGAGGAGGTTGTGGCGGGTGAGGCGTTCCAGGCATCGCCGTGCCGCCCGTGCCGCTGCCGCGGCCGTCTCGTGGTCACCGATCTGGAAGTGCACGGCTTCGATATGGCGGCCGGTCATCAGCCGCAGGTCGGCGACTTGGCCGATGATCGCCAGGTCCCGCCCGGACAGGTCCGCCCGCAGGTCCTCGAGTTCGACGCGGCCGACGATCCCCCTACTCATGGTCGGCCCCCATCGAGATGGTGATGTTGTCGTTCCGCACCAGGGAGTGATCGGGGAGAGGTGTTGAGGAGGAGGCGGGCGGCAACGCGGCCGGACAGTCGACCCCCGGAGGTCCTTCGCACCACTTCGGGGGACAGGCAGTAGGTCGTCGGCCATCGCCACATGCCGGGTTCAAAGTCGAGGTCGGCTGGACGTGCCACCCCGTAGGGGAGCGGGGGCCGACGGCAGAATGAGATGAAAGAAGGGGAACTGAGGAGGGTGAGACAGTCCGCGCCCGGAATCGGTCCGAGACACCGTGGTTGCAGGGCGTTCTCACCCCTGTTGTCGACCCGAGCGGACGGGCGACCGGACACCCAACGACGGCGCTCACTCGGCACCCCCACGGCCTCGGCGACGTGGCCCGAGGTCATCGCCACCGGTTGCGTCACCGCGAATCGATGCGAGCTTGCGGATCTCGGCCTCGACGTCGGCACGTGCCCTGCCGTACCGCTGCCTCGACGCCAAACGCATCGCGTCGGCGTCGCTCGTGGCGGGCTCGGGCGGCAGTGACCGAGTGCTGCACCAGGGCTGCACCGTTCCGTCCGCGACGAGCTGCGCGTAGCACTCGTACGCGCCGAGGGAGGCGAAGTCCTCGGCATCCAGGCCGCTGCCCTTCGTTGCCAGGACACGGGCGTCTTCGTCGGCGAGGCGGAAGCAGATCTTGTTCTGCGCGTTGGCGAGCACGGCCGAGCGCATCGACGGGTCGAGCTGGTGAAGGTACTGGTTGGCGAGCGTGAAGCCGACCCCGAGGCCGCGGGCCTGGGCGAGCGCGTCGCCGAGGTCGGTGGGCAGCCGGAGGAAGTCCTGGAACTCGTCGAGGTAGACGCTGACCGGGTGACGGCGCTCGGGCGGGATGGTCGAGCGCTGCAGCGTCGCCCCCCACACCGCGGCGATCACGAGGCTGGCCAGCAGGGCCGAGGTCTCCGGGCCGAGCGAGCCCTTGGAGCAGTCCACCAACAAGATGCGCTTCTTGGTGAACACGTCGAGGACGTTGAACTTCGGGCGCGACTGTCCCAGCACGGCGCGCAGCTGCGGTCGCAGCAGGAACGGCCGCACCTTGTTCAGTAACGGGGCGGTTGCCTCGGTGCGCGCCGCGTCCGACCAGTTCTCGAACGCGGCCCAGAACGGGCCGAGCGCGATCGGGTCGTCGATATGTGCGAGGCAGCGCCGCCGGAACGCGGCGTCGGTCAGGATCAGCGGCAGGCCAGCGAGCGACATGCCCGGGGCCTGGGCGAGCGTGTGCAAGGCGGCAGACGCGATGTCGGTGGTGCGCGGCCCGAACGACGCCCCGTAGAGACCCTTGAACACGGCCAGCAGTCGATCGGCGACGAGCTCAGGGTTCCGTGCGGCGCCGGCCAGCGGATTGAGGCCGACGGTGCCGCTGTCGTCGTTCGGGTCGATCAGCACCACGTCCTCGACGCGGTTGGCGGGGATGTGGGCGAGTACCTCGCGGATCAGGTCGGACTTCGGTTCGATCACCACGACCGCCCGGCCCGCTTCGATGTCGTTCTGGATGCTGCGGGCGAGCAGTGTGGACTTGCCGACCCCGGATGGGCCGAGCACGTAGGTGTGGCGCAGAGCCGCCGTGGCGGTGAGCGCCACCGGGCGCTCCTTGCCGGGGAACGTCGCCTCGCCCACGACGCGGCCCCTTGTCGGAATCGCTGGTGACGGCGGCAGCAGCCGGCTGCGTTGCC
>CAILLO010000069.1 GCA_903835065.1 uncultured Eubacteriales bacterium
CCCGCGTGGACGCGGTCGCGCTCGGGGTCCCAGAGCAGGCTGTCGAAGCTGATGAAGCCGCGGCGCCAGTCGTCGTTCCGCAGGAAGTCGTCGTAGTTCCAGCCGTAGTGGACCTCCTCGGCCCACCGGTTCCCGAACCGGACGTCGAGGAGCCGCAGGGATGCCGTCTTCATGCCTTCTCCGACCGCCTCACCGGCGCAGCCGGGCGACGCACTCGCCGATCGCCCACGCGATGCAGCGGTAGTCGTCGTCGGTCATGTGCGCGAAGACGGGGATCTGGAACAGCTCGCGGCAGACCCGGTCGGCGACCGGGGTGTCCTTCGCCTCGTAGCCGGCGTCCACGAAGACCTTCCAGGCGTAGAGGGGCTTGTAGTGGAAGGAGATGCCGACCGTGTATTCCTTCATGAGCATCTCGAAGAAGGCCTTGGGGTCGACCTTGGTCTCGTCGATCAGGTAGGTGTTCAGGTGGCAGGCGCTGAAGTCGCCGGCGGGGACCGTCGGGCGCACGACCTCCGGGATGCCCGCGAGATACCGGTCGAGCGCGGCCACGCCGCGGTTCCGGATTTCGTTGTTCCGGTCGACCTTGTTGAGCTGCAGGATGCCGGCGGCCGACTGGACCTTGGTGAGGCGGTAGTTGGAGCCGAGCATCACGACGTCGTCCTTCGCGCCGTACTGGAAGCCGAAGGACTTGAGCTTCTCGAGCTTCGCGTTCAGCTCCGCGCTGTCCGTGGTCACGGCGCCGCCCTCGCCGAGGGTGGTCATGTTCTTGTTGGTCTGGAAGCTGTAGACGGTCATGTCGCCGAAGCCGCCGATCGCCTTCCCCTTGTGGAGGGAACCGACCGCGTGCGCCGCGTCGTAGACGACCCTGATCCCGTACTTCGCCGCCAGCCGGTCGTAGGCCTCGATGTCGCAGGGGATGCCGCCGAAGTGCACGGGGATGACGACCTTCGTGCGGGGCGTGATCCTCGCCTCCACGGACTTCGGGTCGAGGTTGTACGTGACGGGGTCGATGTCCGCGAGGACGACCTTCGCCCCGCGGAGCATCGCGGTCGTGGCGGTGCAGACGAACGTCAGCGGCGTCGTGATGACCTCGTCGCCGGGTCCGACGTCGAGGGCCATCATGGCGAGGTCGAGTCCCGTCCCCGCCGAGTTGACCGCGCTCGCGAACGCCGCGCCCTCGTGGGCGGCGAACGCCTTCTGGAACTCCGCCTCCTCCGGCAGCCGGAAGAAGCCCTTGGGGCTGTGCGCGCAGTCCGCGACGACCTTCGACGCGATGTCGATGTCCTCCTGCTCGATCAGGGCTCCCATCGCATACCAGGGCAGGTTCCTCTTCTCCATCGTCCGTTCCTCCTTGTCCTTTCCTTCGCCTACAGGGCGATCCTTCTTCCTTCGTCGCTGGACCGCTCGATCCCTTCGAGGATCCGGTTCGTCCTGAAGCCCTCCTCGCCCGTCACGAGCGGGTCGCGCCCCTCCAGCAGGGCCCGCGCGAAGTCGTCGACCAGCGGAGCGTGGACGTTCGCGGCGTTGGGCAGCGTGACGGTCGTGACTTCCTTGCCCATCCCCTTCAGCGCCTTCGGGGGCACCTCGAGCGTCAGGGTGTCGCCGTCGCACGGATCGAGCACGATCTTCCCCCTCGTTCCGAGGATGACGAACTCGTCGGACCAGACCCGCGAATTCCAGTGGAAGGCCGCGAGGGCGTGCCCGCCGTTGGCGAGCTCGAGCACCGCGCTGCAGGAGTCCTCGACCTCGTAGGAGTGGGTCTGCGTGCTCATGCGGGCGGAGACCGACTTCGGCATCCCGAGCAGCGCGACGAGCATGTCGAACTTATGGCAGCCCATGTCCCACAGGGGGCCGCCGCCGGACTTCGCCTTCTCGACGCGCCAGTGCTTCGGGTCCTCCTTCGCCGGGTCGTACCAGCTGTGGAAGACGATGCGGGCCGCGACCGGCTCGCCGATGGCCCCCTCGTCGATGAGCCGGCGGATCTCCCGCATCTTCGGGAAGAAGCGGCGGAAGTAGGCGACGCCGAGGTGGAGGCCACGCTCGCGCGACTCGCGGACGAGCGTCTCGCATTCCTCGTTCTTCATGGCCATCGGCTTCTCGACGAGGACGTGCTTCCCCGCGCGGAGCGCCTGGAGGGCCATCGGGTAGTGCAGGTGGATCGGCGTCGCGACGTAGACCGCGTCGACGTCGGGGTCCGCGAGCATCGACCCGTACTCCGGATAGGCGCGCTCCACCGCGAACTTCCGCGCGAAGGCGGCGAGCTCCTCCGGGAAGGGGCTCGCGACGGCGAGCAGCGCGCTGTCCGGCTGCGCCAGGATGGCCGGGGCCACCCGCTTGTTCGAGATGTCGCCGAGTCCGACGAGTCCCCAACGGATCATCGTCCGCCTCCTTCGCCTTCCAGGCGCTTCCGGTAGTCGGCCAGGGTCTCCCCGGCCACGTCCAGTCCCTTGGCGTCCGCGCAGCTCCGGATCTCCGCGACGAGTCCGTCCAGGACCCGGCGGCGGAACTCCGCGGGATCGGAATAGTCGAAGATGTCGTGCGTGAGGGAGCAGAGGCACGGATGCGGAGCCTTCGCGGCGACCTGCCGGTCGACGTTCTTGCGGACCGTGAAGCCGTGCGCCCGGGCGTCCACCATCTCGATCCGGAGCTCGAGCTTCGTGAGGCCGCCCCACATGACGCTCTCCCAGTCGGCCGTCACGGGGATCTCGACGTAATCGAGCGACCCCTCCACGAGCCGGTTCGCGGCGCTGGCGCGGTAGGGGTCCATCGGCGCGCCGGCCCAGTTGGAGCGCACGCGGGTGAAGTTCCGCCCCGGTACGCAGCAGCTGCCCTGGCGGATCCCGAGCCCAGCGAGGACCGGGAACGTGGCGTCGTTCGCCGAGAAGTTCCCGCTCCGGAAGCTCGCGGGAGCGGTCCCCAGGGCGTCGGTCCAGCGGTCGGCCGCCTCCCCGAGCATGCTCCGCTGCGCGTCGGCGTCGAATCCGCCGAGATAGTCCCGGTGCCCGTGGTCCTGGGGGTGGTAGTGGAGCCCGAGTTCGGCGCCGGCCCGGGCCATCTCCCGGAGGAACGGGGCGAGCTCCTTCGCGGCGAAGGGCACGACGAGCAGGGTCGGGCGGAACCCGTAGGCCGCCAGGGCCTCGCAGAAGCCGCCGATCGAGCGGCGGGCGTCGTCCCAGGTCTCGGGGCCGCCTTCGGTCGCGAGGTCCTTCCGGGCCTCGCAGTCCATCGTGAAGAGCGCGCTCAGCTCCATGGGCCCTCCTTCCTCTCCATGGCCTCGAGATGCCGCCGGATGCGGCTCAGGCCATAGAACACATCGTCGAAGATCTCCATCAGGGCGAGGCACGTCTCCCGCTCCCGGCCTTCGGTCCAGGTCCCGGGCGCGATGCGGAGGAACGCGAGGCTCGCCTCCGCCTGGGCTTCGGTGATGACGTCCGGGGAGAGCCGGCGGAGGATCGCCTCCACGTCGTCGACCGGCTCGTCCGAGATGGCCTTCCAGAAGACGCGGTAAGGCGTCCGGACGAACATGTCCGCCGAACGGCCGAGCTCGTTGTGGATGAGCCACCGGTTGTCGAAGTGGGCGGGGGCGTTGGCGTAGAAATGCATCCTTCCCTTGAAGAGCCGGCAGAACCGGCTGCTGTCGAACAGCCGCATCAAGGGGGAGATCGGAATCGAATTCAGGGCGCGCAGCGCCTGCGCACGGTCGGACAGGCTGTCGCGCGGGACGATGCGGGCCGCGGCCCGGACGTCG
>CAILLO010000070.1 GCA_903835065.1 uncultured Eubacteriales bacterium
CACGTCATGTGCGAGAAGCCCATGGCCAAGGACGTCGCCGGCGCCCTCGCCATGTGCGAGGCCGCAGAGCGCACCGGGAAGAAACTCACGATCGGATACCAGAACCGCTTTCGCGAGGATTCGCAGTTCCTGAAGAAGGCCTGCGCCCGCGGCGACCTCGGTGAGGTGTACTTCGCGAAGGCCCACGCCATCCGGCGCCGTTCCGTCCCGACCTGGGGCGTCTTCCTGAACGAGGAGGAGCAGGGCGGCGGGCCGCTGATCGACATCGGTACCCACGCTCTCGACCTCACGCTCTGGCTGATGGATAACTACGAGCCCCGCACCGTCACCGGCTCGGTCTACCGGAAGCTCGCGGACCGCCGCGACTCCGCGAACACCTGGGGGCCCTGGGACCCGGAGAAGTTCACGGTCGAGGACTCCGCGTTCGGCTACGTCCAGATGAAGAACGGCGCCACGATCTTCCTCGAGTCCAGCTGGGCGCTGAACACGCTCGAGGAGGGCGAGGCCATCTGCACGCTGTGCGGCACCGAAGGTGGCGCGGACTTCCGCGACGGCCTGCGCCTGAACGGCGAGGAGTTCAGCCGGAAGTACACGAAGAAACCCGACCTCGGTAGCGGCGGCGTCGCCTACTTCGAGGGCGAGTCGCTGTCCCCCGCGGACTTCGAGGCCCGCCAGTGGCTGGACGCCGTCCTGAACGACACGCAGCCGCTCGTGCTGCCGCGCCAGGCACTGGTCGTCACCGAGATTCTCGAGGCCATCTACCGCTCGGCGAAGACCGGCCGTCCGGTCGAGTTCACATGATCATGAGGAGGATATGGACATGAAGGTCGCACTCCAGCTCTACAGCGTCCGCGAAGACACGGCCGCCGACTTCTCCGGGACCTTGGTGCAGATCGCCGCCCTCGGATACGAAGGCGTCGAGTTCGCCGGGTACGGCGGATTGTCCGCAGATGCCATGGTACGCCTGCTCACCCGCCTCGGACTCGAGGCCTGCGGGTCCCACGTCGGCCTCGAAGCCTTGGAGAACGACTTCGACGCGCAGGTCGCCTACGCGAAGGCCATCGGCTGCCGGTACCTCGTCTGCCCCTGGGCACCCGTCGCCACGAAGGAGGACGTCCTCGCACTCGCCGTCCGCCTGTCGGCCGTCGGGAAAAAGGTCCGCGCGCAGGGCCTCGTTCTTGGATACCACAACCACGCCCATGAGCTGTTCGCCGTCGGGGCGGACGGCACGACGGGGCTGGACCTGCTGTATGACAGCGTATCGGCCGACGACCTGAAGATCGAGGCCGACACGCATTGGCTCCAGCGCGGGAAACAGAACCCGAAGGCCTTCCTCCGCCGCTACGCCGGGCGCGTGCCCCTGATCCACCTGAAGGACATGGCCGCCTCCGGCGAGAGCGACGCTCCCGTCGGCGAGGGCGTCATGGACATCCGCGGCATCTGGGACGCGGCGGTGGGAGCCGGCGCCGAGTGGGCCATCGTCGAGATGGACACCCCGTCGCTCGTCGGAATCGCGCTCGGCTTCACGAACCTGAGGAAAATGGGACTCGCCCGCTGACGAAAAGTCGCAGGCCGGACCGGAAATTCGATAAGGAGGAACCAGCCATGAAACTCGGATTCCTGACCGTGGCCCTCGGCGCGTCGCCGTTGGAAAAGAAGGCGGAGTGGGCTGCCGCGAAGGGCTTTTCGGCTCTCGAGATCGCCTGCTGGCCCCAGCG
>CAILLO010000071.1 GCA_903835065.1 uncultured Eubacteriales bacterium
AGGCTCGCCGCCCCGAGGAGATCATCCGCCACGCCGTGCGCGGCATGCTGCCGCACAACAAGCTCGGCCGGGCGCAGCTCCGCAAGCTCAAGATCTTCGCCGGCACCGAGCATCCGCACGAGGCCCAGAAGCCCGAAGTGCTCGAGATCAAGGAGTAGAGGCGTGCCTGATGCAGTGACCTACCGCGCGACCGGCAAACGCAAGACCAGCGTTGCCCGCGTCACGCTCACCCCGGGTGTCGGCACGGTCGTCATCAACGGCCGCACCATCGACGCCTACTTCGGCCGCAAGGTCCTCGAGACCGTCGCCCAGACACCCTTCGAGACCACGCACACCGGCGGCAAGTTCGACGTCAGCGTCAACGTGCACGGCGGCGGGATCTCGGCGCAGGCCGGGGCCGTGCGCCACGGCATCGCCCGCGCCCTCTGCGAGGCGGACGAGACCCTGCGCACGCCGCTCAAGCGCGCCGGCTTCCTCACGCGCGACGACCGTCAGGTCGAGCGCAAGAAGGCGGGCTTCCACAAGGCGCGCAAGAAGCCGCAGTTCAGCAAGCGCTAGCCGCCGCGCCACACCAGCTCATTCCGACGGGCCGCCGAGAGGCGGCCCGTCGTCGTTCTGCGCGGCTTTCGTCGTTCTGCCAGGCCGCCGCCGCCGCCCGGCGACGCCGCTTCCGGCGGGCAAACGACGGCACCCCTTGCCTCCTCTTCTGTTGTGAGACGATGACTCCCGAACCGCGGCGTCTGCGGGGAGCGTCTCTACCGAAGGGACCGAGCCGGGCGACCTGCCCGGCCCGGAGCGGCGACGGGAGGCAGGAGTGGCCAGGATCGCGATCATCGGCGCGGGGTTCGCCGGGCACACCGCCGCGCTCTACCTCGGCGACGCCCTCGGCGCCGGCCACGAAATCACAGTCGTCAACCGGCTCGAGGAGTTCTCCTACGTCCCGTCGTGGGTCTGGGTCGGCGTCGGCCGCATGGATCTGCGCAAGACCCGGTTCCCGCTGCGCCCGGTCTACGACGAGTTCGGCGTGCGCTTCGTGCACGGTCGTGCGACGGAGGTCCATACGGACGAGCGCTTCGTCGTCGTCGAGGACGGCGACGAGAAGGGTGGGGTGACGCGGGTCGACTACGACTACCTCCTCATCGCCACCGGACCGAAGCTCGACTTCGAGGGCACGAAAGGACTCGGACCCGAGGCTGGGTTCAGCGAGTCCATCTGTACCGGCCCGCACGCGGAGCGTGCGCGCGACCACTACCTCGAAGAGGTCGCGCGGATGAAGAAGGGTGAGCGCCGCCGCTTCGTGGTGGGCACCGGGCATCCGGGCGCGACCTGTCAGGGCGCCGCCTTCGAGTACATCACCAACATCCACAAGGACCTGGTGCGGCGCGGCGTGCGCGCCCAGGCCGACCTGCTCTGGCTCTCCAACGAACAGGCGCTGGGCGACTTCGGGGTGCACGGCGTCCGCGTGCGCCGCAAGGGACGGATCCTCTCGAGCGAGGAGTTCATCGAGGCGGCGTTCCGGGAGTACGGCATCGGGTGGCGGGTGAAGACCGGAGTGCTCGGGCTCGAGGAAGACAAGATCCACTGGGAGGACTTCGACGGGCGCTCCGGGGAGACGCTCTACGACTTCAGCATGCTGATCCCGCGCTTCCTCGGCCAGCCCCTGGCGTTCCTGGACAAGGAGGGGCGCGACGTGGCCGCCGAGGTCGTCGCGCCGACCGGGCTGGTCAAGGTGGACGCCAAGTACGGCCTCGCCTACGAGGAGCTGTCGCGCGACCCGGACGCCTGGCCGTCCGTCTACCAGAACCCGGCGCACCCGGAGATCTTCGCCGCCGGGATCGCGTTCGCTCCGCCGGGGCCCATCTCGGTCCCGCACGTGACGCCCAACGGGACGAGCATCTCGGCCGCCCCGCCTCGCACCGGCATGGTCTCCGGCATCATCGGCCGCGTCGTCGCCCTCAACCTCATCGACCTGGTGACCACGGGCCAGATGACGCACTCGGAGCGGATGACCGAGATGTACGCGGCCTGCATCGCGTCGATGGGCGACTCGCTGTGGGACGGCTCGGCGGCGGTCATCATGATCTACCCGGTAGTGCCCGACTACCGGCGGTACCCCAACGACGAGGGCCGCGACCTGTTCGTGACCCACATGGAGATGGGCCTGGCCGGCGCCTGGATGAAGCGCATGATCCAGACGACGTTCATGCACAAGCTGCGCGGCCGCCCGGGCTGGCGGCTCATCCCGGAGTGAGGAGGAGCGGCGTGGAGATCACCGAGCGAGACCGGTTCTGGATGAACAACAAGCTCTTCCAGTTCGTGCGCTTCGTCGTGCTCAACTTGAAGATCCTCAAGGGCGTGGACGCCAGCAAGCGCTCGTAGGGCCCGTCGCGTGCCGGGCGCTGCGGCCGCGGATGCTAGGATGGACGCCACCCGCCCCCGAGGAGTCGTCGATGGCCCGCAGCAACAAGCCGAGGAGACAGCGCAACACCGCGCCGCTGTGGAAGAAGGTCGCGGTCGTGCTGTCGGGACCGATCGCCATCGTCATCATCGCGTCGCTGCTGCACGCGTCGACGTGGGGGTTCCTGCCGTTCCTTGCGCTGGTCGTCGTGGTGGTCGTCGCGACCGTATGGCTCACGGCGAAGCTGCTGGGCGTGCATCTGAGCCTCGGCAGCTGGGACTAGCGCTGCGGCTCGCCGCTCTGTGTGGGCCGGTGGTGCGCCTGCGGCGAC
>CAILLO010000072.1 GCA_903835065.1 uncultured Eubacteriales bacterium
AATCGGGAGGGAGTACCGAGGACTACGGCTTTTTCTTCGGCGTCGGCGTCGGCTTCGGCGCCGGCTTGGGGGCCAGGTGGGTCTTGGGACGGGACTTCGCCGACGGCGCCCGTGCCTTCGACAGGACGTGCGCCTTCTTTTCACGGGCCTTCTTCCGGGACCTGGCGGCCAGGATCCAGGCGACGACGAGCAGGGCGAGCCCCGCGACCACCATGAAGGTCACGGCCCACCAGGGGAGGGGGATCCGCTCGAAGGTCGCGGAGATCGTGGCGGTTCCACCCGCCGGCATCGCGAAGGTCGTTCCGTAGAGCGGCTGGCCGTCGAGCGTGATGCTTCCCTCTGCCAGTCGGTATCCTGCGTCGGGGTCGACGGTGAGCGTCACCAGGACGCCTTCCGCCGCGGTGCCGGTCGACGGGACGATCGTCCCGTGCTTTGTCGGCAGGACGGTGACGGTTCCGGTCGCTGCGGCTGTACCCGCGAAGACGGCGGAGGAGAGGGTCAGGAGGACCAGGAGCAGGATCAGCGGAACGGCGGCCTTCTTCATCATGCGGGGACTCCTTTCGGGCGGTGGGCGGGCGCGTCCTTCGGTCCGGGATTCCGGCGGCCGACGCCTCCATCATAGCCCATCCTGCGCGAATGGTCATGCACCGCCCTTCAAGTGTTGGACAAGGTCACATATAATGTAGCCATGGAACCGCCCGGAGCGGCCGCAAGTTTCGCAAGGAGGTCCGCGTGGCACTGATCACGATCCGCTGCACCAACTGCCGGAGCAGCATCCAGCTCGACTCCGCGAAGGATTCGGAATTCTGCTACTACTGTGGGAGCCCGATCGTGCTCGGCGACGAGATCATGAAGCGGGACAACCCGATCGACGCGTCCGAGGTCGCCGAGTCCGAGAAGAACCTGTCGGTCCGCGAACTCCTCGAGCGGACGAGGGAATCCTTCCGCCGGCTCGAGCAGGCCGCCGACAGAGTCCCGAAGGAATACCGGAGCGTGCGGTACTTCTATCTGGTCGATGGGCCGCAGGGGCGCAGGTTCCTGTTCGACCTGCACAGTCTCCTCATCCTCCACCGGGACGAACCCGGCACGCGGGAACTGAACGAGAAATACGAAGCGCTCAAGGTGCGCCTGCGAATCGAGCAGCAGGAGACCGTCCAGGCCGGCGTCCGGGCGATCTGGACGCTGGTCGGCCTGCTGGCGGTCGTCTCGGGCGTCCTGCTGGTGCTTCTCCTGGCGAAGGTCGTCTGACGGTCGTCGGACTTGAGGGGGGAAGTCCTGCGTTCCTTTGATTTCGGCCGCGTCGTCGAATTGCAGGGCACCTACCTCGCCTGGCTGGACTTCCGAGGCCTGGGTCTTGCCGATGACGCGCTCGACCGTCGGATCGTCCACGACGCCCGCCTCTGGTTCAATGACGGACGCGAGTTCGGACAGGGAGGCGGCGGTTTCCGGCGCGTCAATCTCGCATACCCCCGAGCGACGCTGGACGAAGCGCTCCTGCGGTTGACCGCCGCCTTCCGAGGGGTAGAATAGACTCGATGCCCGACATCAAGGAGGCGCCTACATGCACAGAGACCGCGACATCCGCCTGCTCTTCACCACGCGCTCCATCCGTCTCTTCGCCTACGGATTCCTGTCGATCGTCCTCGCCCTGTACCTGGAGGCGATCGGGCTGTCCAAGGTGCATATCGGCCTGCTGCTGACGCTGACCCTGCTCGGCGACGCGGTGGTGACGCTGTGGATCACGACGTCGGCGGACCGGATCGGACGGCGGCGCATGCTGGTCCTCGGAGCGCTGCTGATGGTCCTGTCGGGCGTCGTCTTCCTGCTGACCTCGAACTTCACGCTGTTGGTCGTCGCCGCGATCGTCGGCGTGATCAGCCCGAGCGGCAACGAGATCGGCCCCTTCCTTTCGCTCGAGCAGGCGTCGCTTTCGCAGAAGCTGCCCGACGGCAAGCGCACGAAGGTGTTCGCCTGGTACAACCTCGCCGGCTCCTTCTCCACCGCTCTCGGCGCGCTCGCCGGCGGCTGGCTGTCCCAGGCGCTGGTCGCCGGCGGCCTCTCCCCCCTGCAGTCCTACAAGGCCGTGCTCCTCGGCTATGCCTTCGCGGGCGGCCTGATCGGTCTGCTCTTCCTCCTGGTCTCCCCCGCCGTCGAGGTGGCTCCTGCACCGGCGAAGGCAACGGGGCCGTCGGACATTCCGGCCGGCGAGGGGTCGTCGCCCGCCCCGAATCCCGCCAGCCGCTTCGGCCTTCACAAGTCGAAGAAGACCGTCTTCCGCCTGAGCGCCCTGTTCGCGCTCGACGCGTTCGCCGGCGGATTCGTGATCCAGAGCCTGATCGTCTACTGGTTCCACCTCCGCTTCGGGATGGACACCGGACTGCTCGGCACGCTGTTCTTCGGTGCCAACCTCCTCGCCGGGATCTCCGCCCTGCTGGCCTCGCGTATCGCCTCGAAGATCGGTCTGATCCGGACCATGGTCTTCACGCACCTGCCGTCCAACGTCCTCCTGTGCCTGGTTCCCCTGATGCCCTTCACCTGGCTCGCCGTCGTCGTCCTGCTGCTGCGGTTCTCGATCTCCCAGATGGACGTGCCGACGCGCCAGTCCTACACGATGGCCGTCGTCGAACCCGACGAGCGCTCCGCCGCCTCCGGCATCACGGCGATCGCCCGCTCGCTCGGAGCATCCGTCTCGCCGGCCCTGTCCGGGCTGCTGCTCTCGGTCGCGGGTCTGATGAGCCTGCCGTTCCTGATCGGGGGCGGTCTGAAGATCGTGTACGACCTGCTGCTCTACCGCAGCTTCGTCAAGTCGAAGGTGCCCGACGAGGCGCCACTGCCGAAATGAGGGCCTGATTCCGGCGGAATCTTCTCCGATTTGCGAACGGCGCGACGGGCGCGCGCCGGTTGAAGCAGACTCCCGCGTCTGGTATCTTGAGGATGTCCCAAGCCCACGCCTCACTGCAAGGAAGACCCGCGCAGGAAGCCGTCGGAACCCCGAGACGCTTCCTGGATCCGTCGGCCTTCCGAGCAACCGCCCGGAAGGTCTTTTCGCGGACCGACAGATCAAGGAGGTTCCCATGCCCAAGCCGACCAGCACCCAGTTCATCACCCGCACCGCCGTCATGCTCGCTCTCGCCCTCGTCTTCCAGATCTTCGGCGGCAGCATCGCCGCCGTCGTCGGACTGCCGTCGAACTTCGTCGTCGGCCCGCTCGTGAATCTCTGCCTGCTGGTGGCGACGGCCATCTCCGGCGTCTGGTCCGGTGCCTTCGTCGGCCTCATGACGCCCGCCACCGCCTCCCTGACCGGACACCTCCCGATTCCCGTCCAGCTCGTCCCGATCATCGTCGTCGGCAATCTCCTGCTCGTCGCGGTGTTCTGGCTTTTCGACCGCGGAACGGCCGGATCGTCGTCCGGAGCGAAGTTGTGGACCCGCATCGTCGGCATCGTGGCCGGCGCCGTCCTCAAGACGGCCTGGCTGTGGGCCGTCACCGCCGGGTTCGCCGGCCTGGGCTGGCTGCCCGCGAAGGCCGCACCGGTGCTGGTGCTCGCGATGAGCTGGCCCCAGGGCGTCACCGCCGCGATCGGCGGCGTCCTCGCGCTCCTCGTCCTCGTGCCGCTCGAACTGGCGGTCCGCCGGACGGAATGACGGTAGCGCGGCCCAGTCGGCGCCGCGCCACCGTCCCGCGAAAAACGGCCCCCGCCCCGGAGAACCGGGACGGGGGCCGTCCGCATGTCGAATCGGCGTGCTGCGCTATTTCAGCTGGGTGCCGCAGTAGGGGCAGACGTTGAATTCGCTCTTGACGTCCTTTCCGCAGGACGGGCAGGCGCCGCGGACCGCGGTGCCGCAATAGGGGCAGAACCGGTGGTCGGACGAGACTCCCTTCCCGCACGAGGGACATGGGCGCGCGTCGAACGGCGGCGCGGAAGCCGCTTCGGGTTGCGCCTTCGCGCCGCCCTTCGACGCGGATCCCGACAGGTTGTTCACGAACATCAGGAACCCCATGAGTCCCACGATGATCGTGACGACCCGGCCCTGCGTGGTAACGGAGGCGGGTTCGCCGGAGAAGAAGGCCCCGACGGCCAATGCCATGATGCCCAGACCCAGGACCATGCCAACGACCCGTGCAGGTTTCATGCGAACCTCCTTGCGGGCGGCGCGGCCGCGTACGCCCTTCGTTCGAATCGTACCACTTCCGGCGCCGTTCCTGCACGGAGATCCGGCGGATTCTACCCGCGGGGCGGACGGGGCACGATACCCTTCGCCTTCACGACCGCCTCGTGGGCCTTCGTGACTTCGTCGCGGAATCCCTCGTCGGTCAGGGCCCGGCTGGACGGCGCGTGGCCGGTGGCCGCCGCGGCGCTGTAGAGGGCGTTCGCCTTCTTCCGGTCCCGCGGCACGCCTTCGCCCGCGTCATAGAACGTTCCGAGAATGTACCGGGCGTCGTTCAGCTTGTTGTCCACCGCGGCCTCGAGCCAGAGGACCGCCTCGTGGTAGTCCGTTTCAATGCCCGTACCGGACACGTAGGCCTGCGCGACCTTGAACTGGGCGTCCCGGTCGCCCTGCTGGGCCTTGCGGAGATTGGACCTGAATGTGATCGCCGCGAGTGGATTGGCCATGGGGGGTTCCTCCCTTACCTGCATCCGGTGTTCCAGCCCCATGATACCCAACCCGTCCGTTCCTGGTCGATTCACCTTTTATGCGGAAGGTTCTGTTCTTTCCGTGCGGGCGCCCGGCCGGAACCGCCTCGTGCGAAGTCGGTCGGGAATGGTAGAATCAGACCTGACCGGAACCGCCTCGGCCGAACGACAGGAGATGCTCGCCCATGTCCAGGAAACCGACCGTCCTGCTCCTCTGCCTTGCGCTCTGCTGCGTCCTTCTCCCGGTTCTCCCGGCCTCGGCCGACGCCGCGCCGACGCCCCTGCCGACCCTCTCGCCCACGCCGACCGTCGCCCCCGGCTTCACCGGAATCTACGACGAGACGGGCCTTCGGGCCATCTCGCAGGACCCCGGCGGCTCGTACGAGCTGATGGCCGACATCGACCTGAAGGATGCTCTCTGGCAGCCGCTCGAGTTCAGCGGCATCCTCGACGGAAACGGCCACACGGTCTTCAACGTGAAGATCCGCGAGACGAACCCCGCCCACCATACGACGATCGACGGCAACCACATCCACTACGATACGCTGTCGGCCGGTCTCTTCTCGTACGCGTCCGGCGCCACGATCCGGAATCTGCACCTCCTGAACGTGGACGTGCGCATCGCGGTCGACGACCACGTCTTCGCGGCGGGCCTCGTCGGCATCGCCGACGATACGGCGATTTCAGGGTGCAGCGTCGAGGGCCGGATCTACGTCACGACACCGAGGAAGATGTTCGGGGCGGGCGGACTCGTCGGCTTCGGATCCGGCACGATCGCGGACTGCTCGACCGATGTGCTGACCGTGATCGTGGACACGAACCCTGCGGAGCGTAGCGAGGCCTTCCAGGGCGGCCTGCTCGCGTGCGGCCAATCCGACATCGACCGCTGCACCGTGAAGACGACCGGCTACGCCTCCCTCACGGGCTACATGCACACCGGCGGCATCGTCGGGATGTTCCACAAGAGCATCCACGACGACCCGACGGTCCATCACATCCTGGACTGCACCGTCTCGGCCACCGAGTACTACTACGAGGACAATCCCGACCCGCGCCGCTACTGCTATCCCATCTACGGCGAGGTCCCGACCAGCGACACCCGGCTCATCGCCCGTAACGCGGTCCTCTCCTTCGACAAGCACCAATCGCCCATCGTCGGCATCGTGCTGCAGCCCGAGAAGGACGCGGCCCCCGTCTACACGTCCGTCGTCACGCCGCCCACGTGCACTGCGTTCGGCTACACGACCTACACGTGCTCGGTCTGCGGCTATTCCTACGCCGACGACTTCACGGCGCCCGCTCACAGGCCCGGTCCCTGGACGACCGTCCAGGAGGCGACCTACGCGGCGCCCGGTCTCGCCGCCGTCTTCTGCACGGTGGACGGAGTCCTGCTGCAGGAAGAGGTCCTCCCCCAGAAGACCTACGAGACCTCGCTCGACCTGACGTACCGCTCGACGCGGTCCCTGGCGGCGCTGCTGCCCGACGGCGCGCCGACCGCCGGCATCGTCTGGGCGTCCACCGACGAGCGCGTCGTCACCGTCGACGCGGACGGGAACCTGCGCTGCGTCGGCCCAGGGGCCGCGACCGTCACGGCCTCGGCCCCGGACGGCGTCGTCTTCGCCACCTTCGGGGTCGGCGCGACCCTGACCTGGTGGCAGTGGCTGGTGAAGATCCTGCTGTTCGGCTGGATCTGGTACTGAGAGGAGCCCGAATGCCGAGCCACGAGATGACCCCGAGACGATGCTACCTGATCCTTTTCAACGTCTGCATCGCGACGTTCATGTCCACGCTGGACGGGAGCATCGTGAACATCTCCCTGCCCACGATCTCGAACTACTTCTCCGTCAGCATCGACACCGTGCAGTGGACCGTGACGGCCTACCTGCTGGTCACGACGTCCCTCCTGCTGGTCTTCGGCCGGATCTCCGACCTCTACAGCCGCAGGATCCTGTTCGCGGTCGGCCTTGGCGTCTTCACGCTCGGCTCGCTGTTGTGCGGCATGTCCGCCAGCTTCCCGATGCTCGTGGCGTCCCGCATCCTGCAGGCGGTCGGCGCAGCCGTCACGATGGCCCTCGTCCAGGGCATCGTCACCTCGATCTTCCCGCCCACCGAGCGCGGCAAGGCGCTCGGCATCGTCGGCACGGTCGTCGCGGTCGGCAGCCTGCTCGGCCCCAGCCTCGGCGGCATCCTGGTCCACGTCGCGACCTGGCGGGCCATCTTCTACGTCAACCTCCCGTTCGGGGTCGCCGGCGTGGTCCTCACGTTCCTCCTCATGCCGGAGTCCGTGCGGCGGGCCGACGCGGGCGCCTTCGACTGGAAGGGCTCGCTGCTGTTCGTCGCCTCGATCGCCCTGCTGTTCCTCGGCCTCCTGACGCTCCAGGACGGGCTGCTGCCGACCGGGTGGGAGTTGGGCATGCTCGCGCTCGCCGCCGCGCTGTTTTCGGGGTTCCTGCGCTTCGAGAAGCGGCAGACCAGCCCGCTGCTCGACGTCGCGATGTTCCGCAACCGGACCTTCGCCCTCGGCCTCGCGACGGCGTACCTGTCGTTCCTCGCGATGTTCTCCTATCTCTTCTTCATGCCCTTCTACCTGCAGGACGTCCTGAAGCTCGACGTCCTCACGGCGGGGCTCCTCATGTCGGTCTATCCGCTGACGACGGGCATCCTCGCGCCGATCAGCGGCTGGCTGTCCGACCGCCGCAAGAACCTTCCGCTGCCCGTGATGGGTCTCGCCCTGACCACCTGCGCGCTGACCGCGCTGTCGTTCCTGAACACCTCGTCGCCGACCGTCGCGGTCGTGCTCCCGGTCTTCGTCATGGGCGTCGGCGGCGCCCTGTTCAATTCCCCGAACACGAGCCAGATCATGGGCTCGGTCTCGCGCGACAAGCTCGGCGTGGCCGGCAGCATCGCCGCCTTCTTCCGCAATTTCGGCATGGTCTCCGGCACGGCGCTGTCGGTCCTGCTGTTCATGTCGGTGACGCGCATGCGCATCGACCAGTTCGTCGGCGAGACCTTTAACGTCCTGCTGTTCCTCCGCGGGTTCCGCGTCGTGCTGGTCTGCGCGGCCGCGCTGGCGCTGCTCGGCGTCTTGCTGAGCCTGATCAAGCACGCCCGGCGCGAGAAGGTCCTGGCGGGCGACGAGACATAGGAATCAGGCGAGGATGCGCCAGGCGATCGCGCCGAGGACCGCAAGCCAGATCAGGACGACGATCGTCGCCGCAGTCCAGTTCTTCGGTCCCTTTTCCGCGATCCGCCGTCGTGCTTGCGCGCGACATTCCTCGAGGACGTTCCGTGGAACGAGGCGGGCGGCGAGCGCGATGCCCAGCGGCAGCAGGACGAGGTCGTCCAGGTAGCCGAACACCGGAATGAAATCCGGAATCAAGTCGATCGGGCTCAGCGCGTACGCGACGACGGCCACCGCGACCGCCTTCGCGTACCAGGGCACGTCCGGGCGTCGTACGGCGAGGTGCAGGGCGAAGATATCCGCACGGAGGCCTTCGGCCTTCCGCTTCAGCGTTTCCTTCCAGGTCACGCCAGCACGTCGCGGTACGCGTCCGACCCGGTCAGCACGTTCCAGGCATAGGGACACACGGGAACGATCTTCAGTCGATCCTGCCGGGCCCACTCCACGACGCGGTCGACCAGACGACGGCCGATGCCCCGACCCTGCAGCTCTTCCGCCACCTCGACGTGCTCGATCGCGATCCGGCGGTCCGGCGTGATCGTCCAGAGAATCTCCGCGAGCGCGTGCTCCGGATCCTCCCCGATGTAGAACCGGTCGTCTCCCCGACGGATCTCCAGGTCCCCGTCCCCTCCAGCGCTCATTCCGTCGGCTCCAGGTCCGCCCAGACGTCGGCGACGCCCTGCCCGCCCTCGAGATCGTCCATGGGCTCGCCCCTGCGGAACCGTTCGCGAGGCTTCGACAGCATGCCCTTGCCCGTTTCGGGATATCCCGCGACGTCGAAGGCCGCGACGGTCACGATGTCCCCCGCGCGGACGACGGTCAGGCCCTCCGGCCTCCGCAGGGCCATCTCCCCCGACAGTACGATGAAGAGTTCCTCGGCGTTGCGGTGGAAGGGGTACGGGGACGAACAGGCGCCCGGGTCGAGCGAACGGACATCCATCCGCACCCGCTCCGCGCCGAGGAATCCGGTCAGCTTCTCCCTCGTGTGCCAGGCGTATTCCTTCTGGCCGAAATTCCGTTCGACGTACTCGACCGAATGCTCGTTGAAGACCTTCGTCACGGCGATTCCTCCCCTGTCGTCCTTCGCGCCCGTTCCGCGCGACTCCCGTCTCCTTCCATTCTGCCACCTTCCGTCGCGAAGCGACAGGGGGGCGAAGTGTGACGGGAATCACAGGCGTTTCGAGCCGGATGGGCCAGAATGGAACCAGAAGTTGCGGACGCCGCGGAAAGCGGCATGTCAGGAGGAGGATTTCCCATGGAAGGATTCGCGGCACGGGTGGACGCCCGGCAGTACGAGCCCAAGGACAAGCACCCCGCCATTCTCGTCGCCTTCGAGGCGCTCGCCCTGGGCCAGCGCATGGAGCTGGTCAACGACCACGATCCTCGTCCTCTGCACTACCTGTTCCTGGCCGAGATGCCCGGTCGGTTCACCTGGGAGTACCTCGAGGAAGGGCCCGAGGTCTGGCGCGTCGCGATCGGCAAGGTGTAGCGGTGGATCCGGACGGAATCGGCCTCCGCCCCCGCGGCCACAAGCAAAGAGGGTCTCCGGTGTGAACCGAAGGCCCTCTCTTTGTACTGGTCGGAGTGACAGGATTCGAACCTGCGACGTCTGGTCCCGAACCAGGCGACTGTGGGTTTCGCCAACTTTCGGACAATTCGAGTCGAGCCCCGGAATTCGCTGATCCAGCGCATTCCACAGTTTCTTCAGGTTCAGCGGTCTCTTCTGGAATCCAGTTCAATCCGGTTCCCCCAATTTCCTGGCATCCTTCTTCGATGGATTGGCCGCCTCGACGACCACCAGGACTTTCATGACCTGGTCCCTCTTCATGTCAATCCATTCGTAGGCCGCTTGATAGTCCTTGAAGTCGAAGCGATCCGTGATGAGTGGCGGGATCGATACTTTCCTCGTTTCAATCAGCTGGATGGCCTTCACATAATCCCTCTCCTGGTACATGAGGGTTCCGACCAACCGCAGTTCGCGGTCCTGAACCCGCGCCAAATCCAGGGGCGGCCGATCCCCGAACACGCCAACGATTATGATGTCCGTTCCATTCCGCGCGCATGCGATTGCCTGCTCGATGGCGACCCCCCCGGACCCGGCGCACTCCAGGACCAGATCTGCGCGGTCCGGTCCGAAGTGCTCCAGCAGGGCGAGCATCAGGTCCTGTCGGGTCGGATCCACGCAGAAGTCGATGCCGCATTCCCGCGCCTTGGACAGCCGATAGACGCTTGGATCGGTGATCATGACGGCTTCGGCCCCCATTCCCTTCGCAGCCTGCGCGACGAGGTTCCCGATCGGGCCTGCGCCAAGGACCAGGATCTTCTTCCCGAGGATATGCCCTCCTCGTGCAAGCGCGTGGACGGCGACGGCCAGCGGTTCGACCAAGGCACCTTCGTCGTAACCGAGTCCGTCGGGGAGTTTCAGGACCTTCGCGGCGTTGACGACGAAAAATTCCGAGGCGGTTCCCGTCGTCTGGAAGCCCATGACCTTCAGATTCTCGCAGATGTTGTATCGGCCCTGCGTGCAGGCCAGGCAATGTCCGCAGACGACCTGGGGCTGTAGGGTGACCTTGTCCCCAGGTTGCAGCGACTTCACACCCGGCCCGACGCGTTCGATGCTTCCGGACACCTCGTGTCCCTGGACGACCGGATAGGTCGTGTAGGGGTGCTTCCCATGATAGACGTGGATATCGGAACCACACACTCCGATACGCAGAATCCGTACGAGAACTTCACCGACCCCGGGTTCGGGGATCGGTATTTCACGGAATTCAATCCGGCCGGGCGTAATCATCACGGCTTGCAGCATGGTCTTGTCCTCCTGCTTCCTCTGGAGTTCATGGGATGCTATGCTCTGCCGATGTCGAAAACGCTACGAACGGACAGCGAGCGGGAGAATGCTTCAAAGCCCAATGCCAGCAGGTCCCGGCTTTTTTCCACCCGGACCGTCTTTCCCCGGTTCGCGGGCAGATCGAACCAGTTGTCGGAGAAGACGCAGTCGAATCCGACGGTGTCAAGCATCACGGACTGCGCGAAGGCCTTCGAAGTGAGTTCGACCAGAAACTCCCCCTCCGTCTCCGTGACGATAAAGGTGATGTCCGGATCCTGGAACTCATGGAATCTGGGTTGCACGAAAAGCATGCAACCCTCGCTCTCCACGGACTGGCCTTCGAGGACCTCGAAGAGAAGATGCAGATCCCTCCGATTCCCACGATGCGCCAGTTCGTCCGTGAAATCCAGACGAAGGGCCTGTTTGGCGGACATGGCATCCAACTCGACCGAAACCGTCCCGGAATCGATCTCCTCGGACCGGCTGTCGCGAAGACTCCAGCGGACGGTTCCGGAAAGCGCCATCCGGCGTTCATTGGAGACGTGGAGTTCGGCGCCGTCGATCCGAAAGTCCTTTTCCATCTGAGAGTCCTGCGATTCGGCTGTCGCGTGCTGGATCTCGACTGCCGAAATGGAAACCGGAGCGAAGAACCGCCGGGCGGAATAATGAGTCGCCTTCCATCGTCCGGAATAATCCAGGCTCGCCCAGGACGCCACCGGCCAGTTGTCGTTCAGCTGCCAATACACTGCACCCATGCAGCGTCCGCGATTGCGCCTCCAGTGCTCCACCCCGTGCCGCATCGCTTCTGCCTGCAGCAGTTGCGACGAGTAGACCATTTCCTCCAGCGAGGACGGCTGGTGGTGGTATTCGGATTGGTAGAAGGCAATCCGCGAATTCCCCGACGGGTACTTCTGGTGCCGGTCCATGACGTAGGAGAAGGCGTTCCTGTCCTCCGGAAGCGAAAACGACTCGATCGTCTTCATGGAAGGATAGGATTCGAAGCCGAACTCCGAACAGAATCGAGGGAACTTCTTCCGGTACGCCGTGAAAGGCAGAAGCCCGTGCCAGACGTCCCAGATGTGCATGTCTCCCTGCGATTCCGAATTCGGGTCGGCGAAACCCCCGGACGAGGACGGCGACGATCGCCAGAAGAACGTGTTCGAATCGTTCTCGGCGACCACGGAGGGCAGCAACCGCTCGAACTGCTCGAGATACATCTGCCGATAGCGGTTGGAATGACAAGCCACGTCCGCGGTCTCGACCCATTGCCACTCGATCTCGTTGTTCCCGCACCACAGTCCGAGGCAGGCGTGGTGCCGGATTCTCCGGACATTGTCCGCCGTCTCGGCGGAGATGTTCTTCACGAAATTTTCAGTCAAATCGTAGACGTTGCAAGCGAAGAGAAGGTCCTGCCAGACCAGAATGCCGGCTTCATCGCACTGATCGAAGAACCAGTCGTCCGGGAATGCACCGCCGCCCCAGACTCGCAGGCAGTTGAAGTTCGCGAGGACGCAGTCCTGCACGAGCCGTTTCGTCCGCTCCGCGCTCCTTCTCCCCCAGACGGCGTCCTCCGGAATGTAGTCCGCCCCCATGGCGAAGAACTTCACGCCGTTGACCTGAAAGCAGAACCCTCTGCCCCACTGGTCCTCGCTCTGGTCGATGCGGATCTCGCGAAGTCCGATGCGGTAGCTCCGGCTTTCCAGAAGCAGACTTCCGTCCCAGAGCTCCGTCCGGATTCCATAGAGCGGGTGGTCGCCCAGATTGTTGGGCCACCAGAGCTGCGGGTCGAGGACAGGGAGGTGGATTTCGGCCGTCTCCCCCTCCAGATCCGCACTCGAACATATCGTCTCGTCCATCGGGGAGGTGAGCGCCGCCACGAAGCGAAGCGGGCCCCGGCGACCCTCGGTTGCGCATCCTTCCACACCGAGCCGCTCGATTTCGAGCCGAAGGTCGAGATCGACTCTCCCATTTTCGTGATGCTGCGAGATTCGAACGTCGACAATCTTCGCGGATGTTCTCCCTTCGATGCCGATGCCGCGCCAGATTCCCATGTCCGGCAACTGCGGACCCCAATCCCAGCCGAAGGAACAGTGCGCCTTCCGGATGAACTCGCTTCCGGCGATGCACCCCTTGGGCACATAGGTGATGTCCGAATTCTGCCGGACCTTCCGGATATAGGATAGGGCGGAGGCGAAGTGGATGCGGATCGTGTTTTCGCCGACGACCAGAAACCGCTTCACATCGAAGCGCCAGGTCCGGTGCATGTCGTCGGTCGAGGCGACGGGACTTCCGTTCAAGAAGATGCTGCCGAGTGTATCGAGACCATCGCAGACCAGTTCGATCTCCTCCGAATCGAGAAGATCCGGGTCGACGTCGAAACTCCGCTCGTACTCGCAATCCTTCTCGCACTCCTTTTTGGCAACGGCCTCGAGATCGCGATAGTACGGGTCCGGAATCAGGCCGGAACGGAGAAGGTCGTTCAGATAGGATCCCGGGACGACTGCCGGAATCCAGTCCTCGTCGCCGATGCGTCTCATCCTCCATGTCCCGTCAAGTTCGATTCGATGCATATCCGTCCACCCTCCCCGAATTCACGCCTCAGCATTCCACCTTCGCCATCACGGTCTCGTCGACACCCACGATGACCCGGCGGTACCCGCGCAGCGCCTCGTCGATTTCCATGTCGCCCGTGTCGGTCAGCAGGCTTCGCCCGAGCAGAGCGTCCATCTTGCCCTTCGACGCCACGATCAGGACGTTCGCGGTGCCGACGCGACGGATGACTTCCGCGCTGATCTGCTGGTTGCCGCGTCCGAAGACGACCCCCTGCCCGCCGATGATGGTGACGAGGATCCGTCGGGAGGGATATCGGTCGAGCGCCGCGAGAATCTCCTGCTCGGCGACGTCCCTGCCGACGAGTTCTCTGTTGTAGACCAGGTCGACGCCCAGAAGAGTGCCGGATAGGTCGAGTGCCTCGAGGACTGTCAGGGTCGTCGACCCCGGGCCGACGATATAGAGCGTGTCGCGCTCCATCCGCCGAGCGACGGATCCGGCCAATCCTGCGACCGATGCCGCCTCTCCCGGCGCACGGCCGCTTTTCATGCCCTGCATGCGGACCGGTTCGTCGGGCGCCTTCAGGTATCCGTACAACCGGGACTGCACGCGGTTCTGCCGGAAACTCGACTCGTCGATGTCCATCACTTCGGCGTCGTGGAAGGACCGGATCCTGCCGTCGAGCAGTTCGACGACGATTTCCCCCGCCCGGCGCGGGTTCACGGCGAAGACGGCGGAGTGCATCTTGCAGCCCGCCGGTATGCCCAAGGTCGGAACGAGGGTCCCG
>CAILLO010000073.1 GCA_903835065.1 uncultured Eubacteriales bacterium
CCACGACGTATTCGAACTTCTGGGCGCGGCCGATCTCTTCGACCGCCTTCTGGAGGCGCTTCTCGATCACCGCGGCGTTCTCTGTGCCGCGCCCGAGCAGGCGACGGCGGAGCTCGGTGAAGGACGGGGGCAGCAGGAAGACCCCGATCGTCTCCGGGAATCGTTCCAGCACGGTCAGCGAACCGGGCACCGTGATATCCATCACGATGTCGAGGCCCTCCTCGATCGACTTCAGCACGGCCGCCCGGGGCGTCCCGTAGTAGCTGCCGCAGTAGAGGTCGTGTTCCAGGATCTCGTCGCGGTCGAGCATCGCCACGAATTCCTCGCGGCTGCGGAAGAAGTACTCCACGCCTTCCGTCTCGCCGGGGCGCATCGGGCGCGTCGTCACGGAGACCGAGTGGACCACGTCGGGGCGGAGCTCCTGCATGCGGGCGATCACGGTGCCCTTCCCGACGCCCGAAGGGCCGGAGACGGCCACGACGATGCCGCGCACGGGACGGAGGGACGTCGAACCGTCGGTCATCCCGCGGCCCCCTCGGTGAGACCCTTCTCGAGGTCCTCTACCGCCAGGGACGAGAGGACGACGTGGTCGCTGTCCATCACGAGCACGGCGCGGGTCTTGCGTCCCGACGTCGCGTCGATCAGGGCGCCGCGGTCGCGGGCGTCCGCCACGAGCCGTTTCACCGGCGAGGAATCCGGGCTGACGACCGCGATCACGCGCGCCGCCGACACGAGGTTCCCGAACCCGACCTTCACGAAGACCATTCCCTGCTTTTCCCCCACCGCACGCCTCACTCGAGGTTCTGGATCTGCTCGCGGATCTTCTCCAGCTCGCTCTTCATCTCGACGACGGCCCGCGTCAGCTCCAGGTCGTTGGCCTTGGAGCCGGTCGTGTTGACCTCCCGATTCATCTCCTGCAGCAGGAAGTCCAGCTTCTTGCCGACCTGTACGTCCTGGACGAGCGTCTCCTCCAGCTGGTTCATGTGGCTCGCGAGGCGCACGAGCTCCTCGTCCACCGAACAGCGGTCCGCATAGAGGGCGACCTCTGCGGCCAGGCGCTGTTCGTCGAACAGCGCGCGGGCGTTCTCGCCGAGCAGGTCCTGCACGCGCAGCATCAGCTTCGCGCGGTATTCCTCGGGCACGCGCGGGGCGCGCTCCTCGACCCTGCGGATCAGGACACGGAGCCCCTTGACCTTGGCGAGGATGTCGGCGACGAGCTTCTTCCCTTCGGCGGCGCGCATCGCGGTCAGCGACTGCAGCGCCTCGCGCAGGGCCTCCTCGAGTAGCGCCCAGGTCTCCTCCTCGGCGGGCTCGGAGGTCTCGGGGCGCATCACGTCGCCGAGCTTGGCGACCTGCGCGGTGGACACGGCCTCGTCGGACCCTATGGCCCGCGCGATCTCGCGCAGGGCTTCGGCGTAGGACTTCGCGAGGGGGAGGTCGCAGACGATCCGGGCTGCCTCCGGGCGGTGGTCCTCGTAAGTGACGTAGAGGTCGATCTTGCCGCGTCCCACGCGGGCCGCGACGGCCTCGCGCACGCGCGTCTCGAAGGGCGCCAGCGCGCGCGGCATCCGTATCTGGATATCACTATAGCGGTTGTTCACCGTACGGATCTCGACGAGGAAACGTCGTCCATCGGACACGGCCTCCCCGCGACCGAACCCGGTCATGCTGCTGGCCATCGGATACCCGCGCTTTCGAATTCGTCCCCCTGGAATCGCGGCCTGGAATCCCATTCCCGCTTCGTCCACAGGGCGTGAACAGTATACCCTATGCAATGATTCGACCGCAAGGGGCGATTCGGCGTGAAACCTTAGAGCCGCAAGGGTTTGAAAGAGATATGGTCGGCACTCGCGTTGCGGTACTCGACGCCCCTGACCACGCCCGACACGCCCCGTCCCGCCGCATCCCCGTGGAGGTGCCCGTAGACGCAGAGATCGGCCCCGTGCGCCTCGAGGACCCCGGAGAAGTCCGTGGGCCAGCCCGCGGGGCCCATCGGCGGGTAGTGGACCATCACGACGAGCCGGTCGCCGGCGGCGCGGAGGCGGTCTCCCTCGGCGAGCGACAGGTTCAGACGGACGACTTCCCGTGCGAGGATCTTCTCGTCCTCGGCGCCGAACTCCGGATCGTCCGGCAGCATCCACCCGCGCGTCCCGCATACCACGGTGCCGGGCCCCGCGGGGTCCTCCCCCGGAAGACGGACGCCGGAGTTGCGCAGGAACGAGACCGAGGCGAAGCCGTGGTCGCCGAGGTAGCGGTCCATCTTGGCGAGCGTCGTCCACCAGTAGTCGTGGTTGCCGCGCATCAGGAGCTTGCGCCCGGGAAGGGCGTCGAGGAAGGCGAGGTCGGGGACGAGTTCGGGCAGGTGCATCGCCCACGAGACGTCGCCCGGCACGGCCACGAGGTCGTCCGGTCCGACGGTCTCCGTCCAGGCCGCGCGCAGCCGCTCGGCGTGATCCTTCCACTGAGGGCCGAAGATGTCCATCGGCTTGCCGCTCCCGAAGGAGAGGTGCAGGTCGGCGATGGCGAACAGCGCCATCAGCGGGCCTCCTCTCGTTCGGGGTGGAAGTGCGCGTGCACGGCGGCGGCGGACTTCGCGGTCATCCCCTCGACGGCGACGATCGCCGCGAGGTCGGCCTCGGAGATCGCCTTCAGGGTGCCGAAGGCGGACAGCAGCGCCCGGCGGCGCGTCGGCCCGACGCCGTCGATGCCTTCGAGCGTGAAGCGCTTGGTGCGCTTGGACAGGAGCTTTCGGTTGTACTTCTGCGCGAAGCGGTGCGCCTCGTCCTGGACGGCCGTGAGCAGGCGCAGCAGGCGCATGCGGCGCTCGCGCTCCTCGGAGTCGTCCGGGCCCTCGCCGCGGGCGTCGAGCAGGCGCAGCGCGAGCTCCACGGTGCGACCGTCGGGCAGGACGAGCCCCCGCGTGCGGTGGCGGTCGTCCTTGACCATCCCGGCGACGGGGACATGCCACCCGCGTTCGGCCATGGCGGCCTGCGCCGCCTGGACCTGGCCGATGCCGCCGTCCATGAGCAGCAGGTCGGGCGGGGCTCCGAACTCCGTGTCGCCCCGGCGGCCGAGCCGTCGGGAGACGGCCTCCTGGATCGCGGCGCGGTCGTCGCGGCCCACGGTGCCGATCCGGAAGAGACGGTACGACTGCCGGTCGGGCTTGCCGTCGATGAAGACGACCATGGAGGCCGCCCGGTCGTCGGCGCCCGTGTTGGAGATGTCGAAGGCCTCGACCCGGTAGGGCGCCGATTCCAGCGAGAGGAGCCCGGCGAGGTCGTCGAGCGCCGCCTTCACGGCCTCCTCGCCATGCCCCTGCAGGACGGCGCGCCGGTGCAGCGCGGCGGTGGCGTTCTCGGCGGCCATCGTCTGCAGGCCGCGGTCGTCGCCGCGCTGCGGGACGCGCAGGCCGACGCGGGTGCCGCGGAACTGGGCGAGGAGAGCCTGCACGTCGTCCGCGCCCGCGGGGAGGAACGGCACGAGGATCTCGGGCGGGACGGCCGGCGCCTCGGGGTAGTACTGGGCGAGGAATGCGGCGAGGATCTCCTCGTCGGGCGACCCGTCGTCGGGCAGGAAGAACGTGCCCTGACCGACGATGCGCCCGGCGCGGACCTCGAGGCGGCGGACGCAGCACTCGGTGCCGTTGCGGGCGAGGCCGAGCGCGTCCTTGTCGGTCTCCCGCCCGGACACGGCCTTCTGCTTGGCGAGGATTCTCGACAGCGCCGCGATGCGGTCGCGGTACACGGCGGCCGACTCGAAGCGCTCCTCCTCGGCGGCACGGGCCATCGCCTCCTGCAGGCCCTGCAGGATCCCGTCGTAGCGGCCCTCGAGGAAGCGGCAGATGTCGTCGATCACGGCGCGGTAGTCTTCGGCGGAGACGGTGCCGAGGCAGGGCGCGATGCAGCGCCCGATGTAGTAGTTCAGACAGGGGCGCTCCTTGCCGATATCGCGCGGGAAAACGCGCTGGCAGGTCTTCATCGGGAAGATGGCCCGAAGCGCCTCGAGCGCCTCGAAGAGCTGGCCCCCGAGGTACGGTCCGTAGTAGCGCGCGCCCTCGGCGCGGTCGGGGCCTATGTGGAAGGCCTTGAGGACGCGCGGATAGGTCTCGTTCATCGTCACGCGGATATAGGGGTACTCGCGGTCGTCCTTGAGGAGGATGTTGTAGCGGGGCTGGTGCCGCTTGATCAGGTTGCACTCGAGCAGCAGCGCCTCGAATTCGCTGGCGCAGACGACGAAGTCGAAGTCGCGGACATGGGACACCATCGCCTCGACCTTGACGCCGCCGCGGGGGGTCTCGCCGCCGAAGTAGTTCGCCAGGCGGTGGCGGAGGGAGTTGGCCTTGCCCACATAGATGATGCGGCCGGCCGCGTCCTTCATCAGGTACACGCCCGGCTTCGCAGGGACCAGGTCCAGTCTCGCGTCCAGCGGGACGCTCGGTTCGTCGTTCGTCATCTTCGAGGGGGGATTCGGCAGCGGGTCAGGATTCGGGGTGCGCGAGGTAGGACGTGACGGCCTCGATCGCTTCGGACTCGTCCTCGCCATCGGCGGTCACCTGCAGTTCGGCCTGGTTCTCGATGCCGAGGGACATCACGCCGAGGAGGCTCTTCGCATTGGCGCGGCGTTCGCCGCGGGACAGCCAGACGCTGGAGCGGAATACGGAGGCCTTCTGGATCAGGACCGCGACGACCTTCATCTGAAGGGACTCGTCGCACCGGAAAACCACGGTCTTCGTGAGCATGCCGCTTCCTCCTGCCTTGGGGGTGTGAATCTAGGTACAGTATAGGTTCGCCGAATTGGGGTGTCAATGAAGCACCGCGACTCCCCTAGTGCACGTTCAGGTCCACCGCACAGCCTATACAGCGAGTCGGGAGGCGTACGATGCTCGCATCGTGACAGCCTCCCGCAACTACTCGCTGTCGAGGCTGACGGTGGACAAACGAACGCGGACGATGACCGCCCCGCGGGCATCGGGAGAGCGTTGAGAACGGCGCGATACGTGCCCTTGGGGATTACGGCGCGGAAGCAAAGCACCAATTTCTACGGCCTTCGGACGGCCCGCCCCATGAGCACGGCGCTGTCGCCGTCATCCGGATAATACCCCTTCCGAAGCCCCTCCCGCTCGAATCCAAGCCCCTCGTAGAGAGCCAGGGCCCCGACGTTCTTCTCGCGGACCTCGAGGAGCAGGCGGTCGATGCCGGCGGCAGCGCAATCTTCGATCAAGGCTTCCAGGAGCCTCGTGGCGACACCGTGGCGGCGGTGCGAGGGCAGCACGGCGACGTCCATGATCTGGCCTTCGTCGAGGACGCGCCACAGGCCGACGTAGCCGACGACCCGCCCGTCCACCTCGGCGACCCAGTAGCGCGCGGCGGCGTTGTCCTCGAGGTCGGACCGGATCGATTCCTCGCTCCAGGGAATCGTGAAGCTGGCGCGTTCGAGGGCGAGAATCGCGTCGGCATCGGCCGGGCGGGCGACGCGCACGGTCACGGCTTCTTCTCCCGAGCATCGGCCTCGCGTTCGGCCTGTGAGGGAGAGAGGTAGGAGGCGGAGAGGGACGCCGGATCGCCGGGGTCGCCGGCCGTGGCGCGGCGGGCGGCGATCAGCGCCGCCGAGGAGGCGAGCGGATTGCGGAGGGCGCCGCGAGCCACGGACACGTCGATACCGGGCAGGCATGTCCGGATCGCATCCGCATGGATCGAGGCGCCGTCGCCGCAGAGGACGATCGAGGCGATGGAGGACGAAGGGGCGGACACGGCTGCCGCGAGGGCCGCCGCGAAATCGTCGGCCTTGCGGTTGCCCTCCTCGACGCGTCGGCCGGAATCCGACGCACCCGCTCCATCGAGCGCACTCGCGAAGACGCGGCCGCTCCGGGCGTCGAGCATCGGGCAAACCAGGAGCGCGCTGGAGACCTGCAGCAGCAGCGCCAGCGCGTCGAGCGTCGACACGCCGTAGATGGGCTTGCCGGCGGCATAGGCCATCATCTGCAGGGTCGCGAGTCCGATGCGGATGCCCGTGTAGGAGCCGGGTCCGACGGTGCAGGCGTAGGCGTCGAGATCGGCGTGCGTGAAGCCGCAGCGGCGCATCAGCTCCTCGAGGGCGGGGAGGAAGGTCGTGGAATGCGCGCGGCCGAGCGACAGCGTCGTCTCGCCGAGCACTTCGCCGTCCCGCACGAGCGCTACGGAGGCGCTGCGGGTCGACGTATCGGCGGCCAGGATCAGCATGGGGTCCCCTCCTCCCGCCCGCGGGCCATCGTGTCGACGAAGCGCGCGAGCGCGGCGGCGTCGTCCTCACGGCCCTGCGGGAACGCCACGTCCAGGCGTCGCACGTCCTCCCCCAGCTCGTCCCGGCGGCTCGCGACGATCCGGACGGCTTCGGAGGGCAGCGCCGAACGCACGCGCCCGGCCCACTCCACGACGGTCACGCCGCCCGAGCCGACGATTTCGTCGAACCCGAGGTGGAGGAACTCGTCGGCGTCCTGCAGGCGGTAGGCGTCGAAGTGGTGCAGCGGCAGGCCGCACGGGCCAGCGGCGTGGTCGATCAGCAACGTGAAGGTCGGGCTCGACACGGCGCCGCGCACGGCGAGGCCGCAGGCGATGCCCTCCGTCAGGGCCGTCTTCCCTGCGCCGAGGTCGCCGTCCATCTCGACGACGTCTCCCTCGCGCAGACGTCCGGCGAGCGCGACGCCGAAGTCCACCGTCTCCTCGCGGGAGAAGGTGTCCACGGTCAGCGCCAGGGCGGATTCAGGCCCCATGGACCACGGACCCGGCGATCACGGTGCAGCGGACCTTGGTGCGGAAATCGAAGGGATGGCCCGAGAAGACGGCTACGTCGGCGGTCTTGCCCGGCGCCAGGGACCCGATCCGGTCCTCCATCCCGCAGATGCGGGCCGCGTGGATCGTCACCGCCCGCAGCGCCGCGTCCTCGTCCATCCCCTCGCGCACGGCCATCGCCGCGCTGAGCGTGAGGTGCTGGATCGGCACACAGGGGTGGTCGGTCATGATCGCGATGGGAATGCCGCGCGACGCGAGAATCCCGGGGTTGCGGAGGTCCATGTTGCGGAGTTCCGGCTTGCTGCGGTCGAGGAGGAGCGGTCCGACGACCACGCCCTCGAGCGTGCTCTTCCGGAACTTCCCCTCCATCGCCTCAAGCAGCGCGTCGACGATCCGATAGCCCTCGGTCGCGTGCTCGAGGGTGTAGCGGAGGCCGAACTCCTCGCAGATCCGCATCGCGGTCAGCATGTCGTCGGCCCGGTGTGCGTGGATCTTGAGCGGGATCTCCCTCGTCAGGACCGGGCGCATCGCCTCGAGCTTCATGTCGAAGTCGGGGCCCTTCTCGCCCTTCCGCTCGGCACCGGCGACGTCGCGCAGGTAGCGCTCGGCCTTGAACAGCGTCTCGCGCAACAGGCCGGCGGTCGCCATCCGGGTGAACGGCGCCGCGTGCCGCGGTCCGTAGCTCTTCTTGGGGTTCTCGCCGAAGGCCGCCTTCATGGCGGCGGGCGCGAGGACGGCCATGTGGTCGACGTCGCGTCCGGCCGTCTTCAGCACGGCGAACTGCCCCGCGAGCACGTTGGCGCTGCCGGGGCCGGTCATCACGGTCGTGACGCCGCCGGCGACGGCCTCGGAGAAGCAGCGGTCCTCGTGGTGGATTGCGTCGACGGCGCGCAGCTGCGGCGTCACCGGGTCGGATTCCTCGTTGCCGTCGTCGCCCTCGCTGCCGCCACCGTCGGCGAACACGCCGAGGTGGCAGTGCGCGTCGATCAGGCCGGGCATCACGACGCCGCCCCCGGCGTCGACCACCCGGTCGACCCGCGCGGCCTCCAGGTCGGCCGGACCGTCGCCTTCGGCGACCTCGACGATCCGGTCGCCGTCGCACAGCACATAGCCCCGCTCGAAGCGGCGCCCGCCCTCCATCGTCCAGACGGAACCCCCACGGATCAGCAGCACGTCCGACACCCCTCTCTCGTCCAAAGCAAACGGGACGAAGGCCCCGCAGGTCCCTCGTCCCGTCTTCGTACCAACGGATCGGCCTCTTATCTCTTGGAGAACTGGGAGGCTTTTCTCGCCTTCTTGAGACCGTACTTCTTGCGTTCCTTCATGCGCGGATCGCGCGTCAGGAAGCCCGCCTTCTTGAGGACGGGACGGAAAGTGTCGTCGGCCTTGAGCAGCGCACGGGACAGCCCATGGCGGATCGCGCCGGCCTGGCCGGAGAGCCCGCCGCCGACCGCCTTGCAAATCAGGTCGAACTTGTCTTCGGTCGCGGTCAGCACGAGGGGCTGCTTCACGATGATCTTCAGGGTCTCGAGGCCGAAGTACTCTTCGAGCTCGCGGCCGTTGACGGTGACGTTGCCCTTGCCGGGCACGATGCGGACACACGCGACGGCGTTCTCGCGCCGGCCCGTTCCGTAGAAGAATACCTGCTTCGCCTTGGTCGTCTTAGTCGCCATGGATCGGTGCTCCTCCCCTCATCAGACCAGGATCTTGAGGACTTCGGGCTTCTGAGCCTGCTGCTCATGGTCCGGTCCCGCATAGACCTTGAGTTTCTTGTAGATCGCACGACCCAGCGCGTTCTTGGGGAGCATCCCCTTGACCGCGAGCTCGAAGACCTTCTCCGGCTTGGTCCGCATCATCTGGCTGTACTGGATCTCCTTGAGGCCTCCGGCATAGCCCGTATGATATCGGTACATCTTCTGGTCGAGTTTCCGGCCCGTGAGGACCACCTTGTCCGCGTTCACCACGATCACGTAATCGCCCGTGTCCACGAAAGGCGTGAAATCCGGCTTGGTCTTGCCACGCAGCACCTTCGCGACTTCGCTGGCCGCCCGTCCGAGAACGAGCCCCTCGACGTCGACGACATACCACTTGCGCTGGATGTCGGCGATTTTCGCCACATACGTCTTCATCTGTCCTGTCTACCTCCGTTCCTTCTCCAGCGGCCTTCGCCGCAGAAAATACGCTTTTCCGCTTTCCCATCATAGCGGGGAAGGTCCGGAGTGTCAACCACGATTTACGCTGGAATCCCAGTTCTTTCGATTCCTTCGATTTTCGCATGGTTTCGGGTCATCCGTCCGGGACGCGAGGTCCCCTGTCACTACGCTTCGATGCCTGCCTGAGCCTATGTGACCTTCCACGAAATCCAAGCACCGTGGAACCTTGTCACACTGCTCCGCCTCGGCTCGCTTCTCTCGCCTCGTGGTGGAGCAGAAGTGACCTCCCCGCTTTCGAACGATTCCTGTATATCGTGCGGGGTCCCC
>CAILLO010000074.1 GCA_903835065.1 uncultured Eubacteriales bacterium
CAGCGTCTTCTTGAAGTCGGACTGGAGACGGGAGACGGGGAAGCCGGCATCCCGGACGTCGAGGAGGACCAGGTTGAAGAACCGGTGCCTGAGCGCCTCGTGCGCCCTGGCCGGGGAGTGGTGAATCTCGAAATGGAGGTTCATGACCCGGCTCTCGAAGACCACCCCGTCCCTTGCGACCCGGACGGTCGATCCCTCCAGCTCGCGCAGCGTGGCGATGAACCGCTCGGCGTGGGCCGGCGAGGGCGCAAAGTAGAGGGCGGTCTTGTCGGGAACCGGCTCGACGGCTTTCAGCTTCGAGGCGCGCTTTCGCATGCGAACCCAACTCCTCAAGGGCCGTCTTTGAGCGTAACCCGCGCCTCGCCCGTGCGTCCATCCCGGAGATATTTAATCGACACGGTCTCGCCGGCCTTCTTCTCCTCCAGGGCGTTCAGGAGGTCGCCGCTCGAGGCGACGGGGCGCCCCCCGAACGACTGGATGACGTCGCCGAGGAGGAGGTCCCCCTCCTCCGTCCGCCGCGTCCCGCGCAGGCCCGCTCTGGCGGCTCCGCTCCCCGGGTCGACCCTGAGGACGAGCGCGCCCTCGACGCCGAGGCGGATGGCGATCGAGTCGTCCGCGAGGACGACCCCGAGCTGCGGCCGGACCATGCGGCCGTGGAGGATCAGCTGGGGGACGACGAGGTTCACCGTGTCGACGGGGACCGCGAAGCCGATCCCGGCGCTCCCCCCCGAGGGGCTGGCGATCGCGGTGTTCACCCCGACGAGACGGCCGGCGCTGTCGAGGAGCGGACCCCCGGAATTCCCCGGGTTGATCGCGGCGTCGGTCTGGATGACCCCCTCGATCGCCCGGTCGGTCGCGGACTGGATTCTCCGGCCCAGGGCGCTGACGATCCCGGTCGTCAGCGTCTGGTCCAGGCCGAACGGGTTCCCGATGGCGAAGACCCGCTGTCCGACCTGGAGGTTCCCGCTCGTCCCGAGCAGGATCGGCACCAGCTTCTCCCGGGGCGCCGAGATCCGGAGGACCGCGAGGTCCTTCTCGGGCGCGACGCCGACGAGCGTCGCCCGATAGGTCGCCTGGCCGGAGAAGGTCACCTTCGTCGCCTGCGCGTCCTGGATGACGTGGAAGTTCGTGACGATGTGGCCGCTCTGGTCCCAGACGAATCCGGAGCCGGTTCCCTGCGGGACCTCCATGACGTCGAACCAGCCGACGGAGCGTCTCGCGAGGCTCGTGATGTAGACCACCGACGGGCTGGCCGCCTTGAAGAGCTCCACGGTCGCCTTCTCTTCCTGGGAAAGGTCTCCGCGGGCGGCGACCGGTCGGGGAACGGCCGCGGCGGGAGGGTCCCGCCGGCCCGCGCGGCCGAAGAACCACTGCCCGGCAAGGAGCCCCAGGAGGACCGCCACCGCCAGCGGCCAGACCCCGGCACCGGGGCGGCGCGCTGGCGGGAGGCCCTCCCGGGTCGTCGACATCCTCTCGGCGCTAGAACGCCGGGTAGAAGCTCTTGATCACGTCCTGGGTCGTCGGCGCCGCGCCGCCCCGGAGGGACGTGACCTTCTGAGCGGAGAGCCGCTCGACGAGAGACGGCTGCTGCACCTCGTAGAGGAGGCCGACGGTCATGATGTCGGTCTCGCGGGTGTACTTCAGCGCTTCGGACCGCGAGGTCGGGTCGTGCCCCTCGGGGAGGGTCCGCAGCTTCGCCTTCAGGGTCTTGAACTGATCGTCTCAGGGCGCACATCGCCGAGGAGGGCTACGACGCCGAGTACGGCGCCCGGCCGCTCAAGCGCGCCATCCAGCGGCTGGTGGAGAACCCCCTCTCGAGCGCCCTGCTGCGCGGCGAGTTCCACGAGGGCGACACGGTCAAGGTCGACGCCGCCGGCGGGAGCCTGGTGTTCACGAAATAGCGTCGCTATAGTGGGCGCGATGCCGAAGGTGCGCAGCCTCATCTACGGCGGCGCCGTGGGCGCCGCGATCGGAGTGCTCTTCGCGCCGCGACCGGGAGAGTCGCGGCGCGCGGCGCTCACCCGCCTGCGCCTGTCGTTGCAGCCGGGACGCGGCTCAGTCGGGGCGTTCGCGGGTACACCATGTTCTGGGACCGGTCCGACCGGCGAGGGCAGCGCGACCGGGCGGGACGCGGTGGACGCACAGGAGGGAGGACGCGATGCCTGACTCAGGCGCCGCAGACCACGCGGCGAGCACGCATCACGATACGGGCTTCAAGGAGATCGAGATCGTGGCCTACCTCGGTGAGTTCAAGATCGTGGGGGTGGCTCACTTCGGCGTCGGCGGCCGCGCCACCTCGCGCAGGGCGTCGGACTTCCTGCGCGCCTTCAGCGACTCGAGGCTGACGCTGTCCAAGGTGCGCATCTACTCCAAGGGCACCCAAGAGCTCCTGGAGGCCGTGCCGTTCGTGCTCCTCAACATGGACAAGGTCGATTTCATCTACGCGCGCGACGAGGGCCGGGACGGGGACGAGGAACTGGCCTGAGGCGCGCGCGCCTGCCGAACGCCACCGATGGCCACCTACGACGTCGACATCCTGCTGCCGAGCGCGCGCTTCGTGTTCAGCGTCGAGGGCGGTGCGGTCGCCGTGTTGCCCGAACACCGCTCACCGGAGGCGTTCGCGGCCTACCGCGCGCTCCGCGCCGCGCGACCGGTGGTCGGCATGACCACCTTCCCCAACACGGTCCTGCTGCGCGGCGCGCAGACCATCGTCGTCGATCCGGGCCTGCCGCTGCAGAACGAGCCCGTGGTGCGCGCGCTCGAGAGCCGCGGCCTCGGCCTCGCCGACGTCGACCGCGTGATCCTCACGCACGCGCACCTCGACCACGCCGGCGGCTGCGCCGACCTGCTCGCCCCGGTGACGCTGCACGAGCTGGAGGCGCGGGCGCCGTACTGGGTGCTCGTCGGCGGGCTCCTGGACCTGCTGCCGCAGGAGCGGCTCAGCGGCGAGGGCGGCACCATCACCCCGGGGATCGAGTGGGCGCGCACGCCGGGGCACTGCGACGGCCACATCAGTCTCCGCGTCGAGACCGTTGACGGACCGGTGGCCCTCTGCGGCGACACCATCGGGCCGTCACGGGAGTCGTTCGACGCGATGCGCCCGGGCGCCGGCCCCGGCGCCGCGGAGCTGCTCGCCTCGTGGGAGCTCATCCGCTCGTGGCGGCCGGTGCGCGTCGTCGCCGGCCACCTGCCGCCCTTCGCGCCCTGACCCGGCCGCTCCGGGGCCCTGTGCTACACTGGCTTTCTCTCGACCACTGAAGGAGCTTTCCGCGTGCCCATCTACGAGTACAGGTGTGACGACTGCCGGGCCTCGTTCGAGGTCCTGCAGCGCATGAGCGACGACCCGCTCGTGACCTGTGAGAAGTGCGGCGGCCGCCTGCAGAAAGTCCTGCATCCGGTGGCCATCCATTTCAAGGGTTCGGGCTTCTACACGACGGACTACGGCAAGGGTTCGGGCCGGCGACCGGGAAGTCGCGACGGGGGCTCCGAAGGATCCTCGGAGGGCGGTTCGGAGGGCTCCGGGGAGGCCGCCGAGAGCGCCGCCGCCTCGGGTGGCGCCGACAAGGCCAAGGACAAGCCCGCAGACAAGTCCTCGGGCAAGTCCGGCTCCGACGGCGCCAAGCCCAAGGAGAAGCAGAAGGCGACCTGACGCCACGCGGGCGGGGGTGAAGAGCGTGGACCGACCGAGCGAGGACTCACTGCGCAGGGCGCGCACCAATCTCCGCAGCCTCGTGAGCGACGGCACGTCGAGGCTCCCCTCACTCAGCCTGGTGGCCGACCGCATCCGTCTCGAGCTCGAGCGGCGCGGCAAGGTCGCCATCCTCTACGTCAGCCTTCAGCGCTTCGGGCGGCTCGAGCCCATCTTCGGGTGGCGCATCGTGGGCGACATCCTCGACGCGGTCGCCGCCAATCTGGAGGGCATGTCGGGCAGCACGCTGCGCAGGCTGGACGTCGTGAGCGACTTCACGCTCACCGACGACGCCTTCATCGTGCTGCTCTCACCGCCGCGCTCGA
>CAILLO010000075.1 GCA_903835065.1 uncultured Eubacteriales bacterium
AAGGGTATCCAAGAATATGGACGACGGCGGCTGGACGCTTCCCAAGCTCGAGATACAGCTCGACGGCCCTTCTTCTCATCTCATGGGAGTACATGGACTACCTCCTGGGTTCTTCCAGTCCAGGATTTTGTCCGCACCCCCGACGTAGACTTTCTCGAGCGACGTCGTCAGGCTCGTCGAACGGCGCTCGAGCTTCCGCTCGTGCTGGATCATCGTGAGCTGGTAGAACCCGACGGTCGCCACAATGCACAGGATCGCGAGGACGTTGGAAAAGACGCCGATGCCGGCGACCGTGGCCGACGGAAACGCCCTGCTCAGGTCGAAGAGCGGCGTGGCGGCGAAGGTCGCGAAAAAGTACCCGATATCGACCAGCGTCAGCAGGAAGGGAATCCACCACCGCTCCGTGACGACCGAAATCGACGGCAGGATGGCGCAGAAGACCAGGATGTACTGGAACCCGAAATCGTGGCCGAAGAAGAGCAATGTATTGAGAAAGATCGGGAACGCCACGAAGACGTTCATGACGAGGCTCGCCGCAAGCCGGTGCCCCTTCCGGTCGAGCCGGAACACGGCGAGGAGAACGCCCGCGGTCGCGAGTTCGACGACGACCGCGGGCAGCAGCGTCGCGGCGTCCAGCCAAAGGTAGAAGCCCGCGGATCCGAGAAGGGCGGCGATGCCGACGGCCGCGCCGATCCGGACGACCGTGTCCGAGCGACTGGCTCTGGCGGCGCCGCCCTGTTCCTCCCCCCGTCCGGAGAGCCGACTCTCCGGGACAGAAGCCCCCGTCACCCCGGGACTCCCCCTCCCCTTGTCCATCATGCCTCCCCGGCCGACTCCTCGTCGACGTCGTCCGGAACTCCGACGGACTCGACCTCTCCCGTCCCCGGATCCAGCAGCGCGCGCGCCTCTCCGGGCTTCATTTCGGTCACGTCGCCGAGCCTGCGCAGGATCTGCCGGCTCCGCACGCCGACCAGCGCGTCGATATCGTCGCCCGCGTCGTCGATCTTCTTCTTCGCGCTGGCGAGTACCTTGCCGAAGGTGCTGAATTCGGTCTTCACGGCCGACAGGATCTTCCAGACCTCGCTCGAGCGCTTCTCGATCGCGAGGGTGCGGAAGCCCATCCGCAGGCTGTTGAGCAGCGCGGCGAAAGTCGCGGGGCCGGCCACGCTGATCTTGTAGTCGTTCTGCAGCCGCTCCATCAGCGCCGGACGGCGCACGACCTCGGCGTACAGGCCCTCGACGGGCACGAACAGGATCCCGAAGTCGGTCGTGTCGGGCGGGCTGACGTACTTGTCGTGGATATCCTTCGCGGCCTTGCGGAAGGCGGTCTCGAGCGCCTTGCCGCGGGCCTCGATCTCGACGGCGTCCCCGAGGTCGTAGGCGGCCTGCAGGGCGTAGTAGTCCTCGACCGGGAACTTCGAGTCGATCGGCAGCCAGACGGGGTTCCCGTCCGCGTCCTTGCCGGGCAGCCGGATCGCGTACTCGACGACTTCCGCGCTGCGCGGGACGGTCCGCACGTTCGCCGCATACTGCTCGGGCGCCAGCAGCTGCTCGAGGATCGAGCCGAGCTGGTATTCGCCCATCGTGCCACGGGTCTTGACGTTCGTCAGGACCTTCTTCAGGTCCCCGACGCCCACGGCCAGCGTCTGCATCTCGCCCAGGCCCTTCTGGACCTGCTCGAGCCGCTCGCTCACGAGGCTGAAGGACTGGCCGAGCCGCTCCTCCAGCGTCTTGTGCAGCTTCTCGTCGACGGTCTCGCGCATCTTCTCGAGCTGGGCGGCATTGTCGCCCTGGATCGTCTGGAGACGCGCCGCCACGGACTCGCGGAGGTCCTTCAACTGCTGGTCGGTCGTCTTCGTCAGGTTGGCGATCGCGTCGTTGTTGGTCTGCATGATCAGGGCCAGCTGCCGCATCTGGGCCTCGCCCATCCCCGTCAGCTGCATGCGCTGCGTCTCCGCGACCTGCCCCATCTGCCGCGACTGTTCGCCGCGCAGGGAGGACAGCTCCTGCCTCATCAGAGGGTCGAGCCGTTCGACCAGCGTCTCGACGCGCGCGAGCCGGTCCTGCAGTTCCTTGACGCGCGGGTCGGGCGGCGCCCTGCGGAACGCCAGATACAGCGCCAGGAGGAAGGTCAGCGAAGACAGCCCGAGGGCGATCCAGGTTCCGGGTCCCATGCGGCGTCTCCTTCGAAATCGGGTCCGCGGACCGCGCTCGGGCGGCCGGCTCAAGTCCACTATAGCACACGGAAAACGAGGTCAGGAGCGCAGGAATTCCCCGGTCCGGCTCAAGCCGTCCGTTTCGTGCGGCGTCCGCGACGGCGCGACAGGACGACGACCAGCGCGGCGAGGAGGCCGGCGATGCCGACGCCCTCGACGGCGCAGACGACGAGGAGGATCGCGGGCGCGTCCGGGTCGTCGAGGAAGGAAGTGGGCGCGTCGCTGTAATACGTATCGTCGTAGGTCACGTCCGACGTGTCGTAGTAGCCCGGGATGCCCTCGATGCCCGCCAGCGGCGATACGGAGCGGTCCGCCAGAAGGCCCGCCTGGTGCAGGAAGCCGAGCAGCGTGGGGTCAGGGATCGCGAAACCCAGTTCCTGAGCGTCGCCCATCGTGAAGGTCACGAGTCCGAGGACGCGCCCGTCGGCGGCGCAGAGCGGGCCGCCGCTGTTGCCGGAGTTCACGGCCGCGTCGGTCTGCAGGAAGAGCTGTCCGTAATAGGGCTGGCCCACGACGGAGACGATGCCCCGCGTGATGGTCTGCGGCAGGCCGTCCGGCGACCCGGCGACGTACGCGTCCATCCCGGCGAGGATGTCCTCGGTCTCGGCGAATTCGGCGGGCACCGCCCCGACGATGCCGGTCGAGAGCACGGCCAGGTCGAGCGACCGGTCGACGCGCAGGAGGGTGGCGTCGTAGGTGCCGCCGCCGTAGTAGACCGTGCAGGACGTCGCGCCGTCGAGCACGTGCGCGTTGGTCAGGACGTGCCCGTCGGACGTCACGACGAGTCCGGAACCCTGGTAGTCGGCCGTCTCGACCGTGCAGACGCTCGCGAGCATCTTCTGCGGCTGGAAGGAGGCGTCGTCCGCGGCGGCCCGGGCGGCCGGGAACGCGAAGAGCGTCGCCGAGGCGACGCACAGGGACAACAGGAAGAGCGCGGTCCTGCGGTTCATGGGCGGGCCCTCCTTCGGCCGGGAGCGATGCCTCGAGGACCCGTGCCGGCTTTCGAAGCCGGACCCGACGATATCGCCGAGGATCGCGCCCTTCATGGCGTCATTCCTCCTCGCCGAAGCGCGACCAGGCGAGGAAGTCGTCGTAGTCGCGGATAGAGTCCGCCGGGTCGTACGACCGGTCCGACAGGATGAGCAGGACACAGTCCTCGGAGAAGTCGCGCATCACCGTCCAGACCATCTTGTCCACGACCACCAGGTCGAGCGGCCCGGCGAGGAGCATCGATTCGCGCGTACGTCCGTCGTCGAGGTCGATCGTGCAGTGGCCGGCCACGCACACGAAGCCGAAGCGGGACTGGAGGTTCGCGTGGTTGCCGCGCGTCACCTCGGGCTGCGTCCCGAATTCGAACAGCACGCGTTCGATCGGGAACGGGAATTCGCTCTTCGCATCGATGGCGGCCAGGGAGCCCTTCAGGTCCCCATGGTCCTCGAGGCGGACCCGATGCACCAGGCGGGAGAGTCCGGATTCAATGTCCATCAGCGTGCAACGCCTTTCCCTTTCCCCCACCCCGACCTCGGCTTCTTCATGAAGACCGGCAGCAGGACGGCGGGTGCAACGGGCGCCTTCCCTATTCCGTACCTCCGGAAAGCGTCCCGTTTTCGGATGCGACATAGATGCGGTTGCGGCCGTCGTTCTTGGCCGAATACAGCAGGCGGTCGGCGCGGGTCACGAGATCGATCGGGTCCTCGCCGCGGTAGGGCACGAGACCGCCGCTGACGGTCAGACGGATACCCTCCTCGGTCAGGGTCGCGAGCAGGAAGGTCTTGCGGAACCGGTCGATGATCCGTTCGGTGGAATCCTGCGGGCAGTCGACCATCAGCACCGAGAATTCGTCGCCGCCCTGGCGGCACACGATGTCGGAGGCGCGGACGTGCTCCTTCACGAGGACGGCGACCTCCTGCAGCACCTTGTCGCCGATCGTGTGGCCGTAGGTGTCGTTGATGTTCTTGAAGCGGTCGATGTCGAACACCAGCAGGGAGAGCGACCGGCCGGTCCGCTTCGACGTCTCGCAGGCCCGGGACAGCGACTCCATGAAGTGCCGGTGGTTGAAGAGCCCGGTCAGCCCGTCGGTCTGCGAGAGGTCGTTCAGTTCGTTGAAGATCGAGCGGTACGGCTTCTGGATTCCCTCGACCACGACGGAGCGGTAGAGCAGGACGAACCCGAGCAGGCGCAGGAAATGCGCCGAGAAGGCGAAGATCCCGTTCGGGTCGTTGGTGAAGGTGAAGAAGACCTCCGCCAGGATGAACAGGACGATCGTGCCATACATCGACTCGCGCATCGCGTCGTCGGAGCCGCGCTTCCAGAGCCGCAGCAGGGCCATCGCGCACAGGTACAGGAACGCGATCAGGTATTCGAACGACAACCCGAACAGCGTGAGTCCGAGGCCCACCGAGACGTCGGCGGTGCGGACGGTGACGAACGCGGGAAGGACGCCCGAGAAGGCGACCAGGACGGCGGCGAGCCCGAGGCCGAGGTAGGCGCCCATGCGCCAGTAGTGGCCGTCCTGGGAGCGGCGGTTCAGGATCGACACGAAGACCGAGACCGCGAGCAGGAGCGACTGGAGCACCCACAGCTGGGTCGGCAGGTTGGCGTCGTGCCCGGGGATCAGGTCGATCCCCTCGTAGGTCAGCAGGTGGAGGAAGGTCACCAGGGAAGCCGCGAGGAAGCCCGGTCCCAACTGAGTGAGGAAGGTCCCCTTGACGAATTTCCGCGACAGCGCCGAGACGGTGAAGATCAGGAGTCCCACCAGCACGGCGACGAACTCGATTGCGACGTGGTAGATCTCGAAATAGAAGACCGAGAAGACGTAGAGCGGGATGCCGACCAACAGAAGGGACAGCAGCAAGAGCAGATCCCTCTTCCAGTTCTTCATCGGACCATCCTCTCCTGCGCCCCGGAAGGCGCACAGCGGGTGTTTTCCTGATTCGATGATATCCGACCTCGGCGCGCCGCGCAACCGGCCCGCGTTACGGGGAGGGGCGGCTCAGAATCCGGCCAGGACGGGCTGCAGCAGGGCCATCGCGGCGGCGAAATGTGATTGGAACAGGTAGGCGACGAGCAGGACTGCGGAACCGGAGGCGCACGCCTTGGCGAGGGACAGTGCGAGCCCGTGCGCGCGGAGCGAGGCGAGGAAGACGAGCAGCAGCCCGGCGGCGGCCACGGCGAGCGGGATCCCGAGCTCGGGCCAGGCGTCCGACGGCTCGAGCGGCGCGCCGGGCGTGAGGAACGAGGACACGTCCGCCTTCGCGAAGGCCTTCTCCACCTGGGCCAGCGTCATGTTCGGCTTGACGCGCGCGTCGTAGTACATGCGGAAGGCCAGCAGGTCGACCGGCGACAGGGAACGGACGGGACCGACGGTGTTGAGGATGCTGTCGCGCATCGGGGAGTGGTTCACGAAGCCGACCAGGTGCGTGAACTCGTGCAGCACGGTCTCGTCGACGTACGACTGCGAGCCCTCGTTCACGATGACGATGCCGGCCTTCGTCATGACCCCGGCCGTCGACCAGTGAGAGCAGAAGCTCTGGTCCGTCGTGTCCGCCTTGTATTTCGCCTTGTACGCGGCGTACTGGCTCGGGGCGATATACGAGACGAGCACGTTCTCGCCGGACGTCACGAACCGGATCCCCGGGAAGCCCTTGACCGAGTCGAAGCGGGCGACGAGCGTCTTCAGGGCGTCGAGGTCCTTCTGGCTGAAGTTCCCCTCGACCCGCAACCGGATCGGCGACGTCCATTTCTCGAGGCGGTCGACCTTGCCGAACGGCACGGACTTGTAGAAATCGAACGCGTCCTGCAGCGTCAACTGCGGGATGCGCGTCGGGAAGGGCTCGAACGGAGCCCCGAGCCCGACCAGGTCCGCCAGGTCGCTGGATTTCACGACCTGGAAGAGCACGAGCAGGAAGGCGAAGAGGACCAGGGCCGCGAACCAGGACGACACGACCGTCGCGACGGGCCCCCTCTGCCTCTTCGGCGCCCGCTGGACCTTCACGGGGCGCCTCCCTCTACCGCGATCCGGTCCCGGAGGAACGGGAAGAACGTCGCGTCACGCATGCCGCCTCCACGTCTCCAGCGCGTCGGCCAGGGACGTCCGCAACGGGATCTCCGGCGCCCAGCCCGTCTCCGCACGGATCTTCGACACGTCCGCCACGATGTCGGGCACGTCGACCGGTCGCATCAGGCGCTCGTCGACCTCAACCGAGACCTTCGTCCGGGCCATCCCGACGATCTCCGCCAGCACCTCGTCGAGCCCGATGCTTCGCCCCTGTCCGACGTTGTAGGCCTCTCCCGCGCGCCCCTTCTCCAGCAGCGCCCAGTAGGCGCGCACGACGTCGCGCACGTCGGTGAAGTCGCGCCGCGCGGCCAGGTTCCCGACCCGCACGACCGGCTCCTGCAACCCGCGCTCGATGCCCGCCACCTGCTGCGCGAAAGCCGACACGGCGAAGGCCGGCGACTGCCCCGGCCCGACGTGGTTGAACGCACGCACGAGCACGAGGTCCATCCCGAACTCCTTCGCGTACAGCCGCGCCAGCTGTTCCTGCGCCGCCTTGGAGACGGCGTAGGGATTCTCGGGCGACAGCGGCTGCGTCTCGCCCACCGGCAGGTCCTCCGGCCGCACGCGTCCGTACTGCTCGGACGACCCGACCAGAAGGACGCGGCATGCGAGCCCCGCCGCGCGGACGGCGTCGAGCAGGTTCAGCGTCCCGTCCACGTTGAGGGCCAGGGTCCCCGCCGGGTCCTTCCAGGACTGGGCGACCGACGCCTGGGCGGCCAGGTGCACGATCCGGTCGGGCCGGAGAGCGGCGAGCAACCGGAAGGCGCCGTCCCGGTCGAGTACGTCGAGGTCGAACCACGTCGCGTCCGGAAAGCGCCCGGGCGGGACCGCCTCCTCCGGAAGGCGGGTCGCCGCCGTCTCCCAGCCCTTCTGCAGGGACAATCGGTCGAGCAGGTGCGCCCCGACGAATCCGGCCGCGCCCGTGACGAGGATGCGCTTCGGCATCGTCAGTCCCCGCGGGTGCGAACTTCGCGCCCGACGAGGTCGAGGTCGTGGCGGACCATCCGCTCGACGAGTTCGTCGAACCCGATCCCTCGGCGCCAGCCGAGCACGCGCTCCGCCTTCGACGGGTCGCCGAGCAGCAGCTCGACCTCCGCGGGGCGTAAGAAGTCGGGGTTCACGGCGACGACGGTCCGGCCGGTCGCGCGGTCGACCGCGCGCTCCTCGAAGCCCTCGCCGCTCCAGATCAGGTCGAATCCGGCGACCCGGAAGGCCGCGTCCACGAACTCGCGCACCGTGCGCGTCTCGCCGGTCGCGATCACGTAGTCGTCGGGAATCTCCTGCTGCAGCATCCGCCACATCGCCTCGACGTAGTCCCGGGCGTGCCCCCAGTCGCGCTGCGCGGAGAGGTTGCCGAGCTCGAGGCGGTCCTGCAGTCCGAAGCGGATGCGCGCGGCGGCGTCCGTGATCTTGCGCGTCACGAACTCCCGGCCGCGCCGTTCGCTCTCGTGGTTGAACAGGATCCCGGAACTGGCGTGCATCCCGTAGCTCTCGCGGTAGTTCCGGACGATCCAGTGCCCGTAGAGTTTGGCCACGCCGTAGGGGCTGCGCGGGTGGAAGGGCGTCGTCTCGCGCTGCGGGGTCTCCTCGACCAGCCCGAACATCTCGGACGTCGAGGCCTGGTAGAAGCGAGCGCCGGGGGCCGCGATCCGCACGGCCTCGAGCAGGTTCGCGACGCCGATCCCGTCGATCTCCGAGGTCGCGATCGGTTGCTCCCAGGACGTCGCGACGAAGGACTGCGCCGCGAGGTTGTAGACCTCGTCGGGCTGTGCGGCGCGGACGGCGGCGACCAGCGAGACGAGGTCGGTCATGTCGGCGTAGACGAACCGGACGCGTCCCTTCAGGAATTCGGCGTTGCCGAGGTCGGCCGAGCTCTTGCGACGCACGGCGCCGGTCACGGCGTATCCTTTGTCGAGCAGCAGTTCCGCGAGGTAGGAGCCGTCCTGGCCGGTGATTCCCGTGATCAGGGCTTTACGTGCCACGTCGTCGACCTCCCGGGGTTTTCCTCCATTCTACAACACCGCGAATCCCTTTCGCCATGGACTTTCGCGGCCCGGAACGATAAGATGGAGCCATTCGCCGACCCGATCCGCTTCGGCTCCCGTGCGCCGCAAGGAGGCAGACTTGATGACCGGACCCCGGGGGGACGCGTTCCGCGACCTCTTCGCAGGATGAACCTGATCCTCCTTTCCGGCGGCTCCGGGAAGCGTCTCTGGCCGCTGTCCAACGATACTCGCTCCAAGCAGTTCCTCCGGCTCGTGCGCGGCGGCCCGGACGGCCCCGAGTCGATGCTGCAGCGCGTCCACCGGCAGCTCCTCGAGACCCGCATCGACGCCCGCATCGTCGTCGCGACCGGCCGCGCGCAGGTCGACCCGATCCGCAACCAGCTCGGGGACGCGGTCGACATCGTCGTCGAGCCCGAGCGACGCGACACCTTCCCCGCGATCGCGCTCGCGGCCTGCCACCTCGCCCTCGAGCGGGGCATGGGGCCCGACGAGGTCGTCGTGGTCCTCCCCGTCGACCCCTACGCCGACACCGACTTCTTCGAGGCGCTCCACCGGCTCGAGTCGCTCGTGCGCGACGGCGCGGCCCGGATCGCCCTGCTGGGGGTCCGCCCGACCTACCCCTCCTCCAAATACGGATATATCGTCCCCGCTTCCACCTCCGCCTCCGGTTCCGACGCGCCGATTCCCGTTGCCCGCTTCACCGAGAAGCCGACCGAAGAACAGGCGGCCCTCCTGATCGCCCGGGGCTCGCTGTGGAACGCGGGGGTCTTCGCCTTCCGGCTGGGCTACCTGCTCGACGCGGTGCGTTCCCACCTCGCGTTCAAGACGTACGAGGACGTGCTCGCCGGATACGGTCGCCTGCCCCGCACCAGCTTCGACTACGCGGTCGTCGAGCGCGAGCCGTCGCTGGTCGCGGTCGAATATGCCGGCGCATGGAAGGATATCGGCACCTGGAACACCCTGACCGAGGTCATGGAGGGACTCTCGAGCGGCAACGTGCTGCTGGGCGAGGGTTGCGAAGGCACCCATGTCGTCAACGAGCTCGACATCCCCGTCCTCGTCCTCGGCGCCCCCGGCCTGATCGTCGCGGCAAGCCCGGACGGCATCCTCGTCGCCGACAAGGCCGGCAGCGCGCGCATGAAGCCTTCGTCGACCGCCTGGATCCGCGTCCCCGCTACGAGGAGCGCCGCTGGGGCGAATTCACCGTGCTCGAGGACGCGGTCTTCCCCGACCGCGTCCATTCCCTGACCAAGCGTTTCCACGTCCGCGCCGGCGCCTCGACGGGCACGCACGTCCACACCGGGCGGATCGAGGTACTGACCGTCCTCGACGGCGAAGGCTTACTGCGGACAGGCTCCGAGTCGCGACCCTTCGTCCGCGGCGAATGCGCGTCGGTGCCCGCCGGAGCGCGGCATTCGGTGCACGCGAAGACCGACCTGCACTACGTCTCCGTGCAGATCGGCGCGGAAGGGTCGGAGGAGGTCCTGGAGAGGGAGGGCTGAGGGGAGAACGCCCGACCGGGCCGCCAGGGCAGGCCGTTTTCGCCTGTCTTCCGAGTGAAGCCGAGGTCGGTGGTGCCGGGTTCCCTATGGTTGGATTCTACCGTACGGACGGATGATGCGTAACGACAGCAAGACGCCGAGCGCGCTTCCGATCGCATCCAGTGTCAAATCGAGCAGCTCGAACGCACGTCCGGGCACGAACAGCTGGTGGGACTCGTCCGTGAGCGAATAGGCGACGCAGGCGAGGAAGCAGACGAGGGCGGTCTTCAAGACGCGTTTCCGGCCTCCGGGACCCGGCCAGCCGCGCCCTTGGCCCAGCCGGACGCCGAGCCCGACGAGCAGGCCGAAGACCAGGTATTCCACGGCGTGCATCGACTCGCGGAAAATCGAGTCGACGAGGTCGACCCGGGTCGTGAAGCCGGGGTCCGCGGGCGACAGCGCCGTCCAGTGCGTCACCGACTCGATGGCGGCCGCGACGTCCCGCACGATCCCCGAACTCGTGCCGTCGGAGACCGTCGCGTTCTGGGAGGACATATAGAAGATGAAGCCCGCCCAGAGGACGGCGGGGACAAAGGCGAGCCAGCGGCGGGCGCGTTCCACCCTACCAGTCCTCGGTGTGGACGTTCTTCTCGCCGGCCGCCTCGAGCAGGTCGCGGAACGAGGCCGAGAACGCCGGGGAACCGCACAGATAGAAGTGCCGGCCCGGGTCGTCCGAGCGTTCGGACAGCAGGTCCGGGGCGGCGAGGCGCCGGCAGGTCGCGCCGGGCCGCGTCTCGCGCGTCAGGAAGACGCGGTAGCGGTCGGGACCGAGCGCGTCCTCGAGCCGTTCGCGGTCGACCGCCTCGGACAGCGTGCGCACCGAGTGGAACAGGGTCAGGCGGTCGAGCCGGCCCTGCGCCTGCAGCTGGTCGAAGAAGGCGAGGAAGGGCGCGACGCCCGTGCCGCCCGCGACGCACACGATCGCCGAGTCCTCCTCGAAGGCCGGCATCGTGAACTCGCCGTAGGCGTACTTGACCGTGCAGGCGGCACCGGGGACGAGCTCCTCGAAGATGCGCGACGTATAGGCCCCGGCGCGCTTGATGAACAGCCGCAGCGTGCGGTCCGGGGCCTGGAACGAGGCGATGCTGAAGGTCCGGGATTCGGGCCAGAAGTCCGATGCCGTCACCGTCCCGAGCGTCAGCTGCAGGAACTGGCCCGCCTCGAAGGGCGCGCGCTTGTCCGGCAGCAGCCGGAACTCCCGCACGTCGTCCGCGTGGACGCGCACGGACTGGACCACGGCGCGGCTGACCGTCGGCACGTCAGAGCGCCTCGAAGAACTTCGCGAAGACGTCGAGCACGTAGGCGCGCTTCCGCTCGTCGATGCCGGGGTACACCCCGATGAAGAACGTGTCGCGCATGACCGTGTCGGTGTTCGCGAGGTCGCCCACGACGCGGTAGTTCACGCCCTCATAGGCGGGCTGGCGGGTCAGGTTGCCGGCGAACAGCTGGCGCGTCAGGATGCGGTGCTTCTCGAGGTGAGCGACGAGTTCGTTCTTGGTGAAGCGGGCGCCGGCGCGCACCGTGATCGGGAATGCGAACCAGGACGGGTCCGACTTCGGCGTCGCGAAGGGCAGGACCAGCTCGTCCGAATAGCGGGACAAGCCCGCGTGGAGGGCGCGGAAGTTGGCCCTGCGGGCCTCGATGAAGGCGGGCGCCTTCTTGAGCTGGGCCACGCCGACGGCGGCCTGCATGTCCGTCACCTTGAGGTTGTAGCCGACGTGCGAATAGACGTACTTGTGGTCGTAGCCCTCCGGCAGCGTGCCGAAGCGCTGGGTGAACCGCTTGCCGCAGGTGTCGTTGGCGCCGGGCTCGCAGTAGCAGTCGCGGCCCCAGTCGCGCATCGAGCGCACGACGCGCTCCAGCACCGGGTTCGACACGAGGACGGCGCCGCCCTCGCCCATGGTGATGTGGTGCGCGGGATAGAAGCTCACCGTCGCGGCGTCGCCGAACGTGCCGACCAGGCGGCCGTCGTAGGTCGAACCGAGCGCGTCGCAGCAGTCCTCTATGAGGAACAGTCGGTGCTTCTTCGCGAAGGCCGTCACGGCGTCGAGGTCGAAGGGATTGCCCAGGGTGTGCGCGAGCATCACGGCCCGGGTCCTCGGCGAAAGCGCCGCCTCGAGCTGGTCGACCTTCACGTTGTACGTGCCGATCTCGACATCCACGAAGACCGGGACCAGGCCGTTCTGGACGATCGGGTTGACCGTCGTCGGGAATCCGGCCGCGACCGTGATCACCTCGTCGCCCGGGACCAGGCGGCGCGCGCCCAGCTTGGGCGACGTCAGCGCGGACAGGGCGAGCAGGTTGGCGGAGGACCCGGAGGTCGTCAGCAGGCAGTACGTGTGACCCATGAATTCGGCGAAGTCGCGTTCGAACTCCTCGGCGTAGCGGCCGGTCGTCAGCCAGAAGTCGAGCGACGCGTCGACCAGGTTGACCATCTCCTCCTCGTCGTAGACCTTGGCGGCGAACGTCACGATGTCCTTGCCGGCCTCGAAGCGCTCCTGCTTCGGCTTGTGCGCCTCGCGGTAGTATTCGCGGACCTTCTCGAGGATCTCTTCTCTCAGTTTCTCGCTCATGTATGGTTTCCTTTCCTGGGCGTCGCGTGGTCCCGCAGCCAGTCCGCGGTACGGCGGACGCCTTCGGCGAAGGGGACCTCGGGAACGAAGCCGGTATCTTCGGTCAGGGCGCGGAGGTCCGCGACCAGATGCATGACCTGTCCCGCCGGATAAGGGAGGTCGAACGAGGGCGCGAGCGCCGGGTCGACCGCGGCGGCGGCCTCGAGGAAGTACTCCTTAAGGGGTCGGCCGGTTCCGGAGCCGAGAACATAGTCCGCACGGTCGTGGCCGCTGCGTCCGACCAATTCCAGAGCCCGGGCGGCGTCTTCGCTGTAGAGAAAGTCCCAGATCTGGCCGCCGGGCGTGAAATGCGGCGTCTCCCCGCGCAGGAGCCGTCCCAGCGTCGCGGTGATCACGGCGCCTTCATTGTCCATCGGGCCGTACACGCTGAGGATTCGAACCCAACAGCACCTCATCCCGCGCTGGCGGGCGCGCAGCGCGCACAGGCGCCCCGCCGCCAGCTTGGCGATGCCGTAGCCGCTTTCGGGGAAGGCCGGCGTCTCGGGGGAAAGGTCCTCGTCCGACCGCCCATACTCGGCCTGCGAGCCAGCGCCGACGAAGACGCGGCAGCCCAGCCGGGCGGCGAGGTCGACGGCGTCGATCGCGTACCGGATGTTGCGGACCTGGAGCGTCGCATCGTCGCGCGCGGGTCCGGACGTGCCATCCCAGGCGAAGTGGTAGAGCACGTCGTAGGAGCCGGTAGAGCCGGTCGGAAGGGTGAATGCGGCCAGGTCGTCGAGCGCGCACTCCACCACCGCGACGCGCGGGTCGGCCGGCAGGTTGTCAAGCTTCTGCGTTCCCGGGCGGACGACCGCAAGGACGTCGATTCCCTGCTCGACGAGACGGCGGACCAGCGTCGCCCCGATCATGCCGCTCGCTCCGGTCACCACCGCGCCGGTCATGTCCGGTCCCCCCGGACGAAGCGCAGGATCGCATCCGCGTCCGCGACCCGACGGTCCGCGGGCACCGTCGCCAGGTCCTCGGGAGTCGCCTGTCCCCAGGTCACGAGCAGCAGATCCATTCCCGCAGCGCGCGCGGTCTCGATGTCGCTCTTCCCGTCCCCGACGTAAACGGCATCGTCCGCTGCAAGTCCGCACCGCGCAAGGATGCGTCGCACTCCGTGTGGATCGGGCTTGGACGGGAATCGTTCGTCGTAGCCGACGACGGCTTCGAATGGGTGGTCCGTGAAGAGCCGTCCGACCAGTTCGTCGGACAGCGCCTGTCCCTTGTTCGTGTTGACGGCCACCTTCACCCCGAGACCGCGCAGATCGCGGATCAGTTCGCGGATGCCGGGATAGGGCGAGGTGTTCGGCTTGTCGCTTTCGAGATAGAGACGCCGGTAGCGGTGCTTGACCGCGTCGATGTTCGCCGACGTCCGAAGCGTCTCGGGAAGCAGCTTCGACACGACCTGCTCCAGATTACCGCCCACCGCCTCGAGCACGCCGGGCACTCCGGGCGCGGGGAATCCCTCCTCCGTCAGCGCCCGGTCGAAGCAGAGCGCCACATCCGTGATCGAGTCGACGAGCGTCCCGTCGAGGTCGAAGACGACCAGCTTCCGCATCAGCGCGCTCCACCGATCCGGTTCGCCTGGTACTCCGCCTTGTCGAGGAAGGGGAACATGTCGTCGAGCGACGGCGAAACGATCTTCCCATCGGGCAGGACCTTCGACGAAAGCTTGGGCTCGAAGTTCTGCGACGGGTCGACGACGACCTCGCACAGAAACGGTCCGGAAGCGTTCAATGCCTGGGCGATCTTCCCATCGATGCCGTTCAGCGAATCGATGCGAAGATACGGGATGCCGTATGCCCCGGACAGACGCTCCAAGTCGGGGAAGCTGACGCCGCTCCCGCTCGAGACGCCGACGAGGGGCGGCTGGAACAGGTTGTTCTGCGTCTGGCGGATCGAGTGGTAGCCATCGTTGTTCAGTACGAAGATCGTCAGGTTCAGGCGGTTGTGGACGATCGTCTGCAGTTCCTGGAGGTTCATCTGGAGGCTGCCGTCCCCGTCGAGGCACAGCGTCTTGAGGCCCCTCGAGGCGACGGCCACGCCCATCGCGGCCGGCAGACCGTATCCCATGCTGGCGCAGCCCGAGTTGGTGAAGAGGCGCTGGCCTTTCTTGAGTTCCGCTGCCTGGAAGCTCATCACGCAGGCGCTGCCGTTGCCGCACGCCATTCGCGCATCGCCGTCGAGGGCGCGGAACAGACGCTGCATGAAAGCATAGGGATTGAGTGGCTTCGCGTGCTCGAAATGCCGCGGCAGGACCGCCGGGTATTTCGCGTCGACGGCCCGGCACCAGGACAGCCATTCGACGTGCGCGGGTGAGGCCGCCGGAGCGGACTCGGCCAGCAGGGCGCGGAGGACATCCTTCACATCGGCGTGCACGGGCAGGTCGGGGCGGATCGTGGGCTTGGCGAGTTCGGCGCGGTCGATGTCGACCACGATCTTGAAAGCGTCCTTCGCGAAGTCGAACTTGTTGTAGCTGATAATCCGGATATTCAGGCGGCAGCCGAGCGTCAGTAGCAGGTCGGCGTTCTGGACGACGAAGTTGCCGCCTCGTGTGCCGACCGTCCCGGGCTTTCCGCAGAACAGCGGGTGGTCGTTCCACAGGACGTCGTGCGCGTTCCAGGCCGTCAACACCGGGATGCCGAGGCGTTCGGCGAGCGCCAGGAACTCGGCATGCGCGCCTGCCAGCCGGATGCCGGTCCCTGCGAGGATCACGGGCCGTTTTGCAGCGGCGATGCGGGCAAGGATCTCCCGGGTCGTCGCAGGGTCTATGCCGCCGAGGTCCTCGTCGAGTTCCGCCGCATCGAAGCGGATCATCTCGTCGGTCTCGACCTGGGCTCCCTGCACGTCGAGCGGAATGTCGAGCCACACGGGTCCGCCGCGGCCGTGCGTCGCCAGGTGCAGCGCCTTCTCCAGGTGGTAGGCCACCTCGGTCGGCTTCGTCACCATGACGGCATATTTGGTCATCTTTTCCGCCACGCCGACGATCGGGAACTCCTGGTCGCCGAGCTGGCGCAGGGGCAGGTCAGTCGACGCGACGGTCGTCTCGTATTTGACCTGTCCCGAGATCACAAGCATGGGAATCGAGTCGAGCCAGGCGCCGAGCACGCCGGTCAAGGCGTTGGTGCCGCCGGGGCCGCTGGTCACGCAGACCGGGGCGAGCCGTCCGGAGAAGCGGGTGTAGCCCTCCGCGGCCATAGCGCAGGCCTGCTCGTGATGGTCGTAGGTGCAGCGCAGGCCCGGGTGGTGTCCGAAGGCGTCGTTCAGGTGCATGGCGCCGCCACCGGTCACGGTGAATACGTCCGTGATGCCGTGGCGGACCAGCTCGTCGGCGATGAACTTCGCGACCTTGATTTTCATGGATTCCCCTCCCCGCCCCTATTCCTTCGGACGGTACAACGACTCGGTCAGGAACTCGATCCGGACGGACGGGGCGGCCTCGGCGAGGAACTCGGAGACATCGCGATTGACCTGCGCCGCGAGCTCGTCCGTGAAGGGGTACTCCATTTCCGCATATGCGTAATTCGGCGCGCGTCCGGCGCCGTACCCGTCGAAACCCGCGAGGGCGACCCGGTCTACGCCCAGGCGCAGGAGCACCTTGAGGAACATGATCAGGGAATTGTCCGGAAACGCGCCCTTCGTCAGGAGCAGGGAGCTGTAGTTCAGCAGGTGGTCGAAGCACCCGCGGGTGCAGGTCACGTTCGACGTGGCGATCAAGCGGAGGCGCCCCTTCCCCTGCCCGCGGTGCAGGGCATCGGCCAGTTGGACGTAGCGCTTCGCGTTGCTCACGAACACCATGTCGGCCTCGACGACCTCCGGAATATGGTTGATCGCGACGACCACGGGCCGTTGCTGCATAACGTAGGCCCTCAGCTCGGCCTCATGCCCGATCGTGCCGCGTCCCGGCCCTACGAGCAGCACCGGACGGCCCTCCAGTTCCCTGCCCAGCGATTCCAGGTCCGCCTCGTCGGCGACCTCGTTGCGCTGGTAGTCGAGGTACAGCGCCTCCATGTGCGCCTTGTCGTACGACAGCCGCTTGTCCGGGGCGATGCGCGCGAGCAGCTCGTTGATCGACTTCGCGGACAGCGTGCGCTTGTCCGACAGGTGCTTCACGTAGTGCGGGTGGCAGTCGTTCGAAGCCGCGAGGTAGTACTCGAACGAGTAGCCCCACGCCATCCGTCGATACACGGGGAGCACGTTCACGTCGATGGCCTCGAGAATCTGGTTGATGTCGTACGAAGAACCGCAATGGTCGTTCATGTACATCGACAGCAGTTCGGTCGCGGCGTTTCCGGCGCCCTTCCCCATCCCGTACAGCGACGAATCGACCGTGAGCGGGCGCTTCAGGTCGCACTCCAGGAGCTCGATCGAGTTCGCGTAGGCCAGCTGGAAGTTGTTGTGCGAGTGATAGCCGATGCCGATGCCGTCGGCCAGGTGCTCGTCGACGAGTCGGAAATAGTGCAGCAGGTTGTTCTTGTGCAGGAGGCCATAGGTGTCCACGATGCTCATGCTGAAGGGACGCAGCGCGTTGACCTTCTCCACGAGCGCGGTCATCTCCTCGTCCGAGTAGCTCGTCACGGAGACGGGCTGCACGAAGAGCCGGTAGCCCTTGTCCATCACTCCCTTGCAGAACGCGAGCGCGCCATCGGCGTCCTTCTTCTTGAAGATCACGCGGATGCCGTCGAGCCAGCTTTCTGCGCAGGGAGCCAGCTTGTCCAGTCCGCAGGTCCCGTAGTCGATCATCCCGACGACGAGGGCACCGCCTTTGTCGAGGCCTTCGAAGATCCGGTCGACCGCGGCCGTATCGGGCATGATCGTACGGTCGCGGTCGAAAGCGCGACGTTCGTCGAGGAATCCGACTTCGATCGCGTCGAGTCGGGCGCTGACCAGCCGTTCGAACAGACTCACGATCGAGCCGTGCCCGAACGCCCAGTCGTTGACGAAGCCGCCGTCCCGCAGCGTGCAGTCGAGAAGACGCTTTTCCGCCATGTCAGTCCTTTCCGCCGGGCTTCGGCGTGTCCGGGAAATTCAGCCGCTCCTCCTCGATCACCAATGGCCGCTTGAGCATGCGGCGGTTGATCGCGAGGATATATTCGCCGAGGAAACCGATGAAGAAGATCTGCAGGGAACCGAGGAACAGCATGCCGATCAGGATCGGCGCGGTTCCGGCCGAGAAGCGGGTCCAATATGCGAGCTTGAGGACAAGGTAGACGAAGGCGAGCACCAGGGATGCCGCGGACACGAGAAAGCCGAAGAAGGTCGCGATCCGCAGGCCGATCTTGGTGTAGGACGTGATGCCGACCATGGCCGCATCATACAGGCGGAACAGGTTGTTGCTGGTCTTCCCCGCGCGGCGACGGGCCTGCCGGTATGGGATTTCCATGCGGTCCGGGCCGAGCTCGCTGACGATGCCGCGCATATAGGGCATCGGGTCGTCCAGCGTGCGCAGGATCTCGACGAACGAGCGGTCGTAGAGACCGAAGCCCGTGAAATGCTCGATCTGCTCGACGTCGGAGAACGCGCGGATGAAACGGTAGTAGATACCGCGCAGGAAGTACATCAGCCCGCTTTCGTGGCTGGACGTCTTGACGCCGACCACGATCTTCCAGCCCTGCTCCCAGGCGTCGAGGAACTTCGGAATCATCTCGACCGGGTCCTGGAAATCCGCGCACATCGAGATCGTGCAGTCTCCCGTCGTCTGGCGCAGTCCGTGGAACGGCGAATTGAACTGGCCGAAGTTCTTCATGTTGAAGATCGCCCGCACGTCGGGGTCCCGGGCGCACAGCTCCCGCAACCGGTCGCGCGTCGCATCGAGCGACTTGTTGTCGATGAACAGCATCTCGTACTCGTACCGGTCGGCGTACGGCTTCAGCACCTCCACGATCGCATCGTGGAGCGGGATGACGTTCAGGGCTTCGTTGTAGGTGGGAATCAGGAAGGAGATGCGCTTCATGGCACGCCCTTTCTCGAGGTCGTTCACTTGAACGCCCAGAACTTGTTCACGAGGAAATTCAACGGAATCGTCACGACGAGATTGAGCAGCGGGGCGATCCTATTGGAGATCCCGGCGACGTCGACCATCAGGTACATCAACCCGGTACCGAGCAGGAAGGTCATCCCGTACGCGGCATAGGTGCGCAGCAACGGCTTCCAGTGCCCGGCCGTCGACTTGCGGAAGACGAAGCGGTTGTTCCAATAGTAGGCGTTGAGCACGCTGAGGGCGAACGCGGCGAAATTGGCGATCAGGTAGTGCACGCCGAGGTAGAGCAGCGCGTAGTAGATGCCGAGCGAAAGCAGCGTGTTCGAGACACCGACGAGGCCGAACCCGATGAACTGCTTCAGCGTGCGGCGAACCCGGACCCTATTCGCGGCCCGGACGTCCGGAACCGGCACCGGCACCGGTTCAGCGCCGGTCTCCGAGCCGGTCACGTCGCACCCTCCGCGCAGTCCGCGGTGAACGCGCCGATCTGCGACTCCATGCAAGCCTCCACATCGCCGTGCGACAAGTACGTCTTCGACCACTCGACGGTCCGTGCGACCGCCTCCCCGACCGACCAGGTCGGTCGGAAACCGAGCACGCGCCTGGCCTTCGTGCAGTCCAGACGCAGGAATCCGGCCTCGTGCGGACCGTCCGACGGAACGATTTCCCAACGAGCCGGCGCCCCCCACGACTCGCAGAACAGCGTCGCGAGCGTACCTGTGGAAACGCAGCCCTCGTCGTCGGGGCCTATGTTGTACGAGTCGGCGAGCGACGGGTCGCCGGCCTGCCGCGCAGCCAGGTCCAGATAGGCGAACACGGGGTCCAGCACATGCTGGTAGGGTCGCACAGAATCCGGGTTGCGCAGGCGCACGGCCTCGCCGGCCGCCGCGGCGCGCACGCAGTCGGGCAGGATCCGGTCTCGCGCGAAGTCGCCGCCGCCGATCACGTTGCCGGCGCGCGCCGTCGAAACCGCGGGCGCCCCGGCCGCGGGAGCAAAGAACGACCGGCGGTAGGAAGCCGTCACGAGCTCGGAGCAGGACTTGGAATTCGAATAGGGGTCGTGCCCGTCGAGCACGTCCGTCTCTGCGTAGCCTTCGCGCCGCTCGAGGTTGCGATAGACCTTGTCCGTCGTCACATTGACGACGGAGCGCACGTCCGCGCAGCGGCGGACGGCTTCGAGCAGGTTCACGGTGCCCATCACGTTGGTCGCGTACGTGCCGACCGGGTCCTCGTACGAAGTGCGCACGATCGGCTGGGCGGCGAGGTGCAGCACGACCTCCGGCCGGAAGGCCGTCAGGTTCCTGGAAAGGCGGTCGAGGTCGCGGACGTCGCCGAACACGGAGTCGACGCGGCGGTCCACGCGGGCCAACGTGTACAGATTCGGCTCCGATTCGGGCGCCAGTGCGTACCCGCGCACTTCGGCGCCGGCTTGCGCCAGAATCGTGCAAAGCCAGGCACCCTTGAATCCGGTGTGTCCCGTCACGAAAACACGCCGGCCGCGGAAGAAGTCGAGCGGCCCGGCGTCGATCCGATTCCTGTCGTCGATCAAGGCCAGACCTTCCAGGGTGCCTTCCCCGTGGCCCAGAGTTCGTCGAGCTGGGTCTTGTCGCGCAACGTGTCCATGCACTGCCAGAAGCCGTGGTGCTTGTACGCTTTGAGCTGTCCGCGCCGGGCGGCCTCCTCGAAGGGATAGCGCTCGAGCACGGTCGAGTCGCCCTCGATCAGGTCGAGGAAACCGGGCTCGAGGACCAGGAAGCCGCCATTGATCCAACCCCCGTCCTCCTTGTCCTTCTCGCGGAAATTCAGCACTTCGCTCGAGTCGGACAATTCCAGAGCGCCGAAACGCCCGACCAGGCGGATCGCGGTCATCGTCGCGAGGCGGCCGGAGTCCCGGTGGAAGCGGATCAGGGCGTCGAGGTCGACGTTCGCGACGCCGTCCCCGTAGGTCACGAGAAAGGGCTCGTCATCGAGATATTCCCGGATTCGCTTCAGCCGTCCGCCGGTCATCGTGTTCAGCCCCGTGTCGACCAGCGTCACCTTCCACGGCTCGGCGGCGTTGCTCAGCACGGTCATCTTGTTCTCCTGGGTGAAGTCGAAGGTCACGTCGCTGCGGTGCAGGTAGTAGTCCGCGAAGTATTCCTTGATCACATATCCCTTGTAGCCGCAGCAGATGATGAAATCATTGAACCCAAAATGGGAATAGAGTTTCATGATATGCCAGAGAATGGGCATGTCGCCGATCTCGATCATCGGTTTGGGCTTCAGGTAGCTCTCCTCCGAAATCCGGGTACCGTACCCTCCGGCGAGAATGACGACTTTCATTTGGACAACCTCCTATGGATTCGCTGACCGCGGATTCCCGAAGAATGATTATACCCTGCGCTCGCTCTCCTGCACAATTCGCAGATTGGCCCAACGTGCCCGGTCCGGGACGCTTCGATTCGGCCAGGATACACAGGGTGCTGTGCGTTCCGGCGGATCCTGCGTGCGGGGTGTTCCTCGGATGAGTCGATTAAAGCATATCCCTCCATCCACTTGAAGGCCGGAATCGTACCATTTGCACGACGTTTCCCCGCGAACCGCCCCCCTCGTCCGTCACGAAACGGGCCCGGCCCGCGACGCCTCGAGAGCGGGCGGCGCGCCCCCCGCCTTGATGCGGGAGATCCACGCCGCCGCGCATTCGAAGGACAGTGCGAGGAAGAGGCCCTCGGCGGAGAAGTTGACGAGCAGGGGAGTCAGGTCCGTTCGGCCGACGAAGAACTGGAACGGACAGAGCAGGCACACGAACAGGGCGAGGTAGAGGAAATCGCGGGGGGCGCGGGGTTCCGCGTCGAGGAACAGCACCACCACGGGCAGGAAATACAATCCCGTGTACAGGGCGCTGTTGGAAGGCAGCAGGACCAGGATGCAGACCAGCAGGCCGATCCGCTTCCAAACCGTCGTCTGGAACCTGTCGGTCCAGACGCCCAGCAGCGCGAGGAGCGCGGTGAGGACCGACAGACCCTGGACGATACCGTCCCGGAGCGAGGGGGAGATCGCGCCCTTGTTCTCCAGCGCGTTGAGGAGGAATCGCGGGCCGAACCGCTGGAAGACGCCATGGTCGTATGCGATGCCGTTGAGGCGGACGTCCGCGAGCCAGGGGATCACGTTGGCGAACCCGCCCTTCAGGAACAGGAACGGGAGGAACGCCAGGACCACGCCGTACAGGGCGGTCGCCAGCGCGTCCCGGTAGCGCCGCTCGTAGAGGAGCAGCAGGCCGAGCAGGGCGGGGTAGCCCTTCAGCGCGGCCGCGAAGGCCAGCGCGAGGAATGCCAGCTCGCGCACCGCGCGGTTCTGCGCCCGGTAGTTCGCCAGGAAGAATGCGGTCGCCGCGGCGGCGAGGAGGATCAGGTTGCCGCGTTCGAAGGAGAAGAGGAAGATGCCGGACAGGAACAGCAGGACCGTCGTGGCGAGGCGCACGGGCCGCGTCCCCTTCTTGAGCGCGTAGAGCTGCACGAAGAGGAGCGCCGCGCACAGGGCCATGAACAGGACCGCCGCCCACAGTACGGCGCCATCGGCCGCGGCCGGCTCGGCTTCCGCGCTGACGCCGCCCAGGAGAGCGGACACGCCGCCCATGATCAGATACGAGATCGGAAGATAGGCCTTCTCCTGTGCATACCCGACAGGGCTCCGATAGGGGTCGAATCCCGCAGAGTATCGGGCCACCTGGACGAAATCGGCCATGTAGTCGCCCGTCTTCTTGAAGAACACCGCGGTCTGGTTCCCCTGGGGGGCGATCGCGAGCCCGGTCGCGAAGAGGAGGAACAGGAAGGACAGGAGGAGCAGGAAGGCGGTCCCGACCCGCAGTCTCCGGCCCAGCGGCTTCCCCTTCACCGGGAGCGCCGCTCCCTTCTGCGGATTTCAAGCAGGCGGAACAGCGTTTTCAGGTAACTGCGGACGAATCGGGGCAGGTCGCGCTTCGATTCGCCGTGGAGCCGCTTCTCGAACGAGACCGGAACTTCCACGACCA
>CAILLO010000076.1 GCA_903835065.1 uncultured Eubacteriales bacterium
CGGTGATGCCGGCCTGCTTCGCCGAGGCGGCGATGCTGTTCCCTTGGCCGCACAATACCTCGATCTCCCTCAGTTTGACTGGTGTGCCCCCCAAAAGTTGGTCCGGTTTCAATGTTAGGATGGAGGCGGAAAATCCTGACAAGGAGGGACTGGAAAGATGGGGAGAGCGAACTACACGACGGAGCAGATCATCGTCAAGCTGAGGGAGATTGAGGTGCTGTGCGGCCAGGGGCAGAGTATCGCCGGTGCGGCAAGGCAGGCAGGCATCACGGAGCAGACGTACTACCGCTGGCGCAAGGAATATGGCGGGATGAGTACATCGGACGCGAAGCGCCTGAAGGAGCTGGAGAAAGAGAACAGTCGCCTGAAGCGCCTGGTGGCCGATTTGAGCCTCGACAACGCCGTCCTGAAGGACGTCAACTCAAAAAACTTCTGAGCCCGGACAAGCGCAAGATGGCCGTCGACTATATCATCGAGACCTTCTCGTTGACGCAGCGACGGGCTTGTCGGGTGTTGAGCATCCATCGTGCCGCGTATCGGTACGAGGCGGTCATACGGTCCGACGAGGACGAGGTGAGAACCGAGATCATCGAATTGGCGAGCAACTTCGGGCGCGCTGGGTATCGTCAGGTGGCCCGGATGATGAGGAACGGCGGACGGCGGATCAATGAGAAGCGAGTGGAGCGGATCTGGCGGGAGGAAGGACTGCAGGTGCCAGCCAAACAAAGCAAGAAGCGCAGGCTGTGGCTGACGGATGGGAGCTGCATCCGGCTGCGACCGGAGCACGAAAATCATGTCTGGAGCTATGATTTCGTCGAGGACCGCACCATGGACGGCCGGAAGATCCGGTTCCTGAACATCATCGAGGAGCATGGAAGGAAATGCCTGGCCTCGATTCCAAAGCGCAAGTGGCGCAGCCACGATGTGATCGAAGCCCTGGCCGACCTGATTCTGACGAAGGGAGCGCCGGAATACCTTCGAAGCGACAACGGTAGCGAATTCACAGCGAAGGCGATCCGGAAATGGCTGTCGAGCGTCGGGGTGATCACGACATATATCGAGCCAGGCAGCCCATGGGAGAACGGGTTCTGTGAAAGCTTCAACGCGCGGATGCGGGACGAGTTCCTGAACGGGGAGTTGTTCGGAAATCTTTACGAAGCCACGGTTTTGACAAGGCGATGGGTGGACCACTACAATACGGTCAGACCACATAGCAGCCTCGGAGGGCGGCCTCCAGCGCCTCAGACCGTCCTTCCCGATTTCGTGATGAACCGGCCGCTGCGCGATTGATCACTGATGAAAAACACTAACATTCAAACTGGACATAAAGTTGGGGGCAGGTCAGCGCCGCATCGACCTGCTCGTCCCCGCGGACGAGCTCGCGCGCCGGAAGCCCGCGAAGGCCCCGGACCGCCGCCTCGCCGGCGTCCTCGCGCGCTACGCGGCCCTCGTCGGCCCGGCCTCGGCCGGCGCGGTCCTGAAGACGCCCGGCAAGGAGGGGACGATATGAACGGTGCCCAGCAGATCCTCGCGTTCCTGAAGTCCAAGGGCGTCGAGCACGTCTTCGGCTATCCCGGCGGCTCCGTCCTCGTCCTGTACGACGAGATCCACAAGGCGGAGTTCCCGCACATCCTGACCCGCCACGAGCAGGGCGCCGCGCACGCCGCCGAGGGCTACGCCAAGGCGACGGGGAAGGTCGGCGTGTGCATCGCGACCTCCGGACCGGGCGCGACCAACCTCGTGACCGGCCTCGCAGACGCCAACATGGACTCCGTGCCCGTGCTCGCGATCGCGGGCAACGCGGCCACGTCCGCCATCGGCACCGACGCCTTCCAGGAAGCGGACATCAACGGCATCACGCTGCCCATCACGAAGAACAACTACCTCGTGAAGCGCGCCGACGACCTCCTGCCCATCTTCGAGGAGGCCTGGGCGCTCACGACCGAGGGCCGCCCCGGCCCCGTGCTGGTGTGCGTCCCCAAGGACGTGCTCGCGGCCCCCGTCACCGAGAAGGCCACGCAGGAGGCCAAGGCCGCGCTCGTCCGCCACCGCCCGCCGATGCGGCGCTCCGCGTCCGCCGTCAAGGAGGTCGTCGAGGTCCTCGCGAAGGCCCAGCGACCGCTGCTCATGGCCGGCGGGGGCATCGTGCATTCGCCCGGCGCGTCGGACCTGCTGCGGAAGCTCGTCTCCCAGGCGTCGTTCCCGGTCATCACGACCCTCATGGGCAAGGGCACGGTCTCCGAGGACGAGCCCTCGTGCCTCGGCATGTGCGGCATGCATGGCTTCCCGCAGGCCAACATCGCGCTCGGGAAGTGCGACGTCCTGCTCGCCGTCGGCTGCCGCTTCAGCGACCGCATCACGGGCGACCCCAAGCACTTCAACGCCAAGCGCCGCTTCATCATCCACGTCGACATCGACCCGGCCGAGATCGGCAAGAGCATCCGGACGGACATCCCGATCGAGGACGACGCGGCCGACTTCTTCCAGAACCTGCTCGCCGAGATGGACCGCGTCGGCTTCCAGCCGGGCTGGAGCGCCTGGAACCAGGAGCTCGCGGCCCTCACCGTGAAATACAGGAAGAGGCTCGCCGCGATGGCCGAGAACCGGTCCGACGCCCAGCCGAGGGGCGAGGGCTGGGACCGCGGCGGCGCGGGCAAGCTGTCGCCGAAGTATGTCATCAAGGCGCTCGCCGACCGCACCGCACGCCAGGAGCCGATCGTCGTGACCGACGTCGGCCAGCACCAGATGTTCACGGCGCAGCACTTCCCCATCCACAGCCCGCGCCACTGGATCACGTCGGGCGGCCTCGGCACGATGGGCTTCGGCCTGCCGGCGGCCGTCGGCGCCGCGGTCGCCTGCCCGGACCAGCTCGTGCTGCTGTTCGTCGGCGACGGCGGATTCCAGATGACCCTCCAGGAGCTCGGCGTCATCCAGGACCTGAAGCTCAACGTCAAGATCGTCGTCATGGACAACGCGTGCCTCGGCATGGTGCGCCAGTGGCAGGAACTGTTCTACAGCCAGCGCTACAGCGAGTCGCTGCTCATGAACAACCCGGACTTCGTCATGGTCGCCGCCGCCTACGGCATCGCCGGCGGGCGCGCCGAGAACCCGGAGGAGCTGGCCGCGCAGTACGACAAGGCGCTGGCGACGAAGGGCCCGTACCTCATCCATGCCGTGCTCGACGGAAACGAGAACGTGTACCCCATCATCCCGCCGGGCAAGCAGAGCACGGACATGATCATCCCGGGCGACGAATAGCAGGCTCCAGAATCGGATACGCGCCGTTGACGCGGCGACCGCCCCCCGCATCGAGGCCCGCCCGTCCGGCGGGCCTCGCCGCGTCCGCCGTCGCGATGGTACGGTCCGCCGCCCGTTCCGCCTCCACCCCCCCCGCTTCAGAGGGAAACGAC
>CAILLO010000077.1 GCA_903835065.1 uncultured Eubacteriales bacterium
AACGAGGGTCCCGACTTCGTCGAGGACGTCCCTCGCCGTTCCGTCCCCGCCGGCGAAGAGCAGCAGATCCACGCCCTGGTCCGCCAAGTCGCGCGCCGCCCTCTTCGTGTCTTCGGGCCCCGTGCCCCCCGGCGCGAGATGTCCTAGAATCGTCGCGTTCAGGCCGCACGAGACCAGGAGGGCCTCCCCCATGTCCGATGGATAGGAGAAGATCTCGAGCCGACCGGCGACCGGCCGAAGAACCTCCAGGGCGACACGCGCTCTCTCGCCGCTCTCCGGCCGCGCCCCCATCTCGAGCGCCCTGCGGACCGTCGACGCTCCGTCGCTGCCCTTCAGGCCCACCCGTCCGCCGATTCCGGCGACCGGGTTCACGAGAAATCCGAGCCGGAAGACTTTCGTTTTCCCTTCCCGGCTAGATCCGCCCATGCTTTTTCTGGTAGGCTTTCCAAGTCAGGGCCCAACGGTCCGGATCGTCGAACTCCTCCTCGTGGATGCGCTTGTGGATGACGGAATGGTAGGGTGCGTTCTTCACGAAAGCCGGGTTCCCGTACGCTTCCTCGGCGACCTTGCGGACGACGGCGCAGTATTCTTCGATGTCGTCCTTGCTGTAGGACTCGCAGGGTTCCAGCGTCATCGGTTCGGGAACCAGCCAGGGGTGGTGGCTGGACCAGAACCACGGAATCCCGTAGTCCAGCATCCTCCGGTTCATGTCCTCGCTGCCCACGTTCACGTCGTTCTTCAGCTTCTCGAAGCTGTAGCGGATCTGTTCCTGCCGTGCGATGCCGTTCCCCTGGAACGCACTGGAGACGCCGGGGATGGTCTCCATGATCTTCTGCATGTAGTTGTTGTTGATGACGGATACGTCCGCGCATTCGCGAAGCCAGCGGGGACCCATCATCGCCGTCCATGCATAGGCGCGGAGCACGACGCCGGCGCACCCCAGATAGTCCCGGATCTTGCCGATGTTCTCCGGCCGGTCATAGTCCAGCCAATACCGGTTTCCATCGGATTCGACGACCGGGACGGGCAGGTATCGAGCGAGGAAGCCGCGACAGCAGAGGGCCCCGGTCGCCGGCCCGGAGCAGCCGTGCGGCGTGCCGAAGGTCTTGTGGACGTTGAAGTGGCACATGTCGAATCCGGCTTCTTTCGCGCGGGCGACCCCGAGGAACGCGTTCGCGTTCGCCTGGTCGTAGAAGCAGAGGGCGCCGACGGAGTGCAGGATCTTCGTGATTTCGGCGGCATGGGGGTTGTAGATGCCGATGTCCTCGGGATTCGTCATGAAAATCGCCGCTGTGCGTTTCGATGCCGCGGCGCGGATGGCTTCGAGGTCCGGAATCCCGCGTTCATCGGGGTAGATCGTGATGATCTTGTATCCCGCCGTCGCGGGCGTCGCCGCATCGCAGGGGTGCGAGAAGATCGTGGTGATGACCTCGTCCCGCTGGTCCGCCTCGCCGCGTGCGGCATGGTAGGCCCGCACGATGGAAGCCGCGGTGTAGACGGCGTGGTTCCCGCCCCCCGGCTGCAGCGTGACGGCGTCCATTCCGGAGATCTCCAGGCAGACCTTCTGGAACTTGTGGAAGATCTCCAGGATGCCCTGGACGGTGGTCGGGTCCTGGTCAGGGTGGAGTTCCGCGAACCCGGGATCCTGCGCGAGCGTCTCGTTGATCCGAGGGTTGTACTTCATGGTACAGGTGCCTTCGCTGAGGTCGTTGGACAGGTTGGACCCCATCGTCTCCTGGGACAGGTGGATCCAGTGCTGGAGGACGTGCTTCTGGGACAGCTCGGGCAGCACGGGGGGGCTAGCCCTGCGTGTGCCCCGGGGCAGACGGCCGGCGACGTCCCCCACCTGCTCGACGATCGCTTCGTCGACGTCGGGGGGGAGAATCCCCCTGACTCCGGGCGTGGACATCTCGTAGACGATCGGTTCGTCCCAGCTCGCCTGGTGGAAATTCTTCCGGATCCTCGGCTCGGCCATGTTCACCGCTCCTTCCACGGATTCCTCCGGTCAGCGGCAGATCGCCGTCAATGCGGCGACCAGCCTTTCGATGTCTTCCTTCTCGTGAACTTCGGTGATGCTGAACAGGGCGCTCTGGCCGACCGGGAAGTCCTTAGAGACGTCCTTTCCGCCGAAGATGCCGAAGTCCAGCAGCGCACCGTCGATGTCGGCCACCGTTCGGCCGGTCCCGTTGAAATCGACGAGGAAGTCGGAATAGCTGATGGAATCGAAAGCGATCTTCACGCCGGGAATCCTCGCGAGCAGCTCCTTCGCGTAGGCGACCCGCTGCAGGATCCCCTCGCCGAGTTCGACGAGCCCCTGCGGCCCCATGAGGGCCAGGTAGACGCCGGCGACGATGCCGTGGAGGGCCGCGCAGGTGCCGATGAAGTCCTTGCCCTTTTCCCGGGACGCATAGGAGGTCCGCTCGTAGAAGACCTCGCCGAACCCGTACTCCCCTTCCGTCGAAGTCTCGCAGATGCCGAACAGCAGGGAGGGGTATTCGCCGACGAACGCCTTCGAGTCCCGGGTGCAGATGAATCCGCCGAGCCCGCCGCCATAGCTCATGTGAAGACCCAGTGGCTGGAAGTCTCCGACGGCGTAGTCCGCACCCTGGAGGCCGGGTGCCTCCAGGACGCCCAGCGACGTCGGATCCGCTCCCACGATGACCAGGGCTCCGACGGACCGCGCGAGCCGGCAGATCTCCTCGGCCTGCGTCTCGATCGTGCCGAGGTAGGTCGGATTCTCGAAGTACACGGCGGCAGTGTCCGCGTTCAGGCACCGCTGCAGGTCGGCGAGGTCCAGGAGGCCGGTGGCGGGGTCATATGCGATTTCGCGGACCGCGATGTCGGGCAGACAGTAGTTGTGCACGATCGACCGGCGGGATGGACCAGAATTGCGCGCGAAGAGGACTTCCTTCCGGCCCAGGGTGCGGGAGGCCATCCGGCAGGCGATCGCGGCGGCGTTGCCCCAGTCGTACGTCGGAGTGGAGCAGGCTTCGAAGCCGGTCAGCTCGCCGAGCATGGAGCTGGTCTCGAAGAGGGCCTGGAACTTGCCGTGGTCGGAATAGGCGTCGCCGACATAGGCCGTCAGGAACTCGTCGCGACCGATGATCGTGTCGCACACGGCCGGCACGTGGTGCTTCCAGGTGCCTCCGCCGAGGAAGCAGAGGTTGTCCTTCGTGTTCCGGTTCTTTTTGAGGAGGGCCTCGACGTGGCGCTGCAACCGGTATTCGGACAGGATGGGCTCCGGGATGTCCAGGGTGCCCCGGAACCGGAGCGCTTCCGGAATTTCGCGATATATGTCCTCCGAACTCTCCATCCCCAGGAAGTCCAGCATCTGCCTCTTCACCCGGGGTTCGGAATTCGGGATGTACGGGTGGACGTCGTGGGTCCTGCTCATGGGAGGTGCCTCCAATCAGTAGCCGGATTCTTTTCCGGCGGCCTGTGGGACCGGCTCGGCATATGCGTTCCGGTCGAGGTCGGGAACCTCGATGCCACCGGGCACCGCCTCGGCCTGCTGCATGATCTTGATCGCGCTGGAGAGGCCGATGCCGAAGCGGTCGACGCCGAGCGCGTACATGGCGACGAGCGTGTCGACGTCCCGGACGCCTCCGGCGGCCTTGACCTTGCAGCGGTCTCCGACGGTCTTCTTCATCAGGGCGACGTGGTGGAGCGTCGTCGGCGAACTGGAGAAGCCCGTGCCGCTCTTCACGTAGTCGCAGCCGCAGTCGCGGACGATTTCGGAGGCCTCGACGATCTGCTCGTCGGAGAGGAGCATCGCCTCGATGATGACTTTCAGAGAAAAGCCGCGCGTGGCCTCCCTCACGGCCAGGATGTCGTCGCGCACGCGGTCGTGGAACCCGCTCTTGAGGAATCCGACGTTCATGACCATGTCGATCTGGTCCGCGCCGAGGTCCATGAAGTACTTCGCCTGCCAGACCTTGTTCGCGGTCACTTCCTGACCGGAAGGGAAGGCCAGGGAGGTGCCGAATTCCGTGGAGGAGCCTTTCAGGGCCTTGGCGAGGTCTTCCGAATAGCTCTGCCAGATGAAGGCGCAACCGAAGTCGTACTTGCGGCAGGCGGCCACGAGGTCCAGAAAATCCCCGTGGGTCGTGTCGATCTTCAGGGCGCTGGCGTCGATGGTCCGGGCGATGTCGTGTGCGGTGAGTTTCATGGGGCCCTCCTTCTTTGGGGTCAGGTGTGCATTGCGTCGACTTTCCCGAGTTTCTTGCGCATCTGCGTGAAGACTTCGGTATAGTGGCGGTTGTAGGTGGGACAGCCGATGTGTTCCTGCCGGATCATGAGTTCGAGGCAATTCAGGCAGGAGGTGCAGTATTCGACTTCGGATTCGCGGTGCTCCATCAGCTTCCGTGGGGTCAGGGGATCCGCGAAGGATTGCCGGCCGAGTCCGACCATGTCCATGACTCCGTCCTCGATGCATTTGGCCGCATAGGGGAACAGCGCGGTGTCGGACGGCTTCATGGCGCCCAGGTTCGTGCTCTTCCCGTCGCGGAAGGGGGCGAAGTGCGAGCCGACGACGACGGTCTCCGGACGGCAGGTCTTCTTGAGGAGGCTGGCGAAATAGGAGTGCATGAAGGTCATGTAGGTGTGGTCCCGATCGGCCTCGACGTAGGAGATCGTGATCGTCGGATTGCCGATGGTCTCGACGAAGTAGGAGGCCCCGCGCTCCTCCAGGCCCCGGATCAGGTCGAGAGGTTCGGTCATGTCCATGACGGGCGAATCGGGAGAGGCCGACCCGAATCCGCCGGGGAATCCTTCCCAGAGGGAGACCTTCGAGCCGATCAGGAATCGGGGATCGGGAACGGCCTTGCGGATCCGTTCGTAGAGGTCGTAGGCGAACCGGGAGCGCTTCTCCCAGCTGCCACCGTATTTCCAGTCGCGGTCGTTGTAAGGCCGGAGGATCTGGTTGCCGAGATAGCCGTGGCAGAATTTCATGTCGATGCCGTCGGCGCCGGCGTCATAGGCGACCTTCGAGGCCAGGACGAATTCATCGATCATGGCGTCGACTTCCTCCTCGCGCAGGAGGTCGCCTTCGTAACCCGGGAGGTTCTTCACGGTCACGCGGCGAGAGAATTTCGGGTTGGACAGTTCACCGGCGTGCGTGAGCTGGAAGACGAAGATCGCGCCCGGTTCGATTTCCTTCATCCGGCGGACGAATGTGGAAATGGCCTTGGCGTTCTTCGGCATGATCTCGAGCTGGGCGAGACGGGAGCGGCTCTCGCCAGTGATGGTGATGGCCTCGAGGTCGATGAAGGAGAACCCGCCCTTGAAGAGGTTCTCGTAGCGGTGGTACGTCAGATCCGAAGGGTTGCCCTCCGCGTCGGCGTCGCTGCATTCCATGGGTTGTGCGAAGAAGCGGTTGGCGGCCGTCAGGGGTCCGATCTTCACGGGGGAGAGAAGAGTTCCGCGGTAATCCATGAGGTCCTCCTTGTTCAGAGCACGATGCGTTCGGAGAGGTCAGGGCACACCAGCACCTTGACGAGGTCCTTGTTCTCGTGCAGTTCCTTCAGGGCGATTTCCAGTTCTTCGAGCGGCACGACCATGGAGATCAGCGGCCGAGGGTCGATGCGCCCGTATTTCAGCAGGTCGATGGCGACCTCCCAGTCGTGCCCGATGCCCGCACAGGACCCGCCCACCTTCTTTTCGTGGATCACGAACTGCACCGGAGGCACCTTCATGAAGTCGTCATCCGAGCAGATACCGAAGGCTTCCAGCTTTCCGCCCCGCCGCAGCATCCGGAACGCCTGCTCGTAGGTCTGGCTCCGGCCGACGGCCTCGATCACGTAGTCGGCTCCGACGCCGCCGGTGAGGCGCATCACTTCGGCGACGGCGTCCGGGGTCTTCGAAATGTCGATGACGAAATCGGCGGAGACCCGCTTCGCCATTTCCAGCCGAGCGGGCTGGGAGTCGATGACGATGACGGGGGAGGCGCCGCGCAGCTTCGCCATGACCGCGTGGATGATGCCGAGCCCCGCGCCGATGACGACGACGGAGGAGCCGAGTTCGCAATTCATCTTGCGCGAGGCGTTGATGGTAGTCGTCAGGGGCTCGATGAAGGCGGCCGAATAATCGTCCACGGTGTCCGGCACGACGTAGCAGTTCTTCCAGGGGGCCTTCACGTACTCGGCATAGGCGCCGTCCACGTGGATGCCGATCTGCTGGAACGAGGAACACAGCAGGGGTTCTCCGCGGCGGCAGTGGTAGCAGGTGCCGCAGGTGATGCAGATGTCCACGGCGACCCGGTCCCCGGGGCGGATCTTCTGGACGTTCCGGCCGACCTCCTCGACGATTCCCCAGAATTCGTGGCCCGTGACGAGCGGAAGGCAGGCGACCTCATCGGCGTACTTGCCGTTGTAGGATCCCCAATCGGAGCCGCAGATCCCGCAGTATCGGACCTTGATGAGAACTTCCTCGTCGCCGATCGTGGGGACGGGGATCCGCTTGAGCACGAGTTTTCCCGGTTTCTCCAGGACCATGGCCTTCATGGTTCGCATCGGTCGGTCTCCTTCCTATCGCTGGAACAGCTTGTCGTTTCTTCCTTCATAGGGTGCGTGGATCATGAGGGGCTTCAGGAACGCGATCGTCTTGTCGACGCCGTCCGCGCGGGACATCGTGACGTCTTCGTGTTCATAGGAGAAGACGCCGTCGTATCCGACCAGAAACAGTTCGGTGATGATGCGCTTCCAGTCGACGGAGCCCCAGCCGGGGATGCGGAAGCGGAACGAGCGGTCCAGGCCTCCCCAGTCGCGCTGGAGCATCCAGTACCCGCCACGGTCCATGTTGTGCCCGACGAGTTCGCAGTCCTTCGCGTGGACCCGGACGATCCGATCTCCGACTTCGTCGATGTACCGGCACAGGTCGATGCCGGTGAAAAGGAGGTTCGCAGGGTCGAAGTTGATGGCGAAGCTCGGGTGACCGCCGCACAGAGCGAGGCAGCGGAGGGTCGTGTTCAGGTCGTAGATGATGTTGTTCGGATGGGGCTCGAACGCGACCTTCACGCCATACTGCCGGTACGCGTCCAGGACCGGCACCCAGCGTTCGACGAAAGCCGCCTCTTCGTCGGCCCAGCCGCCCGGATAGGGCCAGTCGTTGAAGCGTCCGAAGTTCCCGACGCCCGAGAAGGCGACGACGACGGGGACCTCGAGAGCGTTGGCGAGCCGGGCGGACCGCAGCATGCTCTCCGTTCCGAAGGCGATCTGTTCTTCCTTGGTCCCATCGAAGACGGAGGCGAGGTCCTTGCCGTGCGGACCCAGCACCAGTGGGGAATCGGCATGGTTCGACAGCGCCGATATGAAGAGTCCCGTATCCTCGATGGATTTCCGGAGCGCCGCCGCCCGGTTCCCCTTCAGGAGTTCCTCGGCGTCCAGTTGCCCGTTGCCGGTATAGGCAGGCAGCTCCAGGGCCTCGTAGCCTTTCGAGGCAGCGAGCGCGGCCACTTCGGCCAGCGGCGATTCCGAATAGTTCACGGCGCAGAAACCCACTTTCACGACGTTCTCCTTCCCTTCAGGTCCGCCAGACAATCCGTCCAGGCGCGATACTTCGACTTGAGTCCGGCATAGAGGGCCTGATGCTCCAGGTCGGGTGCCTGCAATCCTTCGTCCCGATGAAGGGCATCCACTCGCGAATAATCCGACCAGAACCCCGCCGCCCGGGCCGCGATGGCGGCCGCACCGAGGCTCGCGGCATCCTGGTCGACGCTGGACTTGAGGATCGGCATGCCGAAGACGTCCGCGAAGATCTGCCTCCAAAGAGGGCTTCGGGCACCCCCGCCGCACAGGAGCATCCGGTCCTCGAGACGCACCTGCTTCTGGAGCGCGCCCAGGCAATAGCATCCCAGGTCCAGGGCGACTCCCTCCAGGACGGCTCGGAGCAGGTCGTCGCGGGTCGTCGACAGGGTGATTCCCGAGAAGGAACCCTGCAGGTCGGTCGACGCGTTCTGGGAACTGCCGCCCGCCAGCGTCGGGTTGAACAGCACCCCACGGGATCCGGCAGGGACCGTGGCCGCGAGTTCGTCCATTTTGGAGTACGCGTCTCCGGACAGGTCCCGGCATAACACGTCGCGCGCCCATCGATAGGCTCTCCCCGCCGCGAAGATCGATACGCCGGACGTGAAGTAGCCCTTCTCGACATGTGCGAACACGAACGGTCGGGTCTGCCGGTCGAGCACCGGGGTGGCGGAAGTGACGGCGATCCAACAAGAGGAACCGAGCGAGGTATAGACTCTTCCCTCGCCGATTCCGCGCGCCCCCAGCGCCATGCACGCATTGTCCACGCCTCCGCAGGCGACGAGTGTGCCCGCGGCGAGTCCGCACTCGACGGAAGCCTCCGGGGTGACCGTGCCGACGACGGCATGGGACTCCCGGATTTCCGGTACCAGGTTCGCGTCGATGTCGGCGGCTTCCAGATATTCGGTGCGATACCGCCCGCTCTTCAAATCGAATAGGCCGCTGCCGGACGCGTAGGAAGGATCCGTGGCGACGACCCCGGTCAGCCGGAAATTGACATAGTCCTTGCTTCCGACGATTTTGTCGGTCCTGGCCCAGATTTCCGGCTGGTTCTTCTTCATCCACATCAGTTTCATGATCGAATACGTCTCGGGAGGATCCCCGTTCCCCGTGATTCCATACCAGTCGTCATAGGCGATGCGCGTGAAGAATTCTTCGGCTTCGGCTGTCGCTCGCGTGTCCGACCAGATCGGAACACTGTCCAGCAGGAGTCGACCGGACTTGTCCAGAGGCAGTGCGACGAGGCTCTGTCCGCTCAGCGCGACGGCGCGGACCTCGCGGGCAGGAATTCCGCTTTCCGCAAGAAGTCGGGCGGTGGTGTCGCAGACGGCCTGCCACCAGTCCTGGGGAGACTGTTCCTGTCTCCGTTCGGAGGGAAAGCGGGTCGCGTACTCCTGGAAGGCCTTGCGGAGCAAGCGGCCGTCCTCCTGATGGATGGAAGCCTTGATGCCACCGGTTCCCAGATCGTAGGACATGAGATAGGACAATCGCTTCGCCTCCTGCGCGGTCGAGGATTCGTCGTCATGGCTTGTGCCACGTTCCACCTCGGAAAGGAAAACGCGTCGGCGCCGGGTCAGTACTGGACTTTCACGATCCGATGGGTGCGTGCCGACTCCAGGATCGCGAGAATGGAAAGAGAAGTGTTTGCCGCATCCGCGGGGGTGATCAGGAACGGCTTGTTGTCGAGGAGCCGTTCGATGAAATGCCGGATGCTCTGGTATGCGAATCCCGCGGCTCTCCCATGGATGAAATGGTTGACGAGGATGTCCGGGTTCTCGGATTTCGTATCCGTGAACTTGGTGATCAGCTGGCTGTTGGACGCATCGATGCTGAACATGCCGCGGGTCCCCGTGAGATTGAATTTGATGTCGTTCACGCAAGGGTGCGAGTCCGGTGTGATCCAACCGTTCTCCATCGTGGCGATGCCGCCCTTCCGGAATTCAAGGATCGTCTGGAAGATATCCTCGGTGTCGACTCCGCGTCCCGACAGGATGCCTTTTCGGGAGACGGAATGGACCTGCTCGACTTCATCGTCGAAGAACCAGCGCAGCGTGTCGAGGCTGTGCGTGCCGAGGAACCAGAGGATGGAGGATTCCGCCGCCCAGCGCAACATATCCGTGGCGACCCACCGCACGTCGTTCAACCGGAAATAGGCGCTGTAGGGATTCCCGATCTCCCCGGCGTCCAAGGAGGCCTTCGCGACGGCGAATGGCGGGTTGAAGCGGTTGTGGAGGTCGACCATCATCCTTACGCCGTTCCGGGCGACGGCTTCCATGATGTCCTCGACGTCCCGTCTCGTCGTGGCCAGCGGCTTCTCGATCAGGAGGTGCTTCCCCGCATTGGCCGAGTCGATGGCGGCGTCTCGGTGCAGGAAGTCGGGCGTCACGATGGAAACGGCGTCGATCGGGCAATCCCGAAGCATCGCCCGGTGGTCGGTGTAGACGTGCTCCGCGGGGATTCCGTGCTTGGCCGCGAGCGCCTCCGCCTTCGACCGGTCGACATCGCAGACGCCGGTCAGTCGGACCGCGTCGTATTCACCGAGAATCGATGCGTGGGTGGCACCCCAGGTCCCTGCGCCGATGATCGCGACGTCGATCCGTTCCATTCCGCTCTCCTCCGGACAGGCTCAGAGAAAACGCCGCAGCCCGTCGAGACAGGCGCGGGCGTTCTCGAGCCCCGATCCGACCCTGGATTCGCTTTCCACGATCAACGCGAGGAAATCCTGCCGGCCCGCATCGAGGATCCCCTTCCAGTCGTTCCGATCGTCCAAGGCGCCGAGGACCGTGTCGAATCCGGCGTCCAGGGAGAACGGCTTGCAGTGGAGCAGGACCGGTCGTCCCGAGTAGGTCCGGAGGACTCCGGCCGGATCCGCACCGCCTTCGATGGCGTTCCCGGTGTCCAGTTCCATGATGATTTCAGGAGAAAGGCTCCGGAACAGAAGGTCGAACACGCGCTCGCCGTCATAGACGAGCTGGAACTCGTGCTCGTGGTTGTGGTAGCCCAGATCGATGCCATGCGCTTTCAGTCGTGCGGAGATTCCGTTCAACCGGGTCGCGTAGTCGGCCCAGAGGACGCGCCGCTCCTCGGAGGGCTTGTGTGCAACGTTCCACTTGCCGCCAAGGCAGGGCACGATGGCCCGGCTGCAACCCACCTTCTTCAAATAGTCGATGGTTCTTTCAATGGTCTCCGGCTGGACGTTGCGCCATTCGATATGCCAGCTGCAGAGGTCCAGACCGGAGCGGTCCAGTGCCCTCCGGACTTCGTCGACGTCGTATTCCGGTTCGCCATAGAACTCGATGGCTCCATAGCCCATCTCCGCGAGCTTCACGAACGTCCCGGCCATATCGGCCTTGATGTCCTCGTAGACGGTGTACATTCCCAGCGCGATCGGCACCTTGCCCATTCCGGCGGCCTCCTCTTCCTCTGCCTTCAGATCCTTCGAACGCACCAATCGGCGGCATTCGAGAGAAGACGTCCCATGTTGGAGAGCATCGAGGCCGTATGTCCGGGCGTGATGCTGCAGGTCCGGCCCTTGCCCAGGTCCTGGCTCCACCCTGCGATTTCCGTCCCTGCCGCGGAGACGCTGCAGAGGAAGGGCACGGCCCGGTCCATGTCGACCTGGCAGAAATAGTGCTCGTCGGGCGATTCGAAGGGTTCCACTCCCGCGAGGACGGGGTGGCGGCAGCCGGCCAGCGGCAGGATGCGGACCGGGGCATGCTCCTTCGGGTGGCTGGCGAAATGGCCGAGGGCGATGTGGAACATCGGCGACCCCGGGTCGATCACGGCCAGCCCGGCGTGGACGAACAGCATGCCCATCCCGCCTTCGACGGCATCCAGCAGGACCTGCTGCTCATCGATCCGCAGATGTTCGTTGTTGTCGGGATTTCCGCACCCGATCGTGAAATTCACGACGAGGTCGGGCTTGCGTTCCATCCGGACGACGTCCCGGATGTAGTCGGTGGTCAGGACGTCCCACCGGTCTTCGGTGAACGTGGCGCGGACGATGTCGCGATAGGTGTCCGCGGGGTGATACATGTCGTTCCAGACCACGGCGATCGATTTCTTCATGGGGAGTTCCTCCTTTTCGGTTCCAGAGGTCTTGTGCGTCATCGTCGGCTAGAGGGCGGCCGCGGCCGCGGAATCGAGGATGACTTCGCAGTCCGGATGCAGCTGGAGGACGGAAGCCGGTACGGACGGATCCACCGGTCCTTGGAGCGCCGCTCGGACGATCGCGGCCTTTCGGGCACCGTTGGCGGCGAGCACGATCCTGCGGCTATGCATGATGTTCCGGATGCCGATGGTGATTCCGCCGAGATCCGCCTCCGCGCTCGAGTTCGTCTCTCTGCGGATCCGGGTGTCCAGGTCCTTGTCCATCCGGGAGAGCCAGGTCGTCTGGCCGAACGGCGTGCCGGGCTGATTGAAGCCGAGGTGCCCGTTCTCTCCGATCCCGAGAACCATGAGGTCGATTCCGCCGCGGGCGGCGATCGCATGTTCGAAGTCCGTGCATTCGCGGGCGAAATCGTCCGACCGCGTGGGCGGCATCAGGAAATGCTCCATCGGGATGCCGAGAGGAAGGACGACTTCGTGCAGGATCATGTAGTAGCAACTGCCGAAATACTCCCGGTCGACCCCGGTGACTTCGTCCAGGTTGAAGACGGTCATGCGCGAAACGTCGAAGGGGTGTCCCGCGTGGATCTCCGCGAGCGAGCGGTGCACTCCGCCGGTCGTCCTTCCTGTGGATAGGCCGATGACGGATTCGGGTCGGCGGAGGGCCTGTTCCACGATGCGCCATGCGACACGGGAGTGGAACTCCGACTCGGATGAAGTGACAGTGATCTTCATGATTTATTCCTTCCGGCATCTGCGGGCCTGCGTAGGAGTCCGATTCCTTCCGATGAGCGGCGGCAGTTCGCCCGGAGCCGGTCGAAGTTCCCGTCGCAGGATTTTTCAAGACCCAGAATCATGGCGCCGACGACCGGTTCGAACTCGGCGTTGAGGATCGATGCCTTGACGACCCTCCTGTGCACGCAGGCGCTGATGATATCCTGCAGGAGCAGATTTCGGGCCTTGAATATCCCGCCGGAAAGCACGACATCGATGGGTTTGTCCATCAGACCGTACTGCTGGGCGCCCGCGATGACATACCGGCTCAGGGAGGTCCCGAAGTCCCAGATCACATCCAGCGCGGCGGTGTCTGAGTGGTCCGCCGCTTCGAACAGCAGGAACGCCACGTCCTTCAGGGGCTTCCCGAGTTGTCCGCGCTGATAGGCCAGCAACAATTCGTCGACCTTGGTCAGACCGAAGTGGTCGAGCGCCATGCGGGTCAGCAGAGTCGGTGGGAGCAGGCCGATCTCGCTCTGGAACACGGCCATCAGCGTCCTCGCGCCCAGACTTCCCCCACCCTGGTCCATGTCGTCGATATAGTTGTTGTAGACTTTGATGAACCCGGTGTCCGTCGTGATCGCGCAGTTCAGACCGGTCCCTCCGCAGAGCACGATGGCATTGGGATTGTCCGTCCCTCCGCGGAGCGCGATCAGGCTGTCGTTGTATACGGTGACGTTCTGGATGCCGTAGATATCCCTCAGTGCATTTTCAAGCAGTTCGATCTCGTCGGGCCAATTCGCTCCGGAAAGGCCGGCGGAGATGGCGGTGATGTCGCCGTACCCGAGTCCCGCCTGCGCCAATGCCTGGTCGACGGAGATGCGTACAGCGCCCATGGCGCGATCGAGACCATCGTAGAAGTGGCAGGAGCCGTAACTGGTTCCGGTTCCCAGCACGCAACCGTCCCCGTCCGCAAGGAGCGCAATCGTCTTGCTCCCACCCTGATCGATCGCCAGTATCGCCATTTCGTCACACCCTCGTATCTTGTTCTGCAGACGCCAACCGCTTGTTGGCGCATGTGCTCTCACGGACCACTAGTTCTGTATTCAGGAGAATGCGTTCCTTGGCCGCGTGCGGGTGCCCAAGGCTGTAGACCAGCTTCTGGATGCCGACGTAACCGGCCTGCTTCAGCGGCTGCATCATCGTCGTGACCGGCTTGCAGTTGAAGCTGCCCGCCGCCCGGAACTCATCGTCGAACCCGATGACGGAGACGTCTTCCGGTACACGCAGCCCGACCTCGTTCATCGCCTTGATGGCGCCGAAGGCCGAAAGGTCCGTCGCGAAGAAGATGGCTTCGGGGACCTGATTCTTTTCTATCAGCTTCTTCATCTCGACATATCCACGATCGAAGTAGAGGTTCTGGCTCATGAACTCGTCCCTCTTCTTCCATTCGTCGACGTCCGAGAAATCGGGGAAAATGATCAGGCTCTGGTCCACCGGCACGTTGTACCGCTGGAGGGCCCGGACATAGCCGTTCATGCGGTCCAGCGTGATCTTCAGGTTCATGTTCCCGCCGATGTGGGCGATCCGTCGGTGTCCGAGATTGATCAGGTGCTCGGTCGCCATGAAGGCGCCGCCGATGTTGTCGATGACGACCTTGTTCACGTCGGTGCCCTCGATGTCGTTCTCGATGAGCATCAGCGGGAAATTGGAGTGGACCAGCTGCTGGATCATGGTATCGTCGTAGACGAGACTTCCGTACAGGACGATCCCGTCCACTCTTCCGTTCATCAGGAAATTGAGGTGGCGCTGCTTGCGCTGCACGTCGCCGTTGGAGTTGCAGAAGATGATGTTGTACTTTTCGTCGACATCGAAATCCTCCGCCCCCCTCTCGAGACCCTCGATCAGGCGGAAGATGAAGGTCGCGCAGAGATCGTCCACCACGATTCCGATCGTGTGCGTCTTCTGGAGGACCAGAGAACGGGCGATCCCATTCGGTCGGTAGTTCAGTTCCTTGATCGCGGCGATGATCTTCAGCGTGGATTCCGGGCTGACTCCCTTCTGGTCGTTCAGGTATCGGGAGACCAGGCTCTTGGAAACTCCTGCCAGATGTGCGACGTCATGGATGGTTGCCATGGACGAATCCTCCTTTCCTACATGGTGGATTTGCCGATTGGAATGTCAAGGAGGAATCACGCGGTCGGAAAGAACTGCGGAAGAAGGGCTCGATTCGTTTCAAGAATTTCCGCGAGCATGGGTTTCGCGAGGTCGTAGTCCATGATCAGCGGGTGGGCCAATAGGGCGAGCAGCGCCTTGTCCCGGTTCCCTTCGACCGCCGCCTCGACCGTCAGCGTCTCGTAGTTCTTGACCGCGCAGACGAGGCCCCAGACGCTGGACGGAAGGCTGCCGAACGTCAGGGGGCGGATTCCGCTTGCGTTCACCAGGCACGCCGTCTCGATGGAGGCGTCGGCCGCGAGGAACGGAATGGCGCCGTTGTTCGGAACATTCACGACGGCCCAGGTGTCCCGGTTGTTGGCGATTGCCGAAATCACGCCGAGCGCGGTCTCCGCGTAGTCGCCGCCGCCCCTCTTGGCCAGCAGCGCGGGCTTCGTGTCGACGGCGGGATCGTCGTAGATCCGGAAGAGCTCCTGTTCGATGCCGACGACCGTTTCCCCCCGGGTCATGGGGGTTTCCAGCTCGTGCCGCAACGTCTTTCCCTTGTGGTAGAAATACTGGCAGTAGAAGCTCGGAATCATCCGCTGCTTCATGATGATGTCCTTGTCGACGGCGCCGACGAATTCGGCGGCCCGCTCGAATTCGGCGTCGGTCACGGGGCGGTCGTCGATCATGATGTTGTAGCTGAAGTTCAGGTGGTTCAGTCCGAAGAAATCATACCGGACGCGGGAATGGTCGATTCCGAAGGCCTCGTACAGCATATTGGCGGGATGCCGGCCGCCGCCGCACAGCGCGGCGAATTTCACGCCCGTATGCTTGCCGACCGCTTCCGCGATGATGCCGGTGGGGTTCGAGTAATTGACGACCCATGCGTTCGGGTTGTGCTTCTCCACGTCACGGGCGATGTCGAGCATGGCGGGAATGGTGCGCAGCGCCTTCGCGAATCCGCCGGCTCCCGTCGTCTCCTGCCCGAGCAGGCCGTATTTCATCGGAATCCGCTCATCGTGGATTCTGGCGGCGTTCCCCCCTACCCGGATCTGTGTGACGATGAAATCCGCGCCCTCGATGGCCTCGACGCGGTCCAACGTCTTCACGACCTCCACGTCGTAGCCGATCCCGCGAAGGAACCGCTCCGTGAATCCGTGCATGATCCGCAGTCGTTCGGAGTCGATGTCCATCAGCGTAAGCCGGGCGAGCGGCAGCGTCGTGCGCATGGCGCCCAGCGCTTCCAGCAACTCCGGCGTATAGGAGCTCCCCGCTCCGATCAGCGTCAGTCGGATGGCCTTGTTCATATCGTCCTCCCTACCATTTCAGCCGTTCCCCGAACGAGTTGATGAAGGCCGGTTCGTCCGAGTTGAATCGCTCCGGGTTCTTCAGCAGTTCGAAGATGTTCTCGGCGACTTGTCCAGGTGTCACGTAGTAGCGGACGCCCTCCGGCATTTCACAGAAGGCCTCGTCCGGATCGGCGGTGGCCTTCCCGATGACGGAAAGCATCCACCCCGGATGGATGTCCATGACATTGCCGCCATGCTTCCGGATCGCGTTCAGCACGATGACGGACTGCATGTTCACGGCGGCCTTCGACATGCAGTAGCCTGGCTGGCCGTCCTTGGCGCAACCGCCGATGCTGCCGGCTTCCGACGAGAGGTTCACGACGAGTTTCTCGTAGCTCTCGAGCACGAGTCCGATCAGGGCCTGGGTGACGCGAAGGGTTCCCAGCGCGTTGACGTTGAATTCCGTCAGCATCCGGTCGTAATCGAAGCCGTCGTCCAGAATGGTTCCCGTGTCTGCGCTGAGCCATACCCCTGCGACATTGATCAGGATGTCGATGGACCGGGTCCGGCCCTTGGTGAACTCCGCGGCGGCCTTCACGCTTTCGGAGTTTCCGACGTCGAGCGGCACGACGTGAAGGGTATCCGGAAAACGTGCGGCCAAATCGTCCAGCAAATGCCAATTCTTCTTGAAGCGGCCTGCGAAGACCCTATCGCCGCTTTCGGCATATTTTCTGGCCAGCTCGAACCCGAGCCCTCGGTCCGCACCCGTGATGAATACCGTCTTCTTCATGGGATGATGATTCCTTTCACATAGCCGTCCGACTGCTGTTCGCAGGCACGGTAACCTGCTTCCGAATCTTCCAGGGAATACCGATGGGTGACCAGTCCCCGGATATCCAGGACCCCTCGCTCCAGCAGGGCGATCGCTCTCCGCATGTCGTCCGGCTCGTCGGTGGAGTAGTTCGGAAAGACTCCTCGGACTTCCACCGCCTTTTCCATGATCTTCCTGAAATCGATTCCGCTTCCTGGTTCCTTGTACATGCTCATCAGGGTCAGACGGCCTCTGGATTTCTTCAGGAACGTGAGCGACTGCCCCAGGACGTCGGTCCGCCCCGTGCCTTCGATGACGAAATCCGCCATGTGGCCTGCGCTGATCCGTCGGACCTCCGCCTCCACGTCGGTGCTCCGGGGATCGAGTGCGTGCGTGGCTCCGTACCGTCTCGCAAGTTCGAGCCTCCGGGTGTCGGGATCGACGGCGATCAAGGCGGAGAGCAGGTTTCCTGCCAGCAATTGGATGCACCACAGGCCCATGGGGCCGCAGCCCACGACGACCGCGACGTCCCCGGCTTCCGGCGCAGCGGCGCGGACGACGGTGACGACGCATTTCAAGGGTTCGCACATGGCATGGATCGGGTCTATCCTTGGGGAAAGCCGATAGCAGTCGCTGTCCTTGACGGAGATGAAGTCGGCCAATCCGACTCCTCCGAGACCCGTCACGAGATCCCCTTCGCGGATTCCGGTCGTCGCCGCGCCGACGTGGACGGCCGTCCCGGCCCATTCGTGCCCGATCGTCCTCGGATAGGAAGCCGCAAGGCCCTTCCAGTCACCGATCTCGCTGTTGCAGATCCCCCAGGCCGCCACGTCGACGACGATGCGGTCCTCCTCTAGCGGCAGGTCGAACTCCTGCAGTTCGAGCGTCCGCGAGCCGGTCAGGATCATCCTTCTGGTCCTCACTGCTCTCCCTCAATCGATGTTCTGGATGAATTCCACGGTCTCGCCACCCGGAGCCCGGATGAAGGAGAACTTCATGCCGACGATCTCACCGGATCGCGTCGGAATGTGGGATTCCCGAGGTTCCTGGATCAGTTCCGCGCCCGCCGCGATCGCCTTCGCGACGGAGGCCTGGATATCGTCGGTCAGGACGGCGACATGCTGCCATTTTCCGGTTCCGAAATCCTCCGGAGACGCGAAGATCTCGAGAAAGTCCCCGGCGCCCAGGTCCAGGATGAAGGCGTGGTCCAGGCCACCTTCCTTGCCCCATTCGACGACGAGCTTTGCGCCAAGGCCCTGCCGGTAGAATTCCGCCGTCCGATGCAGGTCCGGGACCCGCAGACAGACGTGGTGGATTCCCTTCTTCTTGTCCTTCGTCCAGGCCATTTCATATTCCTCCTTGTCCTACATCCTGTGGGAGAGGTCTTCCCGTGGTTTTCCGTCCAGATGCTCCCGGTTCTTCGAAGAATTCCGGACCGACGCCGGAGCCAGCCATTTCGCGGCGTTCCGCAGGACAAGACGGATTTCCTTCTGGTAGAAGATCGGAAAGGTCTCGTGCCCCGGAGTGAACTGGAAGACCTTGCCTCTACCACGGTCGAACACGCACCCGCTCCTGCAGACGTCTCCTCCTTCCCACCAGGCGAGGAAGACGATCTTGTCGGGATCCGGGATGAGCAGGGGTTCCCCGTACATCTCGTCCTGGGGAATCTCGATGCAGTCCTCGATGCCTTCGACGATGGGGTGTCCTGGAGCGATGACCCACAGGCGTTCCTTCTCCCCCTTCGGCATGGTCCTGAATCTGCCCCACCCACCAGGTTGCGGGAAGATGCCCATCAGCTTCTGCCACGGTTTCGAGAAGGTGGCGGAATGGAGGACGATGAGCCCCATCCCGTCGTTGATCACCCGTTCGCAGATCCGGTTCGCCAAGCCGTCATCGAACTCGTTGTTATCCAGGTGGCTCCACCAGACCAGCACGTCGGTGTTCTCGAGCACGTCTCCGCCCAGACCATATTCGGGCTGGTCCTGCGTCGCCGTGACGACTTCGAAGGCCGGATCCTCGAGGAATCCCTCGGCGATCGCCATGTGCATGCCCTGCGGATAGACGCTCAGCACGGGCTCACGCCGGTCCTGGTTGTGTTCGCACCAGACGGTGACCTTGATTTTCCGTTCCATGCCGCGCTCCCCGTACTTCAAGATCTTCGCCAGTCGAACAGGGCACAGGTCTTCTCCAATCGGCCGGCTGCGATCTCACCATACACCTTGTCGCAATACCGAGGCGATTCCAGCTGGTAGATTCCTTCGACTCGGATATGCCCGTCGCGAATCCATTCCATGGCTTTGAGGAAGCTCCCGAAATTGCTGTTCGGCAGGAATTCCGAGGGGCGCCTCGGGAGCGACCATTCCCAACCCGAATGCAAGTGCACATATCCATAGAAGATCTTCCTCAGGAGCGTATGCGCATCCAGGTCCGTGGACCGGTACCAGGGGACGCCGATCAGCGACAGTTCGCCGCCTTTCCGAAGGGACTCGAGCAGCGAGACGGCCGCTTCCTCCATGCCGGAGCATTCGAGTCCGAGGCCGATCCTCCCCTTGATTCCAGGGACTTCGTCGAGGGAGGACAGCACATGGGTCAACCCGCAGGATTCGGCCACCGCGCGTCGGTTGGCTGTAGGATCGGTCGCGAAGACTTCATACCCGCAATGCTGCATGACCTGGGCGCACATCAGTCCGACGATGCCCAGACCCGTGACCGCGACGGGCTCCGTGGGCCGGATCGCGGTTTCAATCAACGAAGTCATCGCGATGGCTGGGATGCGGCCGATGACCGCATGTTCCGGCTTCATTCCTTCAGGGACCGGCACCACGTCCGATTGCCGGACGCGTTGAAGAGCCGCATGGGGTGCCGGTGTGAAGACCAGGTCGCCCTTCTTGACCGATTCCACCCCTTGGCCGGTGGCCAGCACTTCCATGACGGCCGCATAGCCCGTCGACATGGGATAGACGGCTTCACCGGAATAATCCATATATCCACCGCGCTCCGAACCTGAAGAGATCAGGGAGACGATCGTCCTGCCCACGATTTCTTCCGCAGTCGGGGCCTGGTCTTTCCATTCGCAGGACACGAGTTCGGCCTTCTGTCTTCCGACGAACTGGACGCAGCGGTTCATTTCCATTTCAATCGACTCCATCTTGTGGATTTCGGTCCGGATGCTCCCCGCGCGGGGAGCATCCGGACCGGGACTACAAACGTAGGGTCTACTTGACTCCCTTGGAGTCGAGGAAGGCGTTGAGCTGCTTCTGGATCTCGGTCTTGCAGGCGTCGATTCCTGCGTCCTTGGACTGCTGCACGAAGGCCGTGAAGGCAGCCTCGACATCAGGCACCAGACCGATCATCAGAGGATTGCCATACTGGGTCTTGACGTTGTTGATCGCCGTGTACTGCGTCTGGATCGGCTGGGTGTCGAGAACGAATCCGGCGAGAACGCTGGGCTTCGTCAGCGCGACATCCTGGGCGACACGGTCGTAGTAGGTCGGCCATGCATCGGCCTTTTTCAGGTTCAGCACGTCGTTGGCCGTGGCGCTGGACGGGAAGAAGGCTCCGCCGAGGTGCTTGGAGAGGTCGATGGAGGCATAGGAGATCTGGTTGTCGGCGGTCAGGGTATAGTTGATTCCAGGGAGGCCGTATTGCGTGAGCATGTAGTAGTCCTTGTTCGTCTGGAGCAGGTTGACGAGCATCACGGCCCTCTCAGGATTAGGTGCGTTGTGCGTGACGGACAGCATGTTGGATGTCGGTCCCTGCCCAGTGACGACCGACAGGGGGTTGAGGCGGTTCCACTCGAAGAATCCGATCTTCCAGCCTGGATGATCCTTCTCGAGTTGCGGGACCTGGTTGGTGTCGTTGGGGAACTGACCGTTGAAGGTCGAGGCGGCTTTGCCGTTCAGCACGGAGAACTCGCCCCACTCGAGGCTGGAAAGTGCACTCTGGGACCAGTAGCCGGCATCGGCCCACTGCTTCATCCTAGGCAGCATCGCCTTGAATTCGGGAGTCTCGATGGTCTCGAGAAGGACTCTCGGATTCGCGGGGTCGATGACGAAGTTCGACTGGTTGTCACCCGCGACGTCGACGATCTGGTACTTCGTCGAAGGGATGAACATGCAGTTGAACACCTGGGCCTGATAGTCGTCGGACGGAAGCATGTCGGGCACGTTGTCCTTGATGCCCTGCAGATAGGCACCGACGGTGTCGAGGTCCTTGATGACCGGAAGATTGTACTTGATGCGCAGATCTTCACGATACATGAAGCTGGATTCGCTGTAGGTCTTGGCCTGGCAGGGAATGCCCATGATCTTGCCATCGATCTTCACGGCTTCCCAACGGTCCGCCGTCATGGACTTCTGGATATCGGGGGCATACGTCGGAATCAGATTCGTCAGATCGAGGAAAGCACCCTTCTTCGCGTACTGCGAATAGAGGAGCCAGTCCGCGGAGTAGATCAGGTCGTAGTTATCGCCGGATGCCAGAGCGAGGCTGTAGTTGTTCTGATAGTCGTTTCCAGCGGCATACGTGATCTTGATGGTGGCGTTCAGGTCCTTCGTCATCAGCGTGTTCAGAGCCGCATAGAACTTGTCGGTATCATCCTGGTTGAGGGGAGCGTCGCTGATCATGAAGAGCTTCAGTTCAACCTTCTTGCTGATATCGATCGCTGCGGTCGTCGGAGCCGTCGTCGGAGCCGTCGACGGAGTCACAGCCTTGCTGCAACCCGAGAAGACGCTCACCATGAGCAATAGGGACAGAATCAGGATCACCGGTCGTGCGAAGTTCTTGTTCATGAATTTCCTCCTTCTTGAGATTTCGGACGATTCACTTTCCTGCACCGGGTCCGATGGTATTGGCATTGACCTCCTTCGTGGTTCCACCGGTATTGACGAAGTTCGTTCTTGCATTTCTGGCATGAAACATCCCAGGGATCTTCACCCCTTGACCGCACCGATCGTAATGCCTCTCACGAAGTATTTCTGGAGGAACGGGTAGAGAAGAATGATCGGACCGGTGGTGACCACGGCGGTCGCCAGCTTCACCGATTCCGTCGGCATCGTCCCCTTCCGGAAATAGGACGCAGCAGCTGCAGACAGGGCGACGAACTGAGCTGAAATCGTCTTGTAAAGCAGATACTGAAGCGGCCACTTGGAACTGGTCGGAACGAAGAGGGACGTCGAATACCAATCGTTCCAGTACTGCAGGGCGAGAAAAAGTCCCACGGTCGCGATGACAGGCGTCGAGAGCGGAATGACGATCCGGCGGAAGATGAAGAAGTCCCCCGCCCCGTCGATCTTCGCGGATTCGATGATCGATTCCGGTACCGATCTCATGAAATTGCGGATCAGCAATATGGAAAAAGCGCTTTCAAGAGAGGGGACGATCAGAGCCAGAAGCGTATCCTTCATTCCCAGTCCGACGATCAGCAGGTACCAGGGAATCAGTCCGCAATTGAAGAGTGTCGTGAAATAGATGAAGAAGGAGATCTTGTTCGCATACTTCAACTCTTTCCTCTGCAATGCGTAGCCTGCCATCGACATGAAGAACACCCCGACCACGGTACCGGTCGTCGTGACCAGGATGCTGACTTCATAGGCGCTGATGATCTTTTCCGGGAAGAGGAATATCGCCTTGTAGGCATCCAGCGATAATTCCCTGGGAATGATCGAGTATCCATACTGGATGATGACCTGGTTGGCCGTGAAAGATCCTGCCAGTACGAGCAGGAACGGAATCAGGCATAGGAGTCCGATCAGCGTCAGATAGAAATACCCGAAGCCGTCGAATACGGATCTCGCACTGAAGATCTTGTCCTTTACCTTGCTCATCGCGTAAAGCATCCTCCATGATGTCGGGGGCCCAATGGGCTTTACCCTAGAAAAGCGCGTTCTCTTTGTTGATTTTCCGGATGATGGCGTTGACGATCATGACCGCTGCGAATCCGAACAGGGACTGATAGAGACCTGCCGCCGTGCCCGTGCTGACGTTGAAGTTGATGACCAGAGACCGGTAGATATAGGTGTCAAGAATATCGGTCGCGTTGAACAGAATGCCGTTGTTGCCGATCAGCTGATAGAACAGGTCGAACTGGCCTCTCATGATTCCACCAAGGCTGAACAGTACCAGCATGATGAAAGTCGGCTTAAGCAATGGAAGCGTGATATAGCGGATCTGCTGGAAGATGTTGCAGCCGTCGAGTTCCGATGCTTCGTACATCTCCCGGTCGATGCCCATGATCGCGGCCAGATAGATGATGGTGCCATAGCCTAGTCCCTTCCAGGTATTGAAGAAGACCAGGATGTACTTCCATACGCTCGGAAGCATGTAGACGTTGACGGGCTTGATTCCGAAGACCTTCAGGACGGAATTCAGGGAACCGAGCTCGAAGTTGAAGATGCTGTAGGCGATCGCACCGACGATGACGAACGATACGAAATAGGGCAATAGCATGATGGATTGCGTCGTTCTCTTGTATATCCGGCCGCGGATGTCATTCAGAATGATCGCCGTGAAACACTGTAGACCGTTCCCAATGAATATGAAGGCAAGATTGTACAGAACCGTGTTCAACGTCAGACGCCATACGACGGCGTGAGCCCCCCCGAAAAAGAGGAATTCGAAATTCTTCAACCCGACGAAAGGGCTCCCGAACAGACCCCCTATGAAATTGAAGTTGATGAAGGCGTAATACAGACCGACAAGCGGGGCATACGCGAATATTGCGAAAAAAGCGAGCGACGGGAGCATCATCAAGTAAAGAACACGGTTCTTTCCGATTTCTCGGCTGAAGCTCAGCATGCCGTTGCCCTTGGTCTTGACCGTCAGCAATCCAGGTTCCGGTCTCTTCCGCATGCAGACTATCCTCCATCGACAAAAGGTTCATGCTTCACAAATCCACTGGTTCATACAACCGATCATCGACTATGAAATTCGTGTGTAACGTTCCACTTCGAATTCACAATACCACCGGGATTCCGAGGTGTCAACTCTCAATCTCATGAAAGCTGCGGCGATTTCCGATCACCACTGACCGTCGAAATCTACACATCGCATAGAATGGCCCCGTTCAAGTGAATTATCAATGTTGTTTCTCACAGACAGTCGCACCTGGTCGCCGAATCGATGTCCATTCAAGTCGACGCGACTACAACAACAATGCGTATCGTTCCACATCGGTATTGCAACATAGAAACCGGCCGGGATCTTGAATGCCATTCCAGTCAGGCTTCGAACAATCGATCGATGTTTCCCAAAACTTCAGCAAGGCTGCCGAGCACCCGATCGGTCCAACGTCCTGAATCGGAGGTCGGGGGCAGCAGGTCGGGGATCATGATCGTATGCATCCCTGCCGATTTTGCAGCCCGAAGGCCTGAATAGGAATCTTCGACAGCGATGCATCTCTCCGGAGGAATCCCGATTCGAATGGATGCCAACAAATAGATGTCCGGAGCAGGCTTGCAGCGTTCGACTTCGTCTCCATGCGCACGAATCGTGAAGAACGGAAGAATCCCCGACGGTTTCAACATGCGTTCGACCGTATCTCTCGACGTCGAAGTGACGAGTCCTACCGGGATTCCCGTCGTCTGAAGGTAGCCAAGCAGTGGTCGCGCACCTGCTTTGACGGGTATGCCATCATCGATCGCTCTTTGATAAATCCCTCTTGCCGTAGACTCGAGAAGGCTGAATCGCATCGGGCCGTCGATCGATTCACGGATGATTTCTTCCGATGCGGACCTGTCGATCCCGACCGTACGAAGCAGGATTTCGCGGGACAATGTGATCCCGAGTTCCGCGGCCGCCTTCATCCAAGAGTCGATGATCAGCGACTCCGAATCGAGCAGTACCCCATCCATGTCCAGCAATATGGCGAATCGTCGTATCATCGAAACCCACCCCCATTCTCATGTTCGGATGAACCCGGGAGTCCCATGCGGATCGGATTGTCCGCCGAAGCATGGAATTCCGAACCCTCTACATATCCGGTTTCGCCCCTGACCTGCCCCACTTCCACCTGTCTCAAGACGAACGCGATCCGCTCTTCCTCATGCCTCTGTTTCTTCAAGTTCCCCTCCGCTTCCTTGGATCCCATTCTATTCGAAAACCAGCTTTGGGAGTGGACTGTGTTTTCGGAGAGCTACGACTTCGTGGAGGACCGGGGCGCCGTATGGCCCGATCCAGCTGCGCGGGGCGCCGGAATATCTGCGAAGCGACAACGGCAGCGAATTCTCGGCCAAGGAACTGCGGAGTCGGCCGCTGAGCATCGGGGTGACGACGACGTGCATCGATCCGGGAAACCCGTGGGAGAACGGGTACATCGAGAGCTTCAATGCCCGGATGCGAGACGGGTTCCTGAACGGGAAGGTGTTCGACACCTTGAAGGAAGCGGAGGTTTTGACACGGCGCCGGGCGGATAACTACAATACAGTCAACCCCACTGCAGTCTTGGCGGACGACCGTCGGCACCGCAATCGATCTTCCCGGATTTCGTCGGTATACGGCCGCTGGAAGACTGATCCGCGGGGCGCGTACCTCGGTGACATTTGAAACCGTGCAGAAAGAAATGGGAGGCGGAACATGAAGGGTATGTTTTTTCTAGGGAAAGGCTCGCTGGAGGTCCGCGACTTGGGGGACGCCGCGCCCGGTCCGGGTGAAGTCCGGGTCCGGGTCCGCGCCTGTGGAGTCTGTGGCACGGACGTGCATATCTACCACGGGGAAAAGGGCTCTGCCGAGGTGACGCCCCCGGTCGTGCTCGGGCACGAGTTCGCGGGCGTCGTCGACCAAGTCGGGGAGGGCGTCTCCTCTCTCCGCGTCGGAGACCCCGTCACCATCGATCCGAACATCTACTGCGGGAAATGCCACTTCTGCCGTATCGGCAAGAAGCAACTCTGCGAGTCACTCCGTGCCGTCGGCGTCAACCGGAACGGCGGTTTCGCCGAGACCTGCATCTGTCCGGAATCGCAGTGCCTCCTTCTTGGTCCGAAGGTCCCGTTCGAACACGGAGCCATGGCCGAGCCGCTCGCCTGCTGCATCCACGGCATCGACCGGGCCGGAATCCGGGTGGGGGATTCGGTCTGCGTGCTCGGCGGCGGTTCGATCGGCCTGATGATGGTCCAGTTGGCGGTCCTCGCCGGCGCGTCCGCCGTCGTGCTCAGCGAGCCGATGGAGCGGCAGCGCGGAATCGGACTCGCCCTGGGCGCCGCGATTGCGGTCGATCCGACCCGAGAGGATCTCGGGGACAGGATCCGCGAGACGCTCGGCACCGATGGCGTCGACGTCGTGATCGAGTGCGTCGGCAAGCTGTCCGTCACGAAGCAGGCTTTCGACATCGCGAAACGCGGCGCGGCGGTCCTTCTGTTCAGCGTCCCGAAGCCGGATGCAGTCTACGGGCTGGAAATGATGCAGGTCTTCCAGAAGGAACTGACGATCCTCGGCTCGTTCGTCAATCCCGACACCCACGCTCGCGCCGTCGCGCTGATCGACTCCGGCCGAATCCGCCTGGAGCCCCTGATCACCCACCGATATCCGCTGGATCGGGTCGAGGACGCCATCCGGATGCAGATGAGCGGCGAGTCCGTCAAGGTGCTGGTCATGCCCTGAAGAGTGGGGCAAGGGATGAGAATGATCGGGTCGGTGGTCGGATTCGTCGATAAACATCTCCAAGAACACCACCAGAACGTGAAGGAGCGGGTTTCCGAAATCCGGAAACCCGCTCTGTGACTGGTCGGAGTGACACGATTTGAACGTGCGACCTCCTGGTCCCGAACCAGGCGCTCTACCATCTGAGCCACACCCCGTAGTGCATGAGTATCTTACCCAACCGAGGGGGGCGTGTCAATAAGAAGCGGCGTCTCCGAGGTCCTCGAACAGCTCCGGAAGCAGCAGGCGGAACCCGGCGAGCATGGGGACCGCGAGCTCCCGCATCTGCGGGTGCGATGCGCGGTCGGAGCGGAGTTTCAGGAAGTGCCGCCATTCGCGCAGGTCCATCGTCATCACGAGTTCGGTGCGCAGCGAATTCGGCAGGACCGAGCGGGCCTCCTGCGGGGTCGCGCCCTGTGCGAGCAGCGCCAGGTAGGCATTCTCGGCGGCCTGCATCGACTCGGTCCAGATGCGCAGCTTCTCCTTGGCCTCCGGCGTGTCCTCCTGCCAGAAGCAGGGGCGCACGAAGGAGACCTGGTTCCCGAACTTGCCGTCGCCGTAGTTGCAGTAGCGCGTGCTTTCCTGGGAATAGCTCGCGAGGCGGTGGCGGACGATCTCGTGCGAGACGCCGCGGTCGCAGACGACGCGCACCGTCAGGGAGACGTGCTCGAGCACCGACTCGTGTCCGCGTTTCACGACCGAACGCACGAACGCCGCGGCCGTGCCGTCTCCGATTTTGCCCTCGCTCTTGTAGCAGGTGCGGCCCGCGCGCTCGAGGTGCTTCAGGATCTCCTCGCGGTCGACCGGGGACTCGAAGGCGAAGGACGGCTCGACGATCCTCAAGGCTGGATCCTCGCGTCCACCTCGGACTTCAATTTGTCCATGAAGTCGTCCAGGGTGAGCGCCCCGAGGTCGCCCTCGCGGCGGGAGCGGACGGCAACGGTGGCGGTCTCCTCTTCCTTGTCGCCCACGACGAGCATGTACGGGACCTTCTCCATCTGGGCTTCGCGGATCTTCTTGCCGATCTTCTCCTCGCGCGCGTCGATCTCGACGCGGAATCCGGCGCCGCGCAGGCGGGCGGAGACCTTGCCGGCGTAATCGGCGTGGCGGTCGGCGATCGTGAGCAGCTTGACCTGCACGGGGGCGAGCCAGGCCGGGAACGCGCCGGCGAACTTCTCGATCAGCAGCGCCAGGGTGCGCTCGTAGCAGCCGATCGAGGTGCGGTGGATCACGAACGGGAACTTCTTCGTGCCGTCGCGGTCGACGTATTCCATGCCGAAGCGCTGGGCCAGCTGGAAGTCGATCTGGACGGTGATCAGCGTGTCTTCCTTGCCGTGGACGTTGCGGATCTGGATGTCGAGCTTGGGCCCGTAGAACGCGGCCTCGCCGTCTGCTTCCTTGTAGTCGATCTCCATGTGGTCGAGGATCGACTTCATGAGCGCCTGCGACTTGTCCCAGTCCTCGGCCTCGCCGATGTACTTGCCCTTGTCGTTCGGATCCCACTTCGAGAATCGGTAGCTCACGTCGTCGCTCAGCCCGACGGCGTCGAGCATGAAACGCGCGAGTTCGACGCACCCGCGGAACTCGTCCTCGAGCTGGTCGGGGGTGCAGGCGATATGCGCCTCGGAAATCGTGAACTGGCGCAGGCGGATCAGGCCGTGCATCTCGCCCGAGGTCTCGTTGCGGAAAAGGGTCGAGGTCTCGTTGAGGCGCATCGGCAGGTCGCGATAGCTGCGGGCCTCGTTCAGGTAGACCTGGAACTGGAACGGGCAGGTCATCGGTCGCAGCGCAAGAGCCTCTTCGCCCTTCTCCTCGTCGCCCATCACGAACATGCCGTCCCGGTAGTGGTCCCAGTGTCCGGAGATCTTGTACAGGTCGCTCTTGGCCATGAACGGGGTCTTGGTCAGCTGGTACCCGCGGCGCTCCTCCTCGTCCTCGACGAAGCGCTGGAGGATCTGCAGGATCTTGGCGCCCTTGGGCATCATGATCGGCAGGCCCTGCCCGATGTAGTCGACGGTGGTGAAGAGCTTGAGCTCGCGTCCGAGCTTGTTGTGGTCGCGCTTCTTGGCTTCCTCGATCGCATTGAGATAGGCGTCGAGCTGCTTCTTGTCGGGGAAGGCGGTGCCGTAGATCCGCTGCAGCATCTTGTTCTTTTCGCTGCCGCGCCAGTAGGCGCCGGCGGCGGAGGTCAGCTTGAACGCGCGGACCGCGCTGGTGTTCTGGATGTGCGGGCCGGCGCAGAGGTCGGTGAACTCGCCCTGCTTGTAGAAGGAGATCGTGGCGTCGGCCGGCAGGTCGTCGATCAGCTCGACCTTGTAGGGTTCGTCCTTCTCGAGCATCAGGGCGCGGGCCTCGGCGCGGGGCAACTCGAATCGCTCGACCATGTAGTGGTCGCGCACGATCTTCTCCATCTCGGCCTCGATCGCGGTCAGGTCCTCGGGCGTGAACGAGCCCTCGTGGTCGAAGTCGTAATAGAACCCGGACTCGATCGTGGGGCCGATCGCGAGCTTCGTCTCCGGGTACAGCCTCTTCACGGCCTGCGCGAGAATGTGCGAGGCGGTGTGGCGGAATGCGTTTCGATAGGCGTCGTCGCTGAAGTCCGGCATGGTGCATATCCTCCGATTCTTCCGAGCCACCCGGCCCGGTTCAGAAGATTATACTCCGAGCCAGTTGTCCGGGCAATCGGACCGACGTCCGGCGACGGCCTCATGGCAGGGCGAAGAGCCCGAAGACCCGCAACGCGGCGATTTCCATGGGCAGGATATACCAGCCCCGGCCGACCCGGTCGGCGAAGACCTGCGCCAGCGCGCTCGGCGGCGGCGCGGCAGTAGGCGGTCGGGCGCGCGCGAGACGCGACCCTCCGGCTATCCCACTCTCACGAGGTCCTTGATCGCATCGTACCGGCTCTGCTTGATGCCCGACACCTTCATGAGTTCCTCCGCCTTCTGGAACGGCCCGTTCTTCTCGCGGTAGGCCACGATCGCGGCCGCCGTGCTCGGCCCCACGCCGGGCAGTGCGTCGAGCTGGGCCGCCGTCGCCGCATTGAGGTCGAGCGGCCCCGCGCTCTCCCCTTCCCCGCCGCCGTCCTCGGGCAGCGACGCCTGGTCGGTCACCACGACGGCCGCGCCAGCCCCCGTCGTGCCCGTCGCGCCGCGCGTCGCGCCCGGAGTCGTCCCGTCCGCCTTCTCTCCGATCCGGATCATCAGGCTCCGGTCGATCCTCCAGACGAGGTTGATCCGCTCCACGTCGGCCGTTTCCGTGAGGCCGCCCGCGAGGCGCACGAGGTCGTCGAGGCAGGCGCCCTTCGGGATCCCGTAGATGCCGGGCGCCGCGACCGCGCCCATGATCTGCACGCGGATCGTCTCGACCGTCGGCGACGGCGCAGCGGCCGCGCCCGTGGCAGTCGGCCCGGTGCCCTGCGACGCCGCGTCCGTCGCATCCGGCTCGGCTCCGACGACCCACCCCGCGCCGTCCCGCACGTCCGCGAAGCCCTGCCATGCGGCGTACCCGCCCGCCAGCACGAGCAGCATCAGGACGCCGGCCACCTTGGCGCCCTTCGCCTGCAGGAAGGCCCGCAGCCCGCCCTTCGTGGCCGACTCCCCCTCCGCATCCGCCCGTTCCTTCCGGTAGGGAATCCCGCCCAACCGCGCCACCCCCTTCCCGCCGTCCACGTGTCCCTCCCCATCTTCGCAGAGAAAAGGAGGGACCTGAAGCCCCTCCCTTTCGACGGAAGACGACGGACGACGACGACGACGGACGAACGCGCGGTCTTTCCGCCGCAGCGCTCTCCGGGCGACGGCCTATTCCTCGGAGGGCTCCCGCGGTGGCGCGAGCATCTCCTTCTCCGCCGGGATCCCCGTGCGACGCGACCAGAGACGCTCGAGATTGTAGTACGCGCGGTCTTCGGTGTGGAAGACGTGCACGATCACGTCCTTGTAGTCGAGCAGGATCCACTTGCAACTCTCATAGCCCTCGACGTGGTCCACCTCGATGCCGCAGTCCTTCTTGAGGACGTACTGGACCTCGTCGGCGAGCGAGCGGATATGCGTCGTGGACGTGCCGGTGGCGAGGACGAAACGTTCGGCGATCTGGGTCTTCGCGGCGACGTCGAGTACTTCGACTTCCTTGGCCTTCTTGTCCTCGAGGATCGTGCGGATCTTTTCGGTCAGTTCGTTGACGTTCAAGCGGGGGTCTCCTTTCGTTGCTCCAGCCAGCGGCGGGCCGCCGTCGAATCCGGATGCGGGTGCTTTTCCTTGTCCCTGAGGAAGCTCTCGGTGAGCTGCAGGCAGACCAGCACGGCGCGGTCGAGATTCTCGGCCGCCGCGGCGCGCAGGGTTTCGACGTTGGGGAAGCTGCGGGTGGGCTCGATCTTGTCGGCGACGAAGAGCACCTTGTCGAGCGGGCTCATGTCGGGACAGCCGGTCGTGTGGTAGCGGATCGCGTGCAGGATGCCGCGGTCCGCGACGCCGTAGGTCTCTTCTGCGACCAGGGCGCAGAGCGGCGCGTGGAGGAGTTCATGGCTGTCGAGGGTCATCTCGTCGAGCGCCGGCAAGACGCGCTGCGCGAACGCCTGTTCCGTCTCCCGCGGCAGCGACTTCGCGCAGTCGTGCAGCAGCCCCGTCACGGCGGCGCGGGCCGGGTCGACGCCGTTCGCGAGGGCCAGCCGAACGGTCTCGCTCATGCAGCACAGCGAGTGGCGGAGCCGCCCCGGGCCGAGCGTCGTGAACATGCGGCGCTCGCAGCCGGAGAGGAAGTCCATCGTCTCGTCCGGGACGGCGTCGAGCGGGTCGACCGCCGGATACAGCGCGTGCTTGCGTATATACGCGGCGACCGTCGCCGGCACGCGGTCCTCGAGGCCGCTCCCGGCGCGCAGCGCCTCGCGCAGACCGGTCGCGGACACGTCCGGCGTCTCGGCGTCGAAGATCTCGATGCGGGCGCCGAACAGGGTCCGCAGTTCCTCGGCGCGCGCCTCCACGTCGGCGAGGCGGAATCCGGGGCGCATCGCGAGGTACAGCACGCACTCGGCGAAGACCTGCTCGGGGAAGCGCCAGGAGCGGATATCGAACACGATGTCGGCGCCGACCATCAGGTACAGCGTCGCGTCGGGTCCGAACCGCCCGCGCAGGGCAAGCAACGTGTCGATCGTGTAGGCGGGCCCCTCGCGGCACATCTCGGCGTCGGACACCGAGACGCCGGGCTCGCCTGCCAGGGCGGCCGCGGCCATGAAGTAGCGGTGCGCGGCGGGCGTCATGCGGCGGGCGTCCTTGTGCGGCGGGCTCCCGGACGGGATCACCACGACGTGGTCGAGGCGCCCGGCAGAGAGTGCCGAACGGATCAGCGCGAGGTGTCCGTTGTGGAAGGGGTCGAAGGTGCCACCGAAGATCCCGACGTGCATGCCGCCACGGGTGCGGGGAACCGCAGGTCACGTCCCCGTGCGCCCGATATCCTTCCTGTAGTGCATCTGGGGAAAGGAGATCCTGCTCACCCCATCATACGCCCGGGAGATGGCCGTTTCAAGGTCGCCGCCCATCGCGGTCACGCCGAGGACGCGCCCTCCGGCGGTCTCGTACAGCGCTTCCCCGGGCCTGCCGTGAGGCCGCTGGAACGCGTGGCCGCCCGCCTCCGCCGATTCGAGGCCGACCCCGTCCGCGAAGCGCGTCCCCGCATGGAAGACGACCGTGTCGTCCAGCGCCGAAGCTTCCTCGAGGCCGCGGATGGGCAGGCCGGTCCCGTAGGAGCCGGGATATCCCCCGGACGCCAGCACGACGCAGCAGCACGCGAGGGGACTCCAGCGGATGGCGACCTCGTGCAGCCGGCGGTCGACGACGGCCTCGGCGATGTCGACCAGGTCGGTCTCGAGGCGCGGCAGCACGGCCTGGGCCTCGGGGTCGCCGAAGCGCGCGTTGTACTCGATGACCTTGGGACCGTCCTTCGTCAGCATGAGGCCGAAGTACAGGACGCCCTGGAAGAGGCAGCCCTCCTGCCGCAGCGCGTCGACGGTGGGCTGGAGGATGCGGTCCATCAGGAAGCGCTCGGTCTCCGGAGACAGGTCTGCGCCGGGGGAGATCGCGCCCATGCCGCCCGTGTTGGGTCCGCGGTCGCCGTCGAAGGCGCGCTTGTGGTCGCGGGAGCTAGCCATCGGCACGACCGTCCGTCCGTCGGTGAACGCGAGCACGGTGAGCTCCGGGCCCTCGAGGAACTCCTCGATGACGACCGTCGCGCCGGCGGCACCGAAGCGCTGCTCGTCCATCATGGCCCGCACGGCCTCGGCCGCCTCCTCGTCGGTCCGCGCGACGACGACGCCCTTGCCGAGCGCCAGCCCGTCGGCCTTGACCACGATCGGTGCCGGGTGGGCGGCGAGGTACTCGAGGGCGGAGCCGATCGCGTCGAAGACCTCGTAGCGCGCGGTCGGTATGCCGTACTTCTTCATGAGCTCCTTGGCGAAGGCCTTGCTGGCCTCGACGCGGGCCGCGGCGCGGCGCGGGCCGAACGCGCGGAAGCCCGCGGCCTCCATCGCGTCGACCATGCCGAGCGCGAGCGGGTCGTCGGGGGCCACGAAGACGAGGTCGGGGACGACCTTGCGCGCGAAGGCGACCATGCCGCCCACGTCCTTCGCCGGGATGGGCACGCACTCGGCCACCGACGCGATGCCGGCGTTGCCCGGCGCGCACCAGATCTTCCCGACGCGCGGGCTCTGCGCGAGCTTCCATGCCAGGGCGTGTTCGCGGCCGCCGCCGCCGACCAGGAGGATCCTCACGATGCCGACCTGCCTTTCCGGGCCTAGTGCCAGAAGTGGCGCATGCCGGTGAAGCGCATGGCCAGGCCGAGCTGGTCGCAGGCCTCGATGGACTCCGCGTCGCGCATCGAGCCGCCGGGCTGGACGATGCAGGCGATGCCCACCCGGGCCGCCGCCTCGACGCAGTCGCTGAACGGGAAGAACGCGTCGGAGGCCATCACGGCGCCCTGCGAGCGCTCGCCGGCGCGTTCCGCCGCGATGTGCACGGAAGTGATGCGGTTGGGCTGCCCCGGACCGATGCCGACGGTCTGGAGGTTCTTCGCCATGACGATGCCGTTGGACTTCACGTGCTTCACGACCTTCATCGCGAATTCGAGGTCGGCCTCGAGCGCCGGGTCGACGGCCTTCACGGTCACGGTGCGGACGGCGTCCGGGTCGATGACGGTCGTGTCGCGGTCCTGGACGAGCAGGCCGCCGTTGACGCGTTTGAACTCGATGGCGTCGGGCGGAAGCCGCGCGGCGATTCCGGGCAGTTCGAGCAGGCGCAGGTTCTTCTTGCGGCAGAGGATCTCGAGCGCGCCGGCGCTGAACGACGGAGCCACGACGACCTCGAGGAACACCTTCTCCATGAGCGAGGCCGTCTTCTCGTCGATCTCCCGGTTGACGGCCACGATGCCGCCGTAGATCGAGACGGTGTCGGACTCGTACGCCTTGCCCCACGCCTCCGCGAGGTCCGCGCCGCAGCCGACGCCGCAGGGATTCGCGTGCTTCACGGCGACGACGGTCGGGGCGTCGAACTCGCGCAGCAGGTCGAGCGCCGCGTCGGTATCGACGATGTTGTTGTAGGACAGTTCCTTGCCGTTGCGCTGGGTCGCCTCGGAGAGGCCGCCGGCGAAGGGGATCGCATTGCGGTAGAAGACGGCCTTCTGGTGCGGATTCTCGCCGTATCGCAGCTCCTGGACGCGGTCGAAGGCCAGCGTCAGCTGGTCGGGCGTCGGCGGGGCGCCGGCCTGGCCCCGCAGGTAGGCGGCGATCAGCGCGTCGTAGGCGGCCGTATGCTCGAATACCCGCGTCGCGAGACGGAAGCGGGTCGGAAGGGTCGTGTCGCCGCCGTTGGCGCGCATTTCCGCGAGCACGACGTCGTAGTCCTCGGGCTCGGTCACGACGGTCACGTCCGGGTGGTTCTTGGCCGCGGCGCGCAGCATGCTGGGCCCGCCGATGTCGATGTTCTCGATGCATTCGGCGAGCTCGACGCCGGGCTTGAGGACGGTCTGTCGGAACGGATAGAGGTTGATGACCACGAGATCGATCGTGCCGATGCCGAGCTCCGCGAGGCGGGCCATGTGTTCCGGATTGCTCCGGATCGCGAGGATGCCGCCGTGCACCTTGGGGTGCAGGGTCTTGACGCGCCCGTCGAGGCACTCGGGGAAGCCCGTGAGATCGGACACGCTGCGCACGGGGAGTCCCGCGTCGGCGAGCGCCTTCGCGGTGCCGCCGGTCGAGACCAGTTCCACGCCCATATCCACGAGCCCGGCGGCGAACGCCGCGAGGCCGGTCTTGTCCGATACGCTGAGGATCGCTCGTCTGATCATGGGGTCCTCCTCCTACGGGATGCGGTTGCGGGCGGATACGGGAGCCTTCCTTCGGCGAACAGCCGGACGGCCTCCGGCAGGATCTTCTGCTCGGCCCGGGCCATCACGCGCGCCTGCAGCGACTCGGGGGTGTCGTCGGGGCGCACCCGCACGCGCTTCTGCAGCACGATGGGGCCATGGTCGTATGCCTCGTCGACGAAGTGCACGGTCGCCCCCGTCGTCTTCTCGCCGGCCGCGAGCACCGCCCGGTGGGGCCGGATGCCGTACATCCCCTCCCCGCCGTGCTTCGGCAGCAGCGCCGGGTGGACGTTGAGGATGCGGCCCCGGTAGGCGGCGACGACGGCGGGCCCCAGGCAGGAGAGGAAACCGGCGAGCACCACGAGTCCGACGGAATGGCGCTCGAGCAGCCCTAGGACATGGGCGTCGCAGGCCTCCTGGGTCGGGAACTCGGAGCGGACGGCATGCTCGACGGGGATGCCGGCGGCCGCCGCGCGCTGCTCGGCGAAGGCGCCGCGCCGGCTGGACAGGACGAAGGCGATGCGGACGCCGGGGAGGGTGCCGACGGCGATACGGTCGATCAGGGCCTGCAGGTTGGTCCCGCCGCCGGAGACGAAGACGGCGGCCGAAAGCATCAGCGTTCCTCCTTGAGGACGCCGGGGACGCGGATCTCGGAGAGGCGGCGCGCGGGGACGCCGGCGGGGAACGAGCCGTCGAAGCAGGAGGCGCAGAGGCCGCCGACGAGACCCTTCGTGGAGGCGCGCAGGCCTTCGAGGCCCAGGTAGCCCAGGCTGTCGGCCCCGATCATGGCCCGCACCTGGTCGACCGTCATCTCCGCGGCGGACAGTTCCTCCCAGGTCGAGATATCGACGCCGTAGAAGCAGGGGTGCATGACCGGGGGCGAGGCGATGCGGACGTGGACTTCGCGGGCGCCGGCCTCCTTGAGGAGGGCGACGATGCGGCGGGTGGTCTGGCCGCGGATGATCGAGTCGTCGACCATGACGAGGCGCTTGCCTTTGACGGAGGTGCGCAGCGCCGAGAACTTGAGGCCGATCATGGATTCGCGCTCGCCGGAGGTCGGCTGGATGAAGGTGCGGCCGACGTAGCGGTTCTTGAGCAGTCCGGAGCCGTAGGGGATGCCGGAGCGGCGCGAATAGCCGATCGCGGCGACGATGCCGGAGTCCGGGGCGCCGATCACGAGGTCGGCCTCGGCCGGGTGCTCGGCGGCGAGCGACTGGCCGGCGGCGAGGCGGGACTCGTAGACGGAGGCGCCGTCGAGGAAGCTGTCCGGGCGAGCGAAATAGACGAACTCGAAGAGGCAGAGACCGCCGGCCGCCGCCGCGGACGGGGCGGCGGGCAGGGCGCCGGGGATGGGCAGCTGGACGGGCGCGGACCGGAAGGTCTCGGAGGCGATGCCGTCGGCGGAGATCGACACGATCTCGCCCGGGTCGACGTCGCGGAGGAACTCGCCGCCCATGGCGTCGATCGCGCAGCTCTCGGAGGCGAGCACGAAGGCGTCGCCGACGCGGCCGAGGCAGAGCGGGCGGATGCCGAGCGGGTCGCGCACGCCGAGCGTGCGGTCGGGCGCGAGGATCGTGAGCGCGTAGGCGCCGCGGACGTCGGCCATCATGCGGAGCACGGCGTCCTCGAGACGGCGGGTGGTGATGCGGTGGCGGGCGAGAAGCGTCAGCAGGAGCTCGGCGTCGGAGCCGGTCTCGAAGATCGCGCCCTGCGACTCGAGGCCGAGCCGGAGCTCCTCGGCGTTGACGAGGCTGCCGTTGTGTCCGAGCGCCAGCGGGCCGCCGCGCGCGTCGATGACCATGGGCTGCGCGGAGGCGACGCCGTGGTCGCCCTGCATGGGATAGCGGACGTGCCCGATCGCGGCGTGGCCGGTCATCAGGTTGAGGGTCATGTCCTGGAAGACCTCGACGACGAGCCCCTTGTCCTTGTGGCAGAAGAGGGAGCCCTCGCGGTTGACGGCGATGCCGGCGCTCTCCTGGCCGCGGTGCTGCAGCGCGAAGAGGCCGAAGTACGCGGCGCGCGCCGCGTCGGTCATGCGGCCGGTCGGGTCGTGGATCGCGAGGACGCCGCAGGATTCGTGGGGCTTGTCCGTGCGCACGGTCATGCCCGCAGTCCGTCGAGCTTCGCCTGGAGCCGCCGGTCGCGGTCGTCGACCGAGCGGGCGAGCGAGATCTTGTAGTCCACGAGCTTCGCGCGCAGCGCCGCGTCGCTCCCGGCGAGGATCTGGGCGGCGAGGACGGCGGCGTTGACGGCGCCGTCGATCGCGACGGTCGCCACCGGTACGCCGGGCGGCATCTGCACGACGGCGAGCAGGGCGTCGAGCCCGTCGAGCGCTCCCGTCTTCACGGGGACGCCGATCACGGGCAGGACGGTGAAGGCGGCCAGCACGCCCGGGAGGTGCGCCGCGAGGCCAGCCGCGGCGATCACGCAGCCGAAGCCGCGCGACTCGGCGGTGCGGGCCAGTTCGGCGGCCCGGTCGGGCGTGCGGTGAGCGGAGCAGACGACGCCTGCGTAGGGGATGCCGAAATCGGTGAGGGTCCTGAAGCAGGGTTCGAGGACAGGGAAGTCGGAATCGCTTCCCATCACGACCAGGACCTTGGGAACGGTCGGAACGTCCATGCAGCCCTCCCCCGGAGCGAAGCCTCCGGAACCGTCCGGCGGATCCGAGAATGTCCTGGCGGCGGGGGGCGGCCGGAAAAACGAAACGGAGGGCAGCCCGTCCGCCTCGCGAAAGGGCCGTCGCTCGAAATTTTCCGGTCCGACTCCCATAGCCAGGCGATCCGCGGCCGCCGGTAGAAACGTCCGGACCGCGGGCGGTGCTTCGAAGAACGCCCAGTCACCGGACCTATATGGGATCGTCCGGCACGGGTCTCCTCGGAAGGGAGCCGTGCCTGTCGAACAACCTCACAATAGCAATCCGGCGGCGCCTTCGTCAATCGACGGAATGGAGATTCTACGGTTCGGGCGGCACGGGTTCCTTGCGGATGACGCCGGCGTCGTGGGAGGGGCGTACGGTCTCGCCCGGCTCGAGCACGAGGAAGCGGTCGTCGTCCCAGCGTCCCTCGAGGAAGTCGACGATCAGGGAGGGGTCGCCCGCGAGCTCGTCGTAGGACCACCCGAGCCAGTCGGCGGATTCCTTCGTGAACCGCTTGTATTCGGTCTCGTCGACGAGGCCGCCGTCGATGTGGGCGGCGTTCGAGTATTCCTTGAACCAGCCCTGCTCCATCTCCATCAGGTATTCGGCGTTGTCCTCGCCGTACTTCTCGATGTAGTGGGCCAGCGTGGCCTCGTAGCGCTCCTTGCCGGGCTGCGTGCCGGTCTCGATCCATCCGGCGTTGTACCAGTACGTGCCCGGGTGCGCATCGAAGTAGTCGCGGTAGCGCTCCTTGGAGCCGAGGAACAGCGTGATGCAGTCGTGCCCGCGCGGGACGACGAGTCGGCTCCGCTTCGCCGAGATCCCCTCGATGCCATTCGAGCACAGGCCGTAGCCGACCAGGATCGCCTCGTACTGCCCGTCGATGGCGTCGATGGCCTTCTGGAGCTCGGCACGGAGGATGTCGGGCGTGTCGTGCAGACCCTGCTCGAGGAAGACCAGCTGGAACGCTTTCTTCGAGCGGGCGGCGAAGTGGCTGAGTTCGCGCCACAGGACGTGGCACGCGACGACGGCGAAGGTCGGCACCGGCGATCGGCCGCGGGGGACGGTGCGCGTGAAGGTCTGCATGCGGGCGCTACTCCCGGTCGCCGAGGCGGGCGGCGAGCCGGCGCGCGGCCTCCTGCAGCGGGATGCCCGCGGCGGCGGCGTAGGCCTTCAGGTCCTCGTACTCGGGGGTCGCCTTGCGGACGTCGCCCCAGGCGAGCCGCTTGATCCTCACGGGGCCGTGCTCCGTGTCGAGCGTTTCAGTGGAGCGGGCCATCACGTGGCGATCGGTCTCGCGCCGGCGCACGCCGATCGTGCCCGTCTCGGCGAACAGAAGGCGCACGCAGCGGCTCTCGTCCTCGGGGCGACAGACGACCGTGACCAGCACGGCGGGGCGCCATTTCTTCATGAAGGCGGGCACGAAGGCGACGTCGAGCGCCCCTTCGGCCATCAGACGCTCGGCGGCGTAGCCCAGCGTCTCGGGGGTCGAGTCGTCGACCTGGCATTCGAGGACGACGGCGCGGTCGGTGTCCGTCGACGCGGCGACGGGCCCGCCGAGCACGGCGCGCAGGGCGTTGAGGCGCCCGATCTCGCGCGTGCCGAGGCCGTAGCCGACCCGCTCGACGGCCATGGCCGGCAGGGGGCCGAAGGAATCGGCCAGGACCTTCGCGAGGCCCATGCCCGTGGGCGTGACGAGTTCGGTGTCGGCGGTGCCGGTGCGGAAGGGGATCGAGGTGCCCTCGAGCATCTTCACGACCGCGGGGACCGGCACGGGGATCACTCCGTGGCGGCTGCGGATCGTGCCCGTGCCATCGGACAGGGGCGAGCAGACGACGCGGTCGACGCCGAGCAGGTGGAGGGCCGCGAGGCCGCCGACGATGTCGACGATCGAGTCGACGGCGCCGACTTCGTGGAAATGGACGTCCTCGACGTGCACGCCGTGCACCGAGGCCTCGGCGCGGGCGATCTCGAGGAACACGGCCTGCGCGCCCCGGCGGACGGCCGGGGAGAGCGGCGCGGCGTCGAGCATCGCGGCGATGTCGGCGTAGCTGCGGCCGTGGGCTTCGGGTCCGTCGGCATGGGCGTGGCCGTGCCCGTGGCCGTGTCCGGACTCGCCCTCGTCGTCGAGGAGCACGCGGAAGGCCGTGCCCATGATGCCCGACGCGGCGCGGCGCTCGACCTCGACGCGGTAGCCCGCGACGGGCAGCGCGGCCAGTTCGGCCCGGATCCCCTCGAGCGGGGCGCCGAGGTCGACCAGGGCGCCGAGGAACATGTCGCCCGAGATGCCGGAGAAGCAGTCCAGATAGAGCGTTCGGTCCATGGCCCTCTCCCCTCGCCTACCCGCCCGCGGCGGGGTGCAGCATGCGGCAGATCGTCGCGGCCATGTAGCCCGCGCCGAAGCCGTTGCCGATGTTCATCACGGAGACGCCGCTCGCGCAGCAGTTGAGCATCGCGAGCAGGGTCGCGAGCCCGTCGAAGTTGGCGCCGTAGCCGACGCCGGAGGGCACCGCGAAGACCGGACGGTCGACGAGGCCGCCCAGGACGGACGCCAGCGCGCCTTCCATGCCGGCGACGACGATCACGACCTCGGCCTCGCGGATCCGTTCGATCACGGAGAACAGGCGGTGGATGCCGGCGACGCCGACGTCAAAATAGCGGTCGACGCGGTTGCCGAGGGCCTCGGCCGTCACGGCGGCCTCCTCGGCGACGGGCAGGTCCGCGGTGCCCGCCGAGACGACGGCGACGCGGCCGGGGCCGTGCGGCGGGGCGGTGCGCAGGACGGTCACGACGCGCGCGTCGCGGTGGTACACGGCGTCGGGGGCGACGGAACGCACGGCCTCGTAGGCCGCCTCGTCCGCGCGGGTCGCGAGCAGGTTGCCGCCGCGGCCCAGAAGGCTCTTCGCGATCGCGGAGATGTGCTCGGGCTTCTTGCCTTCGGAGAAGATCACCTCGGGAAACCCGTTGCGGGACGCCCGGCCGTGGTCGACGCGCGCGAAGCCGAGGTCCTCGGTGGCCGACATCCCCTTCAGGCGCGCGAAGGCGTCGTCGGCCGACAATCGGCCCGCCGCGAGGTCGTCGACGACCCGGCGCAGGGATTCCTCGTCCGAAGCGGTGGGGAGATAAGCGTCATCATGCACCATGGGATCGCCTGCTTCCTACTTCTCGGCCTTCATTCCCGACAGGAACGCCTGGATGAAGCCGTCGAGGTCGCCGTCCATGACGGACTGCACGTCCCCCGTCTCGTAGCCGGTGCGGTGGTCCTTGACCATCGTGTAGGGCATGAAGACGTACGAGCGGATCTGGCTGCCCCAGGCGATCTCCATCTGGATGCCCTTCAGGTCCTCGATCTTCTCGAGGTGGGCCTCCATGGCGAGCGCGTAGAGCTTCGAGCGGAGCATGTTCATGGCGGTTTCCTTGTTCTGGACCTGCGATCGCTCGGTCTGGCAGGTGACCACGCAGCCCGTGGGGATGTGCGTGATGCGGATGGCGGACTCGGTCTTGTTGATGTGCTGGCCGCCGGCGCCGGACGAGCGGTAGGTGTCGATGCGGAGGTCCTCGGAGCGGATGTCGATCTTGATCGTGTCGTCGAGCTCGGGCATGACCTCGAGCGAGGCGAAGGACGTGTGGCGGCGTCCGGATCCGTCGAACGGGGAGATACGGACCAGGCGGTGGACGCCCTTCTCGGAGCGCAGGTTGCCGTAGGCGTTCTCGCCCTGGACCAGGAAGGTCGCGCTCTTGAGGCCGGCCTCGTCGCCCTCGAGCACGTCGGTCACCTTGACGGTGAAGCCCTTGCGCTCGGCCCAGCGGGAGTACATGCGGTAGAGCATCTCGACCCAGTCCTGCGCCTCGGTGCCGCCCGCGCCCGCGTGCAGGGAGAGGATCGCGTTGTTGCGGTCGTACTGCCCGGTGAAGAGCGTCTCCAGCCGGAGGTTCTCGAAGTCGGTCCGGAGCGCCTTCAGGCCATCGGCGACCTCGGTCGCGACCGACAGGTCCTCGGCCTCGGCGCCGAGCTCGCACAGGATCAGCAGGTCCTCTCGGCGGCCCTCGATCGAGTCGTAGCGCGCGACACGCTCCTTCAGGCGGCTGATCCGCTGCTGCACCTGCTGCGCCTTCTCGATGTCGTCCCAGAAGCCGGGCTCCTGGGCGCGATTCTCGAGTTCCGAGGCCTCCTCGAGGGCGCGCTCGATGTGCAGCGCCTCGCGGAGGAGCTTCGTGTCCTCGACCATGTGCTCCAGTTCCAGTCGGTAGGCGTCGAATTCGAACATCTACTTGATTCTCCCCGCGGTGAAGCGCTGGAGGCGGTGCATCGCCTCCTCGATGTTCTCGATCGAATAGGCGTAGCAGATGCGGACGAACCCCTCGCCCGGGCCGCCGAAGGCGTTGCCGGGCACGACGGCGACCTTCTCCTCGGTCAGGAAGGTCTCGCAGAAGTCGGTCGAGGTCAACCCGGTCGCGCGGATGTCGGGGAACACGTAGAACGCGCCGAGCGGGTCGAAGCAGGACAGGCCGGCCTTGCGGACGGCGTCGACGACGACGCGGCGGCGGCGGTCGTATTCGGCGACCATCGCGGCGACTTCGGCGTCGCAGCTGCGCAGCGCCTCGATCGCGGCGTACTGGGCGGTCGTCGGCGAGGACATGATCGCGTACTGGTGGATCTTGTTCATCGCGGCGAGGATCGGCGCGGGGCCGCAGGCGTAGCCGATGCGCCAGCCGGTCATCGCGAAGGACTTCGAGAAGCCGTTGACGACGACCGTGCGGTCGCGCATCGACGGGAACGAGGCGATCGAGCAGTGCGTCGCCGGCGCGTAGGTCAGCTCGGCGTAGAGCTCGTCCGAGATCACGACCGCGTCCGAGCCCTCGAGCACCTCGACGACCTTCGCGAGCTCGTCGCGGGACATCACGGCGCCGGTCGGGTTGCTGGGGAAGCCGAGCACGACGGCCTTGGTGCGGGGCGAAAGGGCCGCGCGCAGGCGCTCGGGGTCGAGCTTGAAGCCGTCCTCGGCGTAGCACGGGACGGTCACGACCTTCGCGTCGGCCAGCACGGCGCACGACAGGTACGAGACGAAGCAGGGCTCGGGCACGACGACCTCGTCGCCGGGGTCGACCAGGGCGCGCAGGGCGAGGTCGATCGCCTCGCTGCCGCCGACCGTGACGACGACCTGCGTGTCGGGGTCGTAGCGCAGCGCGAAGCGGCGGTCCAGATAGCGGCAGATCTCGGTGCGCAGCTCGCGGAACCCGGCGTTGGGCGAATAGTGCGTGTGCCCCTGCTCGAGCGAGTGGATGCCGGCCTCCCGGATGGCCCAGGGCGTCACGAAGTCGGGCTCGCCGATCGACAGGGAGATCGCGCCGTCCTTCATCCCGTTCACGAGGTCGAAGAAGCGGCGGATCGCCGACGGGCGGATCGACCGGACGCGGCGGGACAGCGCCTGCTCGGGGTTCATACGAACAGCGCCTCCCGGTCGTCCTCGGACTTGGGCGCGAACTCGGTTCCCTGCATCTTGTACTTCTTGAGGATGAAGTGCGTGGCGGTCGAGATCACGGAGTCGAGAGGCGCGATCCGCTCGGAGACGAAGCGGGCGACGGACTTCAGGGAGGCGTCCTCGATGATCACCATGAGGTCGAAGCCGCCGGACATCAGGTAGCACGACTTGACCTCGGGGTAGCTGTAGATGCGGTGGGCGATCCGGTCGAAGCCCTGGCCCCGCTGCGGGGTGATCCGGACCTCGATCAGCGCGGTCACGGGGTCGCGGTCGGTCTTCTCCCAGTCGACGACGGCACCGTAGGCGAGGATCACCTTCTCCTTCTCCATGGCGGCGATCTCGGCGGCGACCTGCGCCTCCGGGAACCCCGTCATGACGGCGATGCGCTCCGCCGTCAGGCGCGAATCCTTCTCGAGCAGTCCCAGGATCGTTTCACGGATTCCCATGCGGGCACCTCCTTCGATGGAGAAAGCCGGGTGGACGGCGGGTCGCCCCGCATCCACCCGGCTTTCGACGGAATCGCGGGGTCAGAGGCGGGCGACGCCCGTTGCGCGCGCGGCCTTGGCCACGGCGGCGGCGACGGTCGGGCCGACCCGCGGGTCGAACGGCGACGGGATCACGAAGTCGGGGCCGAGTTCGTTGTCGGAGACGAGGGACGCGATCGCGAAGGCGGCCGCGAGCTTCATCTCGTCGTTGATGTCGCTGGCGCGCACGTCGAGGGTGCCGCGGAAGACGCCGGGGAACGCCAGCACGTTGTTGATCTGGTTCGGGAAGTCGCTGCGGCCGGTGCCGACGACGCGGGCGCCCGCGGCCTTGGCGAGGTCGGGCATGATCTCGGGCCTCGGGTTCGACATCGCGAAGACGATCGGATCCTTGGCCATCGAGCGGACCATGTCCTGCGTGCAGGTATCGGGGCCGGACACGCCGATGAAGACGTCGGCGCCCTTGATCACGTCGCCGAGGCTGCCCTTCTTCATCTTGAGGTTGGAGATCTTGGCCATCTCGGCCTTCTCGGAGTTCAGGTCCTCGCGGCCGACGTAGATCGCGCCCTTGCGGTCGCAGAGCACGACGTCGGTCAGCCCGCAGGCCATCAGCAGGCGGGTGACGGAGATGCCGGCGGCGCCGGCGCCGTTCACGACGATGCTCATTTCCTTCATCTGCTTGCCGGCGAGCTTCAGGGCGTTGATCATCGCGGCGAGCGTGACGATCGCGGTGCCGTGCTGGTCGTCGTGGAAGATCGGGATATCGCAGGTCTTCTTGAGCTGGCGCTCGATCTCGAAGCAGCGGGGGGCGGAGATATCTTCGAGGTTGATGCCGCCGAAGCTGCCTGCGAGGAGGGTCACGGTCTTCACGATGTCGTCGACTTCCTTGGAGCGGATGCAGAGCGGGAAGGCATCGACGTCGCCGAAGGTCTTGAACAGGACGCACTTGCCTTCCATGACGGGCATGCCGGCTTCGGGGCCGATGTCGCCGAGTCCGAGCACCGCGGTTCCGTCGGTCACGACGGCGACGAGGTTCCAGCGGCGCGTGTAGACATACGACAGGTCGACGTTCTTCTGGATCTCGAGGCAGGGCTCGGCGACGCCGGGGGTGTATGCGACGGACAGCTCCGCCTTGTTGGTGACCGGGGTGCGCGAGACGACCTCGATCTTCCCCTTCCAGTCCTTGTGCGCCTTGAGCGCCGCTTCACGGATATCGGCCATGGTGGGTTCCTCCTTGATTTCTTAACCGGGATGTTCCGATGATGGTATCACATCCTGCGGTTGGGTTACAAGAACGTGGTAGAGCCGCCCGTTGAGCCTGCCGAGCATCATCCAGGCCATCGCGCCGAAGAAGGCGGAGATCGAGGAGGAGACGATGCCGGAGGTGTCGAGCGTGGAGAAGGGCAGCTGGAGCAGCAGGGAGGGTAGGTTCATCGCTATGAGCAGCGTCAGGTCGAGGAAGGCGATGCGCATCTTGAAGTGGTTGGTGCGGCCGAGGCTCTCGGCGACGGCCTCCGTCATGCGGCGGCGCCCGGAGACGATCAGCAGCGGGGCGAGCGTCAGCGCGAAGAAGAGGATCAGCGCCGGGATGAAGAGGAACATTACGCTCACGACGGAGAAGATCTGGAAGACGACATAGAGCAGGACCAGCCCCGGCAGGCCGCGCAGCGTCCTCAGGACGGGCCGGCCGTCCTTGCGGGCCTCGAGCTCGTCGACGTACAGGGCACCGTAGACCAGCGCGAGCACGAGGGAGACCAGGGGGGCGAGGAATCCCGAGGCGACCTTGAGGAGGTCGAGCCAGTCGTAGTGGAACGCGGTGAGCGCGGAGGCGAAGTAGCGCAGCAGGTCCTCGGACGTGGGACCGACATCGTAGAGTCCGGAGTTGAAGGCCTTGAGGCCGGCGCCCATGGGCAGCAGCGCCGGGGCGAGGTTGACGAGGAGGGCGAGCAGGAACAGGATGCGGACCGCCCACTCCCGGTGGAGCCTGTAGAACAGGAACGCGTCGAGCAGGAGGGGGAAGCCTCCGCCGATCGGGTCCACTGCTCTTGTCTCCATCCTTCTCCTCTCGTCAGGCTTCCGGCAGGATCCCGCCGAAGACCTCGCGCTGTCCTTCCGCGACCGTCTCCTCGATCCAGGCCAGCACGTCCGGTTCATCGACCGGCACGTCCCCGAGCGTCTCCCGGATCTCCTCCGTCGAAAGCTCGAATCTGCGGCCGTCCGCCGCGAGCGTCAGGGCGAATTCCATGTCCGGATTCGTCCGGACCAGCACCGAGAAGGTCGCGCCGAGTTCGCCGAGCGGAATCCGGTCGATGCTGCCGATCCGGAAGGTCGCCGCGAGCCGGGTGCCGGCTCCCGGAGCCGACTCGATCCGGAAGGTTCCTCCGGCCGCTTCGGCCGCCTCCTTGAACAAGGGGACGCCGAGCCCGATCCTCCGGGTCGACCGGGTGGTGCGGTACGGGTCCGCGACCTCCGACAGGAGCTTCGCGTCCATCCCGCAACCGTCGTCCTCGATCCGGACTTCGAGGAATCCGGACGCGGGATCCGCGCGGACCGTCGTTCCCACATGCCTGGCGCGGGCTCTCACGGAGTTTCCGAGAATATCGAGCAGATGGAGCGACAGGTCATGCAAATTATATCACCTGGCCTTTTTCGCCCGCAACGCGCGGAGCACCGTGAAAATGCCTGTCTTCCCGGGTTCGAAGCCATCGACGTCGAGCATCATGCACGGTTCGAGGATCTCGCCGAGACGGTGCGCGTCGGACGACCTCAGGAGGGGGATTCCGTCCAGTCCGGGGTGGCGCGCGACCAGCGCGTCCGCGTCGCACAGGGCGGAGACCTCGAGCCAGCCGACGGGCAGCTCCGCCGGGATCGAACCCAGCGTGGACAGCAGGCTGTACGAGTCGCGGTCGACGTGCGCGGGCACGACGACGCCCCCGAGGGCGTCCACGCGGCGGAACGCCTCCGCGACGCCGATCCCGCTCGCGACGTGCAGCAGGCGCGGCTCCTCGCCGACGAGGTCGTCCTCCTCGTCGATCAGCAGCTGCCGCCCGAAGATCTCCGGACGGTTGAGTAGGTCGGGCATCGAGGCGCGCACTTCCTTCTCGAAGACGAGAGCGGCGTCGATCGACGGGAAGAGGCAGACGAGGTGGATCTCCTCGGAGGTCTCGAGCTCCATGCCGGGCACGGCGACGATTCCGGCCGCCTTGGCGCGGGATTCCACGGCGCGGAGGTTGCCGCAGGACTGGTGGTCCGTCACGGCGATCGCGGCAAGGCCCTTGAGGGCGGCCATCGCGACGAGGTTCCCCGGCGTGCAGTCGTCGTCCGCGCAGGGTGAGAGGGCGCTGTGGATGTGGAGGTCGACGGGGATCCGCAAGGGGGCGCCGCGTCCGTTCAGACGACGCCCGCGCCGTGGAGCGCGATTACCGCGCGGCAGGCGTCGAGGCGCGTGGAGGCGACGGCGACGCCCTTCTCGGCCGCGCGCTCGCGTACGGGCGCCGGGAGCTCGACGCCCTCGGCCAGGACGACGCAGGCGACGTCGGCGAGGTCCGCGACCGCGACGACGTTGAGGCTGTTGAGAATCGTGATCCAGGCGCCGCCGGCGACCGCGCGGGACATCGCCCAGCTCAGCATGTCGCAGGCGTAGGCGCCTTCGACGGCGCGTCCGGGGTCGCCGGTCAGCAGCGTCCAGTCCAGTTCGACGCAGAGCTCGCCCAGCGGCCGGCTCAATCGACGCCTCCTTCGGGCGCGGTTGTCTCGAGCGTGCCGCGCAGCTGCTCCCGCAGCCGGACGATGCAGTCCTGCTCGGTCGCCTCGCCGTTCACGATGTCCTCGGCGAGCGCGCGGCAGTCGGGCGCCCCGCAGGCGCCGCAGTCGAGGCCGGGCAGTTCCTTCGCGATCCGCTCCAGCCGTTCGTATTTCGCGAGCGCGAGCTCCAGGTCGGCGTCGAGCTGCAGGGCGGGGTTCGGGGCGAGCGGAAGCGTCCAGCGCAGCAGGCGGGCGGCTTCCCGGGCGACGTCGTGCGCCGGGGGAGAAACGGCGGCGGACTCGATCGAGCGCTTGAGGCGCGTGCGCGCCGTGAAGCGGTTGGCGACCACCAGGACACCGCCGATGCAGCCGCCGATGCAGGAGTTGGCCTCGACGAAGACGACGTCGCGCAGCCGTTCGTTCTCGATCTCCTCGAGGATCTCGATCACGCTGTGGATCCCGTCCACCGCGAGGAACCGCTCGGTGCCGAGCGCCAGCGACTCGCCGCCGATGTTGCCCCAGCGGATGCCGTCGCGTCCGGCCAGCGTGCGCGCCTCGAATTCGTGGAGCGCGACCGGGTCCATCTTCTCGAGGCAGGCGAGGATGCGCGGGTACGCGTCGGCGATCGCGATCACGGCGTCGACGTCGGTCCGCTCGCGCCCGTAGGGCTGGCGGGCCGCCGTGCGCTTGGCGGGGCAGGGCGAGATGAAGAAGACCCCGATGCGGGATGGGTCGTGACCCGTCGCGGCGGCGGCTTCGCGGCGCGCGACCGTCGCGGTCGCCTCCATCGGGGAGTCGAAGGGCACGAGGTTGGGAATCAGCCCCGGGAAGCGCATCTGGACGAGGCGCACGACCACGGGGCAGGCGGACGAGATCAGCGGCAGGGCCGTCGCGCGGTCGGGGTCGAGCAGTTCGGCGAGCGTCGCCGACGTCACGGACTCGGCGCCGGCGGCGACCTCCCGGACGTCGTCGAAGCCCGTGGCGCGCAGGGCCGCGAGGATCATCGCACGTGTCGCCGGCGGCCCGAACTGGGCGTACAGCGACGGCGAGGCGAGGGCGATCCGGTAGTCGTATCTGGACAGCACGTCGTAGCCGTCCATCGTGGCGCTCTTGGCGTGGTGCGGGCAGATGCGGATGCATTCACCGCAGTCGAGGCAGCGGGGCTCGGCGATGCGGGCCTTGCCGTCGCGGACGCGGATCGCCTCCGTCGGGCAGCGCTTGATGCAGTTCGTGCAGCCGACGCACTTGTCGCGGTCGAGCCGGACCGAATGACGCAGTTCCATACCGTCAGGCCTCCGGGCCCGGCGCGGTCGGCGCGGGGCGGTGGAACCGCACGAGGATCGTCAGGGCGGTGCCCTCCCCGACCCGGGTGTCGATCGTCAGGTCATCGGCGTTGCGCTGGATGTTGGGCAGGCCCATCCCGGCGCCGAAGCCCATCTCGCGGGCCGCGTCGGGCGCGGTCGACCAGCCCTCCTGCATGGCGAGGCCGACATCCGGAATGCCCGGACCGTGGTCGCGGATCACGATCGAGACGCGGTCGGCGAAGATCTCGACGTCCGCCTCTCCGCCGCCGGCGTGGATCACCGCGTTGATCTCCGCCTCGTACATCGCGACGGAGGCGCGCTTCACCGCCGACGGGTCGACGCCGAGCTTGGACAGCGCCTTCTTCATGCCGCTCGAGGCTTCGCCCGCGGAATGGAAGTCGCCGCCGCGGATCGGGAACTGCAGGTGGACGGGAAGCATCTCTTCAGGCGCCCTTCCCCTGGATGCCAGCCTGGTACAGGAGGCCGCAGGCCGTGAACATCGGGTTCGACGTGCGCAGGACGCAGATGCCCTTCTCGCAGGCCAGCTCGACCATCGTAGGGTCCGGACGCTTGCCGCGCACGAAGACGAGGACCTTCACGTCCATCATCTCGGCGGTGCGGATCACCTGGAGGTTCACGAGCCCGGTCAGCATCATCTCGTTGGTGGAGCAGGCGAACGCCATCGCGTCGCTCATGAGGTCCGCGCCGCAGGCGACCCGGATCTCGGTCTCCATGTCCTTCGCGGGCACGAGGACTTCCGCTGCAAGCAGGTCGACGCAGTCGCACAGTCTCATCGATCGATTCCTTCCTTCTTGACAGGAAGAGCGCGCCATTAGTACGATTGCACCAACGGGCTCACAGAGAACGGTCTCTCTTTCAGCACTTTGACGGATTCGCAGTCCGTCCGCGGAGCCGAAAGAAGATTCTTCCATCCCGAGTCCGAAATGCAAGGAGGGAATTCCATCATGCCAGACAAGATGCTCGTATGCAAGGACTGTGGATCGCAATTCGCGTTCACCGAGGGAGAGCAGGCCTTCTACAAGGAAAAGGGCTTCGAGAACGACCCCGTCCGCTGCCCCGACTGCCGGAGGGCCCGGAAGCAGCAGCGTCAGGGCGGCGGTGGCGGCGGCGGATACGACCGCGTTTGGTGACGGTCGCGGCCCGGACATGGCGGGCCGAGGAGGGCTCCCTGGGGAAGGGGGCCCTCCTCTTGCCTTTCCGGGGGTGCTCTGCTCGCCGTCGCCTTGCGCGCGGCCGTTCCGGGTCTATAATGGATTCGACAATCAGGAAAGAGGGTAGCTTCCATGAGAAGGACCAAGATCGTCTGCACGCTCGGCCCGGCCGTCGACGGAGAGGAAATGCTCCGCCAGCTGATGGTCCACGGCATGAACGTCGCGCGCTTCAATTTCTCCCACGGGACGCACGAGGAGCACAAGGTCCGCATCGACATGCTGAAGAAGGTCCGCGTCGAGGTCGGCCTTCCGATGCCGCTCCTGCTCGACACGAAGGGCCCCGAGATCCGCACCGGGCTCTTCGCGGGCGGCAGGGTCGACCTCGTCGACGGCGGCGAGTTCACGATCGTCCACGACGATATCCTCGGGGACGCGACGCGCTGCTCGATCACGTACAAGGAGCTACCGCAGGACGTCGTCGCGGGCTCGCGCATCCTGATCGCCGACGGGCTCATCGAGCTCGACGTCGTCACCGTGCGGGGCCAGGACGTCGTCTGCCGCATCAAGAACGGCGGCACGCTCGGCGACCAGAAGGGCGTGAACCTGCCCGACATCGAGATCCGTCTCCCCTCCCTGACGGCGAAGGACGTGGACGACATCCGGTTCGGCGTCGAGAACGGCTTCGATTTCATCGCCGCGTCATTCGTCCGCAAGCCCGCCGACGTGCTCGAGATCCGCAAGATCCTCGACCGCTTCGGCGCTCCCGACATCGCGATCATCGCCAAGATCGAGAACCGGGAGGGGCTGCGCAACTTCGACGAGATTCTCAAGGTCGCGGACGGCATCATGGTCGCGCGCGGCGACCTCGGCGTCGAGATCCCGATCGAACAGGTCCCCGTCGCCCAGAAGACGATGATCGAGAAGTGCTACCGCTACGGCAAGCCCGTGATCACCGCCACGCAGATGCTCGACTCGATGATCCGCAACCCCCGCCCGACCCGCGCCGAGGTCAGCGACGTCGCGAACGCCGTGATCGACGGCACGTCGGCCCTGATGCTGTCGGGAGAGACCGCCGCCGGCAAGTATCCGATCGAGAGCCTGTCGATGATGGCCAGTATCACGGACCAGGCCGAGGCCTCGATCGACTACTGGAAGAAGTTCTCGGCGCTCAGCTACGAAGTCGTCCCGAGCGTGACCAACGCGATCAGCCACGCGACCTGCACCACCGCGATGGACCTGAAGGCCGGCGCGATCGTCACGGTCACTCACTCCGGTCGCACGGCGCGGATGATCTCCCGCTTCCGTCCCGCCTGCCCCATCATCGCGACCACCGTCTTCCCCCGCCCCTACCGCCAGCTGTCTCTGTCCTGGGGCGTGCTCCCCTACCTCGTCGAGATGGTCGACACGACCGAGAAGATGTTCGACCTCGGCCTCGCCAAGGCTCAGGAATCGGGCCTGGTCGGCATCGGCGACACCGTGGTGATCACGGGCGGCTCGCCCGTCGGGATGAGCGGCACGACGAACATCCTCAAGGTCGCGAACGTCGGCAGCATGCTCGTCATGGGGCGCAGCGCCGGCACGGGGTCCGCGACCGGCGAGGTCTGCGTCGTCGGCATGGACGGCAAGGGCTTCGAGACGTTCCAGGAGGGCTGCGTCCTCGTCGCGCAGGACACGGGCAACGCCATGATGCCGTATCTCCGGAAGGCCGCGGCACTGGTCGTCGAGTCGACCGACCCCGCCTGCCACGCCGCGACGGTCGGACTCGCACTCGAGATCCCGGTGGTCGTCGGCGCGGAGAACGCGACGCACATCCTCAAGACCGGCACGGTCGTCGTCGTCGACGCGGACCGCGGCACCGTCGGGAAGGCCTAGTCAGAACCGCGACGCCCCTACACGACCCGCAGCACCGACAGCGTCTTCATGCCCGTCGCCTCGAGCCCCGCCAGCGCGCGGCGCAGGACGTCCTCCGCCACTTCCTCGGGTTCGCCGACGACGAAGGCGAGACCGCCCTCGGACAGATCCGCGGGGCGGTACACGAACCGCGCGCCGCCGTGCGGCGCGAAGGCCGCCTGGATCGCGCCGCGCGGGTCGTCGGACGCCGTCGACGGGTCGAGGCGGATGAGCAGGCGGACGGGGGTTTCGCCGAAGGGGGCGACCTCGGCCGGGTTGTCCCGGTGCCAGAGGTGGTAGTGCGGGGTCTTCCCGATGTGCATCACGCATTCGACGACGTCCGCGACGACCGCGGAGGCCGTCGGCAGCTTGCCGGCGCCGCGTCCGTAGAACATGGCCTGCCCCAGCGCGTTGCCCTCGACGAGGATCGCGTTGAAGACGCCGTCGGCGACGGCGAGCGGGGAGCTCGCGGGGATCAGGGTCGGGCGGACCTGCGCGTCGAGGCGGCCGTCCTCGAGCCGGCGGCAGCTCGCGACCAGCTTGATGCGCGAACCGAGCGCCGCGGCGTAGGCCATGTCGGTCTGCGTCAGCGCGACGATGCCTTCCGTGCGGACGTCGCGGTAGTCGACGAACTGGTCGTAGGCGATGCTCGAGAGGATCGCGATCTTGCGGCACGCGTCGTGGCCCTCGACGTCCGCCGAGGGGTCCTTCTCCGCGTAGCCGGCCTCCTGCGCCTCGCGGAGCGCCTCGTCGAAGCCGACGCCCTCCTGCTGCATGCGCGTGAGGATGTAGTTCGTCGTGCCGTTCAGGATGCCCGAGATCGAGAGGATCTCATTGGCGGCGAGGCACTTGTGCAGCGGGCGGATGATCGGGATGCCGCCGCCGACGCTCGCCTCGAACAGGTAGCTGATGCCGTTCTCGTGGGCGAGCTCCATCAGCTCCGGCCCGTACGCCGCGACGAGCTCCTTGTTGGACGTGACGACGTGTTTGCCGGCCGCGAGGGCGCGCTTCGTGAATTCATAGGCGATGCGGACGCCGCCGATCGTCTCGACGACGACGCGGATCTCCGGGTCGTCGAAGACGTCCGCCGGGTCCTTCGTCAGGCGGTCCTCGTAGCGGTCGCCGGGAAAGTCGCGGACGTCGAGGATGCGCTTGACGTGGATGTCCAGGCCGGCGCGGCGGCGGATGGCGGCCGCATTCATGTCGCAGACCTCCGCGACGCCGGTGCCGACGGTTCCATATCCGAGGATCGCGATCTCGATCATCTTCGTTCAATCCCTCGCCATGATCTGCTGCTTGCGCACGCCGGGGATGTCCCCGATGCGGTCCATCAGCCCCTCGAGACTGGAGTTCATCCGGTCGGTCTCGATCGCGACGGAGACGTCCGCGAGACCGTTGATCGGGATGTTCTGGTTGATCGTGAGGATATTGGCCTTCGCGTCCGCCAGGCAGTTGATGATGCCGGACAGGATACCGGGGAAGTCCTCGATCGCGAAGAGCACGGTGACGATGCGCCCGCGGGAGGTCTCGTAGAACGGGAACAGCGAATCCTTGTACTTGTAGTAGGCGCTGCGGGAGATGCCGACGCGCTGCACGGCGTCGTTGACGGAGTCGGCCTTGCCGGCGCTGAGCAGCCGCTTGACCTCCATGACCTTGACGAAGACCTCGGGAAGTACTTCCGCCTTGACCAGAAAGAACTCGCCCTCGTGCATGCCGTTCCGCCCTCCCGCGCTGCCTCCCCGCAGGAGGCCTTCGCGGAAAGCGCCTCCCCTTGGGAGGAGGCGGCATCGTCGGAATGTCCTTGTGCGGAGTACAATTGTGCCTGCGGGATACTATATCATCGGGAGCCTCCAGATACAAGGGGCGCCGTGGCGACCGGCCTCCGTCAGTCCGGCAGGACCCACTCGGCGGAGATGCCCTCCGGCCCGGCGCCCGGCCGGACATGGAGCAGGACGGCCGACGGCTCCGCGGTCCCGGAATGCGCATGCGCCCGGGCAGTCCCCGGGTTCGCGAGCAGGAGCGGCGAGCGGGGGCCGTCGGCGGCGACGACGCGCCAGAGCGGGCGGTGGGTGTGGCCGAAGAGCACGGCGTCGACCGGCGGGCGTTGCAGGCGTGCGTAAGCGGCGAGGCGCTCGAGGCCGAGCTTGACGTCCTGCCGGTGCCCGTGCGTCAGCAGCAGCCGGTGCCCCTCGACCGTCACGACGGCATCGAGCGGGCAGCCGTGCGGGCAGCCGGCGTCGCCGTTGCCGCGCACGGCGGTCACGGGGACGCGGCCGAGCGCTTCGAGGTCCCGGGCGTCATCGCAGTGGTCTCCGAGGTGGAGGACCCGCTCGATCTCCGGGTGGGCGTCGAGCGTGCGCACCACGAAGGACAGGTCGCCGTGGGTATCGGCGACGACGAGCACGGTCGTCACGGGTGCAGGCCCTCGGCGCTGAGCCGTTCGACCATGAGGCGCAGCGCGCGGCCGCGGTGGCTGATCGCGTGCTTCTCGTCGTTGTCCAGCTCGGCGGTCGTCCGGCCGCGCTCGGGCAGGTAGAAGACCGGGTCGTAGCCGAAGCCGCCCTGCCCGCGCATCTCGGAGGCGATCCGCCCCTCGCAGGTGCCGCGCACCGTGAAGGACGTGCCGTCCGGCCGGACGACCGCGATCGCGCAGACGAACTGTGCCGTGCGGGCTTCTTCGGGGACGCCGCGCAGCAGCTCCCAGAGCTTCGCGATCTTCTCGGGGTAAGTCGCGTCGGGTCCCGCGAAGCGGGCGGAATAGATGCCGGGCGCGCCGTCCAGCGCGTCGACCGCGAGCCCCGAGTCGTCGGCCATGACGAACCCGCCGGTCACGGCGTGGACGGCCCTCGCCTTGATCAGGGCGTTCTCCTCGAAGGTCGCGCCGTCCTCCTCGATCTCGCCGGCGAAGCCAGCCTCCCGCATGGGGACGACTTCGAAGGGCAGCCCGGCGAGGATCTCGTTGACCTCGCGGACCTTGTCGCGGTTGCCGGTCGCCAGGATGAATCTCATGTCGGGACCTTTCCGCCGATCAGCCGGGCGAGGGTGATGCCGGCGCCCAGCTGAGAGGACAGACGGCGGTATTCGGCGGCGGCGGCCGGGTCGGGCCGGCCGGTGCGCAGCGAGGTGACGAGCAGGTTCTTGGGCGTGTCGAGCGGCGAGACGTACTCGACGACCGTGGTCGCGTATCCGGCCGCGGAAAGCAGCAGGACGCGCATCGCGTCGGTCAGGAGGTCGGCCATCCGGGCGCGCAGCACGCCCTGGGAGACGAGCCCGCCCTCGAGGCCGGGCATCCGGTAGTCCTGCGACAGGAGCTCCTTCTGGCAGCACGGGACGCAGGCGATCGCGTCGGCGCGGGCGCGGACGCCGGCGGCCATCGCGAGGTCGGTGGCGACGTCGCAGGCGTGCAGCGAGACCACGAGGTGCGGCGCCTCGGCCGGGGATGGCGCGTAGGTACGCAGGTCCTCGGCGCGGAACTCCATGTTGCGGTAGCCCAGGCGCTGTGCGCGGGCCTGCGAGGCCGCGACGACGCCTTCGGAGATGTCGAGGCCGAGGAAGGAGCACGGGTGCCCCAGCTTCTCCCGGATGTACCAGTTCAGTACGAAGGAGAGATAGGACTTGCCGCAGGCGCAGTCGAGCACGCGGAGACGCTCGTGCTTCGCGCACAGGTCGCGCAGCACGGGGTCGAGGCGGTCGACGAAGCGGTCGGTCTGGTCGTACTTGCGCAGCTTGTCGTTGCGCAGGCGACCGTTCGGGTCGAGGAAGCCCAGCTCGCGGAGGAGCGGACCGGCCTCGGCGGCTGGAACGCGGTAGTCGGAGGACGGGCCCGCCCAGCCGGGGGCGTCGTCCTCGTGGGAGTCGGCGGAGGCGGTCGTGGAGGATGAGGCGGACGGTCCGGAAGACGGGGCGCCCGCCGGGCGGATGCCGGACCTGCCGGCGGCCGCGGGCGGCAGGGACGACGCCGTCACGCCGCGCGGCCCGGCGGTCAGGCGGCGGCCGCCGCCCCGTTCGACGAGGCGGATGTCGGCGGCATCGTACTGGACGGCGAGCTCGCGGATCCGCGCGAGGACATGCGCGGCGTCGCCCGTGGTGGTGCCGCCGGGGAAGACGAAGCGGTAGACGGGAGGCGCACCGGTGGCGGGGGAACCTGCACCGGCCAGGGTCACGGCCGCTGCGTGCTTGCGGGCCCCGCTCTCGAAGTCCGCCTCGAGGCGGACGAAGTCCTCGGGATCCTCGAGACGGCCCCGCAAGGCCGATAGCAGGAGGTCCAGCTGGTCGACGGTCGACTTCTTCATGCCCTTCCCTGCTCTCCTACTGTCTCCGCCAACCCGGCGGGTAGAGGTTCTTGAATTGTCCGCCGCCCTGCGGCTTCAGCCACCCGGTCGGAAACCCCATCACGACGGCGGCGGCGGATCCGCCCGCTTCCATCGCTCCGCCCGGTTCCGCGACGGACACGGTCTCCCCCTTAAGATACCGCAGCGCCGTCCCGTCTTCCACGGGCAGGTCGACGACGCGCTGGAGGTCGGCCCGCGCCAGGACCAGGGCGAGCGAATGCGAGGGCGAGAAGCGCAGTCCTCTGCGGTCCTCTGCGAATGAGCCCAGGTGGAATCCGCGCTTGAGGACGTGCAGGCGCGACAGATCGGGCGGATTGGAGGACAATAGGTGGACGTGCCCGCCGGACAGCGCGGCGTGCCGCGCGCCGGAGATCCAGGACGCGACCCGGTCCAGGGCTTCGGGCGCGAGCACCGGCTCGGCGAATCGTCGGAACGCGTCGCGCTCGGACGGTCCCAGCGGGGCGAACGTCGGCTTGCCCGTGCCGGTCGCGGATTCCGTCGAACCGCGCGCACCCGCGTCGTCCCCCGGCTTCTCGAGGCATGCGCAGAAGTGTCCGTCGCCGGGCGCTCGGTGCGGCCAGATGCGGGCCGCCGCGGAGAGGCCCCTCCCGAGGTCGAAGGCGTCGTCCATGCCGCCGGTCTTGGCGATCGGGACGGGCCGGTAGCCGGGGTGGCGGTCGAGGAAGGCCGCGACGGTCTCTTCGTCCTCGTCGGGCGAGAACGTGCAGGTCGAATAGACGAGCCGCCCTCCCGGCCGAAGAAGTTCGTCGGCCGCGTCGAGGATCGCGTCCTGCGCGCTCCGGCAACTGCCGTCGGCGTACTGCGCCCAGCGCGCGGCGGAGCCCGGGTCGCGGCGGAACATGCCCTCGCCCGAACAGGGCGCGTCGACGAGGATCCGGTCGAAATAGCCGGGCAGTCGCGCGGCGAGGCGGTCGGGCGATCCGACGGTCACCGCGGCCTGGGTCGCGCCGCACCGTTCGAGGTTGCGGACGAGGGCACGGGCCCGGTCCTCGTGGAGGTCGTTCGCGAGCAGGAACCCCTCCCCGCCCATCGCCGAGGCGATCTGCACCGACTTGCCGCCCGGAGCGGCGCACAGGTCGAGCACGCGCTCGCCGGGCCGCGGAGCGAGGACTTCGACGGGCAGCATCGCGCTGGGTTCCTGCAGGTAGAAGAGGCCGGCGTCGTGCAGCGGGTGGCGGCCGGGCGCGCCGTCCCGCGCGAGGACCAGGCCGTCCGGGCACCAGGGCACGTCGGCGAGCGGCGCGGGCTCGCCCATCGCGGACAGCAGCGCGCGCAGGCCCTCCCGGGTGGTCCGCGGCGAGTTGGCCCGGATGCCGGAGACGAACGGAGCGTCGAAGCTCGCGAGGAACGCGGCGAACTCCTCCCCGTCCTCGGGGAACCGGGGGCGGAGGCGCGCGACGAATCCGGGTGGAAGCTTCACATCCGCTCGACGGCCGCGATCCCGAGGAGGTCGAGGCCGGTCTTCAGGGCGGTGCAGACGGCTTCGGTCAGCGCGATCCGGGCGCGGCGAAGGCCGGCGTCGGGCGCGGACAGGATCGACTCGTTGTTGTAGAACTTGTTGAAGGCGCGGGCGATCCCGGCGACCTGGCGGGTCAGCAGGAATGGCTCGTTCGCCTCGACCGCCCGGTGCACGGCATCCCCGAACCCGTAGAGCAGGCGGGCCACGGCGGCTTCGTCGTCCCCTCCCATCCGCGCGAGGTCCTCCGGCGTCGCGTCGGCCGCGGAAGCGCCCTCCAGGGCGCCCTTGCGCAGCACGCTGCGACCGCGCGCGTACGTGTACATCGCGTAGGGGCCGGTCTCGCCGTCGAAGTCGAGCATCTCCTCCCAGGAAAAGACGATGTCGCGGTCGCGTCCGTTGCGCAGGAACATGTACTGCACCGCGCCGATGCCGACCTTCTCGGCGACCTCCGCGCGCTCTTCCTCGGACATGTCCGTGCCGCGCAGCTCCGCGTTCCGGTCGATGATCTCGCGGGTCTTGGCGACGCTCTCCGCGAGCAGCTCGTCGAGGAAGATCACCTCGCCGGCGCGCGTCGAGAGCTTGCGGTCGGCGAACTTCACGAGGCCGAACCCGACGTGCACGCAGTCGTCCGCCCAGGCGAAGCCGGCCTTCTTCAGGACGGCGAAGACCTGCCGGAAGTGCAGCGCCTGGGGCGTGCCGACGACATAGATGTTCTTGTAGAAGCCGTACGTCTCCTTGCGGTAGAGGGCGCTGGCGATGTCGCGGGAGGCATAGATCGTCGCGCCGTCGGACTTGAGGACGATGCAGGGCGGCAGGCCCTCCTCGTCGAGCTTGACGACCTGGGCTCCCTCGCTCTCCTCGAGCAGGCCCTTCGCGCGCAGCAGGTCGACGACGGCCGGGATGCGGTCGCTGTAGTAGCTCTCGCCGTTGTAATTGTCGAAGGCGATGCCCATCCGGTCGTACACCCGCGCGAACTCAAGAAGACTCAGGTCGCGGAAGCGCTTCCAGAGGGCCATCTCGGGGGCGTTCCCCTCCTCGAGCGCGAGGAAACGCGCGCGCGCCTCCGTCTCGAGGGCCAGGTCGGCCTTGGCCTCGTCGTGGAACTTGACGTAGATGCGCAGGAGCTCCCGGATCGGCGCCTCCAGCAGCGCGGCCTCGTCGCCCCAGCGCCCGTACGCGACGATCAGCTTGCCGAACTGCGTGCCGTAGTCGCCGAGGTGGTTCATGCGCACGACCGGATACCCGAGGTGCGTGTAGAGTTTCGCGACCGATTGGCCGAGAATCGTCGTGAAGGCATGCCCGATATGGAAGGGCTTGGCGATGTTGGGCGAGGAGAACTCGACGATCACGGTCTTCCCGGCGCCCTCTTCCGTCGCGCCGATGCGGGGGCCCGCCGCGAGGGCGTCCGCCACTACGGTGCCGACGAAGACGCCGCGGTCGAGGAAGAAGTTCAGGTAGCCGCCGACCGCCTGCACGCGGTCGAGGAACGGCGCGCCCTCGGCGAGCTTCGAGGCGAGTTCGGCCGCGATCGCGGGCGGGGCCTTGCGCAGCGTCTTCGCGAGCGGGAAGCAGGGGAACGCGTAGTCTCCGAGTTCGAACTGCGGCGGGACCTCCACGGACGCCTCGAGGGTGTCCGCGGGAAGGCCCGTGCGGGCCGAAAGAAGTTCTGCAATCGCTCTCCGGAAGTCCATGCTCCACCGCCTTCGTTCGTCCATCCGTCTATTCATACCACCCGGCGCCTTCGGGTGTCAATTCGTCGCGAGCGCGCGGAAGGGCGCCCGCGGACGCCCTCCCGCCGTTCCCGCATGCCCCCCGGGGTCATTCAGGTCGAGGTCACGCCGAACAGCATGCCCACGAAATAGGGGATCAGCCAGATCGACCAGACCACGACGCTGAACTTGTGGAAACCGGCCTTCGACTTCTCGGAGCCGCGCACCAGGACGACGGTCGCCCAGATGGCGTGCAGGACCATCAATCCGATCGCGAGGCCGCCCGTCACGCCGTGGATCAGCAGGGTGGCCGGGGCGACCTGCTCCGTGCCGCTTCTCGCGATCAGGCCCATGGTGGTGGTGCCGGTCGTGTCGAACACCAGGCCGGCCCAGAAGCACAGCAGGTGCCAGCGCTTCAACGTATTCGCCCGTCTCTCCGACCAGACGCCGATCGTATAGAACACGAGGGCCAGGGTGATCGTCACGATCGCCAGAATCAGTCTTCCGTCCATGTCTCTTCTTCCTGTTTCGCCTGCATCCGTTCCAGGATGTCGGTCAGGCTCTGCCTTGCCGCCTGGAGCTCGGCGTCCGCGAATCCCTCGAACAGCCGGTCGAAGCTGTCCGAGAGAACGCCGCGCGATTCCGCCGCCAGCCTTCTTCCCTTCTCCGAGAATCGGAGATAGACGTTGCGCCCGTCCCCGCCCTGCTTGAACTTCTCGATCAGCCCGCCGTCCTCCATGCGCGCGAGGATGCCGGACACGGTCCCTTTCGTCAGGGACAGTTCCCGGCAGAGGTCCGTGACCTTGTGGACCTGCCCGTGCGCGAGGAGACGGACGACCATCGCCTGCTGCGCCGACAGCCCGCTGTCCGACATGCTTCGCCCGACGCGCCTCATGCAGAGCGAATAGAGGTCCCGGATCAGCTTGGCCGTCGCGAAGGCTTCATCATTGCGGTTCATCGGGTCCATCCCCCTTGCGATTTGGTTCGCATCGTTACCATATGGTTTCCATCCAAACTATATCGCCGCAGTCCTTCCCTGTCAAGCCCTTTTCAAGGAATGCGAAAGGACGCCCCGAAGGACGTCCTCTGCGGTTCTCGAGACCCAGGTCCCGACGGTCAGGCCGGCGTGATCTTGCCGTCCTCGACGCGCACGATCCGGCTCGCGTGCTTCGCGACGTACTGGTCGTGGGTGATCAGCACGATCGTGTTGCCGGCACCGTGCAGGTCGGCCAGCGTCTGCATGACGTCGTGGCCCGTCTTCTGGTCGAGGTTGCCGGTCGGCTCGTCCGCCAGGATCAGGGACGCGTCGTTGACCAGGGCGCGGGCGATGGCCACGCGCTGCTGCTGGCCGCCGGACAGCTGGCTCGGGCGGTGCGTCGCGCGGTCGGAGAGTCCGACACGTCCGAGCATCTCCAGGGCCTTCCTCCTCGCGTCGCGCTGCCTTTCGCCCTTGAGGAGCAGGGGCAGCTCGACGTTCTGGAGCGCGGTGTACTTGGCGATCAGGTTGAACTTCTGGAACACGAACCCGATCTTGCGGTTGCGGATGGCCGCGTACTCCTTGTCGGTGCGCTGGTTCATCTCCACGCCGTCGAGGAAGTACTCCCCGCTGTCGTACGTGTCGATGAGCCCGAGCAGATTCATGAGGGTGGACTTGCCCGATCCCGAGGGGCCGAGGACGGCCACGAATTCGCCGGGCTGGACCGTGAAGGTGGCGTGGTCCAGTACCTGGATCATGGATTCGCCCTTGCCGTAGGTCTTGACGATGTCCTTCATGTCGATGATGGGCTGCATTGCATATCCTCCCATCAGCCGCCAGCGGGAGGCTGTCCGTCGCCCCCGGAGCCGCCGTTGTCGCCCGGGAAGCCGCCCGTCGGGAAGGCTCCGCCGCTCGGGAACGTCCCGCCGCCGAATCCGCCGCGGCCGGTGATCGCGGTCGTCGTCAGCGTGACCTTGGAGATCGACTTGCCGTTGGACCCGTAGTAGATCATCAGGAAGTTGCCGACCTGGACCTTGGAGATGTCGACGACCGTGGTCGTCACGGCGCCGCCCGTGCCACGGGTCGACTCCGTGATCTGGACGCCGACGGGGATGATGAGGGTCCTGGTTTCACCGGTGTAGCTGATGGTGAAGCGGCCGGCTCCGCCGGTCGGGTACGCGCCGCCGGTGGGGCGCGTGTAGCCCCCGGTCGGCCGTGCGCCGCCGGTGGGCCGCGTGTAGCCCCCGGTCGGCCGCGTATAGCCGCCGGTGGGCCGCGTGAAGCCACCGGTCGGGAAGCCGCCGGTCGGGATGGCGATGAGCTTGAGCGTGACCTGGTTGCCGGAGATGTCGGTCACCTCGCCCCACAGGCCCGGGAGGGTCGTCGTGGAGGCGGACGCCGCGGCCTTCGTGCAGGCCGACAGCGCGAACAGGGCCGCGATGGCCAGGACGGCGACCGCGATGAGCGGCACCGCGTTCCGGCGGAACGATTTCTGGTCGAATCTCTTCATGGCTGCTTCTCCTTCTGGCACGGGGCTATTCGTAGTTCAGGGCGTCGATGGGCTTGAGGCGGGAAGCCTTCCAGGCCGGGTAGTATCCGAAGAACATGCCGGTCGCCGCGGAGAACGCGATGCCGAGCGCGGCGCCCTCGACCGAGGCCAGGAAGCTCACGCCGAGCGCCGTGAGGACCAGGGGGGCGAGGAAGCTCACGCCCACGCCCAGCAGCCCGCCGCCCACACTGATGAAGACGGCCTCCAGCAGGAACTCCGACAGGATCGTCGAACGCGATGCGCCGACGCTCTTCAGGATGCCGATCTCACGCGTGCGTTCCTTCACGGCGACCATCAGGACGTTCATGATGCCGATGCCGCTGACGATCAGTACGATGATGGCGATGACGAGCAGCAGGGAAGCCATGGTGTTGGAGGTGTTTAGGGCCGCGGTCAGCGTGCTGCCGGCGTCGGTGACGGTGTATGCGGAGGAGGAACCGAGAATGGACGCGATGTAGGAGTCGATCTCGTCGATCGCGGCGCTGACCGTCGTGATGTCGGACGCGAGCGCGATGTAGCTGGTCGTGGCGTTGTTGGCCGAGAACGTCCCGCGGCCCGCGGTCGCCGTGCCGGTCGTGTACTTGAGCGCGACCGCATAGGGCATGAAGATGCTGTCGTCGGCCGCGGTGGAGACGGAGGAAGTCTGGCCGGGACTGGTGGACGAGGAACCCGTCGACAAGCCGCCCGTGCCGCCGATGCGGTCGAGGACGCCAACGACCGTGAAGGTGTTGCCCTGGATCATGACGGTCTGGCCGACGGCCGTGGACGGATCCGTGAAGAGCGTGGCGGCGATGTTGTTTCCGAGCACGACCACGCGGTGGCGCAGGGCGCCGTCCTGGTCGGTGAAGAAGTCGCCGTAGGCCGTGTATAGATTGGTGATGGTGGCGTACGCCTCGTTCACGCCCTGCAGGTTGACCGTCGAGGAGGCCGAGCCCTCGGCCACCGTGGCCGACGTGCGGACGCTCACGCCCACGCTCTGGACGTCCTGCAGCTGGTTCGACATCGCGAGGAACTGGTCGGCCGACAGGATGGTCTGGGTCGTAGCCGCGGTGGTGGTCTGGCCGAACGGTCCGCGCACGCCGCCCGAGAAGCCGGTCGAGTTCTGGGTAATCGTGATGCTGGCGGCGCTCAGGCGGCGGTACTGGTCGGTGACCGCCTGCTCGCCGGCCTTGCCGATGCCGACGACCATGATGATGGTGGCCGTGCCGATGATGATCCCGAGCGAAGTCAGGAAGGCCCGGGACTTGTTCATCCGGAGGTCGAGGAGGACCGAACGGACCACTTCGAGCGGTCTCATTGGGAGATGCTCCCGATGACGACCGTCTGGCCTTCGGTCAGACCGTCGACGACCTCGACGTTGGTGCCGTCGGAGATGCCCGTGGTGACCTCGACCTTCGTGACCTTGCCGGCCGAATCCTTGACGTTGACCGTCTGGATGCCGTCGGAGGAGGTGGTCACGGCCTTGACCGGGATATACAGGACGTTGTCCTTCTCGGTCTTCAGATAGGTGATGACGGCGCTCTCGCCCTGCAGGACATCGACGTTCGGGTCGTCCAGGGTCCCGGTGACGGTGTAGGTCACGATGCCGGTGCTGGCGATCGAGGGCGTCTCGCTGACGGCCGTGACCTTGCCGGGAACATTGACGAGCGAGGCCGCGTCGACGGAGATCTTCATGGTCTGTCCGGCCTTGACGCTGGCGATGTCGCCTTCCGTGACGCTGGAGGTGAGATAGACGACCGACGGGTCGATGAGTGTCAGGAACGTGTTGGCGTTGGTGTTGAACCCGTTCTGGCTGACCGTGAAGCTGTCGCCGACCTTGTAGTTGATCGCGCTGACCACGCCGTCGACGGTCGCCGTCAGGACGGTCTGCGTCAGGTTGGACTTCGCGGTGGCGAGCGCGGTCGCCGCGTCCTCCATGGCGAGTTTGGCGGTGATCACGGAGACGTCGTAGTTCACCAGGTTGCTGTAGCGCTCCTTGGCCAGCTGGTACTGCAGCTGGGTCATGGTGTCGTTCGGGTTGCCGTTGTAGGCGGTCGTGGCGTTCGTGAGCGCGATCTGGTCGGTCACGAGGTTGATCTTGTGCTGGATGACCGCGTCGTTGTAACCGGCCGTGGAGCGGTCGAGGTTGTTCTGGGCCGTGACCACCGCGCGCTGCAGGACGGTGTCGTCGAGCTCGGCGAGCGTCTGGCCCTTGGTGACCTTGTCGCCGACGGCCACGTCGATGGCCTTGACGGTCGAGGAGACGGTGAACGCCAGCGCATACGTCGACAGCTGGATGCGACCGTCCGCAATCAGTCCGACAAGCAGGTTGCCCTTGGTGACCGTGGCGGTGGTGGTCTTCTTCGTCGTCGTGGTCGTCGTGGTCGATCCGAACAGCGTGCAGCCCGAAGCGAGCACGGAAAGCGCGACGAGCCCGGCGGCGAGCGCAAGGGCGGCTGGAGTGCGGCGGGACCTCGGATTCGTTCTCTTCATGGTCATGGCTCTCCCTTCCTGTTGATGCCTACGCCCATTCTAATGAAGGGACCATCCCGATTTGCGATGCTCCGGCGTCGGTTTCGTGAGAGTTCTGTGAGGACAGTCAGGCGTCGGTTCCGCGGGATTCCGGAGGTGTCCCGTCCATCGGGATCTCGAACCAGAAATCGACGCCGCCGGGCACGTTCGCCGCGCCGCAGGTCCCGCCGTGCGCGTGGACCACAGACTGGACGATGTGGAGTCCGAGCCCCGTGCCGCCGTAGCTGCGCGTACGGGACTTGTCGACCTTGTAGAAGCTTTCCCAGACGCGGGGCAGCGACGCCTCGGGGATTCCGTCGCCGGTATCGAACACCGACAAGCGGACCTTCCCGTCCAGGCATTCCCAGCGGACGTCGATCCTCTTGTCGCCTCCGACGTAGTGGATCGCGTTGGTCAGGTAGTTGTCGAAGGACTGTTCGATCCGCTCCTCGTCCGCATACAAGGCGAGGTCGGGCCCCTCCGCGGTCACGGTCACGCCGGCGTCCCGCAGGGGCAGGGCGTAGCGCTCGAGACCGCGCTCGACCAGTGCCTTGACGGAGAACTCGGTGCGGTCGAGCCGGACTTCGCCGGCGTCGAGCTGGGCCAGGTCGAGCAGGCGCACGACGATGCGGTTCATCTGCCGCGCCTCGTCGACGATCACGTCGCAGTACATGTCCTTCTCGTCCTCGTTGATCCGCAGCTTCAACCCTTCCGCGTAACCGAGGATCAGTGCGATCGGGGTCTTGAGCTCGTGCGAGACGTTGGAAACGAATTCCTTGCGCAGCTGGTCGATGCGTTCCTTGCGTTCGATGTCGGCCTGGAGCTCCTTGTTCGCCGCGCGGAGCTCGGAAATCGCGCCCTCGAGCTGCGTGGACAGCGAATTGACGCTCTGGCCCAGTTCGCCGACCTCGTCGTCGGTCCGGACGTCGATCTTGTGGGAGAAGTCGAGGACGGCCATGGCCTTGGCGGTGCGGCTGATCTCGAGGACGGGGCGCGTGACGGTGCGGGCGAGCAGGTAGGCGAACAGGCCGCCGAGCAGGATCGTGAACAGGCCGACGATCAGGAAGAAGCCGTTGGCGATCGAGGCGCTGTCGCTGATCTGCTGGATCGAGGTGCGGAGCAGGATGTAGTACACGGCGCCGTCCGCCGTCGTGTCCTTGCCGGACAGCGACAGGAACGTCGCGCCGGTGCGTGCGTCGCTGTAGCGGGAGACCACGGGCGTGGCCTTGAACAGGGGGAGGTTGTCCAGGACCTGCCGTTCGTCGGAGATGCCGAAGCCGCCCCGCCCGTCGGGCAGGCCGGTCGAACCGCCGGACGCCGGCAGCGTGGGAAGCGGCACGCCGGAGATGTTCGGCTGGTTCTGGCGCGTACCGTAGACGCGGTTGAGATTCTCGTCGGCGATGGCGATGTAGACGCCGAGTTCGTTCTCGATCTTCTCGAGCGCGAGGTCGCGCGACGTCGCGTCGAGCTGCAGCGCGGCGACGACCCGGGGATAGGTGTCCTGCAGGCTCGCGGTCTTGCGTCCGATGTACCAGGGCTGCAGGAACAGCGCGTTCAGGAGGAACGAGACGAGGACGAAGGCCAGCATGAGCCCGGTCGTCAGCCCGAAGAGGCGGAAACGGAGGGAATGCTTCACGGGTCGACCTCCAGGCTGTAGCCGACCCCGCGGATCGTGCGGATCCGCTCGGCGCGGGTGCCGAGCTTGGCGCGCAGCTGCTTGACGTGGGTGTCGACCGTGCGTAGGTCGCCGTAGAAGTCGTAGTTCCAGACCGCGGACAGGAGGCGCTCGCGCGTCAGGGCGATCCCTGCGTTCTCGAAGAGATACAGGAAGAGGTCGTATTCCTTGGGGGTGAGGTCCAGGCGCTTCCCGTCGAGGAAGATGGTGTGCCCGGGCTCGTCGACGCGGACGCCGTCGAATTCGGTCGGGGTCTCCTTCCGGGTCCCGCTGCGGCGGAGCAGCGCCTCGACGCGCGCCACGAGCAGCCCGGGCGAGAAGGGCTTGGTCACGTAGTCGTCGGCGCCCAGGGCGAATCCCTCGAGCTGGTCGTATTCGCCGGCCTTCGCGGTCAGCATGAGCACGGGCGTGCGGTGGTTCTCGCGGATCAGCTTGAGGACGGCCCACCCGTCCGGCGGGGGCATCATCACGTCGAGGATCACGAGGTCGATCTTCTCGGGGTGATCCAGGAACACCTTCCAGGCTTCCTTCCCGTCCACGGCCTCCTCGACGGCGAACCCCCGGTTGCGCAGGAAATCCCCGACCAGCTTGCGGATCCTCTCTTCGTCGTCGACCACCAGGACCGTCGTGCGTTTCATGATGCGATGACCCCCTTCTCGTTTTCCATTTGTAGCCATCGTACACCCGTTCCGTGATGGGGAGGTGAGGTTTGGACAAACCCGGCCGGGTAGACTACGATGGGGGAAAAGACCCGTGCAGGACCGAAGGACGGGTCGCGTGGGAGGCGGCATGGAAGCATTCTGGGCGAAGACCGTGGAGGATCTCCGGAAAGCGCTGGCGAGTCCTGCGGAGGGCCTGACGGCCACCGAGGCGGCCTCGCGTCTGGCCCGGTCGGGGCCGAACGATCTGGGAAGGAAGAAGGCGCACGGGCCTGTCGTCGTCTTCCTGTCGCAGTTCAAGAGTCCGATCATCCTGATCCTGCTCTTCGCGACCGGCCTGTCCCTCTTTCTCGGGGACACGACCGACGCCGCGATCATCTTCGCCATCGTCCTCGTGAGCGGCCTGCTCGGCTTCTGGCAGGAATTCCGCGCCGGCCAGGCGACCGAGGCGCTGCTCGCGCTGGTGCGAATCCGCGCCACGGCGCTGCGCGACGGCAAGCCCCAGGAAGTGGACGTCGCGTCCCTCGTCCCCGGCGACGTGGTGCGGCTCGAGGCCGGAGACAAGGTCCCGGCCGATTCGGCGCTGATCGATTCGACCGCACTGTTCGTCGACGAGTCCACGCTCACGGGCGAGACGTTCCCCGTGGAGAAGCAGGCGGGCGTCCTCCCGGCGGATGCGGCGCTCGCGAAGCGGACGAACGCGCTCTGGATGGGCACCCACGTCGTCAGCGGCAGCGCCCGGGCGTTGGTCGTCCAGACCGGCCGCGGCACCGAATTCGGCAGGATCTCCGAGCACATGCGGCTACGGCCGCCCGAGACCGAGTTCGAGCGAGGCATCCGCCGGTTCGGCTACCTGCTCATGGAGATCACGCTGCTCCTCGTCTTCGCGATCTTCGCGACCAACGTCCTGCTCAAGCGCCCGCCGCTCGACTCTTTCCTGTTCTCGCTCGCGCTCGCCGTCGGTCTGACGCCGCAGCTCCTTCCTGCGGTCATCAGCATCAACCTTTCCCACGGTGCCCGCGTCATGGCCAGCCGCAAGGTCATCGTGAAGCGGCTCTCCTCCATCGAGAATCTCGGCAGCATGGACGTCCTCTGCTCGGACAAGACCGGCACACTGACGGACGGGACCGTGAAACTCCAGGGCGCGCTCGACCTGGCCGGGAACGAGAGCGAGCGGGTCTTCCTCTACGCCTACCTGAACGCCTCCTTCGAGGCGGGCTTCCGCAACCCGATCGACGAGGCCGTCCGCGCGGCCCGCACGCTCGACATCTCCGGCTACGCGAAGCTCGACGAGGAGCCCTACGACTTCACGCGCCGCATGCTCAGCATCCTGGTGTCGGAACCCGGCACCGGCCGTTCGCTCATGGTCACCAAGGGCGCGCTCGACAAGGTGCTCGCGGTGTGCGACACGGCCGAGCGGCCCGACGGGACCCTGCAGCCGATCGACGAGGCGCGCAAGGGGATCCGGAGCCTGTACGAGCAGCACAGCGCTCTGGGGCACCGCACGCTCGGCCTCGCGTACCGCCACCCCGGCGAGGACCGCCTGATCGGCCGCGACCACGAAACCGGCATGACCTTCCTCGGGTTCCTGACCCTGTACGACCCCCTCAAGGAGAACATCGTCGAGACGATCGACCACCTCAAGCGCCTCGGCGTCTCGCTCCGGATCATCACCGGGGACAACCGGCTCGTCGCGGCCAGCCTCATGAAGAAGCTCGGCATCCCCGAGACCGAGATCCTGACCGGGACCGACCTCGCGACGACCAGCGACCGCGCCCTGATCCGACGGGTCGGGCACGTCAGCGTCTTCGCCGAAGTGGAGCCGAACCAGAAGGAGCGGATCATCGTCGCCCTCAAGAAGGCGGGGCACGTCGTCGGGTACGTGGGCGACGGCATCAACGACGTGTCCGCCCTCCACGACGCAGATGTCGGCATCTCGGTCGACGGGGCGGTCGACGTGGCCAAGGAGGCAGCGGACGTCGTGCTGCTCGAGCGCGACCTCGCCGTGCTCGCCGCGGGCGTCGAGTCGGGCCGCACGACCTTCGCCAACACGCTGAAGTACGTCTTCATGGCGACGTCCGCCAACTTCGGCAACATGTTCAGCATGGCCGGGGCGTCGCTCTTCCTGCCCTTCCTGCCGCTGCTGCCGAAGCAGATCCTGCTGACCAACCTGATGACCGACTTCCCCGAAATGACCATCGCGTCGGACCGCGTCGACGCCGAGATGGTCGACCGGCCGCGCCGCTGGGATATCGGCTTCATCCGGAAGTTCATGATGACCTTCGGACTCGTGAGCTCGGTCTTCGATTTCCTGACCTTCGGGGCGCTTCTGCTCGTCGCCCACGCGACGGAGACGCAGTTCCGGACGGGCTGGTTCCTCGAGTCGGTCCTGTCCGCCTCGCTGGTCGTCCTTGTCGTTCGCACCCGGAAACCGTTCTTCAAGAGCCGTCCGGGCCGCTGGCTCGCGCTCGCGACTTCCGCGGTGGCGGTCGCGACGGTCCTTCTCCCCTATACGCCGCTGGCCGGACCGCTGGGCTTCGAGCCGCTGTCCGCGCCCGTGCTGTCCATGATCGTCGTCATCGTCGCGCTCTACGCACTGGCCGCGGAGACGGCCAAGCGGATCTTCTACCGCATCGTGAAGAACTGACCGGAAGGTCCCCTACAACAGCCCGAGCAGCAGGTCCTTGAAGAGCAGCAGGTTGAGAATCGTCACCACGGCCGCGCATAGCCACAGCACGGCGGCGTTCAGCGTCGAATTCCGGTATTCGCCCATCACCTTGCGCGAGGACGTCAGCCGGATCTGGAGCAGGACCGTGACCGGCAGCTGGATGCTGAGCAATAACTGCGAGATGATGAGCCCCTGGAAGGGGTCGCCGGTGACGAGGACCAGCAGCAGCGCGGGGACCAGCGCGACGAAGATGCCCATGCGGCTGTGCTTGTCGGTCGCGTCGAAGGGCTCCTTGAAGAATCCGGCGAAGATCGAGCCGCTCGCCATGCCGGCCGTCAGCGAGGCGGAGATTCCCGCGAACAGGAGCCCGACGGCGAAGATCACCGCGGCCGCGGGGCCGAGCAGCGGCTTGAGCATCGCCTGCGCCTGGCCGAGCTCCGTGACTTTGGTTCCGCTCGCGAAGAAGGTCGAGGCGGCGAGCAGGATCATCGCACTGTTGATGGCCCAGCCGACCGACATCGAGAACAGGGTGTCGAGGAACTCGAAGCGGAGCTGCCGGTCCACGACCTTCTTGTCCGAGAGTTGCCACTGCCGGCTCTGGATGATCTCGGAGTGCAGGAAGAGGTTGTGCGGCATGACGACGGCTCCGAGCACGCTCATGAGAATCGGCATCGAGCCGGGCGGGATGGAAGGAACGACCCAGGCGACGGCGGCGGTGCCCCAGTCGACGGGAGCGAGGAAGGTCTCGATCAGGAACGAGAAGCCGATGATGGAGACGAACCCGATGATCCAGCGCTCGATGCGCCGATAGGAATTCGTGAGCAGCATGACCGCCGCCAGCAGGAACATCAGGACCTCCCCGATGCGCAGGGGAAGCTGGAACAGCATCTGGAGGGCGATCGCGCCGCCGAGCAGTTCGGCGTAGGCCGTGGCGACCGCGGCGAGGATGCCCGAGGACAGGATCGGGATGCTGTACCGGCGACGCAGGTGGATCGTCGCGGCTTCCGCGAGGCAGTTGCCGGTGGCGATCCCGAGGTGCGCCGCGTTGTGCTGCAGCAGGATCAGCAGGACCGTCGACAGCGTGATCACCCAGAGCAGCGTGTAGCCGAAGTCGGCGCCGGCCGAGACGTTCGAGGCCCAGTTGCCCGGGTCGATGAAGCCGACCGTCACGAGAAGGCCGGGTCCGATGTACTTCATCAGTTCCAGTGCGCGGGCGCGGGCGCCTTCGGGGCGGCACTCGCGGATCAGGCGGTCGAGCAGGCCGTTCGGCTTCGGTCGCTTCTCCTCGGAGCCCATGAGGTCCTCCTTACTCGATCCGGATGCCGAAGATCTTCTTGGCGTAGGAGCCGACGACGATCATGTTCCCATAGGCCGACGGTGAGGATTCGACGTTGGCGCCGAGGGACACCGTGGAGTAGTCCGCGCCGGTCAGCGGGTCGAACAGGTGCATGTCCCCCTTGAAGTCGCAGAAGATGCCGTACGTCTTGCCGTCGTCGCCCTTGATGGCGATCGGGGAGCTCCAGCTGTAGGAAGCGAGCTCGCGCTGCCAGACGACCGCGCCCGTCTTCGTGTCGAGCGCGAGCAGCGTGCCCGCGTACCGGGCCGTCGTCTTGGCCACGTTGAAGATCACGACGCCGGACAGGTCGTCCTGCCCGACGAGCGGCGTGGCGAGGAGCCCGCCGTTGATGCTGGCGTCGTATGTGCAGCGGATGTCGTGCTGCCAGATCAGCTTGCCCGTGAGGGCGTCGAATTTCCGGAGGTTGCAGGGAGCGCTCGTGGACGACGTGCCATAGCAACGGGTGTCGATCTCGTTGCCCGTGTAGAGGAACACGCCGTCCGCCGTTTCCTCGAGCACCGGCGTGGCGTCCGTGTCGTCGCCGAGGTCGGCCATCCAGACGGGCTCGAGCGTGTTGACGTCCATGCAGACCAGCGTTCCGCCGTTGTCCGTGAAGTACATGAGGTTCCGGTAGTAGGCGGCGGAACTCTCGGTGCCGAGTTTCGAGGAATAGGAGGACTTGTAGACGAACTTCACGATCGAGGGCGCCAGCGACAGCGTCCCCGACGCCGCGTCGAGCGCGGCATCCAGGTCCGTGCGGTAGATCACCCCGTTCTCGCCCGGTTCGACCATGATCCCCGTCTTCGCGTCGATCACGGCGGACGAGTCGAACGCGCCCCAATTGCGGGTCGTCACCGGGTCTTTCCCAGCGATCGCGAAGACCTGCTTGTTCCGGACCAGGTCGAACAGCCGGTACTGGAAGGGGGTGCTGATGCCGTTCGTGTCGTCGAGCCCCTGGCCGGTCATGAAGAGCGGCAGTCCGCGCGGGTCCAAGCACCCCGTCCCCTTGAAGGTCGTGCCGACGACGATCGGGGAGCGGGTGGGCAGCCCGGTCGCGAGGTCGAGGAAGTAGACGTTGCCGTCGAAGACGGGGTAGATCACCTCGACGAGGTCCTTGGCCTTCGCCTCCGCCGTGAGGCCCATCGCGAGGCGCGTGGCCTCGGGCCAGTGCACGATCAGCGGCTGGCCGGTCCAGCCGGAGCCGGGCCAGTAGCTTCCATAGCCGGTGGCGGCCCCGTCGGACTTCGTCCAGACGATCTCGAGTTTCTTCTGGCTGACGTCCGCGGTACCGTAGGCGGGCGCGTTCCGGTAGTTGTTGCCGCGGAACGTGAGGACTCCCTGGAGGGCGGTGTAGTCCGCACCGGATCCGAAGACGACCGGTTTTTCGGCCTGGTAGGACGAAAGGAGCTTGTTGCCGGTCCCGTAGCGCCAGTAGGTGATCTTCGCGCCTCCGGCGAAGGTCTTCGAATAGGCGCCGCTGGACAGCCTGACCGGGGCGACGTAGCCCGCGAGCTTCGTGATGTCGATCGAGACGACGGGGGCGGGTGTCGGGGACGGCGTCGGCTCCGGCGTGGGCGTCGACGTCGGTTCGGGCGAAGCCGTCGGCTGCGGCGTGGCGGTCGGTGGCGACGTCGGCGTGCCCGGGAGCGTGCCGCACGCGGTGCAGGCGAGCAGGATCGCGAGGGCGAGCGCCGTCGCGAGGGTCGTTCGGATCGAGCGGGCCTGGATCGTCATGCGAGCCTCCTGAAATGCCGGGCCGTGGCCGGGCGAACGGGGGAACGGGAACGGAAGTCGGGAGTCGGGCCCTGGGATCGAGCCGGATCAGCCTCTCCGGCCGATCGCCAGCGACCCGGCGAGCAGCAGCGCCGCACAGGCCATGCCGCAGGCCCACGCGAGGAACACGAGCCGCCCGATGCGGCCGATGCTCCGTTCGGGTTCCGCGAGGGACTGGGCGGCGACCACGACGCCCTGGCCGTCGGCGAGGACGACGGATGCGAACCGCAACCCGGAGCGGGGTTGCCACGTCACGCGGTTCTCTCCGCTCGCGGCGGCGGCGGCGCGGGCGCCCGCGGGATAGACCGGCGCCGCGCCGTCGAGCGTGCCGGAGGACGCGACGAGGTTCCCCTGCGCGTCGTAGACCAGGACGAAGGGGGACAGGCTCGACTCGACGCGGACGGTCGACGAGGGGACCGCGTCGGGCGCCGCGAAGCCCGTCGCGAGCCGGTCCCGGGTCTCCGCCGCGAGCGCCGCGGGCGCTGCGTCGGCGCCGAGACGCAGGCTCTGCTGCGCGACCCCGTAGACCAGCAGGCAGGTGAATGTCAGGAGCAGGGCCGTCGCCGCGGCGACGAGCCACGGGAGACGCCGGGAGCGCGGATTCTTCGGGACCGGAGTCGATGCGTTCGGCATAGGGGTCCTCCTCCCGGCATTCCGCCGGAACGCCCCCATTATCCCACAAACTCCACCGGCATGGGAAAGGCGGCCCGAAGACTTCCGTCTCCTCCGCCGCCTCTCCGCCGGGAGCGGGCCGTCCGGTCTACAGCGACTCGTGCGACCCGTCGCAGAAGGGCTGCGCGGCGCTTCTGCCGCACGCGCACCAGTAGCAGGTCTGTCCCGCCTTGACGTCGACGGGGCTCGGTCCGGTTCCCGCGATCGTGTCTTTCTTCCTGTGTGTTTCCCCTTTTCTACTCCGATCCCGCTTCCTGTTCCTCGAACAGGTAGCAGGTCATAGATAGCGATCCCATGGTGCAGGTGTCGTTGAATACGGTCAGCCGGTCGTCCGGTCGCGATGCGCCGAGGACATGCAGCAGCGGGTCGAAGTGGTCGGTCGTGGGCACGGACAGCGCCGCATCCGCTCCGGCCGCCCGGTATCCGAGCACGCCCGCGTGGTCGCCCTTCACGACGCGCTCCTTGATATAGGCGTCGAAACGTTCGGCCCAGGGGTGTCCGCCCGTCATCCCCCAGCCGACGCGGCCGAGGTTGTGGACGACGTTGCCGCTGCCGAAGACGAGCACGCCTTCGTCGCGCAGCGCACCGATCGCCCGCCCGATCCGGAAGTGCTCCTCCGGCGTCGCGTCGCGGTCGACGCTGAGCTGGAACACGGGGACGTCGACCTTCGGGAACATGCGGCAGAGGACGGACCAGGTGCCGTGGTCGAGCCCCCAGGTGTCGTCGATGCGGACGTCCCCGCCGATCAGGTCCTTCGCGCGGCGCGCCGTCTCCGGAGCGCCGGGGGCGGGGTACGCGACCTGGTAGAGCGCCTCGGGGAATCCGTACATGTCGTATACCATCCGGGGGTGCGGGTCGTCCGAGACGCGCACGCCGTCGGTGAACCAGTGCGCGGAGACGGAGAGGATCGACTTCGGGCGGACGAGGCCGCGACCGACTTCCTCCCACTTCCTCGTGTATTCGTTGTCTTCGATCGCGCTCATCGGCGATCCGTGTCCGACGAACAGCGCCGGCATTCTCTGGGACATCGGGGTTCCTCCTGGATTCCATCGTCCGATGGACGGACTTTCTACGATGATACCCCACATCTCACTCCTGACTTGTACCGGATGTAACGGAACCGTCCGCGTTGACACGCCGCGGCCGCGGCGTATGATGAATAAGGCGTTTCGCCCCCGAAGGAGGAAATCGGACCATGGCAGCCGCGATCGTGAACCAGAAGCTCCGTTCCGCCTTCCCCGCCCTCACGCACCGCAACTTCCGCCTGTTCTTCTTCGGACAGTGCATTTCGCTGATCGGCACGTGGATGCAGAACATCGGCCAGGCCTGGCTGGTCCTCCAGCTGACCGCGGGCCAGTCGGACGCCCCGTTCAAGCTCGGCCTCGTCACCGCGCTCCAGTTCCTGCCCATGATGCTGTTCTCCCTGTTCGCGGGCACCTTCGTCGACCGCCTGCCCAAGCGGGGGGTGCTCGTCGCCACGCAGTCCGCCCTCGCCGTCCTTGCGGCGGCCCTCGCGACGCTCACCCTGCTCGGGGTCGTCCAGTACTGGCACATCCTCGTTCTCGCCCTGCTGCTCGGCTTCGTCAACACCCTCGACATGCCGACCCGCCAGTCCTTCTTCGTCGAGCTGGTCGGCAAGGAAGACCTCATGAACGCGATCGGTCTCAACTCGACGATCTTCAACCTCGCCCGGATCCTCGGTCCGGCCGTGGCCGGGCTCCTGATCGCCCTGATGGGCATCGCCCCCTGCTTCTACCTGAACGCGGCGAGCTTCCTCGCCGTGATCGGCGGGCTGCTGCTCATGCGCCTTCCCCGGACCGGGGTCCCGAAGGGAGAACGCCGCTCGCTGCACGATCTGTGGGTCGAGATCCGCGAAGGTCTCGGTTACGTGCGCCGCAGCCCCGCGATCCTGTATCCGCTCGTGCTGCTCGCGATCTGCAGCCTCTTCGTGATGAACTACAACGTCCTGGTCCCGATCTTCGCGACGCAGAACCTCCACCAGGAGGCGACCGGCTACGGACTGCTCATGACGGCACTCGGGGCCGGCTCGTTCATCGGCGCTCTGCGCGTCACGACGAACAGCAGGTCCGGCCCGCGCTTTACGGTCCTCCTCGGCGGGGCCGCCGGCATGTGCGTGCTGCTGGGCGCCCTGGGCTTCGTGAAGAGCTACGCGCTCGCCTGCGTCGTGTTGCTCGGCGTCGGCTTCTGCGCGATCAGCTTCACGACGCTGGTCAACTCCAAGATCCAGCTGACGACCGATGACCGGATGCGGGGCCGCGTGATGAGTCTCTATTCGCTCGTCTTCGGCGGCGTCACGCCGATCGGAAGCCTATACGCGGGCAAGCTCACGGAGATCTCCGGAGCGCCCGGCTGCATGTGGGCGAGCGGCGCGATCGGCGTCGTCGGGACCGGGATCGTGCTCTTCCTGCTGTCCCGCGCCCTGAAGAAAGGCCGGAGTCCCGCCGCATCGGACGCCGCCTGAGGTCCGGCAGTCCGACGGTCCGACGGTCTCGACCCGCTCCGGGACCTACCCGAACATGTGCAGCAGCGCCGCGAGCCCGAGACCCAGGTAGTTCGACACCGCGAGACCCAGGATGCCGCACAGGATGCCCGGGAGGATGATTTCGGGGTTCTTCAGCGCGCTCGCGACCGGGGCGATGAACGGGGGGCCGAAGATGCCGGCGGTCGAGGTGATGATCATCGTGTCGGCGTCGATCTTCCCGAGCCTCGCGAGCAGCGCGTGCACCACCACGATTCCGTACTGGACGGCCATGATCATGCCGAGGACGCCGAGGGCGCCCGAAAGCTTCTCGAAATCGAAGGACAGCCCGGTGATCACGGCGAACATCAGGATGAAGTACTGGCCGGTCGCGAACGAGCCGGGCGCGCTGCGCACCTTCGGCACGAAGGACAGGGCGATGCCCAGCGTCGTGACGACGATCATGATCACCGCCGTGAACTCGCCCATCTTGGCGAGCCCGACGTTGCCGTACCGGCTGGGGAGCAGCAGCGTGATGCCGGCGGCGACGAGGAAGCAGGCGAGCGCCAGGCCGACCAGGGCGGCGCGGCCCGCGAAGGCCCGGAACGGGTGCGTGGGCAGCTTCCTGCCGCTGAATTCCTCGACGTAGCGGCCTTGCTCGACCGCGTCGCCGACGGTTCCGACGGGGACGTACTTCGGGAGGAAGCGCCGCATCAGGGGGCCCATGAAGGACAGCAGGATCAGGAAATAGGTGCCGCCGGCGAAGATGTCGGCGGTGGTCAGCAGGGCGATGTTGGAATTGCTGTCCTGCAGGGACTTGCCGATCGCGACGATGTTCGGCGTGCCGCCGATGTAGTCGCCGACCAGCATGGCGCCCATGTTCAGCGCGTCGGGCACGAAGGCGCGGAACGCGAAGAACCCCGCGGTGCAGACGAGCAGCGTCGCGAGGCCGTTCATGCCGTAGGAGACGAGCATCGGCTTCGCGAGGCGTCGCACGCCGGGGAGATCCGCGGAGAACAGGACCAGCGGCATGGCCATGCAGACCATGATGGACGAGACGTCGCTCGCCGTGCCGAGGTCCGCCCCGCCCAGCTTGACCAGAGGGGAGAGCAGCAGACCGAGTACGTAGCAGAGGAAAACGGAGCCGAGGGTGTTGAGAATCGGGACCTTCTGGGCCGCGAGGATCAGGAGGCGCGGCAGGAACAGAACCGCCAGGAACATCAGGATGGTGGACACCGTCGACAGCATCGGATCACGCTCCCATCTTTCGGATGCCTGTATTGTAGGTGTGCGGGGGAGCCCTGTAAAGTGCTTTGAAGGACAAAGGAAACAAAACGTGGAATTCCCGTCCGTCCGATGCTCAGAGGTCCTCGACCAGGACCGCCCGGACCGGCGCGCCGTCGGCGCCGCGAAGGAGCAGCGGAAGCGCGATCAGGGTGTACTCCCCCGCCGGCACGTGCGCCAGGCGGAGACCCTCCAGGACCAGGACGTCCGCGCCGATCAGCGTCCGGTGCGTCTCGTGTCCCGGCTGGCCTCGCTCGATGCCCAGCGCATCGATGCCGACGCCTGCGACGCCGCGCTCGACCAGGCATTCGGCGCCGTCGGCGGCCAGGGTGACGGTCGCGTCGCCGTCGACGTCGGTGAAGGAATTGGCGGTCTTCAGCAGCACGAAGGCGCCGGCCGCCACGTCCAGCGGCTCGAGGTCCCTGCGCCGGACCGGGCCGCGCACGCCGGTCAGGTCGACCACCCGGCAGCGGGTCACGAGACGGGCCGGGTCGATCGCATCGATTCCTTCGCCCCCGTCGACCATGTGGAGCGGCGCGTCGAGATGCGTGCCCGTGTGCACGTTCATCGAGAGTTCCGATTCGTTGACGCCGCCCTCCGGGAACCTCCGTACGGCCGCGATGCGCGGCCTCCTGGCCGGGTCGTTGCGATAGGTCTCCATGCCCTCGTGGATCGGCATCGAGATGTCGATGACCCTCATTCCCCTGCCTCCTTCCACCACGTCCGCCCGTCGGCGCGCACCAGCGCCTCGGCGGCGACCGGGCCCGCGGTGCCGGCGGCGTAGTTCGGGTAGACCGTCGGTCGGGCGGCCAGAACCCTTTCGATGCTCTCGATGTAGCGCCACGACCGCTCCAGTTCGTCCCACCCCGTGAAGAATGCGGGATTGCCCTGGATCGCCTCGAAGATCAGACGTTCGTAGGATTCGGGCGTGTTGTCCGTGTATCGGGACGCCTGGCAGTAGTCGAGCTCGACCGTCTCGATCTGGAAGCCCTTTCCGGGCTTCTTCGCGTTCATGTGGAAGTAGATCCCCTCGCCGGGCTGTATGCGGATCACGAGCACGTCGGGGTGGGCTTCGGCGAACTCGGAATAGCACGGGACGCCGGGGACCTGCCGGAAGCGGATGGAGATCTCCGAAACCATCCGGTCGAGCCGCTTTCCGGCCCGGATGTAGATCGGGACGCCCTGCCACCTCGGGCTGTCGATATGCGCCTTCAACGCGATGAACGTGGGCGTCGTCGAATCCTTCGCCGTCCGCGGCTCGCTCCGGTAGCCCGCCACGGGCTGTCCGTCCACCATCCCGGGGCCGTACTGCCCGACCACGAGGGACTCCTCGTCCCCGCCACGGAACGGACGGAGCGCCGACAGCACCCGGATCTTCTCCAACTGCACTTCTCCGGGCGATAGGTCGACCGGGGGCTCCATGCAGGTGAGCGCGAGCATCTGGAGGATGTGGTTCTGGAGCATGTCTTTCAGAATGCCGGACTGCTCGTAATAGTCCCCGCGCGTCCCGATGCCGAGCGTCTCCGTCGATTGGACCTGGATGCATTCGATGTGACGGTGGTTCCAGATCGGCTCGAAGATCGCGTTGCCGAACCGGATCGCGGTGATGTTCTGGACCATCTCCTTGCCGAGGTAGTGGTCGATGCGGTAGACGTTCTCCTCCGGCAGCGCGGTCAGGATCTCCTTGTTGAGCTCCCGGGCGGTGGCGAGGCTTGTGCCGAACGGCTTCTCCACCATCACGCGCTGCCAGGGCCCCTGGTTGTCCAACAGGCCGTTGGCCTTCAGCGCCTTCACGCTGCGGCCGAAGAACTCGGGCGCCGTCGCGAGGAAGAAGATCCGGTTTCCGGCCGTGCCGCGGCGGCCATCGATCGTCTCGAGGCAGTCCCGCAGGCCCGTGTAGTCGGCATCCGGAGACGAGAAGTCGAGGACGTGGTAGGACAGCATCGACGAGAAGGCCTTCCAGCTCTCCTCGTCCGGCTTCTTCCGCGAGAACTCGTCGAGGCTCGCCTTCGCCAGCGCGTGGTAGCCCTCGTCGCCCAGCGGGCTGCGGCCGGTCGCGACCACGGCGAACCGGGGCGAGAGCTCTCCGGCCCGGAACAGGTCGTACAGGGCGGGGATCAGCTTGCGCTTCGCGAGGTCCCCTGTGCCCCCGAACAGGACGAAGAGGCAGGGATTCGGAATCTCGGTCGCACGTTCTTCGGTCATTTGGCTCCTCCTGCGACCTGCCGCCGTAACATCCGGCGGTCGGCGTCTGGAACCAGAGTAGGTCAAACCCCGGTCGAATGCAATCGGGCGTCCGGAAGAGATCTCGGCTCCTTCAACCAGAATCCCAGCAGCAGCGCCCCTGCGGTCGCGGTCGCCGCGGTCGCCGCGAACAGCCCGCCAAAGCCCAGCAGGACGACAAGCCCCCCGCCGAGCAGCGGCGCCAGCGTCCGGGCGGGGGCCAGCAGCGTCCCGGCCAGGCCGAGGTAGGTCGGACGGTCTTCCGCGCTGCAGAACTCCATCGTGATCGTGCTTCCCGAGACGACGTCACCGGAAAGACCAGAGGCAAGAAGCACGAAGACCAGTCCGAGCCAGGCGGGCGAGGTACAGAGGAACAGGGCGGTCGCGGCTGCGAGTGCGAGGCACAGGGTGGAGAGGGCCAGGACGAGCTTGTGCCCGAAGCGGTCGCCGAGAAAACCCCAGACGAGGTTCATGACCATCTGTCCGGCCACGAGGACGCCGGTCAGGATGCCGACGGCGGCGCCGCCCAGCCGGAAGCGCTCGATGCCGAAGAGGATGAAGAAGCCGGTGGACATGCTGCCGAAGAGGCCGACGAACCGGCTGACGAGCAGCGCCCGGAAGTTGCGGTCGCGCCGGAGGACGGCGGGAAGCCTGCGCAGATAGTCCAGATAGGAACCCTCGTGCTTCTTGACGGGTCCGTCGGGCTCTCGGTTCAGGGCGAAGGCTCCCAGCGAGAACAGGGAGAACAGGAAGGCGAGCAGGAAGCAGGCCGTGAAGGAGTCCGGGAACGAGAAACCGCTCAGCGCGTTCGCGGCGAGCGCGGCGCCCGCGATGCCCATACAGGCCCCCAGGGCGCTGCCGAGGCCGAACCAGAGGCCTCGGCGGGTGACCGGGATGACCTTGGCGATCAGGTCGAGCCAGGCGGGCGTGATCGCGCCGTTGGTGAAGGAGACGACCGCGAAGAGGAAGACGAGGCCGGCCAGCGCGAGTCCTGGGGAGCGGACCGCGAACCCCGCGACCAGCAGGGCCATCAGCAGGTATGGCAGGCGTTCGCCGAGAAACCCGTAGAGAAGCAGCAGGGGCTTCTTGCGGACCAGCGTCTCCGTGTGGCGGGCGAAGAAGACCGAAGGCAGGTACGACCCCATGCTGACGACGGCCGGGATGAGGCCGACGGCGAACCGGGAGGCGGTCAGGTGGCTGACCAGGACGGGAATGATCGTCGCCTGGGAGACGAGGTTCAGCGCGAGGCTGATGAACGCGATGTCGACGACGTTGACCGCGAAGTTCCAGCGAAGGTTCCGGTCGCCGCCCATCGCGGCCGGCCCTTCCGTTCCTATTCCTTCACCGCGCCCGAGGTCAGGCCGCTGGCGAGGTGCTTCTCGATTCCCAGGAACAGGGCGATTACGGGCACCGTGGCGACGATGCTGACGGCGAAGAGGTACTGCCACTGCACGTCGTATTTGCCGAAGAACGCGTAGATGCCCACGGTGAGGGGCTTGTACGCCTCCGTGGAGATGATGGTGAGGGCGAAGGTGAATTCGTTCCAGGCGGCGATGAACACGAAGATCAGGGCCGTGATGAGGCCGGGCGCCGAGAGGGGCAGCAGGACCCGGAAGAGTCCCTGGACGCGGTTGCAGCCGTCGATCCAGGCGGACTGCTCCAACTCGTAGGGGATGGTCGAGAAGTATCCTTTCAGGATCCAGACCGCGAAGGCCTGGTTGAAGGCGGCATTGACGATGATGAGGCCGGCGATGGTATCGACCAGCCCGAACCAACCCATGACCCGGAACAGGCCGACGAGCAGCACGATCGGCGAGAACATCTGCGTGACGAGGACCAGGTACATGTACGCGTTGAGCCCCCTGAACTTCATCCGGGCCAGCGCGTACGCCGCCGGGATGGCGCAGACCAGGGTGATGCTGGTCGCGCAGGTCGCGATGACGAAGGAGTTGGACATGTATTGGGCCAGCGGGACCTTCGCCCACATGTCGACGAAGTTCTGGAACTGCCAGACCTTCGGGAAGAAGGTCGGCGGAATCGCGAAGATCTCGGTCCGGTTCTTCAGCGAAGTCAGGATCATGATCAGGTAGGGGAACGAGAACACGCCCAGGATCAGCAGCGCGCCGAGGTATTTCAGGACATGCAGGATCCGCCGCTTCAGCATGTCCATCACTTCTTCCTCTCCTGGGTCAGCGTCACGTACAGGATGGAGAAGAACAGGAGGAAGAGAAAGCTCAGGACCGAAATCGAGGCGGCCTGCCCCATCTTGTTGACCTGGAAGGCGAGCTTGTAGAGGTAGGTCACGACGGTGTCGGTCTGGTTGAGCGGGTCGCCGCGCGTGATGGTCCAGATGATGGGGAACGAGTTGAAGACGTAGATGATGTTCAGCACGGTGCAGACGGTCAGGGGCTGCTTCAGCATGGGCAGCGTGATGTGGGCGAACTTGCGGTAGCCCCCCGCGCCGTCGATGTCGGCGGACTCGTAGAGCACGTCGGGAATCGACTGCAGACCCGCCAGAATCACGATGGTCGTGAAGGGGATCGTGTCGAAGATGCCGGCCCAGAGCAGCACGGGGAAGGAGCTCGAGGGCTGGGCCAGCCAGTAGACGTTCGCGCCGATCAGGTGGAAGAACTTCAGGATCAGGTTGAGGGTGCCGTAGTTGTAGTCGAAGATCCATTTCCACACCGAGGCGGTGATGATGAGCGAGGTCGCCCAGGGGAAGATGATGACGGACCGGACGACGCGGCGCCCGAAGAACCGCCGGTTGAGCAGCAGGGCGATGCCCATGGACAGGACCGTCGCCACGCCCACGACCACGACGGTCCAGACGAGCGTGTTGCGCAGGACGAGGAGCAGGTTCTCCTCGCGGAACAGGTCGAGGTAGTTCTGGAAGTCGTTCCACCCCTTGACGAGGCCGGAACGGGTGACTTCGGAGAAGGATGTGCGGAACAGCTCGAACACGGGCACGAAGATGATCGCGACGATCAGCAGCAGACTCGGCAGGATCCAAAGATAGACGGACAGTCCGCTGAACCTGCCGCGCCGCTTCCGCTGGGCCATCCTGGTCAAGGGTTCCATCGCATCTCCCTGGAGTGGGAGTGGGCGGATCGCACGATCCGCCCACCCGCGCTTCGGTCATGGGTCGCGTTCCGGGTTCGGGCCAGGACGTTCGGTCTGGGGGTCAGGTCGTGCCGTCCGCGGTCGCCTGGACTTCGTTCAGGGCGTCCGTGACGGACATCTGGCCCAGGAGGACCTTCTGCAGGGCGGCGATGGCCGCGAACTTGATTTCGGGATACCGGGTGTCGTCCACCGGATAGGTCTGGGCGGACTGCAGTTCCTTGATGAATTCCGCGGTCATCGGGTCGCTGGCGGCCATCGCGGTGCCGACGGTCTTGGTGACCGGCAGGAAGCCTTCATTCGTCAGGAAGGTCTGGTAGTTCGCGTCCTTGTAGAAGAAGTCCAGGAACTTCGTGATGGCGGGGACGCTCTTGGTGGACTTGAAGACCATCAGGGAGTCCTGAACGAACAGGCTGGTCTGGGGCTTCCCGTCGTTGCAGGGCATGGGGGCGACGCCGTAGTTCAGATTCGGGGCGTCGGTCTTGAGAATCGTCGGGAAGAAGTTGGCGGTCATCATCATGCCGAGCTTGCCGGCGGCGAAGACCTTCTGCAGCTCGTCGCGGTTGATCGCGGTCGGCTGCGCGTTGGTCGTCTTGTCGGTGTTGACTAGGTCGTTCATGAAGGTGAAGGCCTCGATGTTCTCGGCGCTGTTGAGCGCCCACTTGCCGTCCTTCTTCCAGCCGCCGCCGTTGCCGAACGCGAAGTAGGAGAAGAAGGCCTCGCCCTCGAAGTTGGTCATCTCGATGCCGTACGCGTCCACGGCGGCCTTCTCCTTGATCAGCTTGCAGTCGGCGCGCAGTTCGGACCAGGTCTTGGGTGGCGTGGCGATGCCGGCGGTCGCGAAGATGTCCTTGTTGTAATACAGGCTTCTCACGGAGGAGAGCAGCGGAATCGCGTAGGTCGTGCCCTTGATCGCGTTGCCGGCGTAGAGCGATTCGTAGATGTTGGCCTTGAGCGCCGGCGAAATCACCTTCGATGCGTCCATCAGCAGGTTGTCGTTGACGTAGGCGGAAAACAGGTCGATGTTCAGGAGGTCGGGCGCCTGGTTCGTGGAGATCAGCGTGTTGACGCGCTGGTTGATCACGTCCCAGCCGACGACCTGGAGGTTGACGGTGATGTTCGGGTTCTCCTTTTCGAAGCGGGCCACGAGGTCCTTGAGGAACGGCTCGGTCGCCGTGCTGTACTGGGCCGCGAGGAACGTGAACGAGGACTTCGCCGAGGCCGTCGAGCAGCCGGTCAGGCTGAATGAGGCCAGGACCGCGGTGACGAGGACGAGAACGACCAGTCGGGTCCAACCACGTCTAGACATCTGGATACCTCCTCTTGATTCCTTCTTCGGGCACTCCACCGACAATTGTACGGAACGGAGCGGCGATTGGAAGGCAGAAACCAGAGGTTTCGTGCATTTTGCAGACCTAGCGGAAGTCGGACGGCGTCGTTCCTGCTATCTTCCGGAACTGGGTGCTGAAATAGTGCTCGTCGGCATAGCCCACGGCCTCGGCGATCTCGTAGACCTTGAGGCGTCCCTCCTTCAGGAGTTCCTTGGCCTTCCCGACGCGGACCCGGTTGACGTAGTCGCTGACGGAGAAGCCCGTGGCCTCCTTGAAGATCCGGCCGAGGTAGTCCTTGTTCAGGAGCAGCCGCTGCGACAGGTAGCCGGTCGTCACGTCCTCCCGGTAGTCCTCGTTGACGATCCGGCGGATCCGCTCCACGACGCGCTTCTTCCGGCCGCCGCCGCCCTTGCGCGCGATCCGTTCCATGGCCGCGTCGACGATTCGCAGCAGCCAGGCCTCCAGCTCCTCCGCCCGTTCGATGCCGAAGGCTTCCCGGAAGGGGCTCGCCGGTTGCCCGAAGGCCTCTCCCAGGGAGATGCCCGATTCCTCGAGCACCGACGCCAGCGCGGCGTTGACCAGCGAGACGAAGACGTACGCCCGTTCGAGCGAGGGCGGAGTTCCTTCGGATCGGTACGGGTCGAAGAACCGCATAACCCTCGACTTCACTTCGTCCGCGAGCCCGGTGCGGACCTCCATCACGAGTTCGTTCATGTCGAAGGAGAAATCCGCGACGTGGCCCGTGATGTCGACATGGTGGTTGCGGCGCAGTTGCTCTTTCAGGAATTCCACTTCGGCGTCGGAAGCCGTCTTCCGGTCGAGCATCGTCCGGATCTCGCGGGCGATGCCCTCGATCTCGTCCGGCGTGACCGGCTTCAGGATGTAGCGCACCGCGCCGTGCTCCAACGCCGCCTGGGCGTACTGGAACTCGTCGAATCCGCTGAGCACGACGACCAGCGGCGAACCGCCCCGGCGTCTGAGTTCCTTCAGGAAGGAGATGCCGTCCATCAGGGGCATCCGCATGTCGAGCAGGATGAAGTCGGCCGGCGCCTGTTCCAGCAGTTCCAGCGCCCTCACTCCGTTGCGCGCCGTGCGGATCCGGTAGCAGTCCATACGCGACTCGAGCCAGGACTTGATCCCGTTCCGGATCTCCTCCTCGTCCTCGACGATCAGCAGGTCGTACAAGCCGCCACCTCCTAGGTCCCGGGCGCGTCGAGGCGCTTCGGAAGAATCAGCCGGGCCACGGTCCACCCGTCTTCGACCCGATAGGAAAGTCCGAATTCCTTGCCGTAGAACAGCCGGATCCGGCTGTTCGTGTTGCGCGTTCCGATGCCGGAGCCGGGGCCGACGCCCGCGCCGGCGCCCGCGCCCTCGTCCGCTGCGGCCAGCGCCTCGTTGAGGCGGGCGACGCCCTCCGCGTCGAGGCCGGCTCCGTTGTCCAGGACCTCGAGCACGATGCTCCCGGCCTCCTCGAACCCGCGGATGCGGACGATGCCCGACGTCTCGTTCGTCTTGACCCCATGGTAGATCGCGTTCTCGACCAGCGGCTGGAGGATCAGCTTCTGGACCCGTACGGCGAGCAGCTCCTCGTCCACGTCGATCTCGTACTCGAATTCCCGGCTGTAGCGGATCTTCTGGATGCTGAGGTAGCTCCGCACCTGCTCGATCTCCTCGCCGAGGGAAATCGTATCGCGCCCGTCGCTCAGGCTGATGCGGAAGAACTTCGAGAGGGCGCTGACCATCTCGATGACCTCCTTCTTCTTGTCGCTGTTCGCGAGCCAGATGATGGAGGACAGCGTGTTGTAAAGGAAATGCGGGTTGATCTGCAGCCGCAGCATTCGGATCTCGGCCTCGCGGAGCCGATTCTGGGCGTCGTAGATGTCCCGGATGGACTGGTCCACCTGGGTGACCATGGCGTCGAAGGCGCCTCCGATGCGGCCGATCTCATCATGCGAGTTGAAGCCCGCCCGCACGGCCCGATTGCCCTTCCCGACCTCCTCCATGACGGTGTCCAGCTTCTTCAGGGGCCGCGTGATGCGAGCCGAGAGGAAGAGGGAGAACAGGAACATCACGAGCAGCGCGGCCGAGCACAGCAGGACGGTCGTCCGCCGGATGCCGTCGCTGGCCGCCGTGAGACCGCTGAGACGCTCGATGCTGAGGTAGGTCCAGCCGTATCCGCTGTCCTTGCAGTAGGTCAGCAGGAAGTCGTCGTCGATGATCCGCTTCTCCAGGTACCCCTGGTCCTGCGTCAGCGGGTCGGAGACCTTGAACACGTCCTTCAGGTCCTGGCGGAGCTGGTACTTGTTGCGTCCCGAAAGGATGCGCCCGTTCTCGTCGAGGATCAGCATCTCCCCGTCCGGCACGTCGAAGCCGCTGTAGATCTGGAAGACGTAGTTCTCGTCGAGGTTCAGCAGGACGATGCCGGTCGACCGGCCGGTGGCCGGGTCCTTCGCGGCCAGGTAGAGCGGGAGGATGTCGACGCCGTCCAACTGCTTCGGCGGGCCCCAGACGGGGCCATCGGCCAGACGTCCCGAGTGGTACCAGTCGCTGGCCGCTATGGAGTCGAAGCTCAGCGCCCGGCCGGGGTCGTCGGTCTTCATGTCGCCGGCCGCGTCGAAAAGGTAGATCGAGGCGACGCCGTCGTACCCGCCGAACTGGACGAACAGGCGCGCGATCTCGGAGTCGTCGGCAACCGGGTCGGATACGCCGCCCCGCATGTACGAGAGGACGTGGGAATCCGCCGCGAACTTCGCGGCGAGGGCCACCTTCCCGCTCAGGTAGTGGGAGACGATGTTGTCGGTGTCCCGGAGATTGCGGATGTTCTTCTCGATCTCCTTGTCCTTGATGATCGAGACGGCCGCGTTGTAGGAGGTCAGGCCGATGAAGAGCGTCGGCAGGAAGCAGACGATGAGGAAGAAGCCCAGCAGCTTCGTCTTGAGGCTGATGTCCCGGAATCTCGGCAGTGCCACGCCAACCCTCCCGTCGTCCGCTCCTTCAGGTACTCCGGCCGTCCACGTAGTCGACCGCCAGGTCCAGCTTGAAATGCTGCGCCTTCAGTCCTGGCAGGGAATCGTTGATGTATTTCGTCAAAGAGACCATCCCGGGTTCCTCCGACGTACCGTGTCCCACCCGGAAAAGCGGCATCCCCGAGTCCACGGCCCAGGAGACGTCGCTCCAGTACCGGCACCCGTCGTCGCACACGACCGCCGCGTCGCAGCCCATCTCCAGGAACACGTCCGGCCGGCAGGCGCATCCCGTGCCGATACCGAGCCGCCGGACGATCTTCCGCCCGTCTCCGAACCGCTGCACATAGGGGTCGCCCAGCGCGACCGTCCGGGCCGCGATGCGCTCGGCCAGTTCGTCCGCGCGGGTCGGCCCGATCTCGTAGGCCAGCTGGAAGCCGCGATTGCCGGTGGCGAACGGCAGGCCCTTCATGCCCAGATGCTGCGCCAGAGCCCAGGGGATGCCGATATCGGGATAACGGTCCCAGCAGTCGTGGTTCCGCTCGACCACCAACCCGCTCTCCTCGACCAGCCGGCGTTTCAGGGCGGCCGTCGCGAGCTTCGCCGCGCTCTCCTCCTTCGCATCCAGTTTCTCCACCTCGTTGTCGTGGATCCAGAATGTCGGTTCATGGGTCATCAGGAGGTCGAATCCGTTTTCGACGGCGTAGCGGATCGCCTTCATGGTGCTCATCCAGGTCACAAGGACCGTCCGGACGTCCCGGTCCGGGTCGCCCAGGAGGATCCGGTCCACCGTCGGGTGCCGGTCGACCCACGTCGCCTGTGAATTGAAGTGGTGCAGGATCTCCCTGGCCTTCATGTCGCCCTCCCGACAGGCCCCGATTCCGCCGGGCCCCAGGGACAGTATATTCTGAAACGGCGGGAAATGGAGAGGCGGCCCTCCGGGAATCCGGAGCGCCGCCTTGGTTCCACTGGTCGAGGTGACACGATTCGAACGTGCGACGTCCTGGTCCCAAACCAGGTGCTCTACCGGACTGAGCCACACCTCGGCGTTCGCAAGGCCCATGATAGCACCGCGGTCGCCGGGATGGCAATGCCGGAGGGGTCGGACGCCGCGTCCTCGAGGGAATCGCGGCGTCCGGGCCGGCCCTAGTAATTCGGCCTGAAGAGCTCGAAGTAGGCCTGAGGGTGGTGGCAGACCGGGCATTCGGCCGGCGGGGCGGCGGCGACGGTCACGTAGCCGCAGTTGCGGCAGCGCCATTCGACGACTTCGGGGCGGTGGAACACGAGACCGTCGGCGACGTTCTTCGCGAGCGCGTTGTAGCGCGCCTCGTGGCCGGTCTCGACCTTGGCGACCAGACGGAAGGTGGCGGCGACTTCGGGGTAGCCCTCCTCCTCGGCGACCATGGCGAAGGTCGGGTAGAGTACGGCCCATTCCTCTTTCTCGCCGGCCGCGGCCGCGCGCAGGTTGTCCAGCGTCGTGCCGAGGGCGACGGGATACGTCGCGATGATGTCGACGGTCGTCGGGAGTTCGTCCGCGAGGCCGGCGGCGAGGTGATGGAAGAAGAGTTTGGCGTGCTCCTTCTCGTTGTCCGCGGTGTCGGCGAAGATTCCCTGGATCTGCATGAAGCCTTCCTTGTTCGCGGCGGAGGCATAGAAGGTGTAGCGGTTGCGGGCCTGCGACTCTCCTGCGAAGGCTTTCAGCAGATTCTCGGCGGTCCTGGATCCCTTGAGGCTCTTCATGGCGGTCGTCCCTCCCTTTCCTGGCCGGGGACGGATTCCCCGGACGTCACGTCTACGATTATACATCGTAAGGGGGGGGGCGGAGCGGAACGGCGGGACCGGACGGAGGCGCTACTCGTCGCGCGTGCCCAGACCGCTGCCCGAGATCGGGAACTTCGGGCCGAGGAAGGTCGGCAGGCTGTGCAGGACCTCGCAGTCGAGGAAGGCCTTGAAACGGGCGGGAATCTCGCGGACCTCGTACCAGGCGTCCTTGCCGTAGAGGCGGTAGGCCGTGTCGACGCCGTCGGCCGAAAGGCCCAGGCGGTCGGCGATGTACAGGGCGCGCAGCAAGTGGAAGCGCTGCGTGCAGATCAGGACGGAGCGGACGTCGAAGACCTCGCGCGCGCGATACAGCGAGTCGTATGTGTCGAAGCCGGCGTGGTCGAGGAAGATGGCCTCCGGCGGGACGCCCGCCTTCTCGAGGTAGATCCGCATCGCGTTGACTTCGTCGTAGTCCGCCCTCCCGTGGTCGCCGCTCACCAGGATGCGGTCCGACAGGCCGGCCCGGTAGGCGGCGAGCGCGCCGTCCAGGCGGTCCTTCAGCATCGGACTGGGCGTGTCGCCGTAGACCAGCGCGCCGAGGACGAGGATGCAGTCGTACGTCTTCCCCTCCGGTTCGCGGATCATCGTCTTGCCGACGCGGACGACGCGCAGGTCGACGAGGAGCAGGACCGCGAGGCCGAGCACGGTGAAGACGCCCAGCATCAGGGCGATCGTCCAGAGCGTCCTGCGGTGCTGGCGGAGATGGCGGCGGGCGAGCCGCCGTTCGTGCGCGTCGTGGGCCATGGGCGAAGTCCCTCCGTTCAAGGGGTCGGGCCGGGCTCGTCCGGTGAGGCGGCGGATGCCGCGGGCGGAGCGGCGGGCGGCTGCGGGACGGAACGGGGAGGGAGCTGGCCGGCGAAGAGGTTCCAGGGCGGGCGGGCGTCGGGGGGCGGAACCTGGAACACGAGGCGCTCGGGTCGCGTGGGAGCGTCGAAGCCGAGGCGGAAGGACCAGAGCGCGATGTCCTGCTCGTCGTCGTCGGGCCGGCCGTACCTGCGGTCGCCGACGATCGGGAGGCCCGCGTCCGCGAGCTGCACGCGGATCTGGTGGCCGCGGCCCGTCCCGAGGGAGATCTCGAGGAGAGAAAGCGTCCGCGTCGACGCCGTCGCGCCGAGCACGCGGTAGGACAGCGAAGCGTCGCGGGCCGCGCGGTCCCCTTCGCCCCGCTCGCCGTCCGGTCCGTCGCCGGCGTCGTCGTCCCGGTCGACGCGTCGCACGACGTTGGTCGCGGAATCCTTCACGAGCCGCGCGGTCAGGACGCCGGCGTCCTGGATCGGGCGCCCGTGCACGACGGCGAGGTAGCGCTTCTCGAACGCGTGTCCGCGGATCTGCTCGGACAAGCGGGACGCTCCCTTCGATGTGCGGCCGAAGACCATGAGACCGCCGACCGGGCGGTCGAGCCGGTGCACGAGACCGAGAAAGACGTCGCCGGGCTTGGCATGGCGCTCCCGGATATCGGCCTTGAGCAGGGCGAGCATGTCCGGCGCGGGGGAGCCGTCGGGCTGCGACAGCACGCCGGGCGGCTTCACGGCGACGATCACGTGGTTGTCCTCGTAGACGACGTCGGGACGTCCCGGCGCGCCGTCGGCCGGGGTCACGGCGTCCACCACCCGGAGGCGCCGCAGGGCAGCACGATCGGGCGCAGCGAGGCGGGCAGCCCGATTTCGTCGGCCTCGGCGTGCCCGCCGCGGCCGGTTCCGACGGCGAGGCCGAGGATCGCGGCGATCACGGAGGGCGACAGCCCCGTCGTGTAGGAATTGATCAGGAAGAAGGAGGGCGTGTCGGAAAGCAGGTGCGCGCACTGCGCGACGAGCGCATATAGGGCGTCCTCGAGTTTCCACAGTTCGCCCGACGGGCCGCGCCCGTAGGAAGGGGGATCCATGATGATGCCGTCGTAGCGGCGACCGCGCCGGATCTCGCGCTCGACGAACTTGCCGGCGTCGTCGGCGAGGAGCCGGACGGGGCGGTCGACGCACCCGGACAGCGCCAGGTTCTCCTTGGCGCGCTGGTTCATCCCCTTGGACGCGTCGACGTGCACGACCTCGGTCGCGCCGGCCTTCGCGCAGGCGGCGGTCGCGCCGCCCGTGTAGGCGAACAGGTTGAGGATCCGCGACGGCCGTCCCGCGGCGTTCGCCTCGGCGATGCGCGCGGCGCAGGACTCCCAGTTCACGGCCTGCTCGGGGAAGAGGCCCGTGTGCTTGAATCCGCTCGGTTCGATGCGGAAGGCCAGGTCCCCCTGGGGCAGCGGATACGAGACCGTCCACGAGGCGGGAAGATCGCGGTGGCGCTCCCAGGAGCCGCCTCCGGTCTCGCTCCGGTGGTAGGTCGCGTGCGGCGTGCTCCAAGCGCGCGCCGCGGCGGGGTCGTCGCCCGCAGGCCAGATCGCCTGGGGGTCGGGGCGGCGCAGGACCACGCTTCCCCAGCGCTCGAGCTTCTCGCCGCCGCCGGCGTCGAGCAACTCGTAGTCGGTCCAGCGGTCCGCGCGGCGCACCGTCAGGTCCTCCCGAAGCCGTCGGGGTTCCGCGACTGCCAACGCCAGGCGTCGGCGCACATCTCCGCGAGGCCCCGCCCGGCGGTCCAGCCCAGCAGCGCGCGCGCCTTCGACGGGTCCGCGTAGCACGTCGCGATATCGCCCGGACGACGTTCGACGACCCGGTAGGGAATCTTCTTCCCGCAGGCCGCCTCGAAGGCGTGCACGATCTGCAGCACGCTGTAGCCGGTGCCGGTCCCGAGGTTGACCGCCTCGGCGCCCGTGTGCGACATGGCGTAGTCCACCGCGCGGCAGTGTCCCGCCGCGAGGTCCATCACGTGCAGGTAGTCGCGCACGCCGGTGCCGTCGGGCGTCGGATAGTCGTCGCCGTAGATGCGGAGCTCGGGGATCCTTCCGATCGCCACCTGCGACACGAAGGGCAGCAGGTTGTTCGGGATCCCGTTCGGGTCCTCGCCGATGCGGCCGCTCGGGTGCGCGCCGATCGGGTTGAAGTAGCGGAGCAGGACGATCGACCACGTCGGGTCGGCGACGGAGAGGTCCCGCAGGATCTCCTCGATCATCCACTTGGTGCGCCCGTAGGGGTTCGTCGCGCCGAGGCGGTCGGTCTCGCGGAGCGGCACGCGCTCGGGGACGCCGTACACGGTCGCGGAGGAACTGAACACCAGCCTCTTCACGCCGTGCGACCGCATGACGCGGCAGAGGGCGAGGGTGCTGCCGAGGTTGACCCGGTAGTATTCGAGGGGCTTCTCGACGGACTCTCCGACGGCCTTGAGACCGGCGAAATGGATCACGGCGTCGATCCGGGGTCCCTGGAAGATCCGCTCCAGCGCCGCGTCGTCGCACGCGTCGGCCCGGTGGAACTCGACCGTCCGGCCCGCGATCTCCTGGACGCGCGCGAGCGCTTCCGGCTTGCTGTTGGAGAAATCGTCGACGACGACGACGTCATGCCCTTCGGCCAGCAGCTCCACGCAGGTGTGGCTGCCGATGTAGCCCGCTCCGCCCGTCACCAGGATCCTCGCCATGTCCGCCGCCTCCCCTTCTTCGACCGCCACGCTTCGTCCGACAAGGCGTCATGCGCCCCAGGCGCCGCCCGGCAGGCCTTTGGACGCCCGGAACCGCGCGCACGCCGCCCGCAGTTCCACGGCCTTCTCCTCGGGCGCGGTCGGATTGCAGTGCGCCCATGCGCCGGTCTCGCTCGACGCGTTGAATTTCTGCTTCACCGCCGACCGCATCGGCGGGAAGAACTCGATGTGGAAGTGCCAGTCCGGATCGCCGCCCGGCGTGTTCACGGGCGGGTTGTGCATGCACATCATATAGGGAAACGGGATTCCGAACAAGGCGTCGAGCGTCCCGGACGCCGTCAGCACGGCGTCGGCGAGGGCGTCCGCCTCGTCGGGCGAGAGCTCGGCGATGGACCGGACGTGGCGTTTCGCGGAGATGAAGATTCCATAGGGGTACTCGCAGAAGAAGGGCAGATAGATCCGGAAGCCCGCGTTCTCGTAGACCATCCGCAGACCCGCCTTCTCTTCCTCGGCATCCATGTCGCACACGAGACAGCGCCCGGTCTCCGCGCGGTGTAGGGCCATCGACTCCGTCTCCAGTTCGAGCTTCTTCGGCACGAACGGGTAGCCGTAGATCTGGCCGTGCGGATGCGGCATCGTGACGCCGACGACCTCCCCGCGGTTCTCGAAGAGGAACACGTACCGGATCCTCGCGTCGGCGGACAGCGCCTCGTAGCGGGCCCGCCACAGTCCGACGAGCTTGCGGACATGCGCCGGCGGCAGTTCGGGCAGCGTCGTGCGGTGCTCGGGAGAATAGAGGATCACCTCGCACTTGCCATAGGAGGGCGCGGTGCGGAAGAAGTCCGTCGCGACGTCGTCGGGTTCGGGCGGTTCCGGCGACAGGGCCGGATAATCGTTGTCGTACTCCATGACGTCATAGGTCGCCGGCACCTTCCCGGATCCCGGGCAGAAAGGGCAGTAGTCCTTCGGCATCTGAGGCCGGTCCTGGCGGTGCGACGCGATCATCACCCAGTCGCGGATCAGGGGGTGGTAGCGGAGTTCGGCCATGTCGGGTTCCTCCTGCGGTTCTCGGGTTCCTTGCTGTCTCCATCGTACCCCCGCCCACTCCGACGGAGTAGCGTCCGTTGATGATTCGAACCGGCGCTTTGTTGTATACTGGATAGGTCCAGGCAGGCCATCCCATGGCAGTTGGCAACCGGAAAGGGCTCTCCATGCTCACGAAATGGGTATTCCCGGACCCCGGAAACACGGATCTCAACATGTACCGATGTGGTATCGAGGATTGCGAACCGGGCCACTCCTGGGGGCCGGGCGTCCGCGACCACTATCTCGTGCACGTCGTGCTCGGAGGTTTTGGAGAATTCCGATGCGGCGGCCAACTCCACCGGCTCGGCCGGGGCGACGCGTTCCTGATCGCCCCCGGCGAGGTGGTCGAGTACCGGGCCGACGTCGCCGACCCCTGGAGCTACGCCTGGGTAGGTTTCCACGGACTGAAGGCGGAGGGTCTCCTGCGCGAGGCGGGCGTCTCGGTGCGCCAGCCCGTCTTTCGTCCGGACGACGACGGTCGCCTCGAGGCGCTCGTGCGCGAGATGCTTTCGGCCGCCGACTGGAAGCGCGGCCGCGACCCGCAGCTGCTCGGTCTGCTGTACCAGTTTCTGGCCGTTCTGGCGCGTCGCCCCGGCGTCGTCCGGGAGGACCCGCAGGGCCGGCGGCAGGAGGAGTACCTGCAGCGCGCGCTCGACGACATCGCGACGAACTTCGCGGGCCCGCTCACGGTCGCCGGCCTCGCCCGGCGGGCGGGACTCGACCGGACGTACCTCTATTCCCTCTTCATGGACCACCTCGGCGTCTCCCCCAAGGACTACCTGGTCCGCTTCCGGGTCGACCAGGCCTGCTCGCTGCTGCGGACGCCGCTTTCCGTCGCGGAGGTCGCGCGGTCCGTCGGGTACGACGACCCGCAGGGATTCGCCCGCGTCTTCCGGCGCATCCGGGGCACGCCGCCCGGCGCCTGGCGGCGGTCTCTGACGGAGGAAGGTCCCGCGAGCGGGGCGGCCACCCCGTCCGGGACACGGAGGATACGGTCTTCGGCCTCCGCATCTGGTATCATGACGGGAACGAGGGAGGAGTCTTGCGACCGATGAGCACCCATCGCACCGCCCGCATCCTGGAATCCCTTCAGCCCGGTCCGTTCCACCCCCTGCGCGTCCGCGCGGCCCGGGCCGCCTTCGTCCCGCTGCTCGCAGGTCTTCTCGCCGCCTCCCTGCTCCTCCCTGCGACCGCCGCGCTCGCCGAGGACGCCGCCTCGCCGTCGCCCGCCCCGACCGAGCCCCCCTATTCGACGACCCTGCCGATCTCCGTCGACGCGAAGTCGGTGCTAGTCGTCGACCTGCTCCGCGGCGTCCGTCTCTTCGAGAAGGACTCGTCCACGCCCGTCGACCTGCCCGTCCTGAACAAGGCGGTGACCGCCTATATCGCCCTCGACGAGTTCCCGTCCGGCACGATGGTCACGATCAGCAAGGTCGCGTCCGACGAGGACGCCGGAAAGCTCGGGCTCAAGACGGGCGAGAAGGTGCCGCTCGAATACCTGGTTCTCGGCCTGCTGCTGCAGAACTCGGACGCGGCCGCGGTCGCCCTCGCCGAACAGGTGTCGGGCGAGGAGAAGAGCTTCCTCGACCGGATGAACCAGCTCGCGGCCGAACTCGGCATGGCGGACACGGCCTTCCTGGATGCGTCCGGCGCACCGGTCGAAGGCCAGAAGACGACCCTGGACGATGCGGCGAAGTTCTTCCGCAAGGCGCTCGGCCAGTCGTCCTTCGCCCGGATCTTCCAGATGCGCGACACGTTCTACATGATGCCGGACAAGACGAGCCGGCATCTCACGAGCCGTCTCGACGCGGCCTGGTCCTTCGTCGACACGCTGACGGGAGGCGTCCGGAGCGACACGGACGGCCGCGCGTCCGTGGCCTGCACGGCTACGGGCAAGGGATTCTCCCTCCTGTGCCTGGTGGCGGATTCGCCGAACGTCCGCGTTGTCGGCGACGTCCAGAAGACCGTCGAAGGCTGCTTTTCGGCCTACGAGTCCGCGACCCTCGTGGTCGCCGGACAGCGGTACGGCGAGTCGGAAACGGTCGACGGCGTCACCTTCCCGATCGTCTTCAACCAGACGGTGACCTATGTGCGACCCATCGGGACCGACGTTCTGGCTGACGTCCACTACGAGTCGCTGGGCCGGACCTCGCTGCCGGTCCTGAAGACCCAGACGGTGGGCAAGGCGGTCTACGCGCTGACCGACGGGACGACGATCGCGGTCGATCTGTTCCCGGAGAACGATGTCTGGAACCCGTCCTCCCCGTTCGACCAGGTCCGGCGGCTGTACGAGACGTATCCCGACCTGTTCTCGATCGTCCTGCTGCTGCTGGGCGCGATGGCGCTGATCGTGCTCGGGCGGGTCGCGGAGCTGGCCGTGAAGTCCGGGCGCCGCAGGTCGGTTCAGCGCGCGAGCGCGGGGCGGATGCGCCGGAGATAGAAAGAGATCATGAGACTCAGCGCGATTTCGTAGACCGCGAACACGACCTGCGCGGCCGCGAGCACGAGCAGGACCACGGGCGCGCCGCTCCAGAGGCGGCCCGACCAGAGGTCGAGATACGCGGTCGTCCCGAATGTGCCCGACAGCGGTCCGAGGACCAGCAGTCCGACCGGAACGAAGACCAGGTCGAAGGCCAGGAACTTGAGCAGCCAGGCCGGCATCGGGCGCATCCCCTTCCGGCCTTCGATCCACGCCTTCGCGAGCGGATACGGCCCGAAGAAGACGACGAAGGCGAGCGAGGTCTGGAAGCCCGGGAAGACGAGCGAGAGGACCGAGGCGGCGAGCCACGCCAGGGCGGCCGTCCGGACGCCCTTCTCGATCACGACGGCGGCGACGGCCAGCGATGTCAGCGAAAGGAAGACGAGGTCCGCCGTAGGCAGCAGCCGCACGGCGGAGAGGAAGAGCAGGCACAAGGCGGCCGCGATGCCGCCGAAGGCTACGGAGGAGGCCTTCCCGGGCACTCTAGCAGCCACATCCCATGCAGTTGCAGAGGGTGTCGGCGCAGCACATGCAACTCATCGCCTGGCAGCAGTCGTCCTGCGTGTTGCCGTTCCGGTAGTAAGGGCCTTGCTGGCCCTGCTGGCCGTAGGGGTTCGCGTTGAAGGGACCGCGGGCGTAGGGGTTCTGTCCCTGTCCATAGGGGTTCTGGGCCTGCTGGCCGTAAGGGTTCTGTGCCTGCGGTCCGCCCTGCGCGTTTGCATTGCCCGAGGTCAGCGCGTCGTAGGCCTCGTTGACCTCCTGCATCTTCTCCTTGGCCAGGCCTTCGAGCGGGTGGTCCTTGTAGTTGTCGGGGTGGTATTGCTTCACGAGGGTGCGGTAGGCCTTCTTGATCTCGGCCTCGGTCGCTCCGGGCTTCACGCCCAGCACCTCGTACGGGTTCTTCGTCACTTCGGGTTCCGTCCTTTCCTAGACCCGTCCCAGCCGTCGTCCGGCCGACACGGATTCGCGCACGCCGGGCAGTCCCTGCCGGACGATGTTGCCGATCATGCCCGCATCCCTCTTGTACGGGAGCAGGGCGGCCGTGCGGTCGGCGTCCTCCTCCTCGGCGCGGAGCAGGCGTTCCGCCGTTTCACGCCGGGTCTCCGCGGGCAATCCCGAAAGAGCATTCCACGCCCTATTATCCTCGTCGCGGGCGAGGTCGTCAAACGCATCCAGCAGGAAGATCCAGCGGCCGGTGGAACGGCCCAGCCGGTCCATCGCGGCGCGCAGGACGCCATGCGGGAGAGCCTCCGGCTCCCCCTCCGCGGGAAGCGGGACGCAGCGGTCCACGGCCATCGCGAACAGCGTCCCGAGCATCCGGCCGAAGATGTCGGCCGCCGCGGGGTCGGGCGCGCGCTTCTCGGCCTCCGAGAGTTCGGCGAGCGAGGCGCGGATGCACTCGGCCTCGGCCGGATACGCGCGGCGGGCACTGCGATACGGGCGCGAGAAGGCGATGCGGGCGGCGAATCCCTTCGGGGAGCGCATGTCTCGCACGTCGTCGTCCGCCTTGTGCCAGGCGAGCATCACGGAGAGGGCCGCGCATAGCGGGAGGGCGCTGCCGCCGCGCATCACGGGCTTCTTCACGACGGGGTTCAGGATGCAGCCCTCGGCGTCCTCCTGCGTCGCTTCCCCGGAAAGGGAGACGAGGAGCAGCGCGAGGAAGGTCAGGTCGTATCCCGTGGCGAGCCGCGGCAACTGGCCGTACGCGCGGGAGATCTCCTTGCAGAGTCCGCAGTAGACGGACCGGTAGCGCGAGAATTCGCGGACGAGTAGGTCGGGCTTTTCGGGGCGGACGTATCCGAACATGCGGGTGCTTCGTGTCTCCTTGCAGGCGGTTCAAGGCTTCCGGGGCTTTCGCCCCCTCTGCCGGGACCGCCGTCGATGTGCTATTATACTATGAATCGCATCGCAGGAGGGACGTCCGCCATGACCACCGAATCCACCGTCCGCACGAGATTCGCGCCCAGTCCGACGGGCTTCATGCACGTCGGAAACCTCCGCACGGCGCTCTACGAATACCTGATCGCCCGCTCGCTGGGCGGCCGCTTCCTGCTCCGCATCGAGGACACCGACCGCGAGCGCCTCGTCGACGGCGCCGTGGAAGCGGTCTACCGCACGCTCGAGCGCGTCGGCTTCCGGCACGACGAAGGTCCGGACGTCGGCGGGGACTATGGCCCATATGTCCAGAGCGAACGCCTGCACCTCTACCGCCCCTTCGCCGAACAGCTCGTGACGACCGGTCACGCCTACCGCTGCTTCTGCACGAAGGAGCGCCTCGAGTCCCTGCGCGCCCCGGCCGCGGCCGAGGATGAGGGCGGGGCGGGCGGCTCCTCCGTCTCGGGCTTCCCGGGCGGGTACGACCGCCATTGCCGCGAACTGTCCGAGGCGGAGGTCCGGCGCCTGCTCGACGCCGGCGCGCCCTTCGTGATCCGCCAGAAGATGCCGCTCGCCGGGTCGACCGTCTTCGAGGACGCCGTCTACGGCAGCATCTCGGTCGCCAACGAGGAGCTCGAGGACCAGGTGCTGCTCAAGTCCGACGGGTTCCCGACCTACAACTTCGCGAACGTCGTCGACGACCACCTCATGGCCGTGACGCACGTGGTGCGGGGTTCCGAGTACCTGTCCTCGACGCCGAAGTACCAGCTGCTGTACGAGGCCTTCGATTGGAAGCCCCCCGTCTACGTGCATCTGCCCGTCGTGAACGGGGCGGACGGCAAGAAGCTGTCCAAGCGCCACGGCGCCGTCAGTTTCGAGGCTCTGGTCGATGAGGGATACCTCCCCGAGGCGATCGTGAACTACATCGCCCTGCTCGGCTGGAGCCCCGGCGGCACGCGCGAGCTCTTCACCCTCGATGAGCTGTGCGAGGTCTTCCGGATCGACGGAATCGGCCGTTCCCCGGCCGTGTTCGACTACGACCGCCTGCGCTGGTTCAATGGCGAGTATCTCCGGAAGATGGCCCCGGAGGCCTTCCTGGCCGTCGCGGCCCCCTGGCTCGCGGACGCCCTGCCGGGCGGCGGAGCGGGTCTCGACCTCGGACGGCTCGCCGGCGCCCTGCAGCCGCGCGTCACGCAGATGACCCAGATCCCCGGGCTCGTCTCGTTCTTCCGGGAGCTCCCGGAGTACGGGATCGGGCTGTATTCGAACGAGAAGATGAAGACGGACCCCGCCCTCGCCGCCGAGATGCTCGGGAAGGCGGAGCAGGAGCTGGCCGGTCTCGGCGAATGGACGCACGACGCGCTCCACGCCGCGTTGACCGGCCTCGCCCAGCGGGAGGGGCGCAAGAACGGACAGGTCATGTGGCCGGTGCGGATCGCCGCGTCGGGCACGGAAGTCACCCCGGGCGGCGCGATCGAGATCCTCTCGGTCCTGGGCCGCGACGAATCGCTCCGCCGCATCGCGGCCGGGCGGAGGAAGCTACAGGAAGCACTCGGACGATAGCCCTTCAGGAGGCGGATCGACATGGAAGAATCCACGAAGAACTTCATCCACGAGGCGATCGAGGGGGACCTCGCGCCGGGCGGCCGGTTCGCCGGACGCGCTGTGCACACGCGATTCCCCCCCGAGCCCAACGGATACCTTCATATCGGACACGCGAAGGCGATCTGCATCAACTTCACGACCGCAGAGAAGTATGGCGGCCTCTGCAATCTGCGCTTCGACGACACGAACCCGACCCGGGAGGACGTCGAGTACGTCGACGCGATCGAGGAGGACATCCGCTGGCTCGGCTTCGACTGGAGCGACCGGCTTTTCTTCGGCTCCGACTACGCGCAGCGGATCTATGACACGGCCGAGGACTTCATCCGCAAGGGTCTCGCCTACGTCGACGACCTGTCGGCCGATGAGATGCGGACGATGCGCGGCACGCTGACCGAACCCGGGACGAACAGCCCGCACCGCGACCGCAGCGTGGAGGAGAATCTCGGCTTGTTCCGCCGCATGAAGGCGGGCGATTTCGAGCCCGGCGAGAAGGTGCTGCGCGCGAGGATCGACATGGCCTCGGGGAACCTGAATCTGCGCGATCCGGCGATGTACCGCATCAAGAAGGACACCCACCACCGCACGGGCGACGACTGGTGCATCTACCCGATGTACGACTTCGCGCACCCGCTGCAGGACGCCGTAGAGGGCATCACGCACTCGCTGTGTTCGCTGGAGTACGAGGACCACCGCCCGCTCTACGACTGGGTCGTGAACCACGCCGACCTCGAGGACCGGCCGCGCCAGATCGAATTCGCGCGTCTCAACCTGACGGGAACGGTGATGAGCAAGCGCAAGCTGCTCGAACTCGTGACGCGCGGCCTCGTGGACGGCTGGGACGACCCGCGCATGCCCACGCTGCGCGGCCTGCGCCGCCGCGGCTACACGCCCGCCTCGATCCGCACCTTCTGCGACCGCATCGGCGTGTCGAAGGTCTACAGCACCGTCGACTCCGCGTTCCTCGAGCACTGCCTGCGCGAGGACCTGAACGCCTCGGCGAACCGCGTGATGGCCGTGCTGCGCCCCGTGAAGCTGGTCGTCGAGAACTACCCGGACGGAGCGGTCGAGACGTTCGAGGCCGAGAACAACCCGGAACGTCCCGAGAACGGAGTCCGCACGGTCCCCTTCTCCCGCGAGCTCTGGATCGAGGCCGAGGACTTCTCGGAGGAGCCGCCGAAGGGCTACTTCCGGATGTTCCCGGGCAACGAGGTTCGCCTCAAGCACGCGTACGTCGTGCGCTGCACCGGCTGCGTCCGGGACGGCGCCGGCCGCGTCGTCGAGGTGCGCTGCACGTACGACCCCGCGACGAAGGGTGGCGACACGCCCGACGGACGCAAGGTCAAGGGCACGATCCACTGGGTCTCCGCGAAGCATGCGGTCGACGCCGAGGTCCGCCTCTACGACAGCCTCTTCTCGGTGCCCGACCCGGACGCCTCGGAGGACCGCGACTACAAGGAGCTGCTGAACCCGGACTCGCTCGAGGTGCTGCCGGACTGCAAGTGCGAGCCGTCGCTCGCCGGCGCCGAGGCGCCCGCCGCCTACCAGTTCCTGCGGCTCGGCTACTTCTGCGTCGACAACCGCGTCTCCCGCCCGGACCGGCTGGTCTTCAACCGCTCGGTCTCCCTGAAGGACGGCTTCAAGGGGGCCAGGTCATAGAGAAGCGAGCCGGATGCCCGACCGCGACGAAGCGAAGGACCGGTCCGCGAGGGCCGGTCCTTCTTCCTGTCCGGGTACGGGGCGGTCCGCGTCCCCGTCAGCTCTCCGCGCCGCCCCAGTCGAAGCCGACCGCGTCGAGGAAAGCCCGGGCGATCGCCGTGTGCCCGAGGATGTTCGGGTGCACGCGGTCCCATGCGATGTAGGTCGAGTGCCGGTCCGCCACGAGGCGGTCCATCGCGGTCTGCACGTCCACGAACCGCAGCCCGTTCCGCTCCGCCAGCTCGCGCACGACCGCGCCGCATTCGTCCATCGCGAACCGCATGGCGTCCTCGCGCAGGGGCTCGAGGTAGAAGGGCGACATCAGGACGAGGCCCTTCACGCGCGGCATCGTGGCGGCGACCAGCGTCTCCAGGTTCCGGCGGTATTCGTCGGGCCGCACGTGCAGTTCGGGCTGGAGCGGCAGGTCGAACCGCCGCCACACGTCGTTCGTGCCGATCATGACGACGACCCAGTCGGGCGAAAGCTGCAGGACGTCCCGGTCCCAGCGGGCGACGAGGTCCCGGCTGGTGTTGCCGGACAGGCCCATGTTCACGACGCGCAGCCCGCGCGACGGGTAGGTCGCCCCGAGAAGTCCCGCGACGACGTTGACCCAGCCGTTGCCGTAGGGGCCGAACAGGCCCTCCCCGACCGGTTGCGTGCGGCCGCAGTCCGTGATCGAGTCGCCGATGAAGAGGATCTTGCTGTCCGGGGCGATCTGCATGGGGGTACCTCCTAGGTCTCGAGCATCGCGCGGAATGCGGCTTCGTCGATCACGGGGACGCCGAGCGTCCGGGCCCGGTCGAGCTTGGATCCGGCCTCCTCGCCCGCCAGCACGAAGGACGTCTTGGCCGACACGCTCGAGGCGACCTTGCCGCCGTTCGCGAGCACGAGCGCGCCGGCCTCGTCGCGCGTCAGCGTCGGCAGCGTGCCGGTCAGCACGAAGGTGCGGCCGGCCAGGCGGTCCGAGATGCGGGACTCGGAGGCGCGGCTGTGGAAGTCGACGCCGGCCGCCTCGAGGTGGTCCAGCATCGCCGCGGTGCGGGGCTGCGCGAAGAACGAGACGAGGCTGTCGACGCTCTTGCCGCCGAAATCGGGCAGCGAGAGGAGTTCCAGGGGCGAGGCGGCCGCGACGGCGCGCAGGTCGGGGAAGCGCTCCGCGAGGACGCGGGCGGCCGCGGCACCGATGTTTCGGATGCCGAAGGCGGTCAGCAGGCGCTCCAGCCCTGCACCGCGCGAACGGTCGATCGAGGCCAGCAGGTTGTCGACGGATTTTTCGCCGAACCGGTCGATCCGCAGCAGGTCGTCCCTGCGACCGACCAACGCGTAGAGGTCGGCGACGCCGGCGACGAGGCCGCGCTCCATCAGCATCTCGATGATCGAGGGGCCGAGCCCGTCGATGTCCATCGCGGCCCTCGAAGCGAAATGCACGACGTTCCGGAACAGCTGGGCCGGGCAGTCGCTGCCCGTGCAGCGCGAAGCGGCCTCCCCGCCCTCGCGGGCGACGGGGGCACCGCACACCGGGCAGGCCGTCGGCATCACGAAACGGCGCGCGTCGGGCGGCCGCCGGTCCACAACGGGTCCGACCACGGCGGGAATCACGTCCCCGGCCTTCTGCACGAGCACGGTGTCGCCGATCAGGATTCCCTTTTCGACGATGAAGTCCTCGTTGTGGAGCGTCGCGCGCGACACGGTACTGCCTGCGATGCGCACCGGCGCGAGAACGGCGAGCGGCGTCAGCTTGCCGGTGCGGCCGACCTGCACGACGATATCGAGCAGCAGGGTCTCCTTCTGCTCGGGCGGGAACTTGTAGGCAGCGGCCCAGCGCGGGACCTTGGACGTCTGTCCCAGCACCTCGCGGTCGGCGAGCGAGTCGACCTTCACGACAGCGCCGTCGATCTCGTACTCGAGTTCGCCGCGGGACTCTCCGATGCGTCCGATCGCCGCCCACGCCTCGTCGGGCGTGCGGCAGAGGACGTGCTCGGGGCTGGCCTCGAAGCCCTGCCCGGCGAGCCAGTCCAGCGACGCGGAGTGCCGGTCGAAGGACAGCCCCTCGGCGCGCTGGACGTTGAAGACGAACACCTTCAGGCCGCGCTCGGCGGTGACGGCGGGGTCCAGCTGGCGGAGCGCCCCGGCGGCGGCGTTGCGCGGATTCGCGAAGGTCTTGCCGCCGATCGCCTCCTGGCGGTCGTTCAAGGCCAGGAACTCGTCGCGGGACAGATAGACCTCGCCGCGCACGACGAGCAGCGACACCGGGTCCCTGAGCTTCATCGGGAGGTTCCGCAGCGTCCTGAGGTTGGCGGTCACGTCCTCGCCGACCGCCCCGTCCCCGCGCGTCGCGCCCTGCACGAACGCGCCGTCGCGGTACTCGAGGGCCACGGACAGCCCGTCGATCTTGCGCTCGACGACGTACTCGGGGGCCGGGCGGCCGACCGACGCGAGCGTTTCGGACACGCGTCCGAGAAAAGCGCGCAGCTCCTCCTCGGAGAAGACGTCCTCGAGGCTCTGAAGCGGGATGGCGTGGACGACCTTCCGGAATTCCCGCTTCACCTCGCCGTGGACCCGCTGGGTCGGGGAATCCGGGCGCACGAACAGAGGGTTCTCCGCCTCGAGCCGCTGGAGCTCCCGCAGGAGCGCGTCGTACTCGAAGTCGGGGATCTCGGGCGCGTCCTCGTCGTAATACAGGTGGTCCGCGCGCTCGATCAGGGCGCGGAACTCCTCGATCCTCCGCAACGGGTCCACGTCCGCCTCCCCCCGTCCGCCCGTCAGCCCTTCTGGCGGCCGGACACGAGGAAGAAGGCCGGCACCAGGAAGACGGACAGGACGATCAGGCCCCACAGGAGCACGTTCAGGCCGAGGAAGCCGTCCAGGCCGTGGATCAGCGACGAGGACGGCCAGTCGAGCCAGTCCTTGACGTGCGGCAGGCCGATCTTCAGCGCAGCGGCGCCCGGAACCACGATCGCGTCGAAGACGACCATCGCGGGGATCGCCATCGTGAACGCGTCGCCGAGCCACATCGCGGGCCGCTGGCTCTTGGGAAGCAGGAACAGCAGTGCGAGCGCGAGGCCGATCGAGGTCGTGAGGGCGATCGTGAAGCCGCCGCCGTTCACCATCGAGAGGATCAGGTTGTAGGCGAGCGCGGCCAGCGCCGCGAACGGCGCCACGAAGTGCTGGACCTTGCCGCGGGACAGCACGAGCATCGCGATCAGGACGACCAGCGCGAAGCCGTACACGAGGATCGTCGAGGTCGGTTCATCGGCGTGCGGCGGGTGGATCACCATCCGAGCCAGGTCGCGGCACATCTCGGCGAACGCGCGGAACGGCGACGCGAGCAGGGACCCCCAGGCGACGAGCAGGATCAGGAACAGGGTCGTGGCGCGGGCGCGGCTGTTCATCTCAGTGCTCCTTTCGGGTCGCGGGGACGTTCCGGATACAAGACCAGAATACCACAACGGTGGGCGCGGCGCGCCTTTCGGGCTACTTCCGCGGCTTCGCCCGGTCCCGGCTCCGCTTCTCGGCCTCGAAGACGAAGTAGCCGCCGGTCTCGTGGACGCGCACGCCGCCGAAGATGGCCACCAGCTTGTTGCGGTACCACTCCCTGCGCTTCGTGACGAGCAGCATCCGTCCGCCGACCGCGAGCCGGTTGAAGCCCTTCTCGATGAATTCCTTCGCGACGGAGAAGTCCTCGTGGTAGGGCGGGTTCGACAGGATGCAGGTGAAGCCGGTCTCGGGCAGCGCGCGCAGCGCGTCGCCGACGTAGGTCGCGATGCCGGGGACGCCGTTGCGTTCCGCGTTGATCCGGGCCATCCGGACGGCCTCCGGGTCCCGGTCGGTCATCACGACGCGGGCCGCCCCGATCTTGCGGGCGTACCAGATGCCGACCAGGCCGTACCCGCAGCCGAGGTCGAGCACGCGGTCGTCCGGACCCGGTGCGGCGTGCGACAGCAGGGCCAGGGTCCCGGGGTCGGCCTTGCCGGGAGAGAAGAGTCCCGGCGCCGTTTCGAACGAGAGCACCTCGCCCTGGACCTCGACTTCGAAGGAAGGGGTCACGCCCACGTCTCCGCCTCCCTGCCGAACACGCCGGCCAGCGGCAGCGCCGCCGCGCCGATGGCGGATGCGCGCCCGCCGAGTTCCGTGACGACGGCCGAAGTCCCCGCGAACGACTCCGCGAGCGCGTCGCGCCGCAGTTCCTCGAGGATGCCGGGCAGCAGCCGGGCACCATAGACGGCCATGTCGCGGCCGAACACGATGCGCGATGGGTTGAGGGCGTTGACGAGTGGGGCCGCCGCCGCGCCGAGTCGCTTCGCCGTCGCGGCCAGCAGGGCCTCGGAGGCCGCGCGTCGGGCGGGCTCCGGGCTCTCCAGGAAGGCGAGCAGGTCGCGGGCGGCCGAGTCGGGGCGTTCGGGAATGCCGAGCGCCTCGAGGAGGCGCGGCGTCGCGGCCAGCGTCTCGAGGCAGCCGGTCCGGCCGCAGCCGCAGAGCGGGCCGTCGGCGTCGGCGGTGACGTGCCCGATCTCTCCGGCGAGCCCGGAGGCGCCGCGGAAGGGGCGGCCATGCACGAAGAGGCCCGCGCCGATGCCGGAGCGGACGTCGATGCAGAGGAAGTCCTCGTCGTCCTGGCAGGCGCCGGCCCAGTGCTCGCCGATCGCGGCCGCGAGCGCCTCGTTCTCGAGGTGCACCGTGAAGGGCACCGGTCCTCCCTCGGGTTGCGCGCCGCCGAAGACCTCGTGGAGCAGCGCCCGGCGGAGAGGTCCGTCGGCGTCCTCGTCGTGCCAGCCCAGGTTGGGCGCGCGGACGATGCGGCGGCGGTGCGCATCGACGTAGCCCGGCACGGACAGTCCCACGCCGGCGAGGCGGCCGGTCGGGACGTCGGTCCCGCGCAGCAGCGTGGCCAGCGCCTTCGCGGCACGGACGGCGAAGGCCGGGAAGGCCGCGCCCTCCGGCAGTTCCCCGTACGTCGAGCCGGCCACGCGACCCGCGAGGTCGAGCAGCAGCACGTCGTAGCCGCCGCGGTCGACGTCGATGCCGCAGGAATACAGGCCTTGGGCGCGCAGGCGGAACAGGTCGGGCCGACGTCCGCCGCGGGACTCGCCGGTGCCGACCGGCTCGAGCAGGCCCTCCTCGAGGAGGGCCGCCACGAGCATGCCGGCCGAGGCGGGCGTCAGCCCGAGGACGCGCGACAGCTCGGCCTTGGAGCAGGCGCGGGCCCGGCGCACCCGCTCGAGGACCGCGCCTTCGTTGGCCTGCCGCATGGCGGCGCTGTTGATGCCACGGTGGTTCATGGTCCTATTCTACCCCAACGGGCCGTTCAGGCGAGTTCGGAGAGTCGGCGGAAATCGTCCTTCAAGGACGCGTAGAGTCCGCGATAGAGCGCGTGCCGCGTGCGGTAGGCCTCATGGGCGGCCGGGTCGGGCTGCTGCCGGGACTTGACGGCGACCGTCGCGTCGCAGGCGGTGCGCACATCCGGGAACATTCCGCCGGCCACGCCGCCCAGAATCGCGGCGCCCAGCGCCGGCCCCTCCGACGAGACCAGCGTCGCGACGCCCGTGTCGAACATGTCGGCCTGCATGCCGCGCCACAGCACGGACTTGCCGCCGCCGCCCGACGCGCGGACCTCGGAGACCGGGACGCCCATGCCGCGCAGGAGGTCCATGCAGTCCATCAGGCTGTACCCGACGCCTTCCATGACCGCCCGTACGAATTCCGGACGCCCGTGGCGGGCGGAGATGCCGAAGAAGACGCCGCGGCAGTTCGGGTCGAGGTGCGGCGTGCGCTCCCCCATCAGGTACGGCAGGTACAGCAGGCCATCCGCTCCCAGCGGGACGCCTTCGGCCTCGCGGTCCATCAGGATGTACGGATCGATCCCCTGTCGCTCCGCTTCTGCTTTCTCCGGCTCGCAGAAATGGTCGCGGAACCACTGGAGGGACAGGCCGGCGGCCTGCGTCACACCCATGACGTGCCAGGCACCCGGAACGGCGTGGCAGAAGGTGTGCACGCGGCCTCCCGGGTCGACGGCCATCCGGTCGAGGTGCGCGAAGACGACGCCGGACGTGCCGATTGTCGAGGAGACGAGTCCCTCGCGCACGATGCCGTTGCCCACGGCGCCGGCGGCCTGGTCGCCCGCGCCCGCCGCGACCGGCGTGCCGGCGGCGAGGCCGGTCTCCCGCGCCGCCGCGTCCGAGATGCGGCCGCTGACCTCGCAGGACTCGTAGAGATGGCCCAGCCAGGACGGCTCGACGCCGAGGTGGCCCAGCATCTCCGCGCTGAATTCGCGCCGGGCGACGTCGACGAGCTGCATACCGCTCGCGTCCGACACGTCGGTCGCGTATTCGCCGGTCAGGCGCAGGCGCAGGTAGTCCTTGGGCAGCAGGATGCGGCGCACCTTCGCGAAGAGCTCGGGCTCGTGGTTGCGCATCCACAGGATCTTGGAGGCGGTGAAGCCGGTCAGGGCCGGATTCGCGGTGATCTCGACGAGGCGGGCGGCCCCCACCGAGCGGGTGAGCTGCTCGCATTCGGCGGCGGTGCGCTGGTCGCACCAGAGAATCGAGGGACGCAGCACGCGGTCCTGGGCGTCCAGCGCCACGAGGCCGTGCATCTGGCCGGAGAGGCCCACGCCGCGGACGTCGGCGGGTGAGATGCCGGCGTCGCGAAGCACTTCGCGGACCGTCTCCTTCGCGGCCTTCCACCAGTCCTCGGGGTCCTGCTCCGCCCAGCCGTTGCGCGGCTGGCTCATCGGGTAGAACCGGGTCGCCGAGCGAATGGCGTGTCCGTTCCTGTCGAACAGCACCGTCTTGGTCGACGAGGTCCCCAGGTCGATTCCGATCATGTAGTCCATGCTTCTTCCTCCCTTGCGCGCGGCCCTTCGCAGAGTCCGCAGCGGATGCTCCGACTTTATAAATTCATCTTATAAAGCCGTGCCGCAGAATGCAACCCCGGATTTCGCGGAATCGGCGCGTCCGCTGCGGCGAGGCGAGCGGCGGATCGGGCTACGGCGCCGAAAGGGCTTCCGCCGTCGGCGCCGGAGCGGCCGCCCTGCGCCGTCTCCTGCGCGCTACAAGCCAGAGGGCCGCGCCGGTCGTCGCGCCGCCCGCGACGAGGATTCCGAGGCCGAGCGCGAACGAGCCGTCCACGTAGCCGAGGGTGGCGACGTGGCGGCCCGCCGGGACCTGGAAGGTCATGCGCCCGTAGGAATCCCGGGAAAGCGCATGGGCCTTGCCGTCGACGGTCAGCCGGAACGAGGGATTCGCGAGGAAGCACACGACGACCTGGCCCCCCGTCGCGAGGTCGGTCGAGACGGTCAGGCGGTTGGTTCCGATCGTCAGCGCCACGCCCTCGGCGGAGGCGTCGCTCCCCTTCTCGACGAAGGCCATCGGCACCGCCACGTCGTCCCGGTACAGCGTCCGGTTCTCGTCGCCCGCGACGGCCGTCAGCGCGACGAAGGCCGCGGAGGGGGCGCCCGTCGGCAGGACGTAGTAGCGGACTCCCCAGGCGCGGTAGGGCGCGAGGTCGTCGACGCGGGCGTCCGCGCCCTGGCCGCGCGCGATCATGGCGTCGTAGTTGAGTCCGAACGTCGCGTTCTCGTTGTCCTGCGACAGGAAGGGCTCGTAGCCGGCGAACTGGTAGAGGCCCCACAGGGCGGCGTAGTCGTAGCCGAGCGTCCGGCTCGAGTAGGCCGTGCCGACGTCGAAGCCGACCGACGCGACGCGGTCCTGGCCGATGACGGCGGCGAACGGCTCCGACAGCGGAAGGGGGTCGCCCTCGTACTTGAGGGACTTGCGCGGATAGGCGAGGTACAGATGCGCCAGGTCGTAGTACTGGGTCAGCAGCACGATGGCGACGAGCGCCACGGCGCCGACGGCGCGCCAGTCCGGCCGGCCGCCGGCCCTGCGAAGGGGCCGGTCCGGGCGGACCGACAGGAGCTGCATGCCCGCCGCGCCGAGCAGGATCAGGAAGAACACGACGAAGACCGTCAGCTTGAACGGCCAGCGGAAGCGGTTGAGGATGGGCACCTGGTAGAGAAGCGGCGTGACCCAGGTGTCGGTCGCCCATAGGAACGCGAAGGCGGCCAGGGGCACGCTGGCGGTCCAGACGCGCAGCAGGTCCTTCTCCTCCCGCGTGCGGTCGCCCGGCTCCGGGTGGAGCCGGGTCCGGGACAGCGGGCGCAGCAGGACGAGCAGTCCCGTGCCGGCGCCGAGGAACGCGAGTCCCAGCATCGGACGCCCGAAGAAGGAATAGAAGCGGGCGCTGTTGAGGGAGACGCCGTCCGCGAAGGGATCCGTCAATCCCTGCACGATCTCCTTGATCGTCGTCGCGCCGGACAGGTAGATGTCGAGGGGCAGCACGTCGCTGCGGGTCGCCGAGACGGCCATCGCCGACAGCATCGGGAGCAGGAGCGGCGCGCAGGCGACCGCCGTGAGGCCGACCGAGAGGAGGTAGCCCCCCGCGATGCGGCGCCAGGGCGTGCGTCCGTCCGGTCCGCGTCCGAAGCCGGCGACGGCCAGCAGTCCGAGGAACAGGACCTCGAAGAGGACGCCATAGAGGAAGTTCTGGGGGTGTCCCACATAGAAGAGGGCCACCTGCGCGGCGACCAGCAGGGCGACCGGCCCCGCGCCGGGTCGGGCCAGGAGTCGGACGGCGCCGAGGAGCAGGAAGGGGAACCAGGCGGTGAATCCGGTGTAGACGACCCACGAGTCCCCCACGTAGACGACGAAGCTGCACAACGCCCAGGAGAGGCCGGCGGCGAACGCGGCCTCGCGCGACAGGCGCAGGTTGCGGACCAGCAGGTACATCCCGAGTGCGGCGACGACCAGGTGCATCGCGACGAGGACGTCGATGCCCGCGAAGACCTGGCCGGTCAGCAGCGCGCTGACGGCGAAGGCGAAGTACATCGGCGGGTACAGCACGGCCGTCTGGCCCATGGCGAGGTTCGGCGTCCCCAGGAACTGGTGGAAGTCGTAGACCGCGAGCGTGCCGCCGCGCAGCGCATCGAACGCATGCGCGAAGAGCGGCAGGTACTGGTGCCGGTTGTCGTCCTGCAGGAAGTAGTAGGGCGAGGCGGCTTCGAGCCAGAGCAGCGCCGCGAGGACGGCGACGGCCAGAAGGAGCGGGGCCGCCGCGCGCTTCACGGGCTACAGGCCGAGACGCTTCTCGAGGCGCGCCTTCTCGGCTTCGTATCCGGGCTTTCCGAGCAGGGCGAACATGTTCTTCTTGTAGGCCTCGACGCCGGGCTGGTCGAACGGGTTCACGCCGAGGACATAGCCGCTGACCGCGCACGCCTTCTCGAAGAAGTACACGAGCTGGCCGAACCAGTAGGGAGTGAGTTCGGGGACGACGACCCGGAGGTTCGGCACCCCGCCGTCGACGTGGGCGAGTCCGGTGCCCTGCGCGGCCTTCTCGTTGACTTCGTCGAGGTCGCGGCCAGCCAGGAAGTTCAGGCCGTCGAGGTCCTGCGGGTCATCGGGGATCTCAAGCGTACGACGGGGCTTCTCGACCAGCAGCGCGGTCTCGAAGAGGAAGCGCGCGCCGTCCTGGATATACTGGCCCATCGAGTGCAGGTCGGTGGAGAAGTCGGCGCCGGACGGGAAGATGCCCTTCCCGTCCTTGCCTTCGCTCTCGCCGAACAACTGCTTCCACCACTCTGTGAAGTAGTGGAGCCCTGGCTCGTAGTTCACGAGCATCTCGACCGGATATCCCTTGCGCAACAGGCAGTTGCGGGCCGCCACGTACTGGAGGACCGGATTGGACGCGGGGTCGTCGGAGGCGAACGCCCTGCGCGCGTCCTTCGCCCCGCGCATCGTCTCGCGGACGTCGATGCCGGCGACCGCGATCGGAAGAAGGCCCACGGCGGTCAGCACGGAATATCGGCCGCCGATGTCGTCGGGGATCACGAAGGTCTCGTAGCCTTCCTCGGTCGCGAGCTTGCGCAGTGCGCCGCGGGACCTGTCCGTCGTCGCGTAGATGCGCGAGCGGGCGCCTTCGCGGCCGTAGCGGGCCTCCATCCAGTTCCGGAGCACGCGGAACGCGACCGCGGGTTCGGTGGTCGTGCCCGACTTGGAGATCACGTTGACCGAGACGTCCTTGCCCTCGAGCATGTCGAGGAGGTCGGCGAGGTAGGTGGAGCTGATGCTGTTGCCGGCGAAGAGGACCTGCGGCGACTTGCGGACCTTCTTGGACGCCGCGTTTCCGAAGGAGTGGCCGAGCATCTCGATCGCGGCGCGGGCGCCGAGGTAGGAGCCGCCGATGCCGACGACGACCAGGATGTCGCTGTCCCTGCGGATGCGGGCCGCGGCGTGGCGGATCCGTCCGAATTCCTCCTTGTCGAACTTCGCGGGAAGGTCCAGCCAGCCGAGAAAGTCCGCGCCCGGGCCCCTGCGGGACATCAGCAGCTCGTGCGCGCCGCGCACGGTCGGCGCGAGCAGTTCGGTCTCATGGGGGTTCAGGAAAGCCATCGCGTTGGACAAGTCGAAACGGATCATCGCTTCCTCCTTGGAAAGGCCGGTCCGCCGCCCTTCCGGCGGCGCCTTCGTCCGGCGCGGCTTTATTGTATAATCGAATCGGGCCGGGCGCAATGTCCGGGCGCCGAGAAGGGGGCTCCATGGACCGTCTCGAGACCGCCGAGAACAAGATGATCCTGCTCTACATCCTCGGCCGCTGGAGCGGGGTCACCGTCGGCCAGCTGACGCGCATCGCGCTCGACACCCGCTACATGGACTACTTCGTCTTCGTTTCCCTGCTCGACGAGCTCTGCGGGGACGGCCTCGCCGCCCGCAGCGTCCGCAAGGGGGAGCCCCTCCTCGACGCCGACGGCCAGCCCGTCTCGCGCTGCGACCTCACACCGCGCGGCGCGGAGGTGCTGAAGTCGCTCGAGTCGCGCGTCCCGCGGCACGTGCGCGCCTATCTCTCGCAAGCCGCCGCCTCCTGGGCGAAGGAGCTGAAGAAGGAGAACACCGTCGTCGCGACGTTCGACCCCGACGGGAACGGCGCCTACCTCGTGCGCCTGCGCCTGAACGACGGCGTCCACGACGTCGTCGACCTGCGCCTCCTCGTCCCCGACCGCACCATGGCCGCCTCGATCTGCGCCCAGTGGAGGACGGACACGCAGGAGGCCTACGTCGGGCTCCTGGCCCTGCTCAATCCTCCCGGAACGGAAGAGGAGGGGCGGTAGGGCCCCTCCTCTTCGATTCCGGCTTCGTGCGCTTCGCCTGCGGCTACTTCTCGGCGGCGGGCTTCGAGACGGCCTTGACCTTCGCCGCGAGGTCCGCGGCATAGTCGTCGAGGCGCAATAGGTCCTCGTCGGTCGGCAGGCCCTTCACGAGGAACGGCTCGAGGCGTTCGGCCTTGAGGCCGGCCGTGTAGGACTCCATCATCTCGGCGATGCGCGTTCCCCACCCGAAGGAGCCGATCAGGCCGAAATAGCGGACATGGGGCTTCATCGCTGTCGCGAGGATCGCGGCGAACGCGGCCGCGGGGTGCGCTCCGCCCAGCACGGTCGGCGCGGCGACGATCAGCGCGGCGGCGTCGACCAGGTCGGAGACCATGTGCCCGGTCTCGAGCATCAGGTTCGGCGGCTCGGAGGCGATATCGCGGCAGATCGCCGAGACGCCGTGCTCCGCGAGGCGGGACGCCAGCCGTTCGACCAGGATTCCCGTGCTGCCGTGCATCGTCACGAACGGAATCACGACGACCGGCTTCACGTCGTCCGACAGCCACTCGTCGTACAGCGAGAAGACCGCCTCCGGCCTCCACCAGACGGGTCCGTGGCTCGGAGCGACCATCACGGGGTCGAAGGACCTGGCCTTGGCGACATACTTCTTCACGTGCGAGGCGAAGGGCATGAAGATTTCGGCGAAATAGTCACGCGCGGCCTGTATCTGGTCGCGGCCGACCGTCGCGAAGATCTTCTCGGTGGAATAGTGCGACCCGAAGAGGTCGTTGGAGAAGAGAATCCGGTCCTCCTCGAGGAAGGCCATCGTGTTGTCCGGCCAGTGGGCGAAGGGCGTCAGCGTGAAGCGCAGCGTCTTGCCGCCCAGGTCGAGCACGTCGCCCTCCCCGATCAGGAGGAAGCGGCTCTCCGGGATATGGTTGTGGGTCGCCATGAATTCCGCGACCTTCTTCGACGCCACGAGCTGCGCATCCGGCCATTTTTCGAGGACAGCCCGTACCGAGCCGGAGTGGTCCTGCTCGGTGTGGAGGCACACGACGTAGTCGATCCGCTCGACCTTCGCGTCCGCGAGATTGCGCATCAGCGTCGCGGTCTTTTCGGGGTCGACGGTGTCGAGGATCGCCGTGGCGCGCGAGCCGGCGACAATGTAGGCGTTGTAAGTGGTTCCGAAGGTCGTCGGCATCAGGGAATCGAACAGGTGGCGGTCGTCGTGGGCGGAGCCGACCTCCATCACGCCGTCGCAGATCGAAAGAGCCGGCATCGGGCTACTCCTTGCTGAATTCTTCTTTCCCAGCGCCGCAGGTCGGGCAGACCCAGGAATCCGGGATATCGGCGAAGGCCGTACCCGGGGCGATCCCGTTCGCCGGGTCTCCCTCGGCAGGGTCGTATTCATAGCCGCAGACGTCGCATACATACTTGTCCATGTCGTCCTCCCGGTTTCTTCTTCGATTCCCATTGGGCCGAAGCCTGCTCGTCATCGGGGTCGCGGGTTCCGCGTCCCCTTCCGGCGGCATCTTCCTGATTATACATCATGGGATGCGAATCGAGCGACCTTCCTTCCGGAGCTTGTCGGACGGGCGGTACAGGACGAACCGACGGCCCACGACGGCCACGACGTCGGCGCCGACGGCGGCCGCCGCGCTGTCCGCGAGCGTCCGCGCGTCCTCGGACGCCGACCGGAGGATGCTGACCTTGATCAGCTCCCGTGCGGTCAGCGCCTCGTCGAACTGGCGGCAGGCCATCTCGGAGAGGTTGCCCTTCCCGATCTGGTACAGGGCGTCGATCGGGTTCGCGAGGGCACGGAGATAGGCGCGTTGACGGCTGTCGAGCATATCGGGTTTCTCCTCAGGGTACGAATTCGAATTCGAGCTCTTCCATGCGGACGAGCTGGCCTTCCTTGATTCCGGCGGCGAGCAGCGCATCCACCAGTCCCTTCTTGCGGATCACCCGCTGGAAGTACTGGAGCGATTCGTGGTCGTCGAAGTTGGTCGAGGCGACGAGGTGCTGCGTCCAGGGACCCTTGACCTCGTAGGCGCCGTCGGAGGCGCGGGTGATCTCGTAGCCGGCCTCCTCCTCGAACGTGTATTCCACCGCGGAGGTCGCGGGCGTCTCGACGAGGACCGTCGCCGGCAGCACCGCGAGGTCGGCGGCGACGCGCTTCATCAGCGCGTCCACGCCCTCGCGCAAGGCGGCGGCGATTGGAAACACGGGGTACCCCTTCGCCTCGATCGCCTTCGTGAAGCGCTCGATCGCCTCGGGCTCGGCCTGGTCGGTCTTGTTGGCAGCGACGATCTGCGGGCGCGACGCGAGCTTCGGGTTGAAGAGCCGCAATTCCTCGTTGATCCGGTCGAAATCGGTGAGCGGGTCGCGGCCCTCGCTGCCCGACACGTCCACGACGTGGATCAGCAGGCGCGTGCGCTCGACGTGCTTCAGGAACTCGATGCCGAGGCCCAGGCCGTCGTGGGCGCCCTCGATCAGGCCGGGGATGTCGGCCAGCACGAAGCTCGTGTCGCCGACGGCGACGACGCCGAGGTTGGGCTCGATCGTCGTGAAGGGGTAGTCGGCGATCTTCGGCCGAGCGGCGGACACGACGGAGAGCAGCGTCGACTTGCCGACGTTCGGGAAGCCGACGAGCCCCACGTCCGCGAGCAGTTTCAGCTCGATCCGGACCCAGCGCTCCTCGCCGGGGATTCCGGCGCGGGCGAAGCGCGGTGCCTGGCGGACGGAGTTCGCGAAGTGCGAATTCCCCTTGCCGCCCGTCCCGCCTTTGCAGACCACGGCTTCCTGGCCCTCGGTCGTCAGGTCCGCGAGTGTGCGTCCGGTCTCGTCGTCGATCAGCAGGGTACCGACGGGCACCCGGACCCGGAGGTCCTCGCCGCCCCGACCCGCCTTGTTGCGCGTGCCGCCCTTCTCGCCTTCGTCGGCCACGAGCTTGCGCTTGTAGCGAAGGTCCTGCAGCGTGCTCACATCGGCGTCCGCGAAGAACACGACGCTGCCGCCGCGACCGCCGTCTCCGCCGTCCGGGCCGCCGTTCGTGACGTATTTCTCGCGGTGGAAGGAGACGTGGCCGTCTCCGCCGTTCCCGGCCTTGATGAAGAGGCGGGCGTTATCGATGAACAAACTGGTGTTCCTTTCTATACAAGACAGGAGGGCCGGCCTTCGAACCGGCCCGACCCTCCCGTGTCATGCTGTGGTCCTGCGGGTCTCCCGTCACTCGGCCGGGTAGACGCTGACCTGGGTGCGGTCCCTGCCGAGACGCTCGAACCGGACCTTGCCGTCGACGAGTGCGAAGAGCGTATCGTCGCTGCCGATCCCGACGTTCGTTCCGGGGTGGATCTTCGTGCCGCGCTGGCGGTAGAGGATATTCCCGGCGAGGACGAGCTGGCCGTCGGCCCGCTTGGCCCCGAGACGCTTGGCGGCGGAATCGCGGCCGTTCCTCGAGCTGCCGACGCCCTTCTTGTGGGCGAAGAGCTGCAGATTGACCTTGATCATCGCGTATGCACCTCCCTTAATCCAAGGTTTCGTCCGTCACACGGACGTATTGGCTTCCGTAGCTGTCCTCGACCTGCCGGCAGCCGAGGGCGAAGGTATCGAGTATGGTGCGCGCCTTGTCGGAACCGCTTTCCGGCATCCGTTCCGGGTCCGGCACGAGGCACTCCATGTGCCCGTCCTCTTCGGTCCATCGGGGCGATATGCCCGCCAGGTCCTCGAGGGCCCCCACCGCCGTGTAGGCCAGCACCGAAATCGCGGAGCAGATGATGTCGCTGCCCTTCTTCGCGTATCCCGAATGCCCGTCCACTTCGAACCGCCGGACGAATCCGGACGGGTCTCTCCGCAACGTGACGGAGATCATCTCCCGGTCCTTCTCAGGCCCCGGTCACGATCCGGCTGATCCGGACTCTCGTGTACGGCTGCCTGTGGCCCTTCTTGTTCCGATATCCCTTCTTCGCCTTGTAGGTGAAGACGATGATCTTCGGACCCTTGCCCTGCTTCACGACCTCGGCCTCGACGACCGCGCCGTCGACCAGCGGAGCGCCGACCTTGAGCCCCGATTCGTCGGAGACCATCAGCACCTGGTCGAACTTGACCGTTTCGCCGGAATATCCTTCGATCTTCTCGATGAAGACCTCGTCTCCGACCTGGACGCGGTACTGCTTCCCGCCCGTCTCGATCACTGCGTACATGTTGCGTTACCTCCTGAAAACAGACTCGCCGGATCCATCAGGCTATCCCGCCTTGAAGGCGCGATATTGAAAGCCCGATCCGCGCGGCTACCGAAGCATCATAGCACGGGGCCTCCGGCCTGTAAAGAGGAACGGGCGGCCCTTCCGGGCCGTCCGCTCCCTGGTGGCACGCTTCATGGGCCATTCGGGACGGGCGCTATTCGAGGCCGGCCTGGACGACGACGCTGCCGTCCGCGTTCTGTGCGAGGACCTTGACGAAGAGGCGGGGTAGGTCTTCGGTGTGAAGGACTGCCCGGCCTTGTAGAGGTCGTTCGGTCCGTAGTACGTGGTGCCGCGCTCGAGGTCCCACTGGCCGTCGGCCTGCAGGATCGAGATGCCGTAGTGCCACTCGCCGTTCGCCTTGTCCACGCTCATGTTCCACTGGGTCTTCTGGGAGATCGCGGGCGCTTCGTCGGCCCTCCAGAAGTTGCGGGCGAGGACGTTGTCGTCGATGTGGTAGATTGCGACGCCGTAGATGCCGTCACCGGAGGCGCCCCGGTCGAGACCCTGGTCGAAGCCGATCTGCTGGCGGTTCTCGACGAGGAAGTACTCCTTGCCGTTCGTACCGGGAACGACGATGCGGATCATGTCGTTGTATTCGGACGATGGCCGGAGCGTGACGGGGTCGGAAGCGATATGGGTCGTGATGTTCGCCTTCAGGTTGGCGAAGCCGAGGTAGTACTTGCCCCACGCATCGAGCATGACCGGCGTGTTGCCGGAGTACTGGACCGCATTCGGCCAGCGGGTCCAGGATCCGCTGGACTTGAGCGAGTAGATGCCGGTGCCTTCGGACTCGTAGCCGTAGTCGTATTCGTCCGGGACACCCATCACGTGCGAGAACTCGTGGGCATACACGCCGACTTCCGGTGGGAACGGTCCGGACTTCGCTCCGGCATAGCCGGTCAGGTCGCCGCCGACCTCGGGCTCGATCGAATACGGATCGACGTATACGCCATCGAAGACGAACTGCGTCTTGGCGAAATTGTATTTTTCACCGGTCTCGAGCCAGCTGATATCCTTCGTCTGCGCAAACATGGAGTAGCAATAGGCGGACGCGCAGTCCCAGCTGTGGGACCGGATCAGGTCGGGCGTCCCGCTCCACTCTGCGCCGGTGCCGTCGTGGACGAAGAACACGTTGTCGAGGGTCGAACCCACATCTGCTATTTTCGAGAAATCCACCTTTTTATCGGCGGCATTGAGCGCATCCAGGAGGAGCTCGCCCATGGAGTTGTCGCCGTTGGCGGACGACGTGTAGGTCGCGTAATCCTTGAACAGAGGGAGGCTGTCGGGGTCGAGCGAATCGTAGGTCACGCCGGGGACCGGGTCGGTCGTCTCGTCCGCGAAGTGGAACAGGATCACCTGGGCTTCGAGATCCGGTTCGACCGTCAAGGGCGTCACGTCGGTCGCCTCGGGCTTGAAGACCCTCTTCGCGCCGGTGAAGTTCCCGTTCGGTAGGTGGTACGTCTTCGAGTTCTTGTGCAGGGCGAGCAGCGCGGACTTCGCCTCCTCCTGCAGGGCGCGAAAAAGGCCCAGCCACACGAACACGTGCGGTCAAGGCCGGTTGCGCCTCAAGCTCCGATCCGTCCAGGCGCCCAATCGGGGGCGGATCCTCGTCGCTTCCTTGCAACAGGATGGCAGCACGACCGACACGGGCCCGCAATATGGCGCTTGTGCGATCCGACGGGAATCAGGGGGATCCGGCCGATTCCCGTCGTCAGGACAAGAAAAAAGGGAAGTCTTTCGACTTCCCTTTTCTTTGACGTCAGGTGGGCGTGATGCCTACCAGCGGGAGCCGTAGCCGCCGCCGCCACCGCCGCCGCCGTTGTTGCGCTGGGCCTTGCGGGCTCTGCGGCAATCGGGGCAACGCTGGGGCTCGTTCTCGAAGCCCTTTTCCTTGTAGAAAGCCTGCTCGCCTTCAGTGAAGACGAATTCGCTTCTGCAGTCCTTGCACGTCAGTGTCTTGTCTGGCATATGATTTGCCTCCTTGTATTACGGACCGTGGTCTTGTCATTTCCCAAACACAAGGAGAACGATCAAGCAATCAGTCCAGCCGCCTTCCGAGCGACCTTCCTCACATTATCACGAGTCGGGCCACAATGCAAATGCTTTTTTGTTACCGTTTTCACAAAAGGTCCTCGTCAGACGCCTTCGCGATTGCGGCGGAGCATCTCGACGTCCGCGTACGACGCCTGTGCGACGTGGCCCGGCAACGGAAGGATCCGCTGGTGGATCGCGTCGAGGAACCAGGACGGCTGGGGGAAGAAGAACTCCTCGAGTTCGTAGGCGGGCGTGATCCAGTTGCGGGAGCCGATGACGACCGGGGGCGCGTCGAGGTCGTCGAAGCAGAGGTCTCCGATCGTCCGGGCGATCTCGGAGAGGTATGAGCCGCGCTCGCAGGCGTCGCCCGCGACGAGCACCCGGCCGGTCTTCCGGACCGATTCGCAGACCTTCTCGTAGTTGAACGGGACCATCGAGCGCGCGTCGATGACTTCGGCCGACAGGCCGTACTTCTCCTCGAGGAGCTTGGCGGCGTCGAGCGCGCGGTAGAGCGTGGCGCCGATCGTGACGATCGTCACGTCCTTGCCGGCGCGCTTCACGTCGGGCTCGCCGATCGGGATCTCGTAGCTCTCCGCCGGCACGCCGCCTTCGTGGAACTGCTCGCCGATGTCGTAGAGACGCTGGCTCTCGAAGAAGATCACGGGGTCGGTCCCGTTGAGCGCCGTGGCCATCAGTCCCTTCGCGTCGTAGGGGGTCGCCGGGAAGACGACCTTGAGGCCCGGGATCTGGGCGACCAGGGAGGTCCAGTCCTGGGAGTGCTGGGCGCCGTACTTGGAGCCGACCGACACGCGCAACACCACGGGCATCTTCAGGATGCCGGCGGACATGGCCTGCCACTTCGGCAACTGGTTGAAGACCTCGTCGCCGGCGCGGCCGAGGAAGTCGCAGTACATCAGCTCGGCCACCACGCGGCCTCCGGCCATCGCGTAGCCCACGGCGGAGCCGACGATCGCGCCTTCGGAAATCGGCGTGTTGAACAGGCGGTGGTAGGGAATCGCCTCGGTCAGGCCGCGGTAGACGGCGAACGCGCCGCCCCAGTCGCGGTTCTCCTCGCCATAGGCGACGAGGGTCGGGTCCTCGTAGTACTTGTCGAGCATGGCCTCGAAGATGCCGTCGCGCAGCTGGTAGAGCCTGTTCTTGGACACGGGCTTCCCTTCGGCGTCGAACGCGAAGCGCGACTTGCCGGCGAGCTGCTTCGAGCGCGGGTCCTCTCCCTTGGGCAGCAGGACGTCGACGGGGCGGTCCTCCATGCGGACGACGTGCCGGTTGGAGAACATGATGCGCTCGATGGCCCCGGGGTCCTTGCGGAGGTCCATGCGGGGCGACAGGACCGGGTCGGAGGAGAGCTTCACGGCCAGCGTGATCAGGGAGACCGCCTTCTCGTCGATCGCGGCGAAGTCGCCCTCGTCGGCGACGCCCGCGGCCAGCAGTTTCAGGCGGTATTCCCGGAGCGAATCGTTGGCCTCCCAGGCCTCGAGTTCCTCCTTGGTGCGATAGGACATGGCGTCGGAGGGCGAGTGGCCGGAGTAGCGGTAGGTCAGCGTGTCGAGCAGGACGGGGCCCTGCTTGCCGCGCAGGACCTCGAGCTTGCGGCGCATGGCGTCGACCACGGCCAGGGGGTTGTAGCCGTCGATGCGCTCGGCGTGCATCTGCTCGGGGTTGATGCCGGCGCCGATGCGGGCCAGCCTGTCGTAGCCCATCGTCTCGCCGCGGGTCTGGCCGCCCATGGCGTACTGGTTGTCCATGATGTTGAACAGGAGCGGCAGGCCGCCCTTCATGTCGCCTTCCCACAGCGTCCGGAACTGGTCCATGGCGGACATCATCATGCCCTCCCAGACCGGACCGCAGCCGAGGGACCCGTCGCCGATGTTGCAGACGACGACGCCGGGCTTGCGGTTGACCTTCTTGAACAGGGCCGCACCGACGGAGATGTCGGCCGAGCCTCCGACGATCGCGTTGTTCGGGTAGATGCCGAACGGCAGGAAGAAGGCGTGCATCGAGCCGCCGAGGCCCCTGTGGAAGCCGGTCTCCTTCGCGAAGATCTCGGCGAGGGCGCCGTAGACCAGGAAGTCGACGGCGAGGTCCTTCAGGGACTTGCCGCTGCCCTTGGCCGCGTTCTCGACGACCCGGAAGGTCGCGCCGCCGAGGAAGTTCTCCATGACCGAGAGGAGCTCGGGCTCGGACAGCTTGTCGATGGCGGAGAGGCCCTTGGCGAGGATCTCGCCGTGGCTGCGGTGGGAGCCGAAGATGTAGTCGTCGACGCCGAGCAGGTACGCCTGGCCGACGGCCGACGCCTCCTGGCCCATCGACAGGTGCGCCGGGCCCGGGTTGTTGTACCCGATGCCGTTGTACGCGTTGGTCGTCTTGATCAGGTAGAGCATCGTCTCGAATTCGCGGATGATCCGCATGTCGCGGTAGATCCGCAGGAAATCCGACTTGGAGAAGGCGGCCTTCTCCTGCTCGACGGACTTCGCGTACTGGTTGACGGGGATGTTCTGGAACTCGATCCAGCCGGGCTGTCTCATCTGGGCGGGGTCGATGTGCAATGCCTTGGTCATGTCTCTTCTCCTTGCGTTCCCTCAGGAACCCTTCGATGCGGCCGCGGTCCGCGGTCCGTTGCGGTCAGTCCAGCTGGAAGACGGCCTCGCGCAGGACCTCGACGACCGACGGGTGCGGGAAGACGAGTTCCTGGATGTCCTTCACGCGCATTTCGGTCTCGATCATCATCGCGGCGGTCATCACGATCTCGGAGGCGTATCCGCCCAGGATGTGGCACCCGATCACGCGCGCGCCGGCCTCGTCGAAGAGCATCTTGCAGATGCCGTCGCCGCGCTCGTTCTCGGCCATGTAGCGGCCGCTGAAGTTCATGGGCAGCACGACCTTGCGGAACGGCAGCCCCTTGGCCCGGCAGGTCTCCTCGGTCTCGCCGACGGCGCCGACCTCGGGGTTCGTGTAGATCACGGACGGCATGGCGGCGTAGCGCACGGCGTCCCGCTGGCCCAGCATGTCCTTCACGGCGACCTCGGACTCGCGGTAGGCGGCGTGGGCGAGCATCCACTGCCCGTTCACGTCCCCCGTCGCCCAGACGCCCGGGACGCTGGTGCGTCCGCGCGCATCGGTCACGATGCGGCCGCGTTCGGTCAGGACGCCCAGCGATTCGAGCCCGAACCCGGTCGACACGGGCCGGCGGCCGATCGACAGCAGCACGGCGTCGGCGGCGACCGTCTCGGCCTGTCCGGCGGTCTCGAAGCCGACCGCACCCTTCGAGACGGACGTCACCTTCGCGCCGAGGCGGAACACGACGCCCTTGCGCTCGTAGTTCTTCTGGAGCAGCGCCGAGATCTCTAGGTCGGTGGGGCCGGCGATGTGGTCGAGCATCTCGACGACGGTGACCTTCGATCCGACCGAATTGAAGTAGCTGGCCATCTCGAGGCCGATCACGCCCCCGCCGACGACGACGAGCGAGGCCGGGATCTCCAGCAGGTCGAGGATCTCGCGGTTCGTGAGCACGTACCCTTCCGCGAGCCCCTCCTTCACGCCGGGGATCGGCGGGACGACGGCCTCGGAGCCGGTCGCCACGAGCAGGCGGGCGGCCTCGAGGACCTCCTCGCCGACCTGGACGCGGAAGGCGTCGCCCGAGCGGCCGAGGATCGTACCGAAGCCGTCCTTCACCGTCACGTGGCAGGTGCGCAGCGAGCCCTTGATGCCGGCGACGAGGTTGCGCACGACCTTGTTCTTGCGGTCGACGACCGCCTTCTGGTCGATGCGGGCGCCTTCCGTGAAGACGCCGTACTTCTCGCCGTGCTTCGCATAGTCGAAGATCTTGGCGCTGTTGAGCAGCGTCTTCGAGGGGATGCAGCCTTCGTTGAGGCACACCCCGCCGATCGCGCGCTTCTCGACGAGCACGACGGAAAGCCCGGCGTGACCGGCGCGCTCCGCCGCGAGATATCCGGCGGGTCCGCCGCCGAGGACGAGGAGGTCGTACATGCGCGTTCTCCCTTCCCTACTTCATGAGCAGCTGCGGGAAGTTCTCCAGCGCCGCTCGCAGGTCCTTGAGGAATCGGGCGGCCGGCGCGCCGTCGACGGCCCGGTGGTCGAAGGTGAGGGACAGGGTCATCGCCTGGTAGGGCACGACCTTGCCGTCCACCTCGCGGACGCGGGTGACGAGCGTGTTGACGCCGAGGATGCAGGTCTGGGGCGGGTTGATCACGGGCGTGAAGGCCTCGATGCCGAGGGTGCCGAGGTTGGTGACGGTGAACGTGCCGCCCTTCAGGCGGTCGGGGTCGATCGTGCCTTTCTGGCAGGCGTCCGCGAGCGACTTCGCTTCGCGCGAGATCGACACGAGGTCGAGCAGGTCGGCGTCGCGGATCGTCGGGACCATCAGGCCGCGCGGGGTGTCGACGGCCATGCCGAGGTGCACGCGGTTGAAGAAGGTCATGCGGTCGTCGTAGAAGTGGGCGTTGCAGGCCTTGTGGTTCTTGAGGACGCGCGACACGGCGAAGAGGACGATGTCGTTGAGCGTCGGATTCGCGGCGGCGAGCGTCAGGCCGAGCTGCTCGGCGAGCCCGCTCTCCTTGGCCTTCTTCCAGGAGGCGCGCAGCGCGAGGACCGCGGTGGCGTCGAAGGAGGCGTCGAGGGTGAGCTGGGCCATCGTGGCGAGCGACTGCTGCATCGACCGTGCGATCAGCTTGCGGATGTTGGGCAGCTTCTCATCGTAGGACTCGGGGCCGGCCGCCGCAGGGGCCGTGGCCGCTGGTGCGGGAGAGGCGGGGACGGCGGCCGCGGGCGCGGCGGCGACGGGGGCCGCCAGGTCGGCGGTCGAGACGCGGCCGCCGAGGCCGGTCCCCTCGATCGCGCCGGCCATTCCGGCGTAGGCGTCGCGGGCCGCGGGGGTCGCCATGCGACCCTCGTCGACGAGGCGGCGCACGTCGCGCTCGATCACGCGGCCGGACGGGCCGCTGGCCTCCGCGAACCGGAGGTCGGCGCCGGAGCGCTCGGCCAGGTGCTTCGCGCGGGGGCTGATGCGGTCGGGCGCCGCGGGGCTGGCGTGCGCCGCGGGCTCGGCGGAGGCCGAGGGAGCGGACGCGTCGGGCGAAGGCGCCGGGTCCGCGTGCGCGGCGGCGGGGGCGGTCTCGGGAGTCGCGGTCGGCGCAACGGCGGCGCTGCCGGGGCGCAGCGAGGAGACGTCCTCGCCGGGCCGGCCGATCGCGCAGACGACCTCAAGGCAGGGCACGTCGTCGCCCTCGGCGCGGAACACGTCGAGCAGCACGCCGTCGACCTTCGAGGTCTCCTCGAAGGCGGCCTTGTCGGTCTCGTACGTGAAGAGCAGGTCGCCCACGGCCACCTTGTCGCCCTTCGCCTTGTGCCATTTCCCGATGATGCAGCTTTCCACGGACTGCCCCTGGCGGGGCATGATCACGGCAGTCGCCATTTCCGGTTCTCCTTCCGATCTTCCGTCAGATCCGGTTCGCGTGAGCGAGCAGGTACTTCTCCGCCTCGAAGCTCCAGAGGCCGTTGTTGGCCTCGACGAGGTCGGCGAGCTTGGTGTACATGGGGTCGTCCGCGCCGAGCCTGCGGAAGTCGGCGATCGCGGTCAGCGGCATCGAGAGGTCGACGTACATCAGCTTCTTGCCACCGGGAATCTTCGGCAGGTCCAGGATCGTCCGCGCGACGGCGTCGAGGCCGCCGACGTGGGTGACCATGGAAGAGGGGTCGATGCGTCCGTCGGCCATCATCGCGAGCGATTCGACCATGTCGGAGGTGTTGCCGCCGCTGGTGCCGACGACGTGCGTCGCGTTGTAGTGGACGTCGTAGAAATTGAATTCCGCGGAGAAGGCGGCGTTGGTCGGGCCGGCGAAGAAGTTGAGGCAGCCGTCGTAGCCGAGGATCCGGTCGCCCTGCTCGACGACGGGCTTGACCGGAGCGAACACGAAGACGTCGTCGTAGCCCTTGCCGCCGATCAGCGACTTCAGGTGCGCCGGGACGTCCTCGAGGCCGGACGTGTTGACGTAGAACAGCTCGACGCCGTTGCGTGCGGCCTCCGCGACGGTGTAGATCGAGGCGGCGCGGGCGAGGCGGGCGGGGTCGATGTCGGTGACGACGAGTTTGCCGGGCCTGCGGTCGCAGTGGATCGCGTAGTCGATCGCGCCGATGCCCATGGGGCCGACGCCCGCGAGGAGGGCCATGTTCCCGCCCTCGACGATGCCCATCACGTGCTCGTAGCTGCCGGCCTTCGTGTGGTAGCTCGCGTGGAAGGCGCCCACGATGCAGGACATCGGCTCGGACAGGGAGCCGTGGAAGAAGGCCTCGGACTTGTAGTCGAGGAGGCATCCGCGCTCCATGACCACGTTCGGGATCACGACGTACTGCGAGTCGCCGCCGATGTACTGGAAGGAGTAGCCGGGCGCCGCGTAGACGTTCGACGGCTCGTTGATCGCGGGCTGGATCGAGAAGCGCCGGCCGGGCTGGAACTGTCCGGCCCACTTCTTCCCGACCTCGACGATCTCGCCGCAGAACTCGTGGCCGACGATCACGGGGTGCAGCGCGACGTCCTTCGGAACGCGCTTGTGGTCGGTTCCCTGGAGCGCGGCCTTGTGAGACGACATGCACACGCTGTCGGAGACGATCTTCGCGAGGATCTCGTCCTCGCGGATCGGGGGCAGCTCGAACTCCTCGAGCCTCAGGTCCTCTTTCCCATAGAGCCGGACCGCCTTGGTCTTCATGCCGTGCCTTCCTTTCCCTTCTCCTCGTCCCCGGCGTTCGCCTGGACGACCGTGGTCTTCGCCTGCTTCGCGGCCTTGAGGTACGACGGGGGCAGCGGCCCGTCCGTGATCAGAATCTCCGCGTCCGAAAGGCGCGCGAAGGTGTACGGCATTCCGCGGTCGATCTTGCTCCCGTCCAACAGCAGGACGCGGGTGCGGGCCTTACGCACGATCAGGCGCTTCAGGTCCGCCTCGGAGCGGTCGCCGACCGTGAACCCGCTCTCCAGGGAGAACGCGCTCGCGGTCAGGAAGGCGACGTCGATGTTGAGTCCTTCCATATAGGCCATCGCCTCGCCGCCCGACAGGGACAGCGTGTCGCGGTTGAGCTGTCCGCCGGTCAGGGCGACGCGCACGTTGCGGTTCTTGGACAGCTCGAGGGCGATATTGGGGGCGCTGGTGAGGATGAAGAGGCTCTCGTCCGGGATCTGCTGGGCAAGGCACATCGCGGTCGTGCCGGCGTCGAGGTAGAGGGAGCGGCCGGGCGTCACGAACTGGACGGCCTTCGCGGCGATGCTCATCTTGGCGTCGAGGTTCTCGCCCACGCGCTGGGTGTAGGCGGCCTCGCGGATCATCGACAGGTGCGCGATCGACTTGGCGCCGCCGCGGGTGCGGACGATCTCGCCGTCGCGCTCGAGCTGCTCGAGGTCGCGGCGCAGGGTCATGCTCGACACGTCGGGCAGCAGCTCCTCCAGCTCGGAGAGGCGGACCTCGCCCTTGGCCTGGATGTACAGATTGAGCGTCTGCCTTCTGCCTGCGGTCATCTCGTCGGCCCCCTCCCTGAGTCCGGTAAGCGAAAATGTCATTTTCTATCATTACAATGTGAATCATTCACATCTTGTACTCGCATTCTACCACCCGCGACGGAAAATGCAACAGGTGGAAAACGTACCTTCCGCCCATGGGAATGAGGGCCGCGGAATGCTACCATGGAGGCATATCCCGCCCCGCAAGGAGGTCCCCATGCCAGCATCCGCATCGGTCCCGGACCCCATCCTCGTCGTCGGCGGCGGAATCGCCGGCCTCTCCGCGGCGGAGGCCGCGCGGGAGCGGTCGCCGGGCACGCCCGTCGTCCTTCTCTCGAAGGAGTCGGCGCCCCCCTACTTCCGGCTGCGCCTGATCGAGCTCTTCGACGGCACGTCCGACCCCGCTGCCCTGCGCCTTCACCCCAGCGAATGGTACGCCGAGCGCGGCATCGACCTGCGTCTCTCGACCACCGTCGCGTCCGTCCTGCCCGCCGAACGCCGCGTCGTCCTCGCCGGCGGCGAAAGCCTTGCCTATTCCACGCTCGTCCTCGCGAGCGGAAGCACGAGCTTCCTCCCGCCGGTCGAGGGCGCCCGCCTGCCGGGCGTCTTCACGCTGTGGACGCTCGACGACGTCCTGGCCCTTCGCACGGCGCTGACCGGCGCCAGAAGCGCCGTCGTCGTTGGCGGCGGCCTGCTCGGACTCGAGGGCGCGTATCAGCTGTCGCGCCGCGGCATCGCCGTCACGATTGTCGAGATGGTCCCGAGGCTGCTCCCGAACCAGCTCGACCTGGAGGGCTCCCGGTTCTTCGAGGCCAAGGTGAAGTCCCTCGGCATCGGGGTCCGCACCGGGGCGGGCGTCGCCTGCCTCGAGGGCGGGGACCGCGTCCGCCGGGTCGTCCTGCAGGACGGCGACGTCCTGCCGGCCGACCTGGTCCTGTTCGCCGCCGGGGTTCGCCCGAACCTCGGGTTCCTCGAGGGCAGCGGCATCGCGGTCGGGAAACGGATCTCGGTCGACGCGGCGCTGCGCACGAACCTACCGGGCGTGTTCGCGGCCGGCGACGTGGCCGAAGTGGACGGACGCTGGGACGGCGTCTGGCCGGCGGCCAAGGCGCAGGGGCGCGTGGCGGGCCTGAACGCCGCGGGCGGCGACGAGCGCGTCGCGCACGAGGCCGCGCCGTATTTTCTCAACACCATGGAGACCCGCGTGGCCTCGATCGGCTCGATCGGCGCCGCGTCGACGGTGCCGGCCGACCCGGGGGCCGCCTTCGAGTACGAGTCGTGCCGCGACGAGGAGAAGCTCGTCTACAAGAAGCTGATGTTCCAGCACGGGACGCTCGTGGGCGCGGTGCTCGTCGGCGACACGTCCGCCTTCCAGAAGATCAACGCGGGCGTCAAGGCGGGGATGACCCGGGCACAGGCCCTGGAGGCCGGATTCCTCTAGGAGGCGCCTAGTCCCGGTCCTTGCCGCGTCCGCCGCGGCGCCGGAAGAACGCGAGGCCGCCGAAGCCGCCGACGATGGCCAGATAGAAGCCGAAGTCGTACCACCACCCGGTGTTCGCGACCTCGTACACGCGGATTTCGTGGTTGAACAGCCCGATGACCAGCGTCACGGGCGCGATCCAGCCGTGCCAGATGCCCCAGAGGAAGCTCGCGGGGTGGGCCGCGGTCGCCGTGCCGTCCCCCGGCGCGCAGCCGGTGAGCAGCAGGACGGCGGACGCCGCGAGGGCGACGAGCAGAACGATGCGGAGCGCCTTCCTGTTCATGTGGGCACCTTCTTCCCTTCCATGGAGCGCAGCAGCGCCACGAGGTACTTCGACTTCATCTGTTCACTGGCCATGATCTGCTTGGCCGGCGGCAGGCGCAGGATCGCGCCGAGCAGGGCGGCCATGGCCCGGTGGCTCACGTGCGCCTGGTTCTCGAACACGAGGTTCTGGAGCTTGCCGCGCTCGATGGCCATCAGCACCGTGCGGTGCGCCGAGCTGACGGGCGTGATCACGCGCTTCGCCCGCGACTGCAGGAACAGCGCCGCCATGTCGCACTTGCGCACGCACACGCCGCACCCGAGGCACATCGACTCGTCGACCTTCGCCTTGCGGCGCTTCGGGTTCTTCGGGTCGTTGGCCGACACGAGGGCGATCGCCTCGACGGGGCAGGCCTGCACGCACTTGCCGCAGCCGGTGCAGTTCGACTCCGTCACGACGGGCAGGAAGTTCGTCGTGTTGACCGTGTTCGGCGTGCCGAAGCGGCGGATCGCGAGGATCGCCTCGCAGCAGCAGCCGCAGCAGTTGCAGATGAACGGGAGGTCCTCCTGCTCGTTCTCGCCGAACTGCACGAGATCGTGGTCGTAGGCCGTCTCGAGCAGCGTCAGCCCTTCGGAGACGGACATCTCGCGGGCGTGCCCGTGGCGGATCAGCGAGTCGGCGACGGTGCCGAAGGTCATGCAGATCTCCATCGGGGCGTCGCAGTTCTTCCCGACGTGCATCATCTTGTGGCGGCAGTAGCAGGTGCCGACGCCGCGGTACGGGGCGGTGCGGATCAGGTGGCTGACGCGCTCGTAGTCGAGGACGGTCAGCTCGTCCGAGCCCGGGAGCGGCGGCGCGGCGGGGTCGGCGCCGGCGCCGGCGCGCGGGGCCGGGCGGACGCCGAGTGCGGACTCGTTGACGAACGCGCGGCCGAGGTGCGTGTCGCCGACGGCGAAAAGCTCGCGGACGAAGTCCTCCTCGACGTTCAGGTATTGGTAGAAGAGTTCGGAGAGGAGCTTCTGGTCGATGTCCCCGCGCGTGCGCATCAGCGAGAACTCGAAGAACCCCGCCATCGGCGGCGGGAACATGTAGATTTTCCCCTCGGGTTTCTCGATATCGAGCAGCACGGCGCGCGAGCAGAGCTCGTCGAGGGCCGCGGCGGTGTCGACGAGGGACCAATTTAGGATACCGGCCGCCTTCTCCGCGGAGAAGGGCAGGATCGGCATCTTCGAGAGGATCGCGGCCTCTCGCTCGGAGACGAGCACCTTGAGGATCGCGTCCAGCGACGCGGAGGGCGGGGCGCCCTGCGGCATGAGGTTCAGCCGGTCGTTCAGGGCGCGGTAGGACGTCTTGAGCGTTCTGTGGGCCATCGGGGCATCCTCCTCGTGCGGTCGGGCGGGCGGTCGGGCGGGCGGACGGGCGGCGGGGTTGAGCCGATTCTACGGCAGGGCCTCCGCGATGTTTACGGCGTCGGCGATCGCGCCGTTGCACACGGCCGGCATCTTCCCGGCGGCCTTCAGGCGGTCGACGGCGCCGGGCGCGCCCGGGTCCTCGCCGAGCAGTTCGCGGCAGAGCAGGGTGCCGTGCCGCTTGCGGAACTCGGCATGGAAGGCGCGGGCCACGGCGGCTGCGCGGGCCTTGCCGTCGAGGTCGGCCGCATCGTCGAAGCCGCGCGCGACGCCGAGGCCCATCAGCGCCCCCGTGACCGCGCCGCACACCTCACCGCAACGCATGCCGCCGCCGAAGCAGGCGGAGACGCGCAGGGCGGCCGTCCGGCCGATGCGGGGCGACCCGTCGACCAGCGCCGTGAAGACGGCCTGGGCGCAGTTGAATCCGGCGGCGTGCGTGTCGAGGGCGAGTTGCTTGCGGTCCATGGGGTCCTCCTTGGGAGCTGCGCCGCATCGCGGCGGCCGGCGGCTTCTGCGGTCAGGTCCAGCTGCGGGTGGCCTCGAAGAGGCCGAGTTTCGTGAATCCTTCGGCGCGGACCTTCGCCCGGTCGCCCTCTGCGGCCGCGCGGAAAGCGGCGGCGACGGCGGCCCGGTCCTCGTCGGACTTCATGCGGATGAAGTCGACCAGTACGATGCCCTGCAGGTCTCGCAGGCGCATCTGGCGCGCGGCCTCGCGCGCGGCCTCGAGGTTGGTGCGCAGGGCGAGCGGGTCGCCCGGGCGGTTGCGGACGTCCTTGCCGCTGTTGACGTCGAGGACGTGCAGCGCCTCGGTGCGGTCGAGCACCAGCGACCCGCCCGAGGGCAGTCGGACCGTGCGCCTGCGCACCGCGTCGTCGAGCCCCGCGAGGCCGAGGGCCGCTTCGAGGCCGTACCCGCCGACGGGGACGGACAGGGAGAGGAGCGGCAGCGCGTCCGGCAGGATCCGCGCGGCCTCGGCGTGGACGAGGGCGAGGAGCTCGGAACCGTCGGCGCGGACCGAGGTGACGGCGGGGCCGGCGAGGCCGCACAATGCGCGGTAGAGCGGGGCGCCGTAATCGCCGAGGTGGCGCGGGGCGGAGCCCGAGGCGGCCTCGGCGGCGAGCGCGGCCCATTCGCCGGCGAGACGCGCGAGGTCGCGGTCGAAGGCGGCGGCGGCGGCGGCCGGGTCCATGGATTTCAGGCGCGTGCGCCGCTTCGGCTCGGCGTCCGGGCGGAAGACCGCGAAGGGGCCGGGCAGCGCGATGCGCGCGTCGACGCGGTGGCCCTTGCCGTCCGGCATCCGGCGGTCGAGGAGCACCGGCAGGCGCTGGCCGGCCTTGCAGCCGGGCGGCGCGTCGGAGAGGGGCAGGAAGCCGTCGTGCTCCTCGCCGATGTCCACGAAGGCGGCGGAGAGGTCCGCCACGACGCGGCGCACGACGCCGAGGACGAGGTCGCCCTCGCGAAGCGGACGGTTCGCGGCGGCGGCAGGGTCGAGCGGGTCGGGGCCGTCGAGGACTTCGCAGGGGCGGTCGTCCTGCAGCAGGACGATCCGGAGTCGTCCGGCCGCGGTCCGATAGACCGCGAGGGTCTCCGGCGGCCGGGCGGGCGCGTTCATGCGAGGCGGATCCGGGCGCCGTCCGGCCCGGTCGTGTAGAGGGCGGTGCGCAGGGTCTCCGCGTCGTCCGCGGCGTCCTGGGGGAGTCCGGCGTGGTCGACGAGCGCCTGCAACAACAGGTCGGGCCGCAGGTTCTCGCGGCTGCCGGCCTTGACGAGGGCCTCCAGCGCGTCGTCGTCCTTGGCCGCGAGCTCGACGAGCAGCGGGCGCACGTCGACGATCTTCGACCCTTCCTTGCCCTTCTTCGCGACGGGCAACGGGCCGGCGGCCGGAAGCCGCGCGACGGCCGCGCCGACGCCGGGGCCGCGCAGCACGTAGGACGCCTCGTGGACGGCGGCCATCAGGCTCTCCCCGCCCTCCGGGGCGATGCGCGCGCCGAGAATCCGGAGCCCTTCGGGCAGCGTCGCGTTCATCTTCCCGACGAACTCCTCGGGCGCGATGTCGGCGTCGAGGGCGAAGTCCGCGACGTCGTCCCCTGCGTCGATGCCGACGCCGAGCGGCAGCGCGAAGGTCATCACGGGGTGCGGGCTGAAGCCCTGCGTGAATGCGAGCGGCAGGCCCGTGCGGCGCAGCGTGCGTTCGAAGACGCGCATCAGGTCGAGGTGGGCGAGCCAGGACGTCGCGCCCGTGCGGGAGAAGCGGGCCCGCATCGTGCGGCCCGGCGTCATGTTCGGACGGTTGGAAGCGTTCTCGGGGCGCCTCGGTCTCGGGTTCGGCCGGTCACTCAAAGCAGACGCCTCCTCCGAAGACCGTGGCTCCGCAGCCCGCGCAGCCCTCCCGGCAGTTCGTCGTCGTTTCTCCGGCTTCCGCGGCGCGGCTCTCCCGTACCAGGAAGTCGCGCTCGACGCCGACGTCGATGTGGTCCCAGGGCGTCGTTTCGTCGTACGGACGCTTCCGGTTCGCGTAGAAGGCCGGGTCGAGGCCCTGTTCGGCCATGATTCCGAGCCAAGCGTCGAGCCGGAAATGGTCGTCCCACGAATCGAACCGGCGGCCGCGCTTCACGCCCTCCTCGAGCACCGCGCCCAGGCGGCGGTCGCCGCGGGCGAGGACGGCCTCGAAGAAGGACTGGTGCGTGTCGTGCCACTGATAGCGGATGGCCTTGCTGCGGAGGAGGTTCCGGAGGTGCTGCTGCTTGGCGCGCATGCCGTCCATCGATTCCTGCGGCTCCCACTGGAAGGCCGTGAAGGGCTTGGGGACGAACATGGAGGTGGAGATGTTCAGATCGAGCGGTCGCAGGCGGAGTTCGCGCGGGATCGTTCGCCACAGCGCCTCGATCTGGTGCGCGAGCGCGGCGATGCCCTCGACGTCCTCCATCGTCTCGGTCGGGAGGCCGAGCATGAAGTACAGCTTCGCGCCGTTCCAGCCGCCCTCGAAGGCCAGCTTCATCGAGCGCATCAGGTCGCCTTCCTCGACGCCCTTGTTGACGACGTCGCGCAGGCGCTGCGTGCCGGCCTCGGGTGCGAACGTCAGGCCGCTCTTGCGCACCTTGGACGCCTTCTCCATCAGCTCGAGCGAGACGGAGTCGACGCGCAGGGACGGGAGCGACAGGTTGACGCGCTGCCCGTCGAGATCGTCGACGAGGTGCGCGGTCAGTTCGGCGAGCCCGGTGTAGTCGCTGGTCGACAGGGACAGGAGGCCGACCTCCTCGTAGCCGGTCGCGGCCGTGGCGGCGAGCGCCTGCTTCCGGAGCGACTCCGGGCTGCGCTCGCGGACGGGGCGGTAGATGTAGCCGGCCTGGCAGAAGCGGCAGCCGCGGATGCAGCCGCGGAAGAGCTCAAGGAAGACGCGGTCGTGCACGGTCTCGAGGTTCGGGACGAGGTCGTCTTCGGGGTAACCCGCCGCGTCGAGGTCGAGCACGATGCGCTTCAGGACGCGGGCGGACGCCTCGGGGCGGTTGGGGGCGACGGAGGCGACCGTGCCGTCCTCGTTATAGGAGACTTCATAGAAGGAGGGCACGTAGATGCCCGGAATCCGGGCGGCCCTGGCGAGGAATTCCGTGCGCGGGCCCTTCCCGGCCTTCTTCCAGGCGCCGTGCAGGTCCAGCAGCTCCCCGAGTACCTCCTCCCCCTCGCCCATCACGACGAGGTCGAAGAAGTCGGCCATCGGCTCGACGTTGTACGCGCAGGGGCCTCCGGCGATCACGAACGGGTCGTCGTCGGCGCGGTCCGCCGTGCGGACCGGGATGCCGCCGAGGTCGATCATGTTGAGGACGTTGGGGAACGAGAGTTCGTACTGCAGCGTGAAGCCGACGAAGTCGAACTCGCGGAGGGGGGTCTTCGATTCGAGCGAGAAGAGCGGGATCCCCTCGCGGCGCATCGCGTCCTCCATGTCGGTCCAGGGGCGCGAAGACGCGCTCGCACCAGGTGTCGGCGCGCTGGTTGAGGACGTGGTAGAGGATGCGCAGGCCGGGGTGCGACATGCCGATCTCGTAGATATCGGGGAAGCAGAAGGCGAAGCGCTGGAAGGCCTGCGCCTCGGGCGTGCCGGGGGGCGGGACGCTCTTGGTCACGGCGTTGCGCTCGCCGCCGACGTAGCGCGCCGGTTTCTCGACCTTGCGCAGGATCCTGCGCGGGATTTCGATCGTCGTCATGGGGTCCCTTTCGTCCGGGGCGTTCCTTTGTCCTTGCCCGACGATTATACACGAGGCGGGCGACATGGGGAAACGAGGGCTTGACTTTCATATTATGAAAGTTCATATTGAACTTATCGAATCATTTTATCGAACCTTCGACCCGTTTTATGAAAGGAGACCCGTCTTGTCGATCGAAGTCGTCCCGGACTGGATGGCCGGACTGGAGGAAGAGGACGTCGCGTTCGTCCGCAAGTTCCTCCTCGCGTCCGGTTCGCTCAAGGAAGTCGCCTCCCTCTACGGCGTGACCTACCCGACCGTCCGGCTGCGCCTCGACCGCCTGATCCAGAAGATCCGGATCGGCGAGGAGAACGCCGGCGAACCCTACATTTCCCTGATCAAGCGGCTCGCGGTCAACGAGAAGCTGGACGTCGACACGGCCAGGGTCCTGATCGCCGAATACAAGAAGGCGAAGGAGAAGAACCCATGAGCCTGCTGAGCGGTCTGGCCGTCCTGTTCCTGATCGGAATCCCGGTCTTCGTGGCGCTTTGCGTCGGCGAGGTCTTCCTGTCCCTGACGAAGCCCTTCTGGCCGGGTCTGGTTCTCCCCGCGCTCTCCCTGCTCGTCTCCCTGTCCGGGACCTTCGTGCTTCTGCGCCAGCTCGGAGTCAAGGGCGCGCTGCTCTTCATCGTGCTGTGCCTGGCCGCCTCCGGCCTGCTGTTCCTGGTCTACGGGATCTGCCGCGCGGTCCGCGGGCGCTCCGCACGGCTGAGCAAGGCCGAGGAGCTGAAGAGCATGGCGATCCAGGACCTCGACTGAGCCGGCGGCGCGTTCGGCGGTCCCTCCCCCACGAAGAAGGCGCCCTCCACGGGGCGCCTTCTCTTGTGTCCGGTGCGGGTGCGTGTGCGGCGGGATGGCCCTTAGGAGTACTTCGGGATCCAGCTCCCGTGCGCCTCGAACAGGTCGTCGCACAGCGCGACGATGTCGTCCATCGACAGCTCGGCGGACGCGTGCGGGTCGAGCATCGCGGCCATGTACACGAGTTCCTTCTTCCGCTTCGTCGCGGCCTCGAGGGTCATCACCTGCACGTTGACGTTCGTGCGGTTGAGCGCGGCGCACTGCTCGGGCAGGTCGCCCACGAAGCAGGGCTGGATGCCGTTGCGGTCGACCAGGCAAGGCACCTCGACGCAGGCGTTGGAGGGCAGGTTGGTGATCAGCCCGGTGTTGAGGACGTTGCCGTGCACGCGGTAGGGCCGGTCCGTGACCATCGCGGAGATGATGTAGGACGCGAACTCGTGCGTCTTCATGTGCGCCAGCGCGTGGTCCTCGACGAGTTCGGCCCGCATCTTCTTCCACTCGTCGATCTGGCGGACGCAGCGGCGCGGGTATTCGTCGAGGGGGATCGCGAACCGGTCGATCAGTTCCGGATATCTCGACTTGATGAAATAGGGCAGGTACTCGGAAGTGTGCTCCGAGGACTCGGTGATGTAGTAGCCGAAGCGGCGCATCATCTCGTGGCGCACTAGGTCCCAGCGGCCGTCGTACTCCTCCCGGCCCTCGCGGTAGGCGCAAGCGCGGCGCTTGATCTCGGGGTAGAGGTCGTGGCCCTGCGCGTCCTCGATCTCCAGCAGCCAGGCCTGGTGGTTGATGCCGGCGATCTCCCAGCGGCAGGAGCCGATATGCTCGTCCATGCGGAAGGTCTTCAGCAGGTCGCGGGCGCAGGTCTGCACGCTGTGGCAGAGGCCGACGGCCTTCACGGGCGTGAAGCGCTGCAGATAGCCGCTCAGCATGGCCATCGGGTTCGAGTAGTTGATGAACAGCGCGTCGGGGCAGATTTCCGCGACGTCGCGGGCGAAGTCCTCCAGGACGGGCAGCGTGCGCAGGGTGCGGAAGATGCCGCCGATGCCGAGCGTATCGGCGATCGTCTGGCGCAGGCCGTACTTCTTCGGGATCTCGAAGTCGGTGACGGTGCACGGTTCGTAGCCGCCGACCTGGATCGCGTTGACGACGAAGTCGGCGCCCTGCAGGGCGGCGCGGCGGTCGAGGGTCGCGGAGACCGGCACGGCGCGGCCGGCGTTGCGGGCGATGTTCTCGATCATCCGCTTCGAGTCGTCGAGGCGGACGGGGTCGATGTCGTGCAGGGCGATCGAGAGGTCGGGGATCTCGGGCGTGAGGATGCAGTCGCCGAGGACGTTCTTGGCGAAGATTGTGCTGCCGGCTCCGAGGAACGCGATACGGGCCATGGGGGGTCCTTCCTTTCCAGCATCGGCCTCTCGGCCGGACGGCGGCCGGAGTCCCGGCTTCCTACGCTTCGAGGATAGACCCGTCGCGGCGCGCGCGCGACGCCCTGGTGTTGCGGTTTCCATCGTTCATGTTGCATGGTATTCTGTAAAGGCTTGATTCAGCGTCCGTTTCCTTGCAGATATGATTCGAGCGAAGTCCGGGAGGTGCGCCGGGATGGCCCATGTCGAAAGGATCTACACGTCCGGCCTGCGCGCGGGCGCCGAACTGTCCGTCCGCCACTGCGGCGAGGAGGACTGCGAGCCGGGGCATTCCTACGGACCCGCCGTCCGCGACCACTTCCTGGTCCACGTCGTCCTCTCCGGGCGCGGCGCGTTCCGGTCCGGCGGCACGGATGCGCGCCTCGCCCGGGGCGACGGCTTCCTGATCCGCCCCTCCGAGGTGACCTGTTACGAGGCCGACCGCGACAACCCCTGGACCTACTGCTGGGTCGGCTTCGACGGCACCCGCGCGGCAGCGCTGCTGGAGCTGGCGGGACTCGCCGAGTCCTCCGTCTTCCGCCACGACCGCCCCGACGCCCTGCACGGGTGCCTCCGGGACCTGCTCGAAGCCGGACGTGGCGCGGCCTGCGAGGAGGTCGCGACGGTCGGGCACCTCTACCGGTTCCTGTCCCAGCTGATCGAGGCGCGCGGAGCCTCCTCCCCCTCTCCGCGGGCCATGTCCGAGGAGTACGCCCTGCGCGCGGTCCGCTACATCGAGGGAGCCTACGGCACGCCGGTCTCGGTCGGGGCCATCGCCGCGCACCTCGGCATCGACCGCACGCACCTGTTCCGGGTCTTCCGCCGTCACCTCGGCCTGTCGCCGCAGGAGTACCTGCTCGAGTTCCGCATCCGCAAGGCGTGCGAGCTGCTGCGCCATACGGCGCTCGGCGTGGGGGAGGTCGCCTGCTCGGTCGGGTTCGACCGGCCGGCGCACTTCTCCGCGGTGTTCCGCGCCCGCCGCGGGGTGTCTCCACGGGAGTTCCGCGCGAAGGGGGATGCGGAGTAGGAGTCTAGCAGGCGACGATCCGATGGATCGAGAACTCGCGGCCGCCGTGGAGCTCCCATTCCTTCCCGCCGCAATCCGGGCAGGTCCTCCGGTTCGCGACGACGTCGGCGACGGCTCCGCAGGCGCGGCACCGGCCGTTCGCCGGCGGCACCTCGATCTCGAGGCGCGCGCCTTCGAGCAGGGTTCCGTGGGTGGCGGCCGGAAAGCACTTCTCCACGTAATGCGGGACGACGGGTGACAGGGCGCCGATCCGCAGCACGACGGCCTCGATCTTCGTCAGGCCCTGTTCGCGGGCGACGTCCTCGACGATGCGGACGACCTCGACCACGAGTCCCAGTTCATGCATGCGACGGCGCCCGGCCCCGCAGCGACTTCCGGATCTTCTTGATGCCGATCCGGACCTTCCGCCGGAGCACGTGCGGCACGATGGCCTTCTTCATCTCCAGCAGCGAGACGCCTTGGCCGTCGTACCGGCGGACCAGCGAGATCGCGTCGAAGCGGCACTGCGTCGTGCACTGGCCGCACCCCACGCAAAGGAACTCGTCCACGACGGTCGCGCCGCAGCCGAGGCAGCGCTCCGTCTCCTTGCGGACCTGTTCCTCGGTCAGGGTGCCGCGGTCGTCGCGGAACGCGCCGTCCGGTGCCTTGTGGGCCGGTCGCTGGCGCGGCGCGCGGTCGTAGCCGTCCAGCAGGAGCGCCGTCCTGTCGAGCGCCCGGTAGTCGCGGCGGTCGCGTCCGAGCACGAGGCTCTGTCCGGGTTGCACGAAGCGGTGGATCGAGATCGCGGCCTGCTTGCCCGCCGCGATCGCGTCGATGGCGAAGCGGGGACCCGTGAGCGCGTCGCCGCCCGCGAACACGTCCGGTTCGGCCGTCTGGTACGTGAACGGGTCGGCCTTCACGGTGCCGTTCCGTTGGAGTTCGATCCGGGAGCCGGCCGCCAGCTCTCCCCATTCGACCGTCTGGCCGATGGCGAGCAGCACCCGGTCCGCGTCCAGGTCCAGAATCTCCGCCTCGTCGAACGCGGGGGCGAACCGGTGGTCCGCGTCGAACACGGACGTGCACCGGCGGAACCGGACGCCCTTCACGCGCCCGCCCTCGACGAGGATGCGGGCGGGGCCCCAGCGGTGGAACACCCGGATGCCCTCCTGTTCCGCCTCCAGGACCTCCTCCGGCGAAGCGGGCATCTCCTCCGCGCTCTCGAGGCAGACCATGACGGCCTCCGTCGCCCCGGTCCGCGCCGCGGTGCGCGCGACGTCGACGGCGACGTTGCCGCCGCCGATGACGACCACCCTGCCCTGCAGCGCGACCGATCCGCCCAGGTTCACGCGCCGGACGAAATCGATGCCGGACAGCACGCCTTCCGCGTCCTCTCCGTCCACGCCGAGGCTTCGCCCGCCCTGCGCGCCGATGGCGAGGTAGGTCGCCACGTATCCGGAGGCACGCAGGTCCGCGAGGGTCACGTCCCGCCCGACCTCGACGCCGGTCCGGAATTCGATGCCCAGCTCCCGCAGCACGTCGATCTCCGCCTCCATGACGTCCTTCTCGAGACGGAACGAGGGGATCCCGAAGGCCAGCATCCCGCCGGGCTTCGGCAGTTTCTCGAACACCGTCACCCGGTATCCGTCCACGGCGAGATAATAGGCGCACGACAGACCGGCCGGGCCGGCGCCGACGACGGCGATCCGCTTCCCGTAGTCGTGCCGCTTCGCAGGTATGTAACGGGTCGCACGGTTCATGTCCTGCTCGGCGATGAATCTCTTCACATCGTCGATGGCGATCGGTTCGTCGACGTCGCCGCGGGTGCACGCGGACTCGCACCGCCGGTTGCAGATGCGGCCGCAGACGGCCGGGAACGGATTCTCGCGCTTGATCGTCTCGAGCGCATCGGCGTAGCGCCCCTGCGCGGCCAGCTTGAGGTAGCCCTGCACGGCGATGTGGGCAGGGCATTCCGTTTTGCAGGGTGCGGTTCCCGACGCCACGACGTTGCGTCGGTTCGTGCGGTAGTCCGGGTTCCAGCGGTCCGGCGTCCAGTCGGTGTCACGCGGCGTGTCCTCGCGGACGATGCGCTCCGGCGGAGGTTCGGCCCCGCAGACCTTCTGGCCCAGCTGCAGCGCGTTGACCGGGCAGTTCTCGACGCACGCCCCGCAGGCGACGCACTTTTCGCGGTCGACCCGGGAGACGTAGTTGGAGCGGACCATGTCGACGTTGAGGTACATCTCCGCCGTCCGCATCGAGAAGCAGCCGCACCCGCAGCAGTTGCAGATCGCGTGGGTCGTGCCGTTCCCGTCGAGGTTGGGGATCTCGTGCATCAGGCCGTTCTCCTCGGCCCGGCGGAGGATCGCGTAGACCTCGTCCTTCGTGACCGCGCGGCCGCGGCCGGTCCGGACGTAGTACTCCGCGGCGTGCCCCATCTGGATGCACATGTCCTCCTTGAGGTGCCCGCAGCCTTCGCCCATGATCTCGCGCGCCGTCCGGCACGAGCAGTTCGACACCGAGAAGGCGTCGTGCTCCTCGATGTGCTTCGACAGCTCCTCGTACGATGCGCGGCGGCTGGTCCCGTCGATGGCCCGCTCGATGGGGATCACGCGCATCAGGCCGATTCCGACCGGCGTCATGCCGACCGTCATCGAGCCCCGCACCCGACCGTACGCCTCGAACGCCTCGGCGATCTGGGGGAACCGCTTCGCGTTGGTCGGGTGGTTGACCATCATTTCCATGATGCCCGGCACCCAGGTGTCGTACCAGAAGGTGTCCACCCCGTCGATCTCGTTCACGAAGCAGACGCCCCGCGTCCGCGAGCTCCAGCAGCAGCCGCCGGCATTCCTCCTCCGGGCGTCCGGTGCGGGCGGCGACGGTCGCGGCGGTCCCCTTCTCCCGGATCGCGAGGGCCATGCAGGCCGCGGCCATGTCGTCCGACACGACCGGCTCCAGGATCCGGTACTCCGGCGCGTCGTAGTCGTACGCGTCCTTCGCGCCCGGCTTCTTCCGCCCGATGTGGTTCGCCAGGGCCAGGACCGCCGGCCTGCCCGCGCAGGTCTCCGCTCCGTCGATCCCGCTCCGTGCCGTCGTCCCGTCCATCATTCGCTCCTCACCCTTCCCGGAAGGCGCGGACTTCCCGCCGCAGCCAGCCGATCCATTCGTCCAGACCCTCGCCCGTGCGGGCGCTGACGGCCATCACCGCGGCGCAGGGATTCAGCCGGCGCACCCGCTCGCGCACCGCTTCCATGTCGAAGTCGAAATACGGCAGGACGTCGGTCTTCCCGATCAGCACGGCGTCGCAGACGCTGAACATCAACGGGTACTTGAGCGGCTTGTCGTCCCCCTCGGGCACCGAAAGGATCATCGCGTTGCGGGCGGCGCCCGTGTCGAATTCGGCGGGGCAGACCAGGTTCCCCACGTTCTCGAGGATCGCGAGGTCGAGTCCGTCCAGCCCTAGGCCGTCCAGCCCCTGGCGGGTCATCCCGGCATCCAGGTGGCACATGCCGCCCGTGTGCAGCTGGACCACCCGCACGCCCGTCTCCCGGACCGCCCGGGCATCCACGTCCGAATCGATGTCGGCCTCGAGGACGCCGATCGCGAACTCGTCCTTCAGGCGTTCGATCGTGGCCTTCAGCAGGGTCGTCTTGCCCGCGCCGGGCGACGACATCAGGTTGAGGAGGAACACGCCCCTCTCCTTCAATTCCCCGCGCAGCCGGTCCGCCTCGCGACCGTTGTCCTCGTACACGCTCCGCTGGATCTCGAGAATCCGGAATCCGTCCATCCGGGCCGCCTCCTATTCCGCCAGCTGGCGGATCTTCCGGCTCGCCGGAAGGTCGGCGTAGAGCTCCGACAGATACGGATTGCGGCGGGTCCTGCGGATCCGGAGGACCATGTAGGCCGCCACGGCGACGTTGGCCGCCAGCGCGAGGAAGGAGACGACGAAGTACACCGTGGGGTCGTACGTCGAGTCGACGCGGAACCGTCCGGCATCCTGGAACATCGGGAAGGTCTGCGCGAACATGCACCAGAGGGCCAGCGTCTGCGCCCGGTGCTGCAGCCAGGCGCCCTTGCCGACCGTGAACGCGCACAGGGTGGGCGCGATCAGCAGCGCGACGCCGCAGTACCAGGAGTGGTTCGGCAGGCAGTTGTAGGTGTAGGCGAAGTTCCACAGGTCGTACGCGATGATCCAGAACCAGAGCATGTCCGGCCAGAGCATGTCGCGGCTGCCGTCCTTCTTCGTGGCCTTGCGGACGCAGATGCCGAACCAGCCCGTGATCGTGACGATGTTCAGGATGCCGGCGGCTGCGTTCATGAAGTTCCACGGTCCGCCCATCAGCAGGACGGCGGAATCGGCGGACTTGTCCATCCCGGCGATCGCGTACTGGACCCCGACCTCGATGTCGCGGGCGCAGGCCTCGAGGATGTTGACCGCGAGGATCAGCGGCGGGAAGCAGAGGGCGATCCGGCTGTCCGAGAGGCGCCAGAACGTGCCGTCCCGCCTCGTGCCGTGCAGGTGCCGGATGAGCCAGAATCCGATACAGCCGGCCGTGGAGGAGTAGACCTTGGCCAGGTGGAACCAGTCGGTATACGTGCGGTCCGAAAGGACCGTGAACCAGAGAGCCGACAGCACGACCGGAAGCACGACGAACAAGGCGAATCCCACCCACTTGAAGCGCCGCGCGACCTCGTTGAAGGCGAACAGCGCCGACAGGACGCAGAGCCAGACCAGCAACGACGAGACGACGGTCGCACCTTCGGCGAAATTGAACGTGAACATCTTTCCCCCTCCAGTTCCTGCGGTCTCCGGCCCACCACCGGATTCGCGGTCGAATGTGGTCCTACCAGTTCGATTCGAGCTCCGGTTCGATTCTAGTCCCGGGTCTTGTGCGTGTCAATGAAATCACTTCGAATGCTTAATAAAGGCGCTTTTAAGCATGTCGTCTTGCGAGATTCCATCGTCCAGTGGTAGAATCCCTATCGTGGTATCTGGTTGAACCAATAACAGTTCCCATGGAGGTGCCTCATGGAATTCTCCCGGCTCAGCGCCCCGACCCTGAAGGAACTCTTCGTCAAGCAGCTCGAATCCATGATCCTCTCGGGCCGGCTGCCGGTGGGCACCCGTCTTCCGCCCGAGCGGGACCTGGCGGACTCCATGCAGGTCAGCCGCGCCGTCGTCAATTCGGGCGTCGTCGAACTGGCGCGCAAGGGCTTCCTCACGATCAGGCCCCGCAGCGGCACGTTCGTCGCGGACTACCGCCGCTTCGGGACAATGGAGACCTTCATCTCCATCGTGTCGTACAACGGTGGCATGCTGGGGCGCGACGAGATCCGGTCCGTCCTCGAGCTGCGGCGCGCGCTCGACACGCTGGCGATCGAGCTCTGCGCCACTCGGATCACGGACGAGGAGATCGGGCGCCTCCGCACCGCCGTCGATGCGGTCGGCCGGGCGAAGGACGCGGAGGAGGCCGTGGATCAAGCCTTCTCGTTCCAGCACCAGCTCGCCCTCTACTCCGGGAACACGCTGATCCCGGTGATCTTCAGTTCCTTCAAGTCGTTGACCCGGACGCTCTGGCTGCGCTTCTGCGCCCTCTACGGCATCGCGGCGCTGCACGGGAACACCGGCCGCCTCTGCGCGTTCCTGGAGGACCGGGATTTCGCAGGCGCGGTCCGCTGCCTCGACGAGACGCTGCGGGACAGCATCGAAGGCGAACGACAGATCTACTACTGACGGAAGGTGCGCCGGGGGCGCCGTAAGCTTCAACGGACCGTATCGCGCCGTTCTCGACGCTCCCCCGCTGTCTGCTCCCGCAGCCAGCGTCCGCGTTGAACGCGCTGTAGGAACTGGTGCGCCAGGGCTTTACAGAACATATGTTCGGGTTTATAATGAGGACGTAGAGCCAGTGGATTCAACGAGAGAAGGCCGCGTCCCGCAGTCCCCCTGCGAGCGAGCGGCTTTCCGCATCGAGGAGGGGCTTTCATGGCGACCGATGCGTCTTCGCTCGACCTGTTCCAGAGGACCGGCGCCCCGTCCGGCCCGCCGGCCTCCGACCGCGCGATCCTGCACTGCGACCTGAACAACTTCTACGCCTCGGTCGAGTGCCTCTACCGGCCCGAGCTCCGCGACAAGCCCGTCGTGGTCTGCGGGAACCCCGAGAAGCGGCACGGGATCGTGCTGGCCAAGAACATGCTGGCCAAGCGCTGCGGGATCAAGACCGGCGAGGCGATCTGGCAGGCCCAGTCCAAGTGCCCCACGCTGGTGCTCGTGAAGCCCGACTTCACGAAGTACCTCGAGTTCTCCCGCCTCGCCCGCTCCGTCTACGAGGACTACACGGACAAGATCGAGCCCTACGGGATCGACGAGTGCTGGCTGGACGTCTCCGGCAGCGTCCGCCTGCTCGGCGGCGCGGAGTCCCTCGCGGACCGGATCCGCGAGCGGATCCGGTCCGAGCTCGGCGTGACCGTCTCCGTGGGCGTCTCCTGGAACAAGGTCTTCGCCAAGCTCGGCAGCGACCTGAAGAAGCCGGACGCCACGACCGCGATCACCCGCGAGAACTTCCACGAGAAGGTCTGGCCCCTGCCCGTCGAGGAGCTCCTGTTCGTCGGGCGCAGCACCTCCGCGAAACTCCACGGCATCGGGATCGACACGATCGGCCGCCTGGCGCGCCTCGAGCCCGCCTTCCTGCGCGGCTTCCTGGGCAAATGGGGCGAGTACCTCTGGTACTTCGCGAACGGATACGACGCGGCCCCCGTCGAGCGCGCCGGCGTCGAGGTGCCCGTCAAGGGCGTCGGGAACAGCATGACGACCCCGCGCGATATCCTGACCGAAGAAGACGCCCGGATCGTCTTCCAGGTCCTCGCCGAGAGCGTCGCCGAGCGCCTGCGCGACCACGGCATGCGCGGCCGCACGGTCCAGATCTACGTGCGCGACACGGGGCTGTTCTCGATCGACCGCCAGCTGCAGCTCCCCTCCCCGACCTTCCTCTCCACGGAGATCTGCGCGGCGTCGATGCGCCTCCTGCTGGAGAGCTGGACGCCGGGCAAGTCCCTCCGTTCCCTCGGCGTCCGGGTGACCGGCCTCACGCTTCCCGGCCTGCCGCTCCAGCTCTCCTTCCTGGAGCAGGAGGCCGCCCGCAGCCGCCTCGAGAATCTCGAAGGCACGATCGACGACCTGCGTCGCCGCTTCGGGCACTACTCCGTCCAGCGCGCCCTGCTGCTCAAGGACCGCGGACTCAATGCCAACCCGATCGAGGAGAACATCATCTACCCATGCGCAAGGTATTCCTCCACGTGAACTGCGAGTTCGAACCGGACGGCGAGGTCCGCCCGGTGAACTTCCTCTGGGAGGACGGCCGACGCTACGACGTCGATCGAATCCTCGACCGGCGGCGCACCGTGAGCTTCAAGGTCGGCGGACAGGGCATCTGCTACACCTGCCGGGTGCTCGACCGCACGCTCCGGCTGTTCCGCGAGGGCGACCGGTGGTACCTGGAGGCGCCGTAGGGCGAGGCCCGGCGAGCCTCGGCACGGTGCACGCACGGAAAAGGGCGCCCCCTCGGGGCGCCCTCCGCGTCGTCCGGAAGGGGAAGTCTCCGCGTCAGTCAAGGAAGTGCGCGGGCGTCCGCTCGATCTCCCAGATCTCCGAGGCGTAGTCGGCGATGGTGCGGTCCGAGCTGAAGCGGCCGGACGCACAGATGTTGCGCCAGCACATGGCGGCCCAGCCCAGGCGGTCCTTGTAGGCGACCGCGGCCTGGTCGTGGACCTTCCGGTAGTCCTCGAAATCGCCGAGCACGTAGTACACGTCGGCCGGCTGCCAGTTGACGCCGTAGAGCAGCGACGCCTGGAGTTCGTGGAACATGCCCGTGCCGCCGTCGTCCAGCGTCCCGTCGGTCAGGGCGTCCACGGCGCGCTGAAGGCCCGGGACGTTGTGGTACTGCCACTTCGGGTCGTACACGGAGCGGATGCCGGGGAAGTGCTCGACGCGGGCGCCGAACACGAAGACGTTCTTCTCCCCGACGGCCTCGACGATCTCGACGTTCGCGCCGTCGAAGGTGCCGAGGGTCAGGGCGCCGTTCATCATGAACTTCATGTTGCTCGTGCCCGAGGCCTCGGTGCCGGCCGTCGAGATCTGCTCGGACAGGTCGGCCGCGGGAATGATCCGGGCGGCGGCGCTGACGTTGTAGTCGTGGATGAACAGGACCTTGATGCGGCCGCGCACGTCGGGGTCGCCATCGACCAGCCGGGCGATCTCGTTGATGAACTTGATCGTCGCCTTGGCGCGGAAGTATCCGGGCGCGGCCTTGCCGCCGAAGAGGAACGTGCGGGGGACGAAGTCGGCCTTGGGGTCCGCCTTCAGACGGAAGTAGAGGTCGAGGATGTAGAGCGCGTTGAGCAGCTGGCGCTTGTACTCGTGCATGCGCTTGACCTGGATGTCGAAGATCGAGTCGGGGTCGACGACGACGCCCTCGCGGGCGAGGAGGAACTCGGCCAGGCGCTTCTTCTGGACCACCTTGACGGCCAGGAGCTCCTTGAGGACCTTCTTGTCGGTCGCGTGGACGGCCAGAACGGACAGCCGGTCGAGGTCGCGCACCCACTCGTCGCTGCCGGCGAGGCGGGTCAGCAACGCGGACAGCTCGGGGTTGCACACGCGCAGCCAGCGACGGGGGGTCACGCCGTTGGTCTTGTTGTTGAAGCGCTCCGGGAAGACGCCGTACCAATCCTGCAGCGTCTGCTCCTTGAGAATCCGGGTGTGGATCGCGGCGACGCCGTTGACCGAACGCGAGGCGTAGATCGCGAGCCAGGCCATGCGGATGCGGCCGTCACCGATCGGGGCCATGCGCGCGATCCGGTCCTGCGGCAGCCCGCGGGCGGTCATGTCGGCGCGGAACCGGGCGTCGACCTGCTCCACCATGGCGTAGACGTCGGGCAGCAGGACGCAGAAGAGGTTGATGTCCCAGCTTTCGAGCGCCTCGGCCATGATCGTGTGGTTGGTGTAGGCGAAGATCGCGTTGGCCATGCGGAAGGCCTCCGCGAAATCCAGTCCGCAGTCCTCGGTCATGATCCGCAGGAATTCGGGGATCGCGACGACCGGGTGCGTATCGTTGAGCTGGATGCGGTTGTACTTCTCGAAGCCCGCCACGGAGCCGTCGTGGGCGTCGCGGTACTTCCGGACGAGGTCGCGCAGGGTCGCGGCGGTGAAGAAGTACTGCTGGCGCAGGCGGAGCAGTTTGCCTTCGTGCGTCGAGTCGTTCGGGTAGATCACGCGGCCGATGTCGCTGATCCGGTTGCGCTGCAGGATCGCGTCGTCGTAGCGCTGCGCGTTGAAGAGCACGAAGTCGAAATCCTGGAGGGGTTCTGGTCTCCACAGGCGCAGCGTGTTGACGTTGCGGGTGCCGTAGCCCGTGATCGGCATGTCGTGGGGGACCGCCCAGAGCGATACGTCGGGGAACTCGACCAGCACCTTCTCCTCGTCGCGGCGGATCAGCCAGGGGTAGCCCTTCTCAAGCCAGGGGTCTGGGGTCTCCTTCTGGAAGCCGTCGACGATCGTCTGCTTGAAGAGGCCGTAGCGGTAGAGGATCCCGTACCCGGTCACGGGCAGGTCGCGCGTGGCGGAGGAATCGAGGAAGCAGGCGGCAAGACGGCCGAGGCCGCCGTTGCCGAGCGCGGCGTCGGTTTCGGCCTCCTCGATCGCGGAGAGGTCCTGACCGAGTTCGGCGAGGGCCGTCTTCGCCTCGTCGTAGAGGCCGAGGTTCACGAGGTTGTTGACCAGCGCGCGCCCCTCGAGGAATTCGGCGGACAGGTAGTGCGCCTGACGCGTGGTGGCATACGATTCCCTCGTCTTCTGCCAGTCCTCCCCGATCCGGGCCATCACGGCGCGGGACAGGGCCATCCAGTATTCGAACGGCGTCGCTTCGGCCGGACCCCGTCCCGCCTCGGCGGTGAGAAAGAGCCGGATATCCGCGCTGAGCGCCTTGCTACGGTCCATGGACATCATTCCTCCGTCGGCCCTGCCGGACCTCCCGCCGCACGCGAGCGCCCGACGGTGCAAGGTGCAGGGTAACGCAAACGCTTGCCGGGGTCAATCGTCAAACCGACGACTTTTCCGGACGGGCCTCCGGGGTCCGGGGCTCGACGACCTCGAGACCGTACCGCGCCGCCATGCCCTTGATGTTGTCGACGAGGATGCCGCGGACGTCCTCGGGGCGGTCGAGGACGGCGAACTTGCCGAACGAGAGAATGTAGCGGACGAGGTCGTAGAGGCTGCCGAAGGTCGCCTTCATCTTCAGGTGCTGGGAATGCGGCCCGTTGCGGATCCACGCGTGCTCGGAGCGCTCCCCGTGGTCGGTTTCGCAAGCGTTGTACGCGAACCGGCCGAAGACCTCGAACTCCGCCTCCACCGGCGCCTCGCCGTCGGGTCCCTTGATGCCGGTGCGGGTCAGGCGCTTGTCGGCGGAGTAGCGCTCCTGGGGCGTGAAGGCGTGGTCATGCAGGACGTCGAGCGACAGGCAGCGCATCGTGGTGATCGTGAACGGCTTGAACCGCATCGTCTTCAGGGGGGCGTCCGCACTGTGCGTCTGCACGCCGCCGAGATAGTAGGTACCCTCGCGGTAGAACACGAAGTAGGGTTCGACCTGGACGACATCCTTCACGCCCTCGCGGTCGACGTAGTGCATTCGGACAGGGTGGCAGCCGCGGATCGCCTCGGTGAGGCGCTCGACGTAGTGCCGGGTCATCGTCTCCGGGCGCGGCCGGTGCACGTTGAGGTACAGGATCTCAGGCTCGGCGACGCGGAACACGCGGCCCTCCTCGTCGATCCGGGCTTCCTCGAACTCGCGGCCCATATGCTTCTTCCGGGAGGTCTCGCTGGTGGAGAGGATGTCGTCGAGCAGGCCGAGCCAGCGCTCGCGCTCGAGCAGTTCGCCGTGTTCCGCGACGAAGGCGCGGAGCGTCCGGAGGGAGCGGAAGCCCTCCGGCGTGCGGACGCGGAATCCGGGCCCGGCGACGGTCTCGTCAATCCAGTAGCCGCGCGACTCCTCCCACCGGATATCGCTCCCCTGGGCGCGCAGGCTCTTGAGGATCGCGTCGAGGTTGCGGACAGTGACGTCGGCCGCCGCCGCGAGCCGCTCGCGGTTGAGGCACGGGCCGGTCCCGTCCTGTCCGCGCTCCCGGAGCGCCGCGAGCACCCGGAGACTCTTGGCCATCCGCGTGTCCGGCGCGGTTCCCTCTTCGCGCTTCCTGGCGGGACGTCCCTTCGGCCGCTTGGCGTTCGTCATCGTCGCATCCCCCTGTCGGTGGCCCACATGAACCGATTCTACACTTTACGGTATAATCGAGGCAACTCCGCCGCGCAGGCGGAGAGCCGCCGACGGCCCGAAAGGCAGGTACCCGGATGACCCTGGACGCAGCCCTCGTCTACGCACTGCTCGGACTCTGCTCCGGAACCCTTTCGTACTTCCTGTTCCTGCGCATGCCCGAGCGCTGGATGCGTGACGTGGAGCCCGAAGGGGAGGTCGTTCCGCTGCCCTCGCCCCGCCTTCGCTTCTTCCCGCTCGGTCTGGTCTGGATCCTCGTCTGCGCCGGATTGTCGGTCCAGGCACTGGCCACCCACGGGTCCGGCGTCGTCGCCGTGCTGTGCGCCGTCGCACTGGTCCCGCTGTCGGTCCTGTTCGCCACCGACTGCCTGACCCGGATCCTGCCGGACCAGGGCGTCGTCGCGCTGGCGGTCGTCGGAGTCGTCCTGTTCGCCCTGGACCTCGTGCCGTCCCTCGCGGGCGCCGTGCCCGGCTCCCTGTCCGCGGGCACGCCCTGGTATCTCGAGGCGGCGAGCCGCGTCGGCGCCGGCTTGGCCGGCGGTCTGCTGCTGATCGGCGTCGGCTGGATCGGAAGCCGTCTGTTCGCCGGCGGTCGCGAGGCGATGGGGATGGGCGACGTGAAGCTCCTGGCCGCCGCAGGCCTCGTGTCCGGAATCGTCGGCCTGCTGGCCGTACTGTTGGTCGCCTTCGTGACCGGCGCCGTCTTCGCAGTCCCGGCCCTGGTCCGCAAGTACGGCCACCGCTCCGAAGAACCGGAGGAGGGGGCGGAAGCCGATGCAACCGCCGATGCCGATGCCGCGCCCGTTCCCGACGGCACCATGCCGTTCGGCCCGTTCCTCGTTCTGGGCGTGGTCGCGGTTTTGTTCTTCCAGAACGTCCTCGCAGGGATCGCCTCCTGGTATCTTTCGCTTTTCTAGGTCCGCCCGACCGGCTCCCGAATTGGGACGGCGCTCGCCCGCCCCGGAAAGGATGTCCCGGATGAAGCACCAGGAGACGCCTTCACGCAGCCGCCCTCCCGACACGCCGCGCGAGCCCGCTCTCGAGCGGGCCCTGCCGGGGAATGCTCTCGCCGACCGCCACGTCCGGGTCGCGCCCGGCACGCTGCTGATCGTGAACGCCGTGCTCGCGACGGTACTGCAGATCGCCTGGACGTTGATGCCGGACGGCGCCTTCGGATTCTCCAAGGCCTCCCTCCAGGGCTTCGCCGTCGCCGCCGCGCTCATGCAGGGTCTCTGCATCCTGCTGCCCACGCTGGTCGTCGCCGGCGGCTACCGCATCACGCCGCGCACGATCCTCGGCGCAGGGATGCCCCGTCCGGGCGGCCTCATCCTGGCCGCCGCGGCCGGCATCCCCGCCGCCGTGCTGTTGACCGGCCTCAACAACGTCGTGATCTACGCCTTCGCGAAGTCGGGCTTCCTCTTCCCCGCCACATCCGCGCCGCGCGTCACGACGTCCGGGCCGGAATCGTGGATCGTCCTTCTGGTCCTCTCCGTGGTCGTCCCCGGCATCGTCGAGGAGCTCATGTTCCGCGGCCTGATCCAGGGCGCGATGGAGCACTCCGGAGCGCGCGTCTCCGCGATCGTCCTCCCGGCGCTGGCCTTCGCGCTCTTCCACGCCGACCCGCTCTTCCTGCTCGCACCGTTCGGCGCCGGGCTGCTGCTCGGCGCCCTCCGCCGATCGACCGGCGGCCTAGCCGCTCCGATCGCCGCGCACGTCTCCCTGAACCTCACGCTCATCGCGATCCGACCCCTGCTGCCGCAATGGCGCGACGCCGCGTTCTCCAGCGGGTTCGACGCCGAGTCGCTGCTCGGTGTCTCGCTCCTCGGCGCGATCGTGGCGGCCATCGCGACGGTCCCCGTCTATCTCGCCCTCCGCTCCCCCGCCTTCCACCGGCGGTCGCCCGCCACGCGCGAAGAAGACCTCGGGCCGGAGCCGAAAGTCTTCCTCGAGTGGCGTTTCCTGCTGGGTTGCCTGCTGCTGGCGGTCTTCCTCGTCTGGCTCTACTCGTTCTCGCTGGCGCAGGGCTAGCCGACGGCCTTCGTCAGGGCGTCGTACACCACCTTGGCGAACAGCATCACGAGGACCAGCGCGAAGACGGGCTTGATCGCTTTCGCACCCTTCCGGATCGCGATGCCGGACCCGAGCCAGTTGCCGGCGATGCCGCAGGCCCCGGCCGCGAGACCCGGGACCCAGAGGATCTGCCCCGCTGCGAGGAAGACCGCGAACGCCGCGTAGTTGGAGCTCAGGTTCACGACTTTCGCATTGCCGCTCGCGGTGCGCAGGCCGAAGCCGAGCACGAGGCTGTGGAGCATCAGGAGGAAGGTCCCGGCGCCGGGACCGAAGAAGCCGTCGTAGAAGCCGATCGTGAGGCCTATGGCCCCGCAGAGGAACCAGAGCCGGAAGCCGTGGATCTTCGGCTCCCGACGGTCCTCGGCGTCGTCGCCGTTCTTCCGCGTGAGGACGAGGACGGCGGCGACGGGGATCATCACGAGCAGGGCGGCGCGGAACCCCTCGGACGGGAGCGCGAGCGCGGCCTTCGACCCGAGGAAGGACCCCGGGAAGGCCAGCGCGGCGCTGGTCGCGGCGGCGGCGAGGTGGACGCGGCCGTGGCGGAAGTAGCGGATCGTGGACACCGTCGTCCCGAGGGAGGCCGACAGTTTGTTCGTGCCGGCCGCGAGGTGGGGCGGAAGACCGGCCATCAGGTACGCGGGAATCGACAGCAGTCCGCCCCCTCCGGCGATCGAGTCGACGAAGCCCGCGAGGAAGATCAGGAAGCAGAGGAGCGCGAGGGTCAGCGGCGGGATCGAGGTCCAGTCCATCGATTCAGTTCCTTTCCGGAAAGTCTTCTCCATGGTAGCAGAGGAAGGCCCCGTCTGCTACAATCGGGGGCGGATTCCGGCGCGCGGTCCGCGGGCCGGTCAGAGGAGGTTCCCATGCTGAAGCACATCGTGATGTGGACGTTTCCCGAGCTGGCCGATGGCCATACCCGCGCCGAGAACATGGAGCGGGTCCGCGCCGCGTTGATGGCCCTGCCGGCCGTGATTCCCGAAATCCGACTCTTCGAGGTGCATGCGGACGTCGGAATCGACGCCAGCGCGTCGACGATGTGCCTGATTTCGGAATTCGAGGACGCGGACGCCCTGCAGCGCTACGCCGTCCACCCCGACCACCGGGCCGCATCGGCGCTGATCGCCCGGGTCCGGTCGGACCGGGCCGTGATCGACTACAGGGTCTGATCCCCGCCGGAGCTTGCCGGAGTCGCCGCTCGGCGCGGCAGCCGCGTCAGGAACGAGTCCGCGTCCGCCGGAACCGGCAGCGGCAATCGGACTTCCGACAAGGGGTGCAGGGCCGTCTGCAGCAGCAGCCCCTCCGCGTCCGTCAATCCCTCGACCATGAACTCCAGCGGTCCGCCCTTCGGCCGCAGCAGCGACAGGCGTTCTCCTCGCCCGAACCGGTTGCGCACGACGACCCGCGCGAATCCGCTCGACGGGTCGGTGCCGACGACGTTGCCGACGACGTCCGCCTCCCGCAGATAGTCGGCATCGGTGGCGTGCACCTGCGCGTCGTCCATCGGCGCGCCGTAGTAGAACCCGGTCGAGAAGGGCCGGTGGCTCGTGCGTTCCAGCAGTTCCATCCAGTCGTCCGGCGTCCCCGCGCCGGGCTTCCCTTCCAGGGCGTCGAGGGCCATCCGGTAGGCCTTCGTCGTGACGGCGGCGTAGAACGCGCTCTTCGCGCGTCCCTCGATCTTGAGGCTCGTGACGCCCGCCCGGCGCATCTCCTCGAGGTGCGCGACCATGCAGAGGTCGCGCGAATTCAGGATGTAGGTCCCCTGGCCGTCCTGCTCCACGGGGAAGGACTCGCCGGGCCGCTTCTCCTCGACCAGCGCGTACTTCCAGCGGCAGGGCTGCGCGCATCGGCCCCGGTTCGCGTCGCGTCCCGCCATGGCCGCCGACAGGAGGCAGCGCCCGGAATGGGCGATGCACATCGAGCCGTGGACGAAGGTCTCGAGCTCGAGGTCGTCGGGGATGTCGGCGCGGATCTCCGCGATTTCGGCGAGCGTCAGCTCGCGGGCGAGGACGATCCGCTTCGCGCCTTGCGCGTGCCAGAATCGGCAGGCACGGGCGTTCACGACGCTGGCCTGCGTGCTGACATGCAGCGCGACGCCGGGTGCCTCTTCGCGGGCGAGGGTGAAGACGCCCGGATCGGAGACGATGCATGCATCGACGCCGCACGCCGCGGCGTCCCGCACGAAGCTCCGGAGTTCCTGGAAGTCGGAAGGGTGCGCGAGGATGTTCAGGGCCAGGAACACCTTCACCCCGCGTGCGTGGGCGAAGGCTGCGCCTTCGGCCAGGTCCTCCGGGGTGAAGTTCGCGCTCGAGGCGCGTAATCCGTATCGGGTTCCCGCCAGGTAGACGGCGTCCGCGCCATAGGCCACGGCGGCCCTCAGCCTGTCGGGGGAGCCGGCCGGTGAGAGCAGCTCCATGGGAAGCCTCCTACTGGCCGTAGTACTTGGAATTCTTGATATTGGCGAGGTGCTGCGTGAAGGTCGACGCGAAGGCCGTGTTGCCGTTGCCCATCGCGACGAAGTACAGGTAGGTCGTCTTGTCGGGCCAGAGGGTGGCGCGGATCGCGTCGGAGCCGGGGTTGCCGATCGGCCCGGGCGGCAGGCCCTTGTTCTGGTAGGTGTTGTAGGGGCTCTGGAACTTGATGTCGGCGTCGGTCGCGATATAGCGCCGCGCGAGCCCCTGCTCCTCACGAAGGTAGTTCAGGCTGGCACAGGACTGCAGGAAGTTCATCGTCGGGTCCTTGGACTTGAGGCGGTTCCAGAAGACGCTCGCCACGGTGCCCATGTCGGTCAGCTTCGCGGTCTCGTTCTGGACGATCGAGGCCAGCGTGATCACCTGGTCCATCGAGAGGCCGAGGACCTGCGCGCGGGCGTAGAACTCCGGCAGGTACTTGTTCTCGGCGTTGTTCAGGAACGTGCGGAGGATCGTCTCCTCGTCGGCGTTCATGTCGAATTCGTAGGTGTCGGGGAACAGGTACCCCTGCAGGGTCCAATCGCGGCCAGCGGTGACCGGAATCGCCCGGACGAAGTCGTAGTCGAGGAACAGCGAAGGGTTCTTGACCATCGCGTCGAGTTTCTTCTCGTCGAAGTACACGCCCGCGGCGGTCAGCTTCGCCTTGATCTGCTTGTACGTGATGCCCTCGGGGAAGGTCACGGTCACCGACTTCGGCTTCTGCGAGAGCATGTACATGATTTCGTCGTAGGTCATCGAGGCGGTGACGAAGTGCGTCCCCGCCTGGTACTGCCCGTCGAAGCCGTTGACCTTCGAGAGAAGCGTGAACAGGAACGGGTTCGCGATCACCTTCTGGTCGGAAAGCAGCGCCGCGATCGCCTTCGTGGTCGCAGCGCGAGGAATGACCACCATCTTGGCGCCCGCGGTATCGGGACCGATCGTCGTGCCGCTCGTGGAGAACGCCTCGAATCGGGCGTTCTGGGCGATCACGTAGGAGTATCCGAAATAGACGCCGATGCCAGCGACGACGAGGGCCAGGACGAGGAAGACGACCACGGACAGGAACTTGAGGGCTCTGCGGGAGAACATCGGAGTCAGGTGTCCTTTCTCGACCGGAGCTTCGCGCGCTGTTCGGTGCTCAGGATCCGCTTGCGAAGACGGATCGTCTTGGGCGTCACCTCGACGAGCTCGTCATCGGAGAGGAACTCGAGGCACTGCTCGAGGCTCATCAGCTTCGGCGGCACGAGGCGCAGCGCGTCATCGGAACCCGAAGCCCGCATGTTGGTCACATGCTTCTTCTTGCAGATATTGACGACGATGTCTTCGTCCCGAGGGCATTCGCCGACGATCATCCCCTCGTAGACGGGGACTCCGGCGCCGATGAAGAGATTTCCACGTTCCTGCGCGTTGTAGAGGCCGTAGGTCACGCTGTCCCCGTCTTCCCAGGCGACCAGGACGCCGTGCGGCCGGGTCTCGATCTCGCCCTTCCAGGGTTCGAATCCACTGACAACGGTGTTCATTATACCATTGCCCTTGGTGTCGGTCAAAAACTCGGAACGGTATCCGATCAGCCCTCTGGAGGGGATCTTGAACTCGAGACGGACGTATCCCTTCTCCGGCGGGAGCATGTTGACGAGCTCCGCCTTGCGCGAACCGAGGCCCTGCATGACGACGCCGACGAACGGCTCCGGGACGTCGACGAGCAGCAGCTCGACCGGCTCCATGGCGACGCCTTCGACCTCCTTCACGATGACCCGGGGCTTGCTGACCTGGAACTCGTATCCCTGCCGGCGCATCGTCTCGATCAGGATCGAGAGGTGCAGCTCGCCGCGGCCCTTCACGACGAAGGCGTCGGGCGTCGCGGTCTCCTCGAGGCGCATGCTGACGTTGGTCTCCATCTCCTTGAACAGGCGGTCGCGGAGGTGGCGGGAGGTCACGAAGCGGCCCTCGCGGCCCGCGAACGGGCTGTCGTTGACGCTGAAGGTCATCGCGATCGTGGGCTCGTCGATGTCGATGAAGGGCAGCGCCTCGGGCGCGTCGGTCGGGCAGATCGTGTCGCCGATGTTGATGTCGGGGATGCCGGCGACGCACACGATCTCGCCGACGGAGGCGGAGTCGGTCTCGGTGCGGTGCAGGCCCTCGAAGCGGAACAGCTTGGCGATGCGCGCGGTGCTGTGCGTCCCGTCGGCGAAGGAGACGACGGCCGCCTGCATGCCCATCCGGATCGAGCCCCGCTCGACGCGGCCGACGGCGATGCGGCCGATGTAGCTGTCGTAGTCGAGGTTGGAGACCAGCATCTGGAGCGGCATCGACTCGTCGCCGACCGGGCAGGGGATGTGGTCCCGGATGGCCTGGAAGAGGGGGTGGAGGTCGCCGCCATGCGCCAGGTGCTCGTCGAGCTCGTCGAGGTCGGTGAAGGCGTAGCCTTCGCGCGAGGAAGCGTAGACCACCGGGAAGTCGAGTTGCGTGTCGGTTGCGCCGAGCTCCATGAAAAGCTCGAGGATGTGGTCGTGGACCTCGGCGGGCCGCGCGTCGGCGCGGTCGACCTTGTTGATCACGACGATCGACGTGAGGCCCATGGAGAGGGCCTTGCGCAGCACGAAGCGCGTCTGGGGCATCGGGCCGTCGTAGGCGTCGACGAGCAGCAGCACGCCGTCCACCATCTTGAGCACGCGCTCCACCTCGCCGCCGAAGTCGGCATGCCCGGGGGTGTCGACGATGTTGATGCGGAGGTCCTCGTACTGGACGGCCGTGTTCTTCGCGAGGATCGTAATGCCGCGCTCGCGTTCGAGGTCGTTCGAATCCATGACCCGCTCGGCGACCTGCTCGTTGTCGCGGAAAGTGCCGCTCTGGCGGAGCATGACGTCGACCAGCGTGGTCTTGCCGTGGTCGACGTGGGCGATGATGGCGATGTTGCGGAGGTGCTCGATGCGCTCGGATGCCATGTGCTACTTGTTCTCCCTTTCTCTTTCCCGCAGGATGAAGCGGATCGGCGTTCCTTCGAAGCCGAAGCATTTGCGGAACTGGTTCTCCAGGTACCGTTCGTACGAGAAGTGCATGAGCTCCTTCTCGTTGAGGAAGAAGACGAATTCGGGCGGGCGGACGCCGACCTGGGTCGCGTAGTAGATCCGCAGGCGCTTGCCCTTGTCGTTGGGCGGCGGGGACATCGCCATCGCCTCGGCCAGCAGGTCGTTGAGCATGCCGGTCGACAGGCGCAGGCAGGCCTGGGCGTAGACGTGGTTGATCAGCTCGAACAACTTGGGCACGCGCTGGCCGGTCTTCGCCGAGATGAACAGGACTGGCGCGTACTGCAGGAAGACGAGGCCTTCGCGGATCGACTTCTCGTACAGCTCGAGCGTACCCGTCTCCTTGTCGACGAGGTCCCACTTGTTGACGACGATGATGCAGGCCTTGCCGCTGTTGTGCGCGTAGCCCGCGACCTTGGTGTCCTGCTCGGTCACGCCGTCCTGCGCATCGATCAGCACGACGCAGACGTCGGCCTTCTCGATGGCGGCGAGGGCGCGGATCATGCTGTAGCGCTCGATGTCGTCGTCGATGCGGCTCTTCTTGCGCAGACCGGCGGTGTCGACGAGCACGTACTTCCCGTGTTCGTTGACGAGCGGCGAGTCGATCGCGTCGCGGGTCGTGCCCGGGACGTCGGAGACGATCGTGCGCTCCTCGCCGAGCATGCGGTTGACGAGCGAGGACTTGCCGGCGTTGGGCTTGCCGATCACGGCGACGCGGATCTCGTCGTCGTCGTCGTCGTGTTCTCCGGCCGGCGGGAAGTGCTCGTATAGCGCGTCGAGCAGGTCGCCCGTGCCGAGCCCGTGCACCGACGACACCGGGAAGATCTCGCCGAGCCCGAGGTTGTAGAATTCGTAGGCGTCGGGGGCCATGGGGCCCGGTCGGTCGGACTTGTTGACGCAGACCACGATCGGCTTGCCGGACTTGCGCAGCAGCGTGCCGACGTCCTGGTCCGCGGCGGTCAGGCCGGCCTGGACATCGACCATGAAGAGGATCACGTCGGCGGTCTCGATCGCGATCTCGGCCTGCGAGCGCATCTGCCGCAGCATCGCATCGTCCGTCTGCGTCTCGATGCCGCCCGTGTCGATCAGAGCGAACTTCCGTCCGCGCCATTCGGCTTCAGCGTACACGCGGTCGCGCGTCACGCCCGGCGTGTCGTCGACGATCGAGATGCGGCTTCCGGCGAGGTAGTTGAACAGCGTCGACTTGCCCACGTTGGGGCGCCCGACGACGGCGACGATCGGCTTACCCATGTCGTATCCCCTCCCTGGCATCCCGGGTCAGCGCATCCAGCGCCTCCAGCAGCCCCGATCCGGTCGGCGGGGCCACGGCGATCCTGCATCCCAGGGTCGCTTCGGCCTCCTGAAGCGTCACACCGTCGAGGAAGACCTCCTCGTCGGCCTTGAGCATGCAGGCGGGAATCAGCAGGTGCGGCGCCTCCCCGGCGCCTTCCTTCAGGCCCGCGTCCGCGAGCGGGGCGCGCAGGGTGGCGACGAGGTCGGCTCCCGTCACGAGGCCCGCGACGGTCACGGTCTCGCCGAAGAAGCGGTTGGCGACCGGGTGCACGCGGAACTCCACCCCGTAGGCCGGCCCGGCGCGGCGGCCCGCCTCCTCGAGGAAGGGGGCGGCGTCGGTCCCCGTCGCGATGTGCACGACGGCGCCGAGCGGCGCGACCGGCAGGCTCCTGCGGCGGCGGCGGGCGGCGAGCCCCTCGCGGAGCTCGCGGCGGAAGAGGGCGATAAGCCCCACGCCGTTCTCGAGCTGGGGGTAGTCCTCGTAGTAGCCCTCGCCCGGTATCGGCAGACCGGCGCGCAGGTACAACTCGTCGGCGGCGTGGACGGTCGCGGTGCCGCGGCTCTCCGTGAAGGCCGTCCGCCAGCGGTCGACGCGCGCGATCGTCTCGCGGGCGGAGTCGCGGTCGTACGGCAGGAGGCCCGGCAGGCCCTTCAGGTCGCGGTAGCGCGTCAGGCCGACCGGCACGGCGGCGACGCTGCCGAGGGCCGCGCCCAGCGTGTCGAGGTCGCGCATCGTCCGGTCGAAGGCCTCGCCGTCGTTCCAGCCGCGGCACAGGACGATCTGCGCGTTGACGCGGATGCCGGCGTCGACGAGGCGGCGGAGCTGCTCCATGATCCGGCCGGCGAAGCGGTTGCCCATCATGCGGACGCGCAACTCGGGGTCGGTCGTGTGCACGGACACGTTGATCGGCGACAGGCGCAGCGCGATCAGGCGCTGCATCCCGGCTTCGTCGAGGTTGGTCAGGGTCACGTAGTTGCCGGAGAGGAAGGACATGCGGAGGTCGTCGTCGCGGAAGTACAGCGTCGGGCGCATGCCGTCGGGGAGCTGGCGGATGAAGCAGAAGACGCAGTCGTTGCGGCAGCTCCCGCAATCGTCCATCAGCGCGTCGTCGAACGCGAGTCCGAGATCCTCGTCCTCGTCCTTCTCGATCTCGACCTCGAGCTCCTCTCCGTCGGCCTGGCGCACGAGCACCGTCAGGGCCTCCACGGCCGTGCGCGTGCGGTAGTCGAAGCGGTCGAGGACGGGCTTCCCGTCGATCGACACGAGGACGTCGTCCGGCTGGATGCCGGATTCTTCGGCGATGCTGCCGGGTGCGACCTGCGCGACGGTCCTGTGGGCATCGGACGACAAACTTCGGTTCTCCTTTCAAACGAAAAGCAGCGCGTCTTCTTTGCCGAAAACCCGCTGCCTATCGTCTTCTCAAGCGGACGGAACCCCTGGGCCTTCCGGCTTCGGGCTACTTGGACTTCTTGTCCTCCGCCATCTTGACGATTTCCTTGCCGTCGTAGAAGCCGCAGCTCTTGCAGACCTTGTGCGGCATCTTCAGGGTATGGCACTTCGGGCAATCGACCAGACCGGGGACGCTGAGCTTCCACTGCGACCTGCGGAGGCCGGTTCTCGCCTTGGACCATTTGCGTTTCGGATTCGCCATCTTACGTTCCCTCCATCATGGACCGCACCGCCCTGTCCGGACGCTACAGCAGTTCCCTCAGTCGTCCGAACGGCGACTTCTCCGAGTCGTCCCGTTCGTCGTGCCCGCAGTCCCGTTCGTTCCGGTCCGCGAAGCACACGGTGCAGAGTCCCCTGCAGTCCTCCCTGCACAGCACGCGGGCCGGCAGCGCCAGGAGCAGGTCGTCCCGGAGCGCCTCCGAGACATCGATCGACCATCCGTCGAAGCGATATCCCGTTCCGTCGTCCTCTTCCTTTTCCTCCCGACGGCCGACATCCGCGTGGTATCGGCTGCGATAGGTCTCGACGACCGGCACGGAGAGCGCTCCATGCACCGGACGGAGGCACCGTCCGCAGTCGCTTTCGTAGGAAGCCGCCACGGTCCCCGAGAGGACCAGCAGCCCGTCGCCCGTGTTGGCGACCTTTCCCGTGAAGGTCACCGGTTCGGAAAACCGGAATCCCGGGAAGGCCAGGGCGATCGAGTCCGGCGTGCCGGAGAGCTCGACCGGAAGGGATTCTCCGGTGCTTCGTGCGATCGGTTTGATATCGACGAGCATGAGGCCCCTTTCACAGACGCGAATCGTATTATATTCAGAAGCGCCCGTCGTGTCAATGTCAGCGGGCGGAAACCAGCCTCTCGGTCTCGATCGCGATCGCGAGCTCCTCGTTGGTCGGAATCGTGAAGACGCGCACGGTCGCGCCTTCCGCGGAGATGTCGGCCTCCTTGCCCTTGACGCGGTTCTTCTCGGGGTCGACGGCGATGCCCATGAACGCGAGACCTTCCGTCGCGCCCTGGCGGACGTACGGGTTGTTCTCGCCGATGCCGGCCGTGAACACGACCGCGTCGACGCCGCCCATGGCGGCCGCGTACGCGGCGATCAGCTTGCGGCACTGGTAGGTGAACATCTCGAGGGCGAGCTTCGCGCGCTCGTTGCCCTGCTCCATCGCCTCGTCGAGGTCGCGGAAGTCGGAGCTGACGCCGGAGACGCCGGCCACGCCGGACTTCTTGTTCATCAGGTCGTCGACGCCCTTCATGTCGAGGCCCTCGCGGTCCATGATCATGGTCACGAGCGCCGGGTCGATGTCGCCGCAGCGGGTACCCATGCAGATGCCGGCGAGCGGGGTCATGCCCATCGACGTGTCGACGGAGCGGCCGCCGTCGATCGCCGCGACCGAGGAGCCGTTGCCGAGGTGGCAGGTGACGATCTTGGTCTCCCCGATCGGCTTGCCGAGCATCTGCGCCGCGCGCTGCCCGACGAAGCGGTGCGAGGTCCCGTGGAAGCCGTAGCGGCGGATGCCGTGCTTCTCGTACAGCTCGTACGGAAGGGCGTACATGTACGCGCGCCCGGGCATCGTCTGGTGGAAGGCGGTATCGAACACCGCGACCTGGGGGACGCCGGGGATCGCCTCTTCGCAGGCTTCGATGCCGGTCATGTTCGGGGGGTTGTGCAGTGGGGCCATCCGGAAGCAGGCGCGGATCGCCTGCTTGACTTCGGCGGTGATGATCGCGGAGCTCGAGAACTTCTCGCCGCCGTGCACGACCCGGTGCCCGACCGCGTCGATTTCGCCCATGTTGGCGATCACGCCGTGGTCTTCACTGGTCAGGACGGCGAGGACCTCCTTGATCGCGGTGCGGTGGTCGGGCATGCGCGCGAGGATCTTGACGGCCTCCTCGGCGCGGCGCTGGTGCTTGATCAGGGAGCCTTCGATGCCGATGCGCTCGGCGCCGCCCTTCGCGAGGACCTGGGCGGTGTGGACGTCCAGCAGCTGGTACTTGATCGAGGAGCTGCCGGCGTTGATGACGAGGACGATCATGTCTTGTTCCCTTCCTATTCCATGTCCTGGGCCTGGACCGCGGTGATTGCGACCACGCCGACGATATCCTCGGCGCTGCAGCCGCGGGACAGGTCGTTCACGGGACGGGCGATGCCCTGCGTCACGGGGCCGTACGCCTCCGCCTTCGCCAGGCGCTGGACGAGCTTGTAACCGATGTTGCCGGCGTTGAGGTCCGGGAAGACGAGGACGTTGGCGGTGCCGGCGACCAGGCTGCCCGGCGCCTTGGACTTCCCGACGGAGGCCACGAGGGCGGCGTCGACCTGGAGTTCGCCGTCGATCCGGAGGCCCGGGGCCTTGGCCTTCGCGAGGCGGGTCGCCTCGACCACCTTGTCGACGAGCGGATTCTTCGCGCTGCCGTAGGTGGAGTAGGAGAGCATCGCGACCGAGGGTTCGGTGCCGGCGAGCTGCCGGAAGGACTTCGCCGAGGAGATCGCGATCTCGGAAAGCTGGTCCGCATCCGGGTTCTCCACGAGGCCGCAGTCGGCGAAGAGGAACGTGCCCTGCTCGCCGTACTCGCAGTCCGGGACGACCATCAGGAAGAACGCCGAGACGAGCTTCGTGCCGGGCGCCGTCTTGAGGATCTGGAGCGCGGGGCGCAGGGTGTCCGCGGTGCTGTGCGCCGCTCCGGAGACCATGCCGTCCGCCTGTCCCTTCTTGACCATCATGACGCCGAAGAACACGTTGTCCTTCATGGTCTCGACGGCCTTCTCGGGCGTCACGCCCTTCTCCTTGCGGAGCTGGTAGTACGTGTCCGCGTAGTCCTGGAACAGCGGTGACGTCGCAGGATCCACGATCCGGACCTTCGAGAGGTCGAGCCCCCGGCCGACGTCGGCGATCGTGGCCGGACTCCCGACCAGCACGATCTCGGCGATCCCGCGGGCGGTCACTTCGGCGGCGGCCTCGAGCACGCGGCGGTCCGCCGACTCGGGCAGGACGACCGTCTTCTTCTCCTTGGAGGCCTTCGCGATGATGGTGTCGATGAAACCCATTCCCATTCCCCCTGACATGATTCGTTTTTTTCAGAAACTCAATCATTATAACGAACGGGGGGGGAATCCACAAGAAGAAACGAACCGTGCCGGGACCTGCGGGCATCAGGGCCTTCGGGCCGGTCTCGGCCGGCGGACGAGATACCAGGCGAACAGGAAGGCGCCGAGGGAGATGAGGAAGTCGCCGGCGCTGACCATGTAGGGAGAGAGCAGGCGGACGGGCAGCAGGTCGCCGAGGAAGCCGAGCGGTGCGCCGTCCGGCGCGTATACGTAGTTGGGGGACGCGGCGATGCGGGCGATGGCGGCCGAGAGCCCCGCCGGGTCGTCGCGGAAGCTCCGAGCGAGCAGCGGACCGACCGGCATGCGCCCGCCGTTCGCGAGGATGGAGGCGGCGTTGAGCAGGCTGCCGACCAGGATGAGCCGCAGGCCCGGTTTCGCGAAGTTGAGCAGCAGGAAGGCGGACAACGTGGCGTACTGCAATGCGGCGAACGCGACGAGCGGCAGGGTCTCGTGGGCGACCAGCGCGGCGCTGCCGTCGGCGCCCGGCGAAAGCAGGAGGCGGCCCATGAGGCCGGTCGAGACGAACAGTTCGCAGGCGATGGACACGAACACCAGCCACAGGTGGCGGAAGCGCTTGTGGAGGATCGAGCGGAAGGAGCCCTTCGCGAACAGCCCGACGACCAGGCCGAGGACCGCGGCTTCGAGGATCACGTCACGAGGCCTCGGCCTTGTGGGCCGGCGTCAGCTCCTGCGGGGCCGGCGCGGCGGCCGGCAGCGGTTCGATCCGGTGGATGGCCCGCTCGAGGGCGTCGACGACCGTGGGCGAGAACTGGGTGCCCGACAGGCGCCGGATCTCCGAGAGGGCCCGCTCGCGCAACATGGCGGGCCGGTAGGGCCGGTCGGTCGTCATGGCGTCGTAGGAGTCGGCGGTGCAGATGATCTGCGCCTCGAGAAGCTGGCCGTCCGCGGAGGCCGTGGACGGATAGCCCGACCCGTCGTAGGCGATGTGGTGGGCGCGGATGATGCGCACCGCGTCGGCGAGGAACTCGATGCCGCCGAGCATGTGCGCGCCGATCTCCGGGTGGCGGCGGATCTGCTCGCGCTCCTCCTTGTTCAGGGGACCCGGCTTGTTCAGGATGGCCTCGGGGATGCCGATCTTGCCGACATCGTGCAGCAGGGCGGCGTACCGCAACGTCTCCATGCGCTTCGCCGAGAGGTCGAGCACGGTGGCCATCCCTTCGCACAGTTCCTCGACGCGCTTCGAGTGGCCGACCGTATAGACGTCCTTCGCCTCGATCGAGGACGAGAGCGCCTTGATCGTGTCGAGGTAGCCCTTCTTGAGGGAGCTGTAGAGGACGAACGTGTATCGGGCGAGCATCAGCGGGCCGAAGAAGAGCACGACGGCGACCCAGCCGAACTGCTGGTACATCAGCGTGATGATGATCCCGAGCACGCCGATCACGAAGAGGCTGGGGATCGACCAGAGGAACTGGCCGAACCACTGCCGGATCGTGTTGCGTCCCGTGAAGAAGGTCAAGTAGAGCGCGACGGTCCCCGTGTTGACCAGGATGTACGCGAGGATGGCCACGACCAGCGGCGCGAGGTTGGCGCCGATGAACGCGAAGAGCGCCGCGAAGCCGGCGAACGCGCGGCCGGCGAGGAAGCCGCCGCCGAGGGCCGCATAGGCGTAGCCGCCGGCGATCATCGACAGGATGTAGCTCGCGGAATTGAAGAGCGTCTTGTGGACCGGGGTATTGAAGATGTGCTCCCGCTTGCCGTGCCCGAAGTCCGAGACGGCGCCGAGGACGGAGACCAGCGCGACCCAGGCGGCCGGCACGGGGCCGAACATCAGGAGGGCGCAGAGATTCACGGCGAAGGCGACGGTGATCGCGCGGTCCTTGGAGATCACGACGGCCTGGGATTCGGCGATGGCGCCCATGGCGGCGAGGAAGAGCAGGGCCTTCCAGTTGGCGAGGACGGCGTCCCGGGCGAACCACGTGAGGACGCCGAGGGCGACGAGCCCCACGGCGACCGTGATTCCGAGGTAGAGGACCCAGATCCGTCTCATGCTTCCGACGCTTTCTCCGACGCGACGTCCGCGCCGGAAGGGCCAGGGGGTTCAGGAGTACGACAGGCCGGCAGGAAATCCTGGTTCGTTGCATTCTGACCCGATCAGATGATCTTCCAGTTCGCGCCGCTGGCGAGAACGAGGGCGAGAAGAGCCACGAGAACGCCGATGATCTTCTTCATTTGTGCTGACAACCTCCTTGTCGAGGACTCTACCCCTCCGCTAAGCAGGTAGGTTGTCACGCTCCGCTACGCCGGCCTGTCGTCCAGTCGGTGCGCGTACGCCTTTCCGCGGTGGCGCGCCGCTTCTCCTGCGCTGAATGTATCACGCGCGGAAGCGCCGCAGAAGCGGTTGCGCGGAAATGTAATCCGCTTCGTCGAGTTGTAATCCTGGGACGGGAACTGTAAAGATAAAGGGCCCCGAGGGAGCCCTCCGGTCATTCCTGGGCGGCGCGCCCCGCGCGGCCGAGCATGCGGTTCAGGGCGTCGAGCACGGCGCGGACGACGGCGTCCTCTTCGCCGACGCCGGCGCGGATCGTAGAGGAGCCGAGCAGGACGAGCTCGCGGTCCCCGTCCTGGAAGGCGACCGCGGCGTCGATCGCGTCGAGGCCGGCGATCCGGTTCTTCTGGATCTCGAGGACCTGCAGCAGCCCGTCGGCGCCGAAGTAGGCGTGGACGGCCTCGAGGCAGGCGGCGGCCGCGGCGGTGCGACGGCCGCGCTCGGACGCGGGTCCGCGGGCCTGTCCTTCGAGGGACTGGCCGTCGAAGGACAGCGTGACGGTCGTCTCGACGGAAGCGTGGTCGACGCGCACGGAGGTCGCGGCGAGCAGGAGGCGCGGCGCGGACCGGATGACGGTGGGCGTCGGGGAGGCGACGGCGACGGTCGGCTCCATGTCGCGCTGGATCTGCGCGATGCTGATCGTCTTGTAGTCGACGGGGACGCCGAAGGCGGCCATCGTGCAGGACTGGATATCGCGGACGAGCTGCTTCGGGGAGCGGGAGGTGTCGGCGAGGACGTGGATCTCGACGATCCGGCCCTCGTCGTCGGTGACGACCTTGGAGGCGGAAACGCCGGCGATCGCGGAGATCAGCCGCTCGATGTCGGACGTCAGGACGGTCGCGTTCTCGGCCATCTCGGAACTCCTTCTCCCTTGCGGGACCCTACGACCCGATTCTACCACAACCCGGTCGCGGCGAGGGCTGCAGGGGCGGGCGCGGGATCATTCGAGCGCGAGCATCGCCCAAAGGTTGTCCACGGCGAACACGAGCACCCGGCCGGTCGCGTCCTTGCGGAAGACGGCGCCGTCGGCGAGGCTGTTGACGTCGGTCGCGAGGTTCCAGTCGATCCGGTCGATCGCGGCCTTGTAATAGACGGCATCCCCGGTCATCCGGGCGATGCGGGCGGCGATCGCATAGGCCGGCACGCACTCGTCGGTCGAGACGGGCGAACCGGTTGCGAGGTCGTATGCGGCATAGACGGCGCCGGTGTCCATCACCTGCGTCCGCAGCCAGGCGAGGCTGCGCGGGTCGGCCTGTCCGACTTCGCAGAGGTGCAGGACGACCCGCAGGGACTCCAGCGTGTCGACCCAGGCATGCTCGCCCGTGAACGGAAGGTAGCCTCCGGACGCGGTGGAATACGCTTCGGCGTAGAGCGGCAGGTCATCTCCGAGGAGGCCGCCCTGCACGACCGCGAGATTCGCGGCGTAAACGGCCTTCCAGCGGCCGTCGAGGAGGGACAGCTGGCGCATCGCCTCGAAGTCGGCCTGGGACAGGCCGAGCGCCGCCACGGTGTCCAGGGGGCGCGGCGTCGGCGTCGGCAGGGGAGTCGACGTCGGGCCGGGGGTCGGGGTCAGGAACGTTTCGTCGGTCGGGGACGGGGCGGGCGAAGGCAGCACCGCCGTGCGGTCGGGGGCGAGCAGCCCCTGCGCGTCGAGCGTCGCGAGCAGCGCGTCGGACGTCGCGCGGCAGGCGGCCAGCAGGCGGGCGTCGTGCCAGTGGGCGTACCCTTCCGCGAGGAGTCGCGCATAGAGGAGCGAGTCGGCGGGCGAGGAAACTGACTGCGTCCCGGAATCGGACGGGCGGACGAGTCCGTCGCTCTCGACGAAGACCGAGGCGAAGGCTTTCTGGAGCGAGAGGAAGGACGACCGGCGGTCCTGCTCGAGTTCGTGCTGCAGGCGGAGCAGCTGGTCGGAGGCGGACATCGTGTCGGACGTCTCGAATGGCAGTGTGCCGTCCTTCGACGCCAGGAGGGCCTCGGACAGCAGGAACCCGTTCTTGCCGAGCAGCGCCTGCGAGGTCTTCCAGGCGTCGGCCGCGAGGGTGGCGTAGGAGGTCGTCGACAGGCCTCCGGCCGCGGAGGTCCGGCTGCCGGGCAGCGCGGCGTCGAATGCCGGTGCATCGCCGGTCGTCGCGCGGAAGAATCCGAAAGCATAGAGGACGGCGGCGGCCAGCAATCCCAGGCCGACGACGGCCACGAGGACGACCGGCAGCAGGCGGACCTTCTTCTTCCTGCGGAACACGTACGCGTCGGGCACGGCGAATCCCCCTATTCCGCCCCAGTATAGCATCCCGGAAGGGTGCGGCGGCGCGGCCCCCGGAGTATAATCGGTCCATCATGAAGACGGTAGGCATCATCGCCGAGTACAACCCCTTCCACAACGGGCATGCACACCAGCTGGCCGAGGTGCGCCGCGCGTTCGGCGAGGACGCCGCGGTCGTCGTCGCCATGAGCGGCGACTTCACGCAGCGTGGCGAGCCCGCGATCGCCGACAAGTGGGTGCGCACCGAAACGGCCCTGCGCTGCGGCGTCGACGTCGTCCTCGAGATCCCCTTCGCCTTCGCCTGCGCGAGCGCCGAACGCTTCGCCTCCGGCGGCGTCGCGCTGCTCGCAGCGACGGGCGTCTGCGGACGCCTCGCCTTCGGCAGCGAGTCCGGATCGCTCGACGGCCTGCTCCCGCTCGTCGACGTGCTCGTCCGGGAACCGGACGCTTTCCGGACCCTCCTCCGGGGCCGCCTCGACGAGGGTCTCTCCTTCCCCGCCGCTCGCCAGGCCGCGCTCGCCGCCTACCTCGCCGACGAAGGCCTTCCGGGAGACGCGTCGCTGCTCGGGGGTCCGAACGACATCCTCGCGGTCGAGTACCTGAAGGCCCTCCGCCGCCTGGGCGCCCGCGCTCCCGCCCCTTTCGCCGTCCTCCGCGCCGGCGCGGGCTACCACGACCCCGACGTCCCGGACGGCGCAAACGGCGAAGGTCCCGTCGTCGCTTCTGCGAGCTCCCTGCGCGCGGCCTTCCTCCGCCCCTTGTCCGTCGGCGGCGCGGGTACGGTCGATCGCGCCGGCCTCGGCGCGGCCTTCGCGGCCGTCCGCCGCGCGATGCCCCCCGCCTCGGCGGGCGCGCTGCTTGAAGCCGCCTCCTCCGGGTCCGCCCCGGTCGGCCCCGAGTCCCTCGCGCCCCTGCTCGTCACGCTGCTGCGCACGCTGCCGGCCGAGCGGCTCGACCGGATCTCGTCCATGGGCGAGGGCCTGTCCCGCCGCCTGCAGGACGCCGCCGCCGCGCTCGACCGCGAGCCGCGCGAACCCGGCGCCGGTCTCTATGCGACGCTGCTCGAGAAGGCCGCCACGCGACGCTTTCCCTCGACGCGCATCGCACGGGCTCTCGCGGCCCTCGCGGTCGGCCTCTCCGAGGAAGACCTCGCGTCGTTCGACGCGGCCGGCGGTCCGCGCTACCTGCGTGTGCTCGGCTTCACGAAGAAGGGCCGCTACCTGCTCAAGAAGATGCGGGACAGCGCGACGCTGCCCCTTGTCACCAAGGCCTCCGACTTCCTCGAGCACGGGAGCGACCCCGTCCTGCAGCGGATGGCCGCGCTGGACCTCGCCGCGGCCGACGTGCGCGCCCTGGCGGTGCCGGACCCCGCCCTCCGACGGTGCGGCGCGGATTTTGACACGCCGGTGCGGATGCTGTAGTATTTTCGAAAAACCCGAAGGGAGGCCCGCCATGAACGTCTTCGATGTCCTCGAGTCCCGCGGATTCATCGCGCAGGTGACCGACCGCGACGCGGTCCGGGAACTGCTCGGAAAGCCAGGTGCCACGTTCTATATCGGCTTCGATCCGACGGCGGACAGCCTCCACGTCGGGCACTTCCTGCAGCTCGTCGTGATGGCCCACATGCAGCGCGCCGGACACCGCCCGATCGCCCTGCTCGGCACGGGCACCGCGATGGTCGGCGACCCGTCGGGCAAGACCGACATGCGCAGGATGCTGACGCAGGAGCAGATCCAGCACAACGCGGAATGCTTCCGCTCGCAGATGGCCCGCCTCGTCGACTTCACGGACGGACGCGCGCTGATGCCGGACAACGCCGAGTGGCTGCTGAAGCTCAACTACGTCGAGTTCCTGCGGGAGATCGGCTCCTGCTTCTCCGTGAACCGCATGCTCGCCGCCGAGTGCTTCAAGTCGCGCCTCGAGACCGGCCTGTCCTTCCTCGAGTTCAATTACATGCCGATGCAGAGCTACGACTTCCTGCACCTTTTCCGGACCTACGGGTGCCGGCTCCAGCTCGGCGGGGACGACCAGTGGTCGAACATCCTCGGCGGTACGGAGCTGATCCGCAAGAAGGAGGGCGTCGACGCCTTCGGCCTGACCTTCCGGCTGCTCACGACCAGCGAAGGCAAGAAGATGGGCAAGACCGAGAAGGGCGCCGTCTGGCTCGACCCGGAGAAGACCTCGCCGTTCGACTTCTACCAGTACTGGCGCAACATCGACGACGCCGACGTCGCGAACTGCCTGCGCCTGCTGACCTTCCTCCCGCTGGAGGAGATCGCCGAGCTGACGGACCGCAAGGACGAGTCGATCAACCAGGCCAAGAAGGTGCTGGCGCGCGAAGTGACGGCGCTGGTGCACGGCGCGGAGAAGGCCGACGAGGCCCTCCGGCTGGCCGAGGACCTGTTCGAGAAGGGCGGCCGGAGCGGCTCCATGCCGACGACGACCCTGTCCGAAGCAGACCTGGCGAAGGGCGTCCAGCTGGTCGACCTGCTGGTCGCGACGGGGCTCGCGCCGTCGAAGGGCGAGGCGCGGCGGCTCGTGCAGCAGGGCGGCGTCTTCGTGAACGAGGCGCCGGCCGGGGACGTCGCACGGACCGTCGGGACGGCGGACCTGACGGGGGACGAGATCGTCCTGCGCAAGGGCAAGAAGAGCTGGCACCGCATCGTCGTCGGCTGAGGCGGATGGCGCAAGCGTCAGGGCGGACATGCAAAAGGGACGGTCGAAGGACCGTCCCTTTTTCTCGTGTCTGGGAGCTCTGGAGGCGGGTGCCTCGGAAGGACCTACTTCGCGGCGTTGTTCGCCTTGGCGATGCGGGATTTCCGGCGGGCGGCCGTGTTCTTGTGGAGGTATCCCTTCGCGACGGACTTGTCGAGAACGACCTGGGCGGTCTTGACGGCTTCGTCCTTCGCGGGGTCGGACGCGGCGACGGCGGCCTTGGCCTTCTTCACCACGGTACGGATCGCGCTCTTCTGCATCTTGTTGGTCTCGGTCTTCTTTTCGGTGACGCTCACGCGCTTGATGGCGGACTTGATGTTCGGCATTTCTTCACCTCCTGTCCAGAACTCCATGAATGATACCACGGGCCTCCGCGTCTGTGCAAGACCGAGATGCAGGCGTTGCAGGACAATCGGCCAGGATGTGGTATAGTGGGGTCGATGAACAAACGAATCAAGGAGGATTCCATGGCCGACCAGAAACCGGCGCGTCGATTTGGCGCGTCCAATCCCCAACCCCGCAACCAGGGCGCAGAAGGCGCCGAAAGACCCGCGAACGCAGCAGCAAGAGCGCCCTCGGGGCGCTCCCCGCAGCCCCCCCGCCAGCCCCGCCGCACCGACGGCACCCCCGGAGCGCAGCCGCAGGGCGGCTCCGCCCGCCCCCCCCAGCGTCCCCAGGGAGCCCGTCCGCCGCAGGGTGGTCGCGCCCCGCAGGCGCCCCGCCCCCCCCGGTCTCCCCAGGCCGGCGCCGGAGCCCCCCGCCCGACGCCCCGTCCGCAGGGCGAAGCCCGCAAGCCGGCTCCCCGCCCGAGCGCCACGCGCCCGCAGCCCCGTCCCAGCGCGGTTCCCCGCATCGCGGCGGGACAGGCGTCCGTCCCCGCCGTCGACGGCGCGGCGCCCCGCCTCAAGGTGATCCCGCTCAGCGGACTGTCCGAGATCGGCAAGAACATGACCGTCTTCGAGTACGGCAACGACATGATCGTCGTCGACTGCGGACTCGGCTTCCCCGAAGAGGACATGCCCGGCGTCGACCTCGTGATCCCCGACATGTCCTACGTCTTCAAGAACCGGCAGAAGGTCCGCGGCGTCTTCCTGACGCACGGCCACGAGGACCACATCGGTGCCCTCCCCTGGCTGATGAAGGAGGTCAAGGCGCCTCTCTACGGCCTGCCGCTGGCCCTCGCGCTCGCGAAGATCAAGATGGAGGACAAGCAGCTCGCCTCCTCCGTCAAGTTCATGAAGACGCTGCCGGGCGACATCATCCAGGCCGGCGCCTTCTCCGTGGAGTTCATCCACGCGACGCACAGCATCGCCGACGCCGCCCACCTCGCGATCCACACGCCCGTCGGCACGATCGTGCATTCGGGCGACTTCAAGATCGACTACACGCCGATCGACGGCGGTCCGCCGGACCTCGGCCGTCTCGCGGCGCTCGGCGCCGAAGGCGTGCTCCTCCTGATGTGCGAGAGCACGAACGTGGAGAAGCGCGGCTACACGATGTCCGAGAGCAAGGTCGGCGAGACCTTCATCGACCTGTTCCAGAACGCGACGGGCCGCATCATCATCGCCACCTTCTCGTCGAACGTCCACCGCATGCAGCAGATCTTCACCGCGGCGGAGCGCTACGGCCGCAAGGTCGCGCTGGTGGGCCGCAGCATGCTCAAGGTGTTCGGCGCGGCGAACGAGCTCGGCTACATCAAGATGCAGCCCGGCACGCTGATCGACATCGAGCGCATCGACGACTACGACCCCGACGAACTCGTGATCCTGTCGACGGGCAGCCAGGGCGAGCCGATGTCCGCGCTGACCCGAATGGCCTTCTCGGAGCACAAGAAGGTCGAGATCGTCCGCGGCGACACCGTGATCCTGTCCGCGAGCCCGATCCCCGGCAACGAGAAGGCGATCTACAAGGTCGTCAACGAGCTGTTCCGCCGCGGCGCGGACGTGGTCTACGAGTCGCTCGCCGAAGTGCATGTCTCCGGGCACGCCTGCCAGGAGGAGCTCAAGCTCATGCACCAACTGGTGAAGCCGAAGTTCTTCCTCCCCGTCCACGGCGAATACCGCCACCTGTCGCGCCACGCACAGCTCGCGAACCGCATGGGCACGCCCTGGGAGAACATCTTCCTGCTCGGCAACGGGGATATCCTCGAGCTGTCCGCGGACACGGCGAAGATCGCCGGCTACGTCAGCGCGACCGACGTCCTGATCGACGGCACGGGCCTCGGCGAAGCCGGCAACCTCGTGCTGCGCGACCGCAAGCTCCTGGCCGAGGACGGCATGCTGTCCGTCAGCATCGCCCTCTGGGCCGACGACGGGACGCTCGCCGCCGACCCCGACATCCAGGCGCGCGGCTTCCTGTATGAAGCCGAGGCGGAGCGCGTGATCGAGGAGTCCCGCTCCAAGATCCTCACGTTCCTGCAGCGCGCGGCGGCGGCCAACAAGCCGATCGCCGAGATGATCCGCACGAACGCCCTGCGCGACCAGCTGCGCGACTTCCTGCACGAGCGCACCCAGCGCCGACCGGTCGTGCTGGTCAGCCTGATGGAGATCGAACCCTAGTCCCACGTTCCCGAACAACGCACGAAGGACCCGTCCGCTTCCGTCGATCGGAGCCGGGCGGGTCCTCTTCCGTCCCCCGGGAACCGCCGAGACTTCGCGAACGGCTGTTTTCCGGGCTTCCAACGGAATCCGGAACGCGCTATGCTTCAGGAAGGAAGACCGGAGGAGGTGTCGGATGGGCCATCAACGCAGAAGTCTGGAATCCTATCGCAGGGAGTTCCGGGAGGACTGGCAGCGCGAGGACCTGGGCCGGGAGGAAGAGCGGAAGGTCTGGAAGGACCTGAAGAAAGGCATCCCGTTGCCATCGGACGTCTTCGAGGACACCAGCGGCTTCGAGACCCACTATTTTCGCCGGAAAGTCACGGGGGAGCTCACCGAGGACGAACTCGGGGAACTGATGCGGTACCGGAAGCTCGACTCGCTCCGGGACCTCGCGGCGTCCGCGCGGGTCGTCCGGTGCGTGCTGGTCGCCCTCCTGGTCGTCGCGGCCCTCGCCCTGTTCCTGCTCCTGGTCCACGCGATCTAGGCGGCGGCCTCCGGGGCCGCGGACCGCGGGCGCACGAAGCCCTCCGCACCCGGTCTTCCGGGCACGGAGGGCTTCTTCGTGGAGCGAGGCGGGCTCGGGGCTCTAGCCGCGGGCCTTGATCGCCGCTGCGGCCGCTTCCGCGGCGGAGGCCGCGTCGGGGGCGTACAGGTCGGCGCCGATGCTCTTGCAGAAGGTCTCGTTGACCGGCGCGCCGCCGACCATGATGACGAACTTGTTCCGGACGCCGGCGGCCACGGCGGCCTCGACGACGGCCTTCATCTCGTTCATCGTGGTGGTGAGCAGGGCGGAGCAGCAGATGACCTGGACGTTGTTCTCGATCGCGGCGGCGACGAACTTGTCGGCCGGGACGTCGGTGCCGATGTCGATGACCTCGAGGCCCTTGCCTTCCATCATCATCGCGACCAGGTTCTTGCCGATGTCGTGCAGGTCGCCCTTGACGGTTCCGATGAGGACCTTGCCGCTGGCCTTGACGCCCTGGGAGGCGAGCAGGGGCTTCAGGATCTCGGTGCCGGCCTTCATGGCGCGCGCGGCGATCAGGACGTCGGGGACGTAGACTTCGTTGTTCTTGAATTTGCCGCCGATGATGCCCATGCCCGCGAGCAGGCCCTGGTTGAGCACGTCGGACGCGGGCACGCCGGCGTCCAGCGCTTCCTGCACCATGACCTTGACGTCCTTGGCCTTGCCCTTCTGCAGCGCTTCCGAGATCAGATCGAGGATTTCCATGTCTCATTCCTCCCATATCCTGCCCCGGGTCTTCCGAGGCTGTTCCGCTATTTCTCGAGCCGCGCCGAAGACGCCGCCGGCTTGACCTTGCCGCGCGATTCCCGAAACTTGCCCGGGGTCACGCCCGTCATCCGCTTGAACACCTTGGAGAAGTAGCTCTGGCCCTCGAAACCGGCCAGCGTCGACACGTCGACGAGCTGGATCGAGTCGTTGAGCAGCATCTTCTTGGCGGACTCCACGCGGATCCGGTTCACGAAGACGTTGAAGTTGTCCTTCATCTCCTCCTTGAAGACCCGGCTGAAGTAGGCCGGGCTGAGGTACACGTGCGACGCGGCCTCCTCCAGGGTGATGCGGTTCATGTAGTTCTTGCGGATGTAGTCCACCGCGCGGTAGATCACGTCCGCATGCTTGACTTCCGACAGGTTGAAGACCTGGTCCGTGAAGCGGGCCATGATGCCGGACAGCCAGTAGGCGAGGTCCTCGACGTTGCGGAAGCTGTTGATGCGGTTGAGGTAGCCGTAGTTGAGGCCGAAGATCTGCTGCGCGTCTGCGCCGCCCTTGATCGCGGCGCGGGACAGTAGCACGACCAGCTCGAGCACGCGGGCGCGGATGATGTCGAAGCTGCCGCCGCTTGCGAAGAAGATGTGGCCCAGGATCTCGTTGAGGACGCGTTGCGCGCCGGGCCGGTCGCCGATCTCGATCAGGTCGAGGAGCTCGCGCTCCTTTTCCATCGGATAGGCCTCCATGCCCTCGGGCTGGCCGATGTCCTTGATCGAGCGGATATGTTCCCAGATTTCGGCCTGCAGTTCGCCGGAGCTCTTTCGGGCGTCGACGTCGGCATAGGAATCGTCGGACAGCGACTTCGCGACGTGGGCGAGCAGGTCGCACAGGCTGTTCACGCGCTGCGGGGCGATCACGGGGACGCTCTCCATCTGGCGGCGCAGCGACGGGATGAATTCGTTCGCGATCCCGTTCTTGGCCATGATTTCGTCGATCAGGAACTCGTCGGGGTCGATCATGTGCACGGGCCCGCCGAGCAGGGCGCCGACCACGACGCCACCGGACAGGACGGGCGAGGCCCAGTGCGTCAGGCCCATCGGGCAGAAATAGACGTACTTGCCGCCGAAGCGCTCGGCCTGGTAGGAGCCGTAGAGGTGCGAATTGGTGCAGGCGTCGGCCTCGGAGGAGCCTTCGGGGATGCGGGAGCGGAAGATCTCGCCCGCGATCTCGCACACCGTGTGGCGGCCGTGCTGCCTATCCGCGACGTGCAGGGTCTCCCCCATCGCGCTGACCACCATGCACGGGACGCCGGTCGACCGCTCGTAGTCGTCCGCGGCACGGAACAGGCGTTCCATGTCGTAGTTCGGGGCGAGCGTCTGCGGCAGCGAGAAGCGGACCATCGAGTGCCCTCCGGGAAATCCTTCTTTCTGGATTGTATTCTATCCCGGAGGGTCAGGATGCAACGGTCTTGTCTCGATTTGTATTTTCTTGCACTCAGTGGCCGCGATGGACCTCGATGACGTCGCGAATGGACTTGACCCGTCCGAACACGCGGTCGAGCTGGTCCTGTCCCTGCACTTCGACGGTCATCGAGATGCTGGCGGTGAAGTCCTTGAGGACCTTCATCGAGGCCGCGACGATGGAGACCTTCTCCTCGGCGATGGCGCTGGATATGTCGGCGAGCAGGTGCCGCCGGTCGTTCGCGAGCACGGTCATCTCGACCTTGTACGCCGCACCGGGGGACTCCCCGGCCCATGTGACCTCGATCAGGCGCGCCGCCTCCTCGGTCTCGCGGGGCGTGCGCGTGGAATCGGAGGGGGATAGCAGCGAGCGGATGTTGGCGCAGTCGGTCCGATGCACGGCGACGCCCTTGCCGCGGGTGATGAAGCCGACGATCGAGTCGCCGTAGACGGGGCCGCAGCAGCGGGAGAACACGACGAGGCAGTTGTCGATGCCCTTCACGACGACGCCGCCGCTCTTGTTCGTCGGGCGGCGCTGCGGGCGCTGGGTGACCATGGCGGCGGCCGCGGCGACGAGGGCCTCCTCGGTGGCCTTCTGGCCGGCCTGCGCGAGCCCGGCCGGGACGATCTGCGACGGTACGGGCGTGGCGCCGGGCACGTGCACCAGCTGTCCCTGGGCGTTCAGCCGGTACCCCAGGCGCGTGCGCTCCTCCTCGGGCAGGTAGCGGATGTATTCCTCGCGCAGTCGGGAGATCACCTTGCCGGCCGACAGGCCGCCGAAGCCGATCGCGGAGTACATGTCGTCGACGGAGGAAAGCGAGTAGCGGCGCAGCACCGGATCGAGCACATCGCCGCGTGCAAGCAGCTGGGACGGCGTGAGCGAGAGCTTGCGAAGCTCCTTCTCGAAGGCCTCCTTGCCGCGCTCGATGTTCTCCTCGCGCATCTCCTTCTTGAACCACTGGTTGATCTTGCTGCGTGCCGACGAGCTCTTCACGATCTTCAGCCAATCGCGGCTGGGCCCGTGGACCTTGTCGGAGGTCAGGATCTCGACGATGTCGCCGTTCTGCAGCTCGTACGTCAACGGCACGATGCGCCCGTTGACCTTGGCGCCGTACATGCGGTTGCCGATGCCGCTGTGGATGTTGTACGCGAGGTCGACCGGCACGGCGCCGGCCGGCAGCGGCACGACGTCGCCGCGCGGCGTGAACACGAACACCTCGTCGGCGACCAGACCGTTGCGCAGCGACTCCATGAACTCGCCGGCGTCGCGCATCTCCTTCTGCCACTCGAGAAGCTGGCGCAGCCAGGCGAGCTTCTCGTCGTAGGCCTCGCCCTCCTTCGCGTCCTTGCCGCCCTTGCCCTTCGCAGCGGCGCCCCCCGCGCCCTGCGCGCCCTCCTTGTACTTCCAGTGCGCCGCGATGCCGTATTCCGCCGTGCGGTGCATGTCCTTCGTGCGGATCTGCACCTCGAAGGGCACGCCCTTGGGACCGAACACGGTCGTGTGCAGCGACTGGTACTGGTTGGGCTTGGGCATCGCGATGTAGTCCTTGAAGCGGCCGGGCATCGGGCGGTACAGGTCGTGCACCGCGCCGAGCACGGCGTAGCAGTCCGCGACCGTATCGACGACGACGCGCGTCGCGAAGAGGTCGTAGATCTGGTCCAGGGACTTGGCCTGCGTCTGCATCTTGCGGTAGATGCTGTAGAAGTGCTTCGGACGGCCGTCGATGTCGCCGTGGATGCCCATCGACTCGATACGCGCGCGGATCTCGGCGATGACCTGGGCCAGCATCTGCTCGCGCTCGGTGCGTTTCTGCGCGATCGCGCCGACGAGCTCGTAGTAGGCCTCCCGGTCGATGTAGCGGAGGCAGAGGTCCTCGAGTTCCCACTTCATGCGGTAGATGCCGAGGCGGTGGGCGAGCGGCGCGTAGATGTCGAGGGTCTCGTGCGCCTTCTCCTTCTGCTTCTCCTCGGTCATGTACTGGATCGTGCGCATGTTGTGCAGGCGGTCGGCCAGCTTGATCAGGACGACGCGGATGTCGCGGGCCATCGAGAGGAACATCTTGCGGAAGTTCTCGGCCTGCACCTCCTCCTTCGAGGAGTAGGAGATCTTCTCGAGCTTGGTCACGCCGTCGACGAGTTCCGCGACGGTCTCGCCGAACTGCTCGCGGACGTCGTCGAGGGTGCGGCCGGTGTCCTCGACGGTGTCGTGCAGCAGCGCGCCGCACAGCGTTTCGGCGTCGACCTCGTAGTCGGTCAGGATCAGGGTGGTCTCGACGGGGTGGAAGATATACGGCTCGCCGTTGGCGCGGGTCTGCCCCTCGTGCGCGGTCCTTGCGAACTCATAGGCCTTCCAGAGCCGCTCGCCGACGGGCTCGCGGAGATAGGCCTCCGCCTTGGAGACCACGGTGCCCATGAGTTCCCGGATTTCAGGCATCCGCTTCCAGAGCCCCTTCTTCCTTGAGCCGGCGATAGGTCGGCGAGCCTTCGAGCTTCACGCGGTCGGCGGTCGGCAGGAGGCGGATCCTGCGTCGCCCTGTGCCGGCGGCCTCGAGGACGACGAGCGAGGATTCCTCCAGTATAGCCAAAACCGTCTCCAGTTCAAATCCGGAGGCCGTGCCGCAGCCGTTCAGGGGCCCGAGGTCGCGGGCGATCGCGGTGGGGTCGTAGATCGTTCCGTCGGCATTCCGCGGGTCCTTCAGGAGGCGGTAGACGGCGCCGAACAACGACGCGCGGACCATGCGGGGCGCGCCCGGGCGCAGGTCGCGGATCTGGAGCTGGACGCTCTTCGCGCCGCGGTACTCGTTGACGTCGAGCTGGAAAAGCACGTCGATGCGGTCGCCGTCGGCGAAGGAGTCGGGTCGGGACGCGTTGCCGAAGGCGATGCCGTCGGGCGCGGGGCGGCCGTCCGCGGTCCGGAACGAGTAGCGGCGGTGCTTGCCCTCGGTCAGCGGACGCTGCGCGGCGACGCGCAGGTCCTTCGCGACGAAGAGCGGCCGGGGGTTGCCCTCGCCGAACGGGGCGAGGCGCTGGAGGGACAGGGCACGGTCGAGGGTCAGCGCGGTCGGCGGCAGGACGGCGTCGGCCTCGACGGCCGGTCCGTCGTCTCCACCCTCGGGCGGCGGGAGGGCGGCCGCGCAGGCCTCGAGCGCGGCGCGGAAGGCGTCGAGGTTTCCGGGTTCGATCACGACGCCGGCGGCCTTGCGGTGCCCGCCGAACCGGACGGTGAGAGGGGCGGCGGAGGCGATCGCGGACAGCAGGTCGAAGTCGCCGCAGCCGCGGCCGGAACCGCGGAGCTGGCCGTTCTCGTCGGCGAAGACGATGGCGGAGCGGCCGAAGGCCTCGACGAGGCGCGAGGCGACGATGCCGACCACGCCGGGGTGCCAGCCGGCGCCCGCGACGACGAGGGGCGCAGAGGGGGGGAGGGCGGTGGTGACGGCCGGGGCGGGGCGTTCGCGCGCCGCGAGGAGCGCGCGCGCCTGGGCGGACGCCTCGTCGAAGATGCGGCCCTCGACGGCCTGCCGACGCGCGTTCTCACGTTCCAGTTCGGCGGCGAGCGCGGCGGCACGCGCGGGGTCGGTCGCGAGGAGAAGCTCGACCGCGCGCGTCGCGTCGCCCATCCGCCCCGCGGCATTGAGGCGCGGGGCGAGGCGGAAGGCGACGGAGGCCTCGTCGAGGGCTTCGGGCGCGGTGGACGAGGCGTCGAGGAGCGCGCGGACGCCGGGGCGAGGCGCGCGGCGCATGCGCTCGAGGCCGAGCGCGACCCAGAGGCGGTTCTCGTGGAGGACCGGCACGACGTCGGCGACGGTGCCGATTGCGGCGAGGTCGACGCCGTCGAGCCAGAGGTCGCCGAGGGACAGCCGGGCGCACAGCGCCTGCGTGAGCCGCAGCGCGAGGCCGGCGCCGGACAGGCCGTCGAACGGATAGGTCGCGTCGGGGCGCTTGGGATCGACGACGGCGTCCGCGGTCGGCAGTTCGGCTTTGCAGACGTGGTGGTCCGTGACGACGACGGCGACACCCTCAGCCTTCATCGCCGCGATCTCCTCGAGCGCGGACACGCCGCAATCGACGGTCACGACGAGGCGAGCGCCGGTTTCGCGGACGACTTCGGTGCTGCGCTCGGATAGACCGTAGCCCTCGCCGAGCCGGTCAGGAATATGGTACGCGCAGTCGGCTCCGATGCCGCGCAGGAAGGAGACGAGCAACGCGGTGGCGGTCACGCCGTCGGCATCGTAGTCGCCGTGCACGAGAATCCGCTCGCGGGCGCGCAGAGCCTTCTCGACGGTCGCGACGGCGGCCTCCATCCCGTCGATGCACAGCGGGTCGGGCACGCGGTCGAGGCGGGGCGAAAGGAACGCCTCCCGCTCCTCACCGTCCTCCGGCAGGCGCTGCGAAAGCAGGAAGGCGACCAGGTCGGCGTCGTCGGGGAGCGGCGCGACGGTTTCGTACGGCCGTCCGGCGACGGTCCAGCGGCGCGGGTTCGGTCCGTTCATCGCGCGGCGTCCTCCCTCTGATGTGCAAGAGCCCGGACCCTTTGACAGGTCCGGGCTCCAGGTTGCAGGTCCGGGATTCGGGTCAGCCCTCCAGCACTTTCCTGACGATCGTGTTGACGAGCCTGCCGTCGGCCTTGCCCTTGACGCGGGGCATGATCAGCGGCATCACCTTGCCCATGTCGCGGGCCGACGAGGCACCGGACGCGGCCACGGCCTCGCGGACGATCTGCTCGATTTCCGCTTCGGTCAGGGCCTTGGGCAGGTAGGTCTCGAGAATCGCCATCTCCTCGCGGATGCGGGACATCACGTCCTCGCGGCCGCTCGAGGCGATTTCGGCCAGGGTCTCGGAGCGCTTGCGGTACTCCTTCGCCAGGACGTCGATCACGCCGTCCTCGTCGAGCGTCTTCTGGGAGTCCTTCTCGACCTGCAGGACTGCGGCGCGGGAAATCTGGAGGACTTCCTTCCGGACGAGCTCCTTGTCGCGCATCGCGGTCTTCATGTCTTCGAACAGGCGTTCCTTGAGGGTCATGGGCCATCCCTTCGGGGCACGGGCGCAGCAGGTTCTAGTGCTTCCTCTTGCGCGCGGCTTCGGACTTCTTCTTGCGGCGGACGCTCGGCTTCTCGTAGTGCTCGCGCTTGCGGACTTCCGCGAGGACGCCGGACTTGGCGCACTGCCGCTTGAAACGACGCAGGGCGCTGTCAAGGGTTTCGTTCTCCTTCACTCTGACTTCGGACATTGTTTTTCACCCCCCTTGACTGTGGAATGCATCCGGACCGGCGCGTTTCGCAAAGTGGGCCGGGCAAGACTCGAAGGGATTATACCGTCTTTGCGGAGCCGACGCAACCGGAGGGGTGCCTGGAAGGGGATTGACACACCGTGCCGACGGATGTAGTCTGAAATCGAACCGCCTACAGATGTCGTCTCCCGTTCGCATGCAAACGACAGGAGGATCCGACCGATGGACGACCGCCGCATCACGGACGCCGAATGGCCGATCATGCGCCATCTCTGGGAACACCCTGAATCCACTCTCGGCGAGATCCTCGAGGGGACGACGGCCGAAAGGAACTGGCAGCGCACCACCGCGCAGACGCTGCTCAAGCGCCTCGTGGACAAGGGCTTCGTCGCCGTGGACGACGCCGCCTCCGCTTTCCGCTATTCGGCTGCAATGTCCGAGGCCGACTGCGTCCGAACCGAGATGCGTTCCTTCCTCAGGAAGGTCTACGACGGCTCGGCCAGCATGCTGGTCGCCGGGTTCCTGAAGGACAACGACCTGTCGGATGTCGAGATCGCCGAACTCCGCCGCATCCTGGATGGAAAACGGGGTGAGCGCCATGCCGACCGCGACTGAGATCCTCTTCTACACCCTCACGTGTTCGCTTGTCGCCCTGGCGGTCCTCCTGCTCAAGTCCCTGTTCCGCCACCGCCTCGGAGCCCGGGTGCATCTCCTCCTCTGGGGACTGCTCTTCCTGCGCCTGGTCGTGCCGGTACTCCCTTCTTCTCCTTTCAGCGTGTTCAACCTCGCCGCACCCGTCCAGTCGAGCATCCAGGGCATCGCGGACGACATCCTCTCGAAGCCTGTCGTCGTCCTGGCTGCAATCCCACCGACAAGGACGCCGCCCTCATCGACGCAAGCCGCCGCGACGAGTCCGACCTCGTCCGTCGTTCCTGGCGGCGTCGGCTCGACGGATCCGAACGGTAGCGGATCAAGCTCCTACACACCGACCGGGATGACCCTCGATGCGCTCCTCCTCTGGATCTGGGCGGCCGGGGTCCTCGCCGTTCTCCTCTGGTTCATCTTCGTGTACGTCCGCCTCCGCTCCCAGCTGCGGCATGCGACCGGTCTCGCGGATGACCGGCTGGCCGCCCTGCTCGAGGAGGCAACGGGCCTCGTCGGCATCCGTCGTCGCCGCATCCGCATCGTGGAACTCGCATCCGCCCGCACGCCCTGCATCTCCGGCGTCCTGCGCCCGGTCCTCGTCCTCCCTGCCGGCGCATCGCGACTGCCCGAGGAGATCCTGCGGCAGGTCCTGGTCCACGAACTCGTCCACCTGAAGCGAGGCGATATCTGGTCCGGGTGGCTCACGCTCGCCTTTTCGGCGGTCCATTGGTTCAACCCGTTCCTCTGGTACGTCTTCCGAGCCGTCCGCCAGGACCTCGAGATCGCCTGCGACGAAAGGGTCCTCGCCCTGCTCGGCGAGGAGCGGCGCATCGAGTATGGCCTGACGCTGCTCGCCTTCGCCGCGCCGCGAGCCGGCTGGATTCCGGGTTCGACCGCCATGGCCTCCGGCTCGGGCGACCTGTCCCGTCGTATCCGCTTCCTGGCCTTCTTCCGCAAGCCCACCCGGTTGCTGGTCGTCGTCGCGGCGGTCCTGGTCCTCGCGGTCGGCGTCCTCTTCTTGACGGACGCACTGCCGAAAGGCGTGGATACTGCGAAAGCAAAGCTTTCCAAGCAGGACGTCGTGTCGCTGCTGGAGAAGGGCGGAGTCGCGCTCGATGTCCTGGTCCCGCCGACCGGGGCATCCACGATCGAAATCGGGGGACTCGTCGGAGATTTCTTCACAGTCCGGGGTCTCGAACAATCCACGGTCCATCTCTTCGTCTGCGAGTCGCCAGCGCAGCGAGACCAGGTAGCCCAAGCCTGGAATGACTTCGCTACACTTGCGGATTTCGTCTATCGCATGGAGGTCTTCAAGGGCAAGAACATCCTCGTGATCTTCGGTACGAACGACGATTCGAAGCCCTGGTATGAACTCGTCGCGAAGGCATTGGCAACGGCCGGCATCTCGTCCCCGAACTACCCCGCCATGACCGACCCGACGTTGACCCGTTTCACGGCGTGGGATGTCGAGAGCCTGTTCTCGCAGGGTCCGATGCCCATCTCCGCTCTGCCGGAGAGCACGAGCGGCGCCCAGTCGTTCGCTGGAGTCCAGGGCCGTCTGTTCGGGTTCAAGGACCATCCCGACGCCCTGGTCCAGGTCTTCGTCGGCGACTCCCCTGTCCAACGCGATGCGGTCGTCCAGGCCTGGCAAGACTTCGAGCCGATCGGGTCGTATATCGTCCCGCGCGTCGCCTTCGAAGGCAAGAACGTCTTCCTCGTGATATCGGACTTGAGTGCGGATCCGGAATCGTCGACCTGGTTCGGCACGCTCGACGCCGTCCTATCACCCGCCGGAATCGTCAGAATCATTCCCTTGCTCACGCAGGAAGATATCGAAGTCACGTTCCGGGACATCGGCGAGACCCTCGGGCCGCTGGCCCTTCCAACGCCTCCGGTCAATGGCGGGGTCGCCGCATCGACCTACTCCATTCAGGGCAGTCCAGACTCCTATGTCGAACTGTATGTCTGTGACTCCGCGGAACAACGCGTGGAAGTGCGGGAGGACTTCTTCACGGCGCCATCGGATTTCATTCTGTCGAGCGCATACCAGGAAGTCTACGAGGGCGACAACGTCCTGGTCGTCCTGCGCCTGCAGGATGCGACCTCGTCCTTGTACCCGAAGGCCGCTGTGGCGCTGAAGACTATCGGCATCGCGAGGATCTATCCGAAGTCCTGAACCGCCATGCTATAATCCGCCCATGAGACTCGACAAGACCCTGTCCGACTCCGGCTACGGCACGAGGAGCGAAGTGCGCGCCCTCGTCCGGGCGGGGCGCGTCCGCGTGGACGGCGCCGTCGTGCGCGATCCGGGCTTCCTGCTGCACGAGGGCGTGGACGGCCGCCTCGCCGTCGATGGCACGGCGACCCGCGTGCGCCGGCACCTGCACCTGATGCTGCACAAGCCTGAAGGCTTTCTGACGGCGCTCGAGGATGCGCGCCAACCCACGGTCGCCGACCTGATCCCTCCGAACCTGCGCACGCGCGGGCTCGCGCCGGTCGGCCGCCTCGACCTCGACACGACGGGGCTGCTCCTGCTCACGAACGACGGGACGTTGGGGCACCGCCTCGCGAACCCGAAATGGCACGTCGACAAGGTCTACCACGCCTGGACCGAGGGCGGCGATCCGTTCGACGCCCGCGACGCCGCCGCCTTCGCGGAGGGGCTGACGCTCGGAGACGGCACGCCGTGCCAGCCCGCGGCGCTCGAGATCCTCGGTCCCGCCGAGGCGCGTCTCACGCTGCACGAAGGAAAGTACCACCAGGTCAAGCGCATGATGGGGTCGACGGGGCGCACCGTCGTGCGGCTGCACCGCGAGTCGGTCGGTCCGGTCCGCCTCGACCCGGCGCTCGCGCCCGGCGAATCCCGCGAGCTGACGGACGAAGAAGCGGCCCTGCTGTACAGGGCCGCCTCGCTGGAAATGCCGGAATAGTCGTCGCGATGGCCCGCTTCGGCGGACCGCGCATCGTCATTTTCCTACCCTGCGCTCGTCGGCGCCGCCGTCGTGGCGGGCGTGGGGGAGGCCGTGGGAATCGGCGTCACGAGGAGCTTCAGGGAGTCCGTGTCCGCAAGGAACGTCCGGATAAAGGTCTGGGAAGCCTCGAGATGCTTGGTGCGGACGCTGATGGCCATGATGCACTTCGTGCCGTAGATCCCGAGCGCCTGGTCCGTGCCGAGGCCCGTCACGTCGAGGCCGTAGACGTGTGGCTGGCCGTCCCCGCCGTTGTCCGTCGTGAGCGTGTACTTGACCGGCACGACCTTGTCCATCACCGAAGCGGGAAGGTCCGCCTGGAGCTTCGCATAGAAGTCGTCGAGCTCGAGGAAAGCGCCCTGCGGGGCGAATCGGTCGGTCTCGACCTCGTCCAGGACCACGATGTCCTCGTCGCCGACCGCGATCAGCACGAACGCCTTCTGGGTGCTCGCCGCGTCGTCGGTGCCGGTCCCCGCGCGCGTGACATAGGCGCTGTTGGGTTCGAGGTTCTTGACGTCCGGCAGCGCCACCTTGACGAAGTCCTGCAGGCGCGGGCTTTCGTCCAGGACGATCTCGCCGAGGACGAAAACCTTGAAGTCGGCCGGGACGTTGGTGATGATCGAATAGGCGATGGAGCCGACGGCCACGACGATCGCGGCGATCGCGAGATACTTCATCCGCCCGTATTCCCACAGGTGCTTCCACTGCTTGACCGTCCTGCCGAGCACCACCTTCGCGTCGCGGGGGTTCGGCGGCTCCGGTTCGTAGGTGCGCCCGGTCAGGAAGTTGTAGGCTTCGGCGACCTTGGCGAGAGCGGTCGGGTCGTTGGAACTCTTGTACCGCTTGACGAGAATCATGTAGCGGTGCTCGATCTCCTGCTCGGTCGCCGCCGTACCGAGCCCCAGGACTTCCATCGCTTCGTTGCGTTCCATGTCCTTCTCCTCCGGGGAGTCAGGCCCCGCCGTTCTCGTCGGGTGCGCGTTCCGCTTCGCTCGCGCGGACCGGGCGCATCGTCGGGAACAGCAGGACGTCGCGGATCGAATAGGAGTCCGTCAGCAGCATGACCACGCGGTCGATGCCGATGCCGAGGCCGCCCGTCGGCGGCAAGCCGTACTCGAGCGCGGTGAGGAAGTCCTCGTCCATCTCGTTGGCCTCCTCGTCACCCGCCTCGCGCTTCTTCACCTGGGCCACGAAGCGCTCGCGCTGGTCGAAGGGGTCGTTGAGCTCGGAATAGGCGTTCCCGTATTCGCGGCCGCTGATGAAGATCTCGAAACGCTCGGTCAGGTCGGGGCGGCCGGGCTTCTTCTTGGTCAGCGGCGAGATCTCGGTCGGGTAGTCGTAGATGAAGGTCGGCTGAATCAGCTTCGACTCGGCGAAGTGCTCGAAGAAGAGGTTCATCACCTCGCCCTTCGCGGCGTCCTTCGGGACCTCGACGCCTCTGTCGGCGGCAATCCGGCGGGCCTCCGCGGCGTCCGCCACCTGGTCGAAGTCGACGCCCGAATGCTCGAGCACCGCCTCGCGCATCGTCCGGCGGGCGAACGGCGGCGTCAGGTCGAGCTCGACACCCTGGTAGACGATGTGGGTCGTGCCCAGCACGGCCTGGGCGCAGGTCGACAGGACCCCCTCCGAAAGGGCCATCATGCCCTTGTAGTCGGTGTAGGCCTGGTAGACCTCCATCATGCTGAACTCGGGGTTGTGCCGGATCGAGATCCCCTCGTTGCGGAACATCCGGCCGAGCTCGTAGACCCGCTCGAAGCCGCCGACGATCAGGCGCTTGAGGTAGAGTTCCGGCGCGATGCGCAGGTAGAGCTCAAGGTCGAGCGCGTTGTGGTGCGTCGTGAAGGGCTTCGCGGTGGCGCCGCCGGCGATCGCGGCCAGCATCGGCGTGTCGACCTCGATGAAGCCGCGGCCGTCGAGGTACTCGCGGATCGTCTTGATGATCGCGCTGCGGCGATAGAAGGTCTCCTTGACCTCGGGGTTGACGATCAGGTCGAGGTAGCGCTGGCGGTAGCGCGTGTCCATGTCCTTCAGTCCGTGGAACTTGTCCGGCAGCGGGCGCAGGCACTTCGACAACAGCGCGTAGCGGCCCACCCGGACCGAGATCTCGCCGCGGTTGGTGCGGAAGGCCGTGCCCTCGACGCCGACGAGGTCCCCCAGGTCCAGCTTCAGCCATTCGCCGTATGCTTCCTCGCCCAGCTCGTCGACCTTGACGAAGAGCTGGATGCGGCCCGTGCGGTCCTGCAGGTCCCCGAAAGAGGCCTTGCCCATGCCGCGCTTGCCCATGAGCCGGCCGGCCAGGCAGACGGGCTGCCCTTCCAGGCGTTCGAAGTCGCCCGTGACGTCGGCCGCGTGGTGCGAAACCGGGTAGACGACGGTCTCGAAGGGGTCCTTGCCGGCTTCTCGCAGCGCGGCGAGCTTGGACGCGCGGATGCGCATCTGCTCGTTCTGCTCGGCCAGAAAGTCCGCTTCGCTCCGGATCTCCTCCGGAGCCTGGCCCGTCGCCCGTTCTTCCGTCATGTCGCGTCGTCCTCCATCGGTTCTTCCGCCGTGTTCCGGTTCAAGAAAGGCACCGTCGCGGACGGTGCCTCCTGGATCGAGGGGGTCCGTCCCCTTTTCCGGAGCGACGGCTATTCGCCGCGCTCGGGGCGCGCGATCTTGATCACCTTGTACTTGATCGTGCCGCTCGGGGCGTGGACCTCGACGACCTGGCCCTTCTTCTTGCCGATGATCGCGGCGCCCACGGGGGAGTCGCTCGAGATCTTGTTCGAGAAGATATCCTCTTCCTTCGCGGAGACGAGCATGTACTCGGCCTCCTCGCCGCTGGACTCCTCGCGGATCTTGACCATCGCGCCGATCGTGACCTTCTGGACGCTGATATCCTCGTCGTCGATCACCTTGGCGTGCTTGAGGATCCCCTCGATCTCGGAAATCCGGGCTTCGTTCTCCGCCTGGGCGGTCTTGGCGTCGTCGTACTCGGAATTCTCGGAGATATCGCCGAAGGAGAGCGCCTGCTTGATCCGGTCGGCGATCTCGTTGCGGCCTTCGCCCTTGCGGCGGTCGAGCTCGTCCTCGAGCTTTCGGATGCCCTCGTAGGTCATCTCGTAGATCTTGTGGTCCATGTCGTTCCGGCTCCTTTCGGTGCGTGGGTCCGTCGTTTTCGGAATTTAGATTATACCACAGCGGCGGGCCTGCGAGGCGCGTCGGACGCCCTACGAGCGCCGTTCGCTGTCCTTGAGGATCACGTCGTGCGCGCCGCCCTCGACGATGCTCGTCGAGGAGACGACGACCAGGCGCGCCCGCTCACGGAATTCGGCGAGGTCGCCCGCGCCGCAACTGGTCAGGGTGGCACGCACCTTGGCCATCGTGGCGTCCAGGTTGTCCTTGAGCTTGCCGGCGTACGACACGTAGGAGTCGACGCCTTCCTCGAAGGCCATCTTGCCGCCCTCGCCGCCGTCGTCGTAGCGCTGCCAGTTGCGCGCGCGGTTGGAGCCCTCGCCCCAGTACTCCTTGACGTACGAGCCGTTCACGAGCAGCTTCCTCGTCGGACTCTCGTCGAAGCGGGCGAAATAGCGGCCGAGCATCATGAAATCCGCGCCCATGGCGAGTGCGAGGGTCATGTGGTAGTCGTGGACGATGCCGCCGTCGGAGCAGATCGGCACATAGATCCCGGTCTTCTGGAAATGGGCGTCGCGGGCGGCGGCCACTTCGAGGACGGCGGAGGCCTGGCCGCGGCCGATGCCCTTCTGCTCGCGCGTGATGCAGATCGAGCCGCCGCCGATGCCGACCTTGACGAAGTCGGCGCCCGCGTCGACGAGGTACTGGAAGCCCTCGGCGTCGACGACGTTGCCGGCGCCGATCTTCACGGTGTCGCCGTAGCGGGAGCGGATCCACGACAGGGTCTCCCGCTGCCACTCGCTGAACCCGTCGGAGGAGTCGATGCAGAGGACGTCGGCGCCTGCGCCGATCAGGGCGGGCACGCGCTCGGTGTAGTCGCGGGTGTTGATGCCGGCGCCGGTGATCAGGCGCTTGTCGGCGTCGAGCAGTTCTTCGGGGTTCTCCTTGTGCTCGTCGTAGTCCTTGCGGAAGACCATCCCGACGAGGTGGCGGTCCTGGGTGATGATCGGGAGCTGGTTGATCTTGTGGTCCCAGATCAGGTCGTTGGCCTCGGACAGGCCGATGCCCTCGTAGGCGAAGACCAGGTGGTCGAACGACGTCATGAAGGTGCGGACCTTCGTGTCCGTCGGCGTGCGGCTGGCGCGGTAGTCGCGGCTGGTCACGATGCCGAGCAGGATGCCGCCCGGCGTGCCGTCGTCGGTGATTGCGATCGTGGAGTGCCCGGTGCGCTGCTTGAGGGCGACGACGTCGGCCAGCGTGTGCTCCGGCGTGAGGTTCGAGTCGCTCGACACGAAGCCCGCCTTGTAGCGTTTGACGCGGGAGACCATACCGGCCTGGCGGTCGATCGGCTGCGAAGCGTACAGGAAGGAGATGCCGCCCGAGCGGGCGAGGGCGATGGCCATCCCGTCGTCGGAGACGGACTGCATGATCGCGGAGGCGACGGGGAGGTTGATCGTCAGCGGGGACTCCTCGCGGCCCTTGCGGTACTTCGCGACCGCGGCGCGCAGGTCGACGCGGTCGGGGGAACTGGTCTTCGGAGTCAGGTTCGGCAACAGCAGGTATTCGCTGAAGGTGCGCGAAGTGCCGTCGAGGATCGTCGCCATGTTCAATCCACCTGCCTTCTCCGGTCGGAACCGGGGCTGCGCGTGCGCTCGGACGCCGCGCGGACGAAGTCGAGGAACAGCGGGTGCGGGCGGAACGGCCGCGAGCGGAACTCGGGGTGGTAGATCGTGCCGACGTACCAGGGGTGCCCGGCGAGTTCGACGGCGTCGACGAGGCCGTCGAAGCCGGAGGGGCCGGAGACGATCAGGCCGCAGGCCTCGAGACGGTCGCGGCAGGCTTCCGCGAGCTCCCAGCGGTGATGGTGGCGCTCGCCGACTTCAGTCGCACCGTAGGCGGCGGCCAGGCGCGTGCCGGGCAAGACGCGGGTCGTCCAGGCGCCTCGGCGCATCGGTTTTTCGCCCTCGGGGCGGGCCGGCGCGTCGGGCAGCACGAACACGGGCGTGCACGCCGCCTCGGATTCGGTCGAATGGGCGTCCGGCAGACCGGCGAGTCCGCGGGCGATTTCGACGACCGCCATCTGCATGCCGAGTCCGATGCCGAAGAACGGCACCTGCTTTTCGCGGGCGTAGCGGGCGGCGGAGATCATGCCCTCCATCCCGCGAGGGCCGAAGCCGCCGGGGACGAGGATTCCGTCGACATCGTCGAGCAGACTCGCGGCCGGCAACCGTTCGAGGTCCTCGGCGGCGACGCGCACGAGCTCGACCTTGAGCCCGAGGCGCACGCCGGCGTGCTCGAAGGCCTCCGTGACGCTCAGATAGGCGTCGTACAGGTTCGTGTACTTCCCGACCAGCGCGACGCGGACGGTGCGGACCGCGGCGCGGCGGCGTTCGGAGTAGGTCTGCCAGGCCTCGAGGTCCGGCTCGACGATCTGGGCGATGCCCAGCCGATTGCACAGCGCGCGGCCCAGACCTTCCGCCTCGAGCGCCATCGGGACGTCGTAGAGGGAGTCCTGGTCGAGGTTCTGGAAGACGCACTCGGCCTCGACGTTGCAGTAGAGGGCGAGTTTGGCCTTGACGGACGCGTCGATCGGCGCCTCGGTGCGGCAGACCAGGATGTCGGGCTGGATGCCGAGCGACAGCAGGGTGTGCACGCTGTGCTGGGTCGGCTTGGTCTTGATCTCCCCGGCCATCCGAAGGTAGGGGATCAGGCTGACGTGGACGAACGCCACGTTCTCCCGGCCGAGCTCGAAACTCACCTGCCGGATCGCCTCCAGGTAGGAGAGGCTCTCCATGTCGCCGACCGTGCCGCCGACCTCGGTGATCACGATGTCGCATTCGCCCTCGTCCGCCGTGCGGAAGACGAACTCGCGGATCTCGTTGACGACGTGCGGGACGACCTGGACGGTCGTGCCCATGAACCCGCCGCGGCGCTCCTTCTTGATCAGGGACCAGTAGATGCGGCCGGCGGAGATGCTGTTTCGGTGGTCGAGGTCGACGCCCGTGAATCGCTCGTAGTGGCCGATGTCGATGTCGGTCTCGGCACCGTCCTCGGTCACGAAGATCTCGCCATGAGAGACGGGGCTCATCAGCCCCGAGTCGACGTTGATATAGGGGTCGAGCTTCTGGTTCAGGACGCGCAGCCCGCGCGCCTTGAGCAGGGCTCCGATCGAAGCCGCCGTGACGCCCTTCCCGACTCCGGAAACGACTCCACCCGTGACGAAGATGAACTTCGGCGACATGCGAACCTCCCTTGGATGCTTGGTTTTCATAGTATTCTAGGATTCACCGGGATCGATGTCAACCGAGGCGTCGGGTGTCCCGGTCCCGACGGGTCATCCGAAGAGGCGGACGAGGACCGCGACCAGCAGGGGAACGCCGACCAGCAGGACCAGCAGGACCATCCAGAAATTCGTGTCCTTCTTCTCCCCGGGCCTCGTCTCGTCGGCATACACGGAACTCTCGTCGACGGTCACGAGGCCGTCGTCCTCATCCCCGAGCCCGTCGTCCTCGTCCTCGTCGTCGGCTTCGTCGTCGGCTTCGTCGTCGGCATCGTCGGCCTCCTCGAAGTCGCCGGTCTCGAGCAGATTCCGCGCGGCCGCCTCGGACAGCGGACGCGCCGCCAGCAGTTTCGTCGCCGTTTCGAGGTCGGACTCGGCGACGTCGATCTCGATGCCGAACTTGTTCGAACCGAGCACGACGCTCATGTAGGCGCCGACGCCCACGTTGCGGCTGCGGGACGGGATCCCGCAGGACTCGAGCATCGACCGGATCACACCGGCCTCGAACTCGTCGCCCGCTGTGGCGAGGAAGACGGGCTTCTCCAGGTCTTGCTGCTTCGGGAGCCCGAAGGAGCGGCGGTCGTTCTCGTCGGACATGGTCATGCCTCCGGGGAGCGCGTCGCGCCCCCTGCGTGACGGAACGTCACGTCGAGCCGCGCGTTCGTGGGTTCGCGGCTGTTCAGTTCCACGGAATAGCCCAGGTGCACTTCTCCGCCGCGGTCGGACAGGCCGGCCCGGACGGCGTTGGTGTAGATGTCGACGTCGAGGACGCCGTACGGGAGCTCCATGCGCGTCACGTGCCGCCGTCCCTCGACGAAGGTCACCCGCATGTGGGTGGAGCCGGTGCGAATCAGCGAGACCGTGCCCGGGTCGTCCACGCGGATCGTCGTGGTCGTCCCCTCGAGACCGGTCGCCTCGGATTCCTTGTAGCGGAGGAACCAGGCGTCGTCCTTGCGGTACAGGATCCCTTCCGTCACGAGTTCCATCGTGTCGGAGGTGGCGGTCCCTTCCCACTGCGAACCACGGATCGTGAGGATCACGGGCGTACCGTCGTTCATCGGCATCAGAACCTCTCGATCTCCACCTTGTGCGCCTCGGCGATCTCCTTGCGCAGGAACGCGCCGCCGAGCTGACGGAATCGCTCCGCGCTGTCGCTGGTGTAGAAGACATGCCGGGCGGTGTGGCCTTCGACACGCGGGGGCTCGCCGAGACCGGCCAGCGCCAGGCGGGACCGGGTGGCGCGCGCGACTTCGGTCGCCGAGTCGATCAGCGCGACGGACGGCCCCATCGCCTCGGAGATGACCTTCTTGAGCAGCGGATAGTGCGTGCAGCCGAGCACGAGCGTGTCGATGCCGGCCTTGCGCAGGGGCGCGAGGTACTCGACGGCGACGCGGCGGGCGATGTCGTTCTCCCACCAGCCCTCTTCGGCGAGGCCGACGAACAGCGGACAGGCCTGCTGGTGGATCACGACGCCGAGCGGTGTCAGCGTCTCGACGGCGCGCAGGTACACGCCGCTGTCGACCGTCGCCTGGGTGCCGATGATGCCGATGCGGCCGTTGCGCGTCGCCTGCGCCGCCGCCATCGCGCCCGGGCCGATCACTTCGAGGACGGGGATGCCGGCCTCCGCGCGGATTTCGTCGAAGGCATGGGCGCTGGCCGTGTTGCAGGCGATCACGAGCGCCTTGATGCGGTGCTCGAGCAGGAAGCGCATGTCCTGCAGGGCGAACTTGACGATCGTGTCGTGGGACTTCGTGCCGTAGGGGGCTCGGCCGCTGTCGCCGAAATAGACGGTGTCCTCGTCGGGCAGCTGTCGCTCGATCTCCTGGAGAACGGTGAGGCCGCCCAGGCCGGAGTCGAAGATACCGATCGGGGCGCGGGACGACGCGTCGTCGGGGGTCACAGGAGCTCCCTCCGGCGCCGGGCCTTCTTATCCTCGACGGCGAGGCGCACGAGTCGCGTCACCAGCTTGTCGAGCGGGAGGCCGGTCGCCTCCCAGGCCTTCGGGAAGACGCTGATCGCCGTGAAGCCGGGCAGCGTGTTGATCTCGTTCAGGAAGACCTTGCCGGTCGTCGGGTCGAGGAAGAAGTCGACGCGGGAGAGGCCGGCGCAGCCCAGGGCCTTGTAGGCCCGGACGGCGAGGCGGCGGATGCGGGTCGAGACCTCCTCCGGCAGGGGGGCGGGGATCAGGACCTCGGCGTCGTCCGAATGGAAGTACTTCGCCTCGTAGTCGTAGTAGTCGACCCCGGCGGCGGTCCGGACCTCGCCGAGCACGGCCGCCTTCGGACGTTCGTTGCCGAGCACGGCGCATTCGATCTCGCGGCAGCGGAGGTACTCCTCGACCACGACGGTCCGGTCGTACTCGCTGACGTCCTTCAGGGCCTTCGCGAGGGCGGGCAGGTCGTCGGCGCGCATCGTGCCGACGGAAGAGCCGCCGTTCGAGGGCTTGAGGAAGCAGGGCAGCCCGACCTTGCCGGCGACCCGGAGGGCGGTCCTGTCCGCGTCGCGGTGGATCTCGGCGCGGGTCGCCCAGGTGTAGCGGCACTGCGGGATACGGGCCTCGTGGAAGAGGCGCTTCGCGAAGAGCTTGTCCATGCATGCGGCCGAGGCGAAGACGCCGCAGCCGACGTAGGGGATGCCCGTCAGTTCGAGATATCCCTGGAGGGTGCCGTCCTCGCAGTTGATGCCGTGTACGGCCGGGAAGACCGCGTCGACGTCGCAGCCGGCCACGGAGCGCAGGAAATCGCCGGGACGGACGCCCAGCGGGCCGCCATGCAGCAGCGAGGGATATCCGTACTCGACCAGGCCCTGCTCCCAGGTGCAGTCGCGGATCGATTCATCGGAGCCCTCGTACCGGACCCAATTCCCGGACTTGGTGATGCCGATCCGGATCGTCTCGAATCCGGCGTCGCGCAGCGCCCTCGTGATGTTGTAGGCGGACCGGCCCGACACGAGATGTTCCGTCGAGACGCCCCCGAAGAGCACCGCCACCGTCCTGACCGCCATTCCACCCATCCTTCCCGGGCCGTTTCGCGCGGCCCGCCCGGAGCCGTCCGGCTCCGTTCCCATTCTACCGCTTCGGCACGCGCACGGGAACCTTGCGCACCTTGACGCCCACAGCCCAGGCCTCGACCTCGGCGGAGTCGACGGTGCCGACCTCGACGCGCACGGCGTTGGAGGCGGCGCACGCCATACCGAGCGCCAGGGTCTTCTTCCAGTTCCATTTCCGGTGCATCGCGAGCGCGATGCCGGCCGTCAGGCTGTCTCCGGATCCCACCGTGTTCACCGGGCGGATCGCGACCGGCGCGGCGTGCCAGGCGCCGTCGGGCGTCACGAGCAGCGCCCCCTTCGCACCCATCGAGACGACGGCGCGCGGAATGCCGAGCGCGCGAACGGCTGAGATGATCTCGGCCTTCTGGCGGACCGGCTTGCCGTACAGGGCGGAGAGCTCGTCGAGGTTGGGCTTCACGAGTTCGGGCTTCTCGGCCAGCGCGGCCGCCAGCGGCACAGGGCTTGCGTCGACGATGCAACGGGCGCCCTTCGCGTGGGCGATCCGAATCATGCGCGCGTAGAGGTCGACGGGTGCGCCGACGGGCAGTCCCCCGGAGAGGACGACCAGGTCGCCGGTCTCGATCGTGTCCTCGAAATGGAACAGGAACTGGTTCAGGGAATCGGGGCCGACGGCCGGACCGGCCTCGGTGATCTGCGTTTCGCGGCCGCTCTCGCGGTCGAGCAGGTTGATCGTGGAGCGGGTCTCGCCCGCCAGGCCGGTCAGGTGCGTGCGGACGCCGACGTTCTGGAGTTCGCGGTGGAGGAACCGACCGGCGTCGCCGGCCGCGAACCCCAGCAGCAGGGGCTTCTCGCCCAGCTGGGCGAGCACGCGCGCGACGTTCACGCCCTTGCCGCCCGCCGTCACCGTCGGGTTCGATGTGCGGTGCAGCGTCCCCGGTGTCAGCCGGTCCAGCACGTAGTTCCGGTCGAGGGCGGGATTGGCGCATACCGCGACGAGGCGTCCCATGTCCTTACCTCCATGATGTGCCGTTCGAGAGCCTTTGCGGAGATTATAGCACGCCGGCCCGGCAATCACGGTATAATGGGTGCGGATCGAATGAGGAGAACGGCCCTGGATGGGGCGCATCGGAGGAACCATGAAATCGTTCGTCGTCGAGGAGAGGATGGATGGCCGCAAGCTTGTGCGGGCCATCTCCATGGCCTTCGAGAAGGTGCCCGTCGCGGCCGTGCAGCGCGCCCTGCGCCAGCGCGACGTCCGCGTGAACGGCGCGCGGGTCTCCGCGGACCGGGAGGTGTCGGCCGGCGACCGGATCGACGTCTATCTCGCCGACGCGATTCTCGAAGGCAAGGCCGTCCTGGCCGGCTCCGGGAAGGAATCGTCGCCTTCGCCCGACGCCACGGCGCGCACCATGAAAGGCCGCCCGCCCTACCGCGTCGTGTACCGCGATGCGCGCCTGCTTCTGGTCGAAAAGAGCCCCGGGCTCGCAGTGCACCCGGGCGAAGGCATTCCAGGGGGCACGCTCGTCGACCTCGTGCGCCAGGACTTCCACAATCCGCAGATCTCGCTGTGCCATCGTCTCGACCTCAACACGGGCGGCCTCGTGCTGCTCGCGTGCGACGCGGGTTCGCTCGCGGAGGCGCTCGAGGCGATGGAGAGCCGCCTGGTCGTCAAGCGCTACCGCGCCCTCGTGAAGGGTACGGTCGACCCGTCGCTGGGCCAGACCGTCGTCTGCGACGACGGCGTCAAGCGCGTCGAGCTGCACGCCTTCCTCGAGAAGCCCTCCGGCCGCGGGGTCTTCATCCATGACGAGCCCGGGGACGACGACCGCGACATCGTGACGCGCGTCCGCACGCTGCGGAGGTTCCATGGAACGGAAGCTGAAGGCGGCGACTGGAGCGAGGTGGAGGTCGAGCTCGTGACCGGCCGCACGCACCAGATCCGCGCCCACCTCGCGCACCTCGGGAACCCGCTCCTGGGCGACGGCAAGTACGGCCGCAACAGCTACAACAAGCTCTTTAGAGCGAAGTCCGGCAAGCTCGTGCGCCAGCAGCTCTGGGCGGTCTCGCTGACCTTCTCCGACGAGGTCCGCGGGCCGTCGCTGGCCCCGCTGCGCGGCAAGGCCTTCACGATCGAACCGGACTACGACCTCGTGCTGCCGGCGGCCCCGCAGGAATAGGTTCCGGTTCCGGGTCGGACGAAAAGGAAGAGGGACGGAGCGCGCGCTCCGTCCCTCTTCCCGTCTCCGGCCCGCGGGCGACGCGGCCGGGCCAGGGTCAGGCGCGCAGGGCCTCGCGCACGGCGGCGACGGCCTTGTCGACCGCCTCGCCGGGCGTCATCTCTGTGGGCTTCTCGGCGGTGCGCTCCTTGTATTCCACGATGCCGTCCGCGTACTTGCGGCCGACCGTCACGCGCAGCGGGATGCCGAGCAGGTCGGCGTCCTTGAACTTCACGCCGGGCCGCTCGTCACGGTCGTCGAGCAGCACGTCGATCCCGGCCTCCTCGAGGCGGTAGTGGATATCCTTCGCCATCGCCATCTGGGCCGCGTCCGACGCCATGACGGGGACGACCGTCACGTGGTACGGCGCCACGGCGAGCGGCCACACGATGCCGTTCGCGTCGTGGTGCTGCTCGATCACGGCGGCCAGCGTGCGATTGACGCCGATGCCGTAGCAGCCCATCACCATCGCGTTCTCCGCGCCCGCCTCGTCGAGGTAGTTGCAGTGCAGGATCTTCGAGTACTTGGTGCCGAGCTTGAAGATGTGGCCGACCTCGATGCCGCGGCACTGGCCGAGCGGCCTGCCGCAGACGGGGCAGGCGTCGCCGGCCTCGACGGTGCGCAGGTCCGCGACCTTCGTCGGGACGAAGTCGCGGCCGACGTTGACGTTCTTGAGGTGCTGGTCGGTGTCGTTGGCGCCGACGACGAAGTTCTCCATCTCCGCGACCTCGAGGTCCGCGTAGAGCTCGATCCTCTCCTTCAGGCCGACCGGCCCGGCGAACCCGACCGCGGCGCCGGTGACGCGCTCGACGTCCTCGGGGGATGCCAGTTCGAGCTCGGTCGCGCCGACGAGGTTGTGGAACTTGGTCTCGTTGAGCTCGCGGTCCCCGCGGACCATCGCGGCGACGAGGCGGCCGTCGTCGGTCCGATAGACCAGGGTCTTCGCGAACTTCTTCGAGGTCGTGCCGAAGAACTTCATCAGGTCTTCGACCGTCTTCACGTTCGGCGTCGCGACGCGCTCGGCGGGCAGCAGGACGCCGGTCTTCGCCTCCGGCGCCGGCACGGCCGTCGCCTTCTCGTCGTTGGCCGCGTACCCGCAGGCGTCGCAGAAGGCCACGACGGCCTCGCCGACGTCCGACTTGACCATGAACTCCTGCGAGCCCGAGCCGCCCATGGCGCCCGAGTCCGCGTCGACCACGATGTAGTCGAGCGAGCAGCGGTCGAAGACGCGGCGATAGGCCCGGTACATCGCCTGATAGGAGACGTCGAGCCCGGCCTCGTCGCGGTCGAAGCTGTACGCGTCCTTCATGACGAACTCGCGGCTGCGCATCACGCCGAAGCGCGGACGCTTCTCGTCGCGGTACTTGTGCTGGATCTGGTAGAGGGTCAGGGGCAGGCCGCGGTACGAGTGGATCTCGTTGCGCACGGTCTCCGTGAAGGGCTCCTCGTGCGTCGGACCGAGGCAGAACTCGCGGCCGCCGCGGTCCTTCAGCCGGAACATCTCCGGGCCGAATACGCTCCAGCGCCCCGATTCCATGTAGGTCTCCGCGGGCAGGACGGCCGGCATGATCAGCTCCTGGGCGCCCGCGCGGTCCATCTCCTCGCGGACGATGCGCTCCACCTTGCGGAAGGCGCGGTAGCCGAGCGGCAGGAACGCATAGATGCCCGACGCGACCTTGCGCATCAGGCCCGCCCGCAGCATCAGCTGGTGGCTGGCGATCTCCGCTTCCGACGGGACTTCCCGCTGGGTGGGCAGGAACATTCTGGAGACGTACATGGGTGCCTCGTTTCTCGAGGGCCGCTCCCCCTTCCGGGAAAGCGGCCCTCCGATCGATCCTCCGGCGCTGGGCCGGACGCAGGGCGGTTACTTCTGGCCGAGGTTCTCGCCCTTGGCGAGGGCGGCCTGGGCGGCGGCGAGACGGGCGATCGGCACGCGGAAGGGCGAGCACGACACATAGGTCAGGCCGATGTTGTGGCAGAACGTGATCGAGGAGGGGTCGCCGCCGTGCTCGCCGCAGATGCCGAGCTTGATGCCCGGGCGCGTCTGCTTGCCGAGGTCGCAGGCCATCTTCATGAGCTTGCCCACGCCGACGGTGTCGAGCTTGGAGGTCGGGTCGGCCTCGAAGATCTTGGCCTTGTAGTAGTCGTCCAGGATGCGGCCGGCGTCGTCGCGGGAGAGGCCGTACGTCATCTGGGTGAGGTCGTTGGTGCCGAAGCTGAAGAACTCGGCCTCGGTGGCGATCTCGTCGGCGGTCAGGGCGGCGCGCGGGATCTCGATCATCGTGCCCACCATGTACTCGAGCGTCACGCCGGACCTGGCGATGATCTCGTCGGCGGTCTTCACGATGATGTTCTTGACGAACTTGAGCTCCTTGATGTCGCAGACCAGCGGGATCATGATCTCGGGGACGATCGTGTTGCCGGACTTCCGGATCTCGATGGCGGCTTCGATGATGGCGCGGGTCTGCATCTCGCG
>CAILLO010000078.1 GCA_903835065.1 uncultured Eubacteriales bacterium
CGTAGATGTAGGAGGTCTCGGTCTTGACCTTCAGGTCCGCGATCGCGATCGGCTGGGCGGTCGAGACGTAGCCGATCAGCATGCCGCCGAGAACGCCGCCGCCCAGCATGCCGACCAGCACGAGCGCGATCAGCGCGTACTCGACGACCTTCATGAGGAAGCGGAACAAGGTCCTCGGGAGGTTCGGGAGGGACGGCGAACGCGTGGGACGAGCGCGCAACCGGCGGCGGTATTCGTGGGACAGACTCCTGCGCCGCCTGCGGTTCTTCCGGAGGATGGCCTTCACGCTGTCGTAGGCGCTCGACAATCAATCGACCTTCTTCCTGATCACGAACGGAAAGACGGTGTGACAATGTATACACAATATAACACATCGACCCCCGCGCGTATACTCAGGCGCCCGCGTCAGCCCTCCCGCTCCGCGTAGGTCCTGAAGTGGTCCAGGATCGACTGCCAGCCCTGCCGCTGCACCTCGGGAGCATTCGTCCCCTCGGCGTCGAACATCTCGCGCACCAGCGTCGACCCGCCTTCCCCGTCGAAGGTGACCTCGACGCGCCGGCCGTCGCCGAGCGTGTAGGCGAGACGCCGGGGTGGAGACACCTCGTCGTAGACGCCGCCGAAATCGAACCCGGCGCTGCCGTCCTTCGCCTCCATGCGCGATGCGAAGCTCCCGCCGACGCGCAGGTCGTTTTCCGCGCGCGTCGTGTGCCAATCCTCGGATGCCTGGTTCCACTGCACGATGTGGGCGGGACCCGTCCAGAATTCCCACGCCTTTGCTGCGGGGACGCCGACGATTGCGGACACCGAGATCCTCGGCTTCGCCTCCGCCGCCTCCTCGCCCCGGTAGGCGCGCTCGAGCGCCGCGAGGTCGATCCGGGTCATCTGGAGCATGGCCTTCATGGTACGCTCCGCCTTGACGGGGTCCTCGTCCTGCAGCAGGTCGAACATCGCGGCGGGCACCACCTGCCAGGTGACGCCGAACCGGTCGGTGAGCCAGCCGCACGGCATGATCTCGCCTCCGTCCGAGAGTCCGCAGTACACGCGGTCCAGTTCGTCCTGCGAGTCGCAGGCGAGGAGGAAGGAGATCGCCGGGGTGAAATCGAACTCGTGTCCCGCGTTGTTCTCCATGACCGCGACCTGCGTGCCGTTGAGCACGAGCGACGCATGGAGCACGGTGCCGTCCGCCTGCAGCTCCTCGCGGACGACGTGCGAGTCCGGGAGCAGCCAGGTGTAGGTGTCGATCGCGGGCTGGCCCTTGCCGTAGTGGTCCTTCGTGAACAGCAGACCCGGGACGATGAGCTGCTGGGACTGGGACAGCGTGACCTGCCAGCCGACGCCGAAGCGGTCCGTGACCCAGCCGTATCGCTCGCTGAACGGATAGGCGCCCAGGTCCATCATCACCTCGCCGCCCTCCGAAAGCGCGGCCCAGATGCGGTCGACTTCCTGGACGGTCGGGCAGTTGACGAAGAAGGAGACGGACGGGGAGAAGGAGTAGATCGGGCCACCGTTCAGGGCGACGAAGGAGAGCCCGCCGATCTCGAAGGAGACGCTCATGACGGATTCCTTCGGCTGGCCGGACGCTTCGGCGCCGGAATCGTGGTAGCGGTCGACCGAATCGATGCGGGAACCGGGGAAGGTCTTCACATAAAGGTCCGCCGCGGATTCCGCCTGGTCGTCGAACCAGAGAAAGGGCTGAAGGGTTTTCATGTTCTTGTCCTCCTGCCCCCATTGTGGGCGGGGAATGCGGGAAGGGATGTATCGGGGGTCACGAATTCCGATTCAATAAATCCGTTAAATTTATATGGATTCATTATTGACATATGCCCGTTACATGCTACGCTGAGGAAGCGCGGGTTCGGACCCCCGACCGGAAGGAGGAGCCCATGACGAGACCCAGGAAATGGCGACGCGTCTGCTGCCTGCCGGAGAACACGAGCTTCGGCCCCCTCGCTCCCGCTCCGGGCGGCGAGGGCCCCGTCGCGATGACCGTCGACGAATACGAGACGATCCGGCTGATCGACCTCGAAGGACTGACCCAGGAGGTCTGCGCCGAGCAGATGGGCATCGCCCGCACGTCGGTGCAGCGCATCTACAGCGACGCGCGCCGCAAGCTGGCGGACTCGCTCGTGAATGGCCGGGCCCTGCACATCGAGGGCGGCGACTTCCGGATCTGCGGCGAGGACGAGCGGCCCTGCGGGCGCGGCGGCTGCGCCAGGCGAAAGGAATGCGAAGATGGACAGGACTGAATTCCAGGTGGAGCCCAACGGACAGAGCCGGATCGGCAAGGTGATCGGCGTGGTCAGCGGCAAGGGCGGCGTCGGCAAATCGATGGTCTGCTCGCTGCTGGCGGTGCTGATGAGCCGGCGGGGCTTCGAGACCGCGATCCTCGACGCCGACATCACGGGCCCGTCGATCCCGACCGCGTTCGGTCTCAAGGGGAAGGCCGCCGGCAACGAACTCGGGCTGCTCCCCGTGCGCAGCGCCAACGACATCGGCATCATGTCGCTGAACCTCCTCCTCGAGGAGGAGACTGACCCCGTGGTCTGGCGCGGCCCGATCATCGCGAATACGGTCAAGCAGTTCTGGTCGGAGGTCGTCTGGGGCGATGTCGACATCATGTTCATCGACATGCCGCCGGGCACCGGCGACGTCCCGCTGACGGTCTTCCAGTCCCTGCCCGTGGACGGGATCGTCCTCGTGACTTCCCCTCAGGAACTGGTCTCCATGGTCGTCACCAAGGCGGCGAACATGGCGAAGAAGATGGACATCCCGATCCTCGCGCTCGTCGAGAACATGGGTCAGGTGATCTGCCCGGATTGCGGCAAAATCATCCGGGTCTTCGGCGATGTGCCGATCGAAGGCATCGCAAGCCGGATCGGCGTGGACCTCGTGGCCAGCCTGCCCATGGACCCTGCGCTGTCTGCCGCGTGCGACGCGGGGAAGATCGAGAGCTTCAAGGGAAGCTGGCTCGACGGAGTCGCGGACCGGCTCGAGTCGCTGCTGGGAGAGAAGGAGACGACATGAGGATCGCGGTCGCCTGCGACGAAGGAAAAGTCACCGGTCATTTCGGCCATTGCGCCACCTTCGAGATTTTCGAGACCGACGGCGAGGGGGTCGTAACTTCCGCATCGATCGCCAACCCGGGGCACAGGCCCGGATTCCTTCCGAACTACCTGAAGGATCAGGGCGTCGGAGTCATCGTCGCCGGCGGAATGGGCGAACATGCCATCGCCCTCTTCGATGAGAACGGCATCGAGGTCTTCCTCGGCGCGGACGGCACGCCCGAAGAGATCGTCGGACGATATCTCGCCGGGACCCTGGAGTCCCGCGGGTCCGCCTGCACGGAGCACGCGCACCACGATGACTGCGGCGGCCACTAGAACCCGCGGAAGCCGCGAAGGCTCCGTCGAAGGAGGAGAACCCATGGCGAAGTACAAGCCCGTCAAGATTCTGAAGGACATCGACCAGTGCTGCCCGCTGACCGTCACGAGGGCCATCGGAGAGATCGAGAAGGTCGGCATCGGCGACGTCATCGAG
>CAILLO010000079.1 GCA_903835065.1 uncultured Eubacteriales bacterium
AGCACCTCTACTTCACGCAGTTTCACGATGATCTGCTCCGTCGTGTACTTGACTCGTGCCATGACCCTGTCCCTCCTTGTCGGGCATCCCTGCCCTCTATACTAACAAGGAACCTGGACCAGTTCTCGGGGGAGACACCATCCGATTCCCATGTCCATAGCGGGATCCTCCAGCGGAGGAACGGGACGACACGGCCGATCCGCCCGTTCGGGCCCATGCCCGCAGTCTACGGGATTCGCCGGCCGATGGGAAGGACCGCCCCGCCCGCTCAGCGGTACTGCGCCTCGAGGGCGACGGCGGAAGCGGCATCGGAGGAGACTGTCACGATGCCCTGCGGGCGGCCTTCCAGCCGGTCCGAGATCCCGAAGGGGATCTCCTGCCCGTCCGCGAGGACGCGGTGGAGCCTTCTCCCTCCGATCCGGTCCGGCAGGAGGAGCGTCAGCCCCCGGACGGGCCGGCGCGTGGACAAGGCGAACGCGAGGACGTTCCGCTCCGGATCGAAGGAGAGCGCGGTCAGCGCGGCGTCGCGCCGCGCGTCGTCGAAGGCGAGCCACTCCCGGTCGGAGACGAAGGGGATGCCGCGGCGGATGCAGGCGTCGAGCACGGCGTCCAGCCAGGGAAGGGTGTCCAGGGCCGACCCGGCGCCGCAGTACACAGGGTGGAAGTAGTGCTGGAAGACCGCGTGCTGGAGGACGCAGGCGTCGAGCACGCGAAGGGTGCCCGCGACGGTCTCGTCGCGGGGCGGCACGGGCAGGAGCATCTTGGGCGTCATCATGCAGTCGTCCATGTACTGGATGGACTGCTCGCGGACGTCGATCATCCGGCCGTCCCGCCCGATGAAGCGGGCCGGAAGGCCGCTGCCGTTCAGGAAGCCCTCGCGGAGGCCAGGCGCGGGCCCGAAGCTCGCATCCATCCGGATGCCGTTGCGGCGGAGGTCGACGGCCGTCTCGGTCCATCCCTGCCAGATGCAGGAGTGCGTCCGCTGGCTGACCGGCGCGTACCCGTAGGCCGCGGTGAACCGCGCCACGGCCGCGTCGACGGCCGCCGCCATCTCCGCGCGCGTCGGAATCATCGGAGCCACGATGTGCGGCCCGAGCCCGTGGCCCGCCGCCATGCGGCGCACGGCCTTCGCGGGCGGCAGAGCGGGCTGGTCCGCTTCGATGACGTACAGCGTGAACTTCGCGCCGTGGGCGTCGACGTGGTCGAACAGGGCGTCGCAGGCGGGCTCGGACATGTCGTCGCTGTCGCCGCTCAGGAACGCGACGGCGGGCGCGGCGTCCGGGTAGTGCCAGAGGCGGACGACGGGGGACGCGTCGCCGCCGAGGAGCCGGAGCGCCGCCACGAGGAAGTCCTGGTGGACGTCGGCCTGCGGGACGAGGCGGAAGGCGGGCTCCATCTGGCCCGCGAAGAGGTCGGCGGCGGTGACCTTCCCGTCCATGGCGTTGTCGGGGGCGCGCGGCGACCGGTCCGCGTCGGGGTCGCCCTGGCGGAGGCGGACGGCGCACTCGCAGAGGTCGTACGCGAACAGGACGGCCGTCCCGCGGCCCAGGCGGCGGGCGCAGACGCCGGGATACACGGAGGGCGCGGCCGGGTCCGGGGAGCCGGCGATGCGGCTGAGGCAGACGGCGTCCTTCAAGGCGTAGAGGTCCGCGACGCCGAGGAACTGCAGGATGTCCGCGCGGATCCCCTCGGTCGCCTCGCCGCGCTCGGTCGCGACGTAGGCGTCGACGGCCGTCCGGTAGGTCGGCCCCGCGTTCCGCTCGACGCCGAAGAGGAAGTCCCACGCGACGGGCGGGCGAAGCGCCACGAGGCCCCCTCCCCGCTCCACGAAGCGCTCCAGCGCGGCCGGGTCGAGGCCCGGGCCGGCGGAACGGCCGACGACGAGGCAGCCGAATCCGTCGAGGTCGGGCGTCCCGTCGGCGAGGTCGAGGATCTCGAAGGAGGCGAGCCCCTCGAGCGCTAGGATCTCGCCGAGGTAGTCCCCATAGGGGTCGTGGGCCCTGCGGTCGATGACCGTCGCCTGTCGCTTCATGCTGCTCCTCCTTCGGAACGGGTCTCCGTCGGCGCGCCGTCCCCGGCGAGCCAGCGGAGGAAATCGGGGACGTCGGCGAGGGCGGCCAGGCCCGGCAGGATCCCCTCGAGTACGCCGGTCGCGTCGTAGAGGCGCTGCTCCACGATCCGCGCGGCGGGAGGCGGAGGGGGATCGAATCGTGCACGGGCGGGGCGGCCGGCGGCGAAGGCCGCGAGGACGAGGGGCAGGGACTCCGCGCCGGAGCCGAAGCCCTCGATGCTTTCGCGGGGAACGCCGTAGGCCTCGGCCAAGGCCTCGACGGCGCGGAGGACGCCGCGCGCCCGCAGGGCGGGCCAGCTGTCGCCGAGCCAGAGCAGGTCGTGAGCCAGCGCGCAGTATGTGCCTTCGAACGCGTGGAGCGGCTTCCCGTTCACCGGCAGGAGCTCGAGGTTCCCGCAGCCGGTCAGGTCGGCCACGGCGACGGCGGCTCCGGCGCGGCAGGTACCCGCGATCCAGTCCGCGTGCTCCGGGATGGCCCGCGTACCGCCGTCCCAGACGGCGAGGACGAGCCGCTCCGACCCTCCCGGCGCCGCGCTTCCCTTCGCGCGGAAGACGAGCGCCGCGTTGTGGACGCCCGGTTCGGCCCGCCAGAGCAACGATTCAACGGCCATCCCCCCCGCCTCGACGGCGAGGAAGCGCCGCGGGTCGAGCGGTCCGGGATTGGCGTCCTCGCGCAGCGCCGCGCGGAGGAAGCCGCGCATCTCGTCGCGCCGAAGCGTGTCGGAGAGGTCCGCGCGCCGCGCGCGGAAGGCCCGGAAGGCGGCGAGGTTCTCCTCGAAGAGGAACGAGGCGCCGGGGAAGTCGGACGAGACCTGGCCGGAGACGGTGCAGCGGAGCGCCTCGGGCGGCAACGGCGGCTCCTCGTCGCCGGCCGGCTCCGCGGGCCGCCCCAGGAGGCGGCGGGAGAAGAAGTCCGCGGCGTGCGTTGCCATGCGCCCGGAGTAGCGGTGCTCGTCGTCGTCCTCGAAGGACTCGAGCGCGTCGGCCGCCCCGTGCGCGGCCCAGAAGCGGCGGGCGGAGGCGAGCGTGCGGCGCGTGCCTTCCGGGGGGAAGTAGTCGTGCCGCGCGAAGAGGACGAGGACGGGCCGCGGGGCCATCGCGAGGAGAACGTCGTCGTGGTCGAAGCCGCTTCGCAGCAGGCCGGGCCATATCTGCTCGAGGTCCTGCGCGATGCCGGTCGCGAGGTACTCCCCCATCCCCGTGAGGTAGGTCGCGGGCGCGGCCGCGGCGAGGCGCGGGTCGGCCATCATGAGGAGGGCGGTCTGCGTCCCGCCGCCCGAGTTCCCCGTCGCGCCGATGCGCGCCGAGTCGACCTCCGGGCGCGAGGCGAGGTAGTCGACGGCCCGCATCGCGTCGTGGAGGAAATAGCGCGCGCTCGGCAGGCCGGCCGCGAGGCACTGCGCCCCCGCGTGGTCGTGCTCGGGGCAGCCCCAGCGCACGTCGAGGTCTCCGGTGTCCGCGTTCCGGTACCCGAACCGCTCCCCCTGCCCGACCGGGTCGAGCGCGAGGACGACGAGCCCGGCGCGGACGAGGGCGGAGCAGGCGGCCTGGTACTGCGGAGACGCCTTCGCGTCGCGGTCGTGGCCGCACAGGAACAGGACGGCGGGGGCGCGGCCGCGGAGTCCGGCCGGGACGTGGAGGGCCGCGGTGGCGCGGACGCCCGGCCGCGGCGAGAGGACGACCTTCTCGATGCGCGCGTGGCGGGTCTCGACGACGCCCGTCGTCGCGGCCTCGAGGGGTCCCGCCTCCGGCAGGCCGCCGATGGCCTCGAGCAGGCGCCGCCGGACCTCCGCGGCGCGCGCGGCGAGCGCATCCAGGTCCAGGGCGCAGAGGCGGTCCTTCTCCCGGGCGCCTTCGTCCAGGCGCGCGAGGAAGCGCCGGTGGATCCGCTCCTTCGCCTGGCTCCGGAGGTCCTGGTAGGCGAGGAAAGGCGGGTCGGCCGCCAGTTCCGCGAAGGTCGGTCCTTCCGGCGCCATCCGGGTCCTCAGATCTCGAGCGGGATCCGCAGGCGCGCCGCGATCTCGGCTCGGCGCTGCGCGGATTCCCGGTAGTTCGCGACGATGTCCGGACCGCCGCCGAGGTCGAGGCTGAGGACGCCGTCGAATCCCATCCCGTGCAGCGTCGCGAGGAACCCCTCCCAGTCGATCGTCCCGCGGCCGACCGCCAGGTGGTCGGCGCTCGACGGGACGTTGTCCGCGACGTGGATCTTCGCGAACCGGCCGCGGAGCTTGTGCAGCGCGAGGACGACATTCTCGCGCTGGGCGGAGAAGTGGGCCGTGTCGAAGTTGGCCAGGAAGTTCGGCCGGTCGACGTCCTTGATCAGGCGGAGCATGGAGTCGACCGAGCACACCACTTCCCCGACGCGGGGCTCCATGATGACCGAGAGGCCCTGGAGCCGCGCGATGTCCGCGCAGTGGCGGCAGCTGTCGACCAGGGCGCTCCAGACGGCCTCCCACTGGAAGCCCGGCGGGACGCGCAGCTGGAAGGTGTCGCCGAACGCGTAATCCTGGTCGAGGCGGTAGGGGGCCATCCCGACGTACTCCACGGGCGGCGCGTAGCTGGCCAGGTGGACCGTGTCGGCGCCGAGGCATTTCGCGAGCTCGACGCTACGCTGGAAGCGGACGAGCGCGGCGAAGCGGACGCCCGGGTCGACGGAGACGAGCTCCGGGTCGACGGCGCAGAAGTTGTGCATCGCGATGCCGTTTTCCCGGAGGCTCGCGCGGAGGACGTCCCGGCTCTCCCAGACGGCGCGCGTGTGCTCCTGGCCCAGTCCCTCCATCTCGAGCCAGTGGAACCCCATGTCGCGGATCTCCCGCAGTGCCTTGAGGTCGTCCTCGACGCGGGGCGGATAGCCGTAGCGGAAGATGGTGTAGATGTAGCCGATCCCCAGTTTCATGCGCGTCCTCTCACTCCTCGATGATGTCCCATGCGTCGGTCAGGCGGACCGGCCGGCCCGTCCGCAGCGACCGGTTGATGCCGTCGCCCACGGAGAGCGACCGGAGCCCGTCGAGAAGGTCCGCCTTCCGGCCGAGCGGGTCGTCGAAGGGTCCCGTCCCGAATAGCATGGCCCGGAGCCGCTCGTCCCCGCCCCCGTGCACGACGCCGTGCTTCGGGACGCGGTGCACCGTGCGGGCGCCGTCGGGCGCGAAGACCTCGATCACGCCGTCCGGCTCGGCCGCGCGCGGGCCGCTGTAGAATTCCCCGCACTCGATGCGGCCCTCCCGCCCGTCGATCGTCGCCCGGAAGCCCTCGTAGGGCGCGTAGGCGCACAGCGTGTAGGAGAGCGTGGCGCCGCGGGCGTACGAGACCTGGGCCGCGAGCGTGTCCTCGATGTCGATGTCCTCGGCGAAGACGCAGCGGTCCCGGAAGTATCCGTCCGCGTCCTCGGTCTCGCGGTAGAGCGCGCGGTCGAATGGCGAGGCGTCGAGGTCCCAGTAGAAGGCGCAGCGGGCGGCGTGCGGGCAGCCCGTGCAGCGCTCGGAGCGGAAGGGGCCGTTCGCGCCGTAGAAGCGCAGGGCGCCGGTCGCGTAGACGCGGACGGGCGCGTCGTCCAGCCACCAGTCCACGACGTCGAAGTGGTGCGAGGCCTTGTGGATCTGCAGGCCCCCGCTGTTGCGGCGGTACCGGTGCCAGCGCCGGAAGTAGTCCGCGCCGTGCGAGCGGTCCAGCAGCCATTCGAGCCGGACGGCCGTGACCTCGCCGATGGCGCCGGCCGCGAGCAGCTGCTTCACGCGGGCCATGTACGGCATGAAGCGCATGTTGAAGGTCACCGCCACGTCGCGCCCGGTCCGGTCGCGCTCCGCGAGGATGGCCCGCCCCTTCGCGAGGTCCGTCGTGAGCGGCTTCTCGCAGACGACGTCGCAGCCCTTCGCGAGGGCGCGGACGACGTACTCGTGGTGCCGCGCGTCGATCGTCGCGACGATGACCGCGTCCGGCCGCGCCGCGTCGAGCATCGCGTCGAACCCGTCGAAGGCGGGCGTCCCGCCGCAGCGCTCCGAGAAGATCCGCGCGCGCTTCGGGTTGGGGTCGTAGACGCCGACGAGGCGCGCCGTGTCCCCGTGGTCCCGCGAGATCGGGATCCCGAACATCTGGAGGGCTCGGCCCCCCGCGCCGACGACCGCGTACGTCCGCATCCGGCCCCTCCTCACTCCGCGCGCGGGTTGCGCACGGCGTTCATCCACTGGCTCGTGTCGTTCCCGATCGCGAAGTAGCCCTCGTCCTTGTACGTCCGCTCGAAGTCCAGCAGCGCGAGGATGCGCCCGTACGTCTCGCGGTCGCACTTCGGCAGCGCGTCCCGCTCCGGCTTCGACAGCCCGGGGAACATGCGCTCCCGCTCCTCCGTCCCCCACGCCTTCATGCGGTCGTCGATGTCCCGGAAGCGCCGCATGTGCTCCAGCGTGCGCCGGAACCGCTCCACCTGCAGGCGCTCCCGCTCGGTCGCCGCGGCCGCGAGCGCCTCCGCGCAGACCGCATCCGCCCACGCGACGTCCTCGGCCGGGAGCGTGTCGAACAGCGTCTGCGGATAGGGGCGCAGGTCGCGTCCCTCGCGGCCCGCCTGCGCGAACCGCTCCGTGAAGCGCTCGTGGATGCGGCGCAGGACGGGCCCGACCGAGCCGAACATGCCGCGCTCGTAGTCGTCGAGGATGCGCTCGTAAGGGACCGCGAGGTCCCAGGCGCGCCGCGCGAACGCGTAGCCGTTGCGGCCGTGCGTCTCGTTCGCCGTCACCGAATACTGCATCGACGCGCCGCCGATGCCCTTCGAGGCCAGCAGCGGCCAGTCCGCGGCGATGCGGCGGGAGATGGGCCAGGGCATCGAGCGCAGGTAGGAGATGCCCATGTAGTACTCGTACAGGACCACGTGTCGGTTCCCGAAGGCCGACCACGCGCGGATCATGTCGAAGAAGTCGCGGTTGACGGCGCAGGACGGGTCGTCGTAGGCGTGCGCGCCGCAGCGCACGTACATGCACACCATCGGCATGACGTTCGGCTCGAGGGCCATCTCCTCCGGCGGCCAGGCCATGTCCACGTAGAACAGCGCGCTGACGAGCTTCTCCGGGAAGCGCTCGCGGAGCGCGCGCGCCGCGCGGTTGACCACGCGGACATACCGCCGCGTCTTGTTCTGGTTCTGCCCGAAGAAGTAGCGGTACCCGTCCTTCCGGAGCGCGAACCGCGGCTCGTCGAGGCGCGCGCACGCCTCGCACTCGCACACCCCGAGGCCGTCCTCCGGCATGAGGCCGACGACGTCGACCTCCGGGTTCTCCTCCACGAACCGGACGAGGCCCGCGACGAGCGCGTCGACCGCCTCGTCGTTCGAGGTGCAGATCATGAGCTGGGACAGGCCGGGGTCGCGCTTCCCCCCGACGAGCGCGTAGTACTCGGGGTGCGCGGCGAAGTGATCCGACGGCGGAAGGTAGTAGCGGAGGTTGTGGTGCGACTGCTCGACGCGCATCCCGCGCTTGCGGATCTCGGGCAGCAGGTTCTCGCGGAACCAGCGGTTCGTGTACCAGTGCGGGACCGTCCGCACCATGTGCCGGACCGCGCCCTCGCCCGTCCACTCGTAGTCCTGCAGCTCGATCGCGTCGGTCGCCTCCCAGGGCTGGTAGAGGACGAAGTTCATGCCGTTCTTGGCCATCCAGTCGATGCGCCGCAGCGCCTGCTCGCGCCAGGAGTCGACCTCCGCGCCGTGGATCTCGCCCCACACGGTGAGCTGCGAGCCGCGGTACCACAGGAGGGGCCGGCGGCGGAGGGCCATCGGCCCGACCTCGAGGTCGGGCAGGCGCGGGAGGTGCTCGCCGTCCGCGGAGTGCCCCGCGAAGACGACGCCGAAGGCCTCCTTGAGGAAGTCGTACGCGCCGTAGAGCGGCCCGGCCCGCAGGCCGCCGCGGATGCGCACCGAATCGCCGTCCGCCGTGATCTCGTATTCCTCGTCCTCGAGCGACGGGTCCGCCTCGATGCGGATCCGCGCGCCTTCGCCCGCGCCCTCGGAAAGCGGTAGGTGCGCGCCCGAGAGGAGCGCGAGGTAGCGCTGGAGCTCGGCCGCAGCGAACCGGACCGTCTCGCCGGCGTCCGCGGGGTGGGCGATCGCGCCGAGGGCCGCACCGTCCTTCGCGAGGAGCACGGGTCAGTCCCCCTTTCCCGCCCGGGTGGGGAACCCGGTGAAAGCGGTCGGCGCGTCGGGGTCGTTGGGCCGCAGCATCCAGTAGGTACCGGGGTCCTCCGAGGGCGACGCAGCCGTCACGTAGGCCGTCAGGGGGTGGCAGACCGCATCGGGGTCCGACGCGTCGCGCGCCGCGAACATCCCGGCCGCCTCCTCCAGCGTCGTGCGCCCGCCGCGCTCCGCGAGGAACGCCCGGATGCGCCCGTGGCGGAACCGCGACGTGGGCTGCTCGGGATAGAGCGAGTAGCCCGCGCGCCCGAAGCGCCAGGCGAGGGCGTCGTCCTCGACCGTGTTCGTGAGCGCGGCGGAGTCGCCGTCGCCGACCTCGACCGGACCCTCCTCGGTGAGGTGGGCCGCGAAGAGCCCGCCGTTCCGGTCCACGGCGACGAGGTTCATCGTGAAGGGGTGCTCGCGGCAGAAGCGGCGGACCTCCCCGACGTCCGCGCAGCCGGCGAGCATCGCGCGGAGCGCGAATCCGAGGTGCGTCCCGGCCCCGTCGCGGTAGTGCGACCGGTCGGCCTTGCGGATGCCGAGCCCGGCCGTGTTGAGGCACAGCCCGGCGTCGTTCATGCCGCGTCCCGCCCAGCTCGTGCCCGGCCAGACCGTCGTGGCGAAGGCGCGCCCGGAGGCCGGGGCGTAGTGCGCCGGACAGGGCCAGATCCGCCACGGGTCGTCGAGGGTGCTCGTGCACAGCATCGCCCCGTCCTTCGACCGGACGGCCATCGTCGAGCAGCAGGACGAGGGGTCGTCCGCCTCGTCCTCGAAGTGCTCCCAGCCCCCGCAGAAGGCGAGGTCCAGGAGGCGGGGCAGAGGATGGCCCGAGGATCGGGCGATCGCCTCGATCTCCGGAAGCGAGCCGGGGAATTCCCGCTCCGTGGCCTCGGCCTGGCGCTCGCGCCAGCGCTGGTAGCGGACGTTGCGGTCGAGGCGCGCGCCGAGCCCGTTCTCCTCGAGCAGCAGCCCGACGTTGTAGGCGATGTCGGCCGCGAGCGCCTCGCCGTGCGCGCGCCCGATCGACGCGGGGGAACCGGCGAAGCGCGGGAAGCGCAGCCCCGTCCCGTCGTAGCGGGCGAACGCGGGACTCATCCGAGGTCCCATCCCGGCAGGTACTCCCGTGTGCTGCGCAGCATGCGGTCGAACAGCTCGCGCGCTTTCTCCGGCGGGATCGTGACCAGCGGGTCGTTCAGGAAGACCTGGAAGGCGAGCTCCTTGTCCTTCGCGAGCGCCGCGCGGACCAGCGTCTCCTGGTTGAGCACGTGGCGGAGCGTGAGGGCGAGCACGGGAGCGGGCATGCGGCCGGCGTGGACCGGGCGGATGCCGTCGGAGGAGAAGTACGCGTTCGTCTCGACGACGGCTCCGAGCGGGATCCCCTCGATCTGGCCGCGATTCGGCAGGTTGCAGTTCGTGACGAAGTCGCCGAAGCCGAGCAGCGCCTTGATCTGCGCGACGCCCTCCTCGCCCGAGGGCTTCAGGTCGAGCGGCTCCTCGCCCGCGATGACGCGGCGGCGGCGGACGTCGAGCTCGCGCCTCATGCGGATGCGGGTGTCCACGGGCGTCCGGTGGAACTTCCAACGCGCGACCGTCTCGTCGTCGCGGAGATACCAGGGGGGCAGGAACTCCGCGAGATGGCGGTCGGAGATGGCCGCGACGATTCCGTAGCGCAGGGACACGTCGAACATCACGCGGTGCGCGTGGCCCCACTCGCTCTTCTTCCAGCTGTCCGGACCGTCGGGCTCGTACCCGTCGGCCCAGTGGCGCCGCGCGAACTCCATGAAGAGCGGGAGCAGGTCGATGTCCCGGTAGTGGGCGCTGTCGACCCACGTGAAGTGGTTGATGCCCAGGACGTTGATGCGAAGCTCGCGCGGGTCCTCGACCTCGATGCCCCGGAGCTCGCGGAGCGCGGCCGAGAAGACGCCGCGGACGTGGAGGACGCCGTGGCAGTTCCCAACGGCGCGGATCTCCGGGAACGCCTCGAAGAGCGTGCGGGTGCACAGGGTCATCGGGTTCGTGTAGTTGATGACCCACGCCTTCGGGCAGACCGCGCGGATGCGCTCGGCGAAGCGAGCGTAGATGGGGATCGTGCGGAGCGCGCGCAGGAGGCCGGCGGGGCCGACGGTGTCGCCCACCGCCTGCAGGATGCCGTACTCCTCGGGGAGGTGGACGTCCGAGCGCATCTCCTCGAAGGTGCCGGGCAGGATGGAGAGGATCACGACGTCGGCGCCCTCGAGCGCCTCTTCGAGCGTGTCGGCGACGACGTAGCGCCAGGGGGACTTCGCGCCGGGGCGCTTCCCGAGGGCGTTGCCGACGTCCGCGTTCTCCGCGGCGGCCGCCCGGTCGATGTCGTAGAGGCGCACGGTCCCGCACAGCGCGGGCTCGAGCGCGAGGTCGGCGAGGAAGAACCAGGCCCAGCCCCGCGACCCTCCGCCCAGATAGGCGATGCGGACGTCCTCCGCCTTCCCGTTCCGATGGACCATCTGCTTCTCCCTCACTCCCTGCGGGCTTCGACCGCGATGCGCGCCTCGCCGCCCGCGACGCCGAAACGGTTCACGGCCTTCACGCGCAGCGCGCGGCGGCCCTCGGCGAACTCCCATGCGAGGATGCTCTCCCGCGCTTCGCGCGGCGCTCCGTCCTCCTCGGTGACCTCGAAGTGCGAGATGGCGGGCATGCCGCACGAGAGCCCGAGGTCCAGCCGGACCGACGGTCCGGACGTGTCGAGGCCGGCCACGTGGAGGCGCGTCGGCCAGGGGGCCCGGTCGAGGACGCGGGGATCGCGCGTGAAGACGTCCGGGTGGAAGTCGTACGGCGCGCCGTCCAGGACCAGCGGGGGCTCCACCCCATCCGGCAGGTAGACCGTGAAGATGTCGCGGTCCGCGCCGACCGGACGCTCGACGACGCCGACGAGCTGGTAGTAGTCCATCGCGTCGCGCGCGAGGAACAGGGCCTCCTGCGCGCGGACCTGGCGGAAGTTCCAGGAGGTGCCGGCGACGGCGCCGTTCCTCCCGTGGCGGTCGTCGAAGGACGGCCGGTCGGAGCCGTAGACGGCTCGGACGCCACGGCATCCGTCCGCATGGAACCGGGCGCACATCCGCGCGCTCGAGAGCGGCTCGCCGTCGAGCTCGTAGTGGACGTTCGCGTCGGCGTCCATGACGGCCCAGCGCTGGAGGTCGCCGAGCCAGACCTCGGTCACGGTGTGCCCGACGTTCCCCCGCCGGTCCGCGGGGAAGGCCTGGTCCCGCATCGCGAGGCCCGCGATGCGCGCGGGGTAGCCCAGGGCGGCCGCGCAGTCCAGGAGGACCTCGGCGTGGAATCCGCAGTTGAAGAGCGTTCCGCGGGCCGCCTCCTCGAGGACGGTCTCGGTCCCGGACGGCTGCACCGGAAGCAGCGAATAGCTCCACCCGTGCCGCCCGAGCGCGCGCCGGACCCAGCCGCGGAGCGCGACGATGCGCTCGAGGTCGCTCCGTCCGCCCGCGACGACGGACTCGAGGCGGTACCGCTCGCGCAGGCGCACGAGACGGGGCTCCTCGGGCGATGCGAAGGCGGCGTCCGCGCCGTGCCCTTCGCGCGCGAAGGGTCCGCCGCCCAGGAGGCGCACGGTGACGCGGGGGTCAAGCATGGAAGGCCTCCCGGTCGCGGACGCGGAGCGTCGCTTCCCGCTCGATGCGGCCGTCGACGCTCCGGGCCAGCCGCGACGCGGGCTCCTCGCCCGCCTTGCGCTCCGGTCCCGGCCGGAAGCCGGGGACGCGGAAGGGGGTCCCTTCGTGCTCCGCCGAGATCGAGGCCACGATGCCGGGTGCCGTCGCCTCCGCGGCGCCGTAGACGTCGAGCTGCATCGCCGCCCCGCGGAGGACGGCGTCGGCGTAGTTCTGGAACGGTAGGTAGTCGAGCCCGAAGTGCGAGCTGTGCTTCGCGAGTTCGGTCACGATCGGCGGGGCCCAGAGGTCGCGCCCGACGCGCTCGAAGTCCTGCCGGCGCGCGAACGACTCGTAGTCGTCGGGCTTGCGCCAGAGACGGCCCGCGTCCCAGTCGGCGCGCGGCGTCTCGAAGCTGGCCTTCGTCCCGAGGATCTGGTACCAGTGCGCGGGCGCCGCCGGGTATGGCAGCGTGAAGCTGTTGAGGATGCGAAGGACAGTGCCCTTCTCGGTCCGCATCAGCGCGGTCTCGAGGTCGATGAGGTCGTCCGCGGGGTACACGCGGCTGCCGAGTCCGGTGCCGAGGCACGTCACCGTCGCGACGCGGTCGCCCAGGATGCGGAGCAGCGGGCTCATCTCGTGGGGATCGTAGACGATCGGGTGCAGCGGGATGCGGTCCTCCCGCGTGCAGTGCGGTCGGCCGCGGGCCTCCGCCTCGCTGCAGTAGACGCCGCGGTCCTCGTCCCAATAGGTGCGCGTGTAGGCCACGTTGTGGATGTACTGGCCCTCCGCGTAGAGGACGTCGCCGAACTCGCCGGCGGCGCGCATCCGCGCGGCCTCCTCGACGAAGGTGCTGTAGCGCAGCTGCTCGACCATCTGGAAGCGGCGCCCGGTCCGCTCGGCGGCGAGCACGAGGTCCCAGCAGTCGGAGAGGCGGTAGGAGACCGGGACGTCGCAGAGCACGTCCTTGCCGGCCTCCATGGCCTGCACGCACAGCGCGGTCTGCTTCAGCGGCTCCGTGACCACGTAGAGCGCATCGAAGTCGCACTCCGCCAGCATGCGGCCGAAGTCCGCGTAGAGCCGGCCCTCGGGGAGCCCCGTCGCCTCGCGGACCTGCCGCAGGCGGACGGGGTGGCGTTCGCAGTAGCCGACGAGCTCGAACTCTTCCATGCGCTGGATCGCGTTCGTCGTGACGCTGATCCCGCGGTTGCCTCCGCCGACGACGGCGATCCGGATGCGGTCCATCAGGCGTGTCCTCCCCGTCGGGTCATTCCTTGAGCGACCCGATCATGACGCCCTTCACGAAGTACTTCTGCAGGAAAGGATAGAGGAGCAGGATCGGCAGGGTCGTCACCATGACTACAGAATACTTCATCTGCGTGATGACGCCGGTCTGGGTCACGGCGGAGTCGAGCTTCAGGCGGCTCCCCGGGTCGATGGACGAGTAGTTGAAGACCAGCAGGCGCGCGATGAACATCTGCAGCGGATGGAGGTTGGAGTTCGGCAGGTAGAGCAGCGCGGTGAACCAGTCGTTCCAGATGCCGACGGCCGTGTAGAGGCCGATGACGGCCATGACGGGCTTCGAGAGCGGGACAATGATCTGGAAGAGGATCCGGAACTCGGACGCCCCGTCGACCAGCGCCGATTCCTGGAGCGAGTACGGGAGGCTCTTGATGAAGGTGCGGGCGATGATGATGTTCCAGATCGAGGCCATCGAGGGGATGATGACTGCCCAGATGTTGTTGTAGAGGCCCAGCGTGTGCATCAGGATGAAGGAGGGGATGAGGCCGCCCGTGAAGTACATCGGGACGATGAGGAAGACGGTGAAGAAGCGGCGGGCGACCAGCTTGGGCTTCGCGAGCGGGTAGGCGATCAGCAGGGACATCACGATGTTGCTGAGCGTGCCGGCCGCCGTGTACAGTACGCTGTTCCCGAAGGCGCGCCACATCTGCGTGTTCTGGACGATGAGCTCGTACGAGAGGAACGAGAGCCCCTTCGGGAGCAGGACGATCGTCTTCTTCACGACCTCGTCCGGAGAGCTGATCGACATGCTCAGCATGTAGAGGAAGGGATACACCGTCACGAAGGCGATGATGCCGCAGAGCGCGTAGATCAGGAAGTTCGCGGTGCGGTTGGATCGGATTGCGTTCGGGTTCGTCCGGCTCATGCGATCACCACAGCCCTTCGTCGGTCTTCTTCCGGACGACGTAGTTGACCGTCCAGAGGAGGATGAAATTGGCGACGGCGGCGAAGAAGCCCACGGCCGTCGCGTAGGGGAAGCGGCCCTCGACCACGCCCATGCGGTACACGTAGGTCCCGATGACGTCGGAGACGTCCATGTTGTTGGGGTTCGCGATGAGCAGGATGAGCTCGGTGTTGGAGGCGAACAGCGTGCCGACGTTGAGGATCAGCAGGAGGATGATCGTCGGCATGATCGACGGCAGCGTGATGTACGACATCTGCTGCCAGCGGTTCGCCCCGTCGACGCGGGCCGCGGAGTATAGGTCCTGCTGGACGCCGGCGATGGCGGCGAGGTAGATGATCGCGTTCCATCCGAAGGTCTTCCAGACGTTGAGGAGGATGTAGATGGGCCGGAAGTAGACGGCCTTGCCGATGAAGTAGGTCGAACGCCCTCCCAGTGCCTGGATCGCGTTGTTGATCACGCCGTCCGGGGAGAGGATGTTCAGCGTGATGCTCACGATGATGACCGCCGACACGAAGTACGGAAGGTAGCTGAAGGACTGGACGACGCGCTTGTAGCGCTTGGACGCGATCTCGTTGAGGAGGAGGGCGAAGGCGATCGGCACCCAGAACGTGAAGACCAGCGTCAGCACGTTCAGCAGGAGCGTGTTCGTCACGAGCCGCGAGAAGTAGATCGACTTGAAGAAGTCGAGGAAGTTCTGGACGCCGATCCACCGCGCGGCCGCGCCGAGGGCGAAGTAGGGATCGCCGATCCGGTAGTTCCGGAACGCGATCGTGATGCCGTAGATCGGGATGTAGCAGAAGATGAGGACGTGCAGGACGGCGGGAAGCATCAGCACGAGCAGCTGGCGGTCCCGCTTCAATTCGCGGAGGAACGACCGGATGCGTCCGGCCTTCGGTTTCGTCTGGACGACCACCTGCTCCATTCCTTCTCCCTCTCGGCGCTCCAGGGGACGGAACGCCCGTTTCCCCTCTATCTACTCGTCCTTCCGGCCATCGGACAAGGCCCGGATTTTTGTACTTCCGCGCGTTCTTGCATGCCGCGGCCCGCACGCCGCCGCGCGCCGCGCGATGCGGGCCCTACGGGAAGACGCCGCGGATGCGCTTCGCCTTCGTGATGCGCTCGAGGGCCACCATGTAGGCGCCCATGCGCATCGTCGTGTCGTGCTTCGTCGTCTTGTCCCACACCTCGTTGAACGCCCGGATCATGATCTTCTCGAGCGTGCGGTTGACCTCCTCCTCGTCCCACATCAGCGACTGGATGTTCTGCACCCACTCGAAGTACGACACCACCACGCCGCCCGCGTTCGCGAGGATGTCCGGCACGACCTTCTTCCCCAAGCGCTCCAGGATCGCGTCCGCCTCCGCCGTCGTCGGCCCGTTCGCGCCCTCGACCACGATCCCCGCCTTCACCTTCCCCGCGTTCGACGCCGTGATCTGGTTCTCCAGCGCCGCCGGCACCAGCAGGTCGCAGTCGCACTCCAGCAGCTCCGCGTTCGTGATCCGCTTCGCCGTCGCCGGCGCCTCGTAGTCCTTCAGCAGCCGCCCGCGCTGCGACAGGTACGCCGCGATCGCCGGCACGTCCAGCCCCTTCGCGTCGTACAGCCCGCCCGACACGTCGCTCGCCGCCACGATCCGGCACCCCTCGCGGTGCAGCAGCAGCGCCGCCGTCCCGCCCACGTTGCCCAGCCCCTGCACCGCCACCCGCGTCCCGATCATCGGGATCCCGCGCCGGTGCAGGTACTCCCGCACTACGAACATGACCCCCCGCCCCGTCGCCTCGCGGCGGCCCAGCGACCCGCCGATGTCTACCGGCTTCCCCGTCACCACGCCCGGCGACGTGAACCCCATGAACATCGAGTACGTGTCCATGATCCAGCCCATGACGTCCGCGTTCGTCCCCACGTCCGGCGCCGGGATGTCCCGCTCCGGCCCGATCAGCGGCAGGATCATCGCCGTGTACCGCCGCGTCAGGTTCTTCAGCTCGTTCAGCGACAGCGTCGACGGGTCGACCTTGACCGCGCCCTTCGCGCCCCCGTACGGGATGTTCACCACCGCGCACTTGAACGTCATCCAGGCCGCAAGCGCCTTGACCTCGTCCACGTCGACGTCCTGGTGGTAGCGGAGGCCGCCCTTGCACGGCCCGCGCGAGCTCGAGTGCTGGATGCGGTAGCCTTCGAACACGCGGAGCGACCCGTCGTCCATCTCCACGGGAATCGACACCTTCAGCTCCCGCTCCGGCTGCTGGAGCGACGCGTAGTCGTTCGGCACGAGGCCCAGCATCTTCGCCGCCCTCTCCATGACCTCCAGGTAGTTGTCGTACGGATTGAATGGTGCTGCCATGATGCGCGCTTCCTTCCCGGGGACCCCATCGTCCCCGAAACGACGGTCCTCAGCCCCGGCACATGTCCCGGTATTCGCTGGGGCTGACGCCTTCGTGCTTCTTGAAGATGCGTCGGAACGTGATGACGTTCTCGAATCCGACCTTCACCGCGATGTCTTCGATCTTGAAGTCCGTGCTCTCGAGGAATTCCTTGGCCAGCAGCACGCGCTTCGCCGCCAGGTAATCGAGGAAGTTCGAGCCGTCGGCCGTCGACTTGAACCGGCGGGAGATCGTGTAGTCCGGCAGGTGGAAGCGCGCGGAGAGGTCCTTGAGGGAGAGCGCCGGGTTCGTGAAGTTCCGGTCCACGTACTCGATCAGCTGGCCGAGCGATCCCTCCTCGGTCCCGGAGCTCCGCGCGCGGACCTCGTCGCAGAGCGCGAGGTAGAACGCGCGGACGTAGTCCCACATCTGCCTTCCCGACATGGCCTCCCGGAAATCGGAGTACGTCGGGTCGGCCCACTCGATGCGGATCCGCAGGGCGGCGGCGACCTTCATGCCCGTGTCGGCGAGGTCCAGCATCAGGCGCTTCTGCGCGTCGAAGGAGAGGAGGTCGTTCGCCTCGTTTGTCTTGCGGATGGCGTCGAGGATCTCGAGCGCGGCGTCGCGGTTGCCCTTCTTGAGGCTGTACTCGAGGTGGCGCTGCTGCTCGACCGCGAGGTCGTAGTAGAACTTGCTGTAGCTGCGGAACTTCTCGATGCCCTCCCGGCCGTCGAGCCCCGTGAAGGCGAAGCACTCGACCATCCGGCGCGCGTAATCGTACGAACGCACCGTGTCGCCGAGGAAGCACCGCTCGTCGCTGAACCCGACGAGGCACGTGCGGTCCATGTACTTGAGCAGCTGCGTCTTGAGGCGGTCCGCGAGGTCGAAGGCCTCGGTCGCCGGAGTCGGCGCGGCGGCGGCGTCGTCGACGAAGACGAGGGCGGCGAGGAGGCCCCGGTCGCACGGGAACGCCACGAGGTCGAGGCCGAGGTCCTTCCCGGCCGCCTTGACCGCCTCGATGGCCTCCGGCACCGCGTCCGCTCCGAGGTAGGGCATGCCGCCGCGGGGCTGGGGGCCGCGCTCGCCGAGGACGGGCTTGAGGACGAGGAGGTTCGCGGGACGCCCCTTGTAGGCCGCCATGTCGAGCTCCTCGAGGAGGCTGTCCAGGACCGGCTCCGAGACGGCCGTCTTCACGAGGCCGCCGAGGAGGCTCTCGTGGACGTAGCCCTCGTACGACTTGAGCTTGCCGTCGCTGGCCGCCTGGCTCTGCTGGATCCGCTGGATCTCCTGCGCGATGAGGTCGATCTCGTTCATGCGGCTCGCGGCGCGGCCGTCCTTGTGGAAGACGTCCGTCACGATGTGCTGGATGGGCCGGTAGCTGCGGTTGAGCAGCGAGACCGCGAGCGGGATGCCCGTGCCGAGCACGACGAGCGTGACGAGCAGCAGGAAGACCAGCATCTCGCTGAGATCGATGAGATAGGGGCTGCGGGGCAGGCGGAACACGTAGGCGAGGTTCACGTACTTCGAGTGGAAGTAGTAGCGGAGGTCGTCCTGCGTGGAGACGATGGGCCTCGTGTCGGCGATGGACGCGAGGATCCGCGCGGACGCCTCGTCGGAGATCGGGTTGGCGTCGATGCGCATCGTCGGTCCGCCGTCGTAGGCGAGGAAGAGGTTCGCGTTGCCGGCTGTCCCGAGGCCGACGTACCGGGCGAGCTTGTCCGCGTCGAGGAGGAACACCGCGTACGCGCGCGGGTTCTCCGACCCGGAGTCGATGCTCTTCACGATCGGGATGAACGTGCGGCCGAGGCCGCGGTAGACCGTCGGGACCACCGGGGGCAGGACCTCGAGCGTGATGTAGCCGTGGAGGCGCGAGAGGATGAAGGCGGAGTCGTCCGGGGAGAGGCGGTAGATGTAGTCGAAGTAGGTGGCGATGTCGGTCGGCCCGTAGTTGCTGAGGACGGTTCCGGTCCGGGGGAAGACGACGCAGAGGCCGCTCGAGACCTCGAGGTTCAGGTTGTAGTCGTCGAGGTCCATGATCGCCCCGCGGAGGTCGACGTTGCTGTAGTCGGTGCCCGGCACGGTCTGGATCGCGAACGAATGCACGACCGACGAGAGCGCGAGCTTCGCGCCGACGTTGTTGGCCGCGAGGAGCTTTCCGTCGAGGAGGTCCGCCGATCCGCCGAGTCGGGTCTGGAAATCGGTCCGGTACTTGGCGTCGATGTTCTGCAGCGTCTTGAGGTAGTAGACGCCGCCCACGCCGACCAGCGCGAGGATCAGGACGAGGAAATAGGAAAGCAGGAGCCGCGCGTAGAACCGGCCGTGGAGCCTTTCCTTCCGTCTCATCATGCGTCCCTCCGGAGGACGTCCTCCGGGTCGGCCCGCCGGTATCGCGACCGGGGCGCCGCCGCGGGGGTCCACCGCTCCCATTCTATCCTGTCGGCCGGCCCTTTTCATTCCGGCCTGATCTCCCAGAGATAACCGCTCCGGTGCGGGACGTCGTTCTCGCCGGCGTACAGGGTCCCGTCGCCCGTGAGGACGACGTCGTGGATCTGCCAGCAGGGCTCCCCCGTCTCGTCGGCGACGGGTCCGAGGATCTCGAAGCGCGTGCGTCGGTAGTCGAACCGGAGGAGCTCGCAGCGGCCGTCCCGTCCGGTGACGCCGTACGCGGCGCCGTCGGAGCCGGGCGCCAGCGAGGCGAGCCGGGACCGCCGGTCCGCGACGGGCGTGAAGAGGAAGCGCGCGTCCCCCGTCTCCGGATCGATCCGGAAGAGGGACCCGTTGGCCCCGCTCGCATAGACCCAGCCGTCCCCGAAGTGGAAGAACCCCTCCGGCTTCGTGAAGCCGAACGCCCCGTCCGTGCGGGGCAGCCCGGCCTGCAGGAACTCGATGCGCTCGGCGCCCGGTCGGACGCGGAACAGGCGGTTCGCGTTGGCCCCGACGTCGTGCGACCAGGCGCGCGTGATGCTCCAGGTGCCCCAGAGGGTCCCGTCGCCGTCGAGGACGCAGTTCTCGCCCTGGGCCATCCCGGCGATGCCGGACCCGATGAGGCCGAGGTTCTCGACCTCGCCCGTCTCGAGATGGTACCGGAGGAGGTACTCGGGCGCGAACGTCATCGCGTACAGGAGGTCGCGCTCCTCGTCGAGCACCAGGTTCTGGATGTACGCGTGCGGGACGGGCGTGCACAGCTTCGTCCACTCGCCCGTCTCCGGGTCGTGGCGGAAGATTCCGCCGCCCGGCGCGTCGAGGTAGTGGTCGACGCAGTGCAGCAGGGCCGTGGCCGCGTAGAAGCAGCCGTCCTTCTTCCGCCGGACGAAGGACCGGTGGAACTTCGCGTCCCAGCGGTCCACGACCGCGCCGAAGCCCGTGTCGAGGAACGTGCGCGTGCGCCGGTCGAACGCCTTCGCCACTTCGTGGTCGAACGACGTGATGCCCGCGTGGACGCGGTCGCGCTCGGGGTCCCAGAGCAGGCTGTCGAAGCTGATGAAGCCGCGGCGCCAGTCGTCGTTCCGCAGGAAGTCGTCGTAGTTCCAGCCGTAGTGGACCTCCTCTCTATATAT
>CAILLO010000080.1 GCA_903835065.1 uncultured Eubacteriales bacterium
AAAAGAAGGCGCACGTCCTGTCGAAGGCACGGGCGCCGTCGGCGAAGTCCCGTCCCAAGACCCACCTGGCCCCCAAGCCGGCGCCGAAGCCGACGCCGACGCCGAAGAAAAAGCCGTAGTCCTCGGTACTCCCTCCCGATTCTTCTCCCTATGGATTGACAGGCATCGATGCATGCGGTAGAATCGCCCATATCGATGTTCGTCAATGTATGGGAGGACGCTTCATGGACCACGAAAAGGAATCCGCCCGCTTCCGGGCCCTCGGGGAGCCCGTCCGTCTCCGCATCGTGCGGCTGCTCGCCGGCGGCGAGCTCTGCGCCTGCGACCTGCTCGCGAATCTCGAGATCTCCCAGCCGACCCTGTCCCACCACATGAAGGTCCTCTCCGACGCCGGCCTCGTCACGGGCCGCCGCGAGGGTCTCTGGGTGCACTATTCGCTCGACGCCGGGACCGTCGCGGCCCTGTCGGCGCTCGTGGACGACCTCGCGCGCCCCGCGGACGGACCGTCCGACGCGGCCGCGAAGCTCGCCCCGCGCGTCCGGAAAGCGTGCTGCCGATGACCCCCGGCAAGACGCCCCGACTCTCGTTCCTCGACCGGTTCCTCACCCTGTGGATCTTCGCGGCCATGGCGGCCGGCGTCGCCCTCGGCGCGCTCGTCCCGTCCTTCTCCCGCGCGCTCGAGGGGATGAGCACCGGCACGATCTCCTGGCCGATCGCCCTCGGCCTGATCGTCATGATGTACCCGCCGCTCGTGCGCGTGAAGTACGAGCAGATCGGTCGCGTCGCGAAGGAGCCCCGCGTCTTCGGGTTCTCCCTCCTGCAGAACTGGGTCGTCGGCCCGGTCCTCATGTTCTTCCTCGCCGCCGTCTTCCTGCCGGACAAGCCCGAATACGCCGTCGGCATCATCATCATCGGCCTCGCGCGCTGCATCGCGATGGTCATCGTCTGGAACACCCTGGCGAAAGGCGACAACGAATACGCGGCCGCCCTCGTCGCGCTCAATTCCGTTTTCCAGATCCTGTTCTATTCGTTCTACATCTACCTGTTCGTCACGCTGCTGCCCCGCTGGCTGGGCCTGTCCTTCGGCGGGGACGCCGTCGCGGTCGGCATGTGGGACGTCGCGAAGAGCGTCCTGATCTACCTCGGCATCCCCTTCGCGGCCGGCGTGGCGACGCGGTTCGGCCTGATGCGCCTGAAGGGCAGGGAGTGGCTGGAGAAGAAGTTCATCCCGGCGATCTCCCCTGTCGCCCTCGTCGCGCTCCTCTACACGATCCTGCTCATGTTCTCCCTCAAGGGCCGGGCCATCCTCCAGCAGCCGCTCGACGTGCTGCGCATCGCCCTGCCGCTCGTCCTCTATTTCGTCCTGATGTTCTTCGCGAGCTTCTTCGTCGCGCGGCTCGGCCGGTTCCGCTACGAGCCCGCGGTGACGCTGAGCTTCACGGCGGCCAGCAACAACTTCGAGCTCGCCATCGCCGTGGCCGTCGCCGTCTTCGGCCTCGGCAGCGGCGTCGCCTTCGCGGCGGTCATCGGGCCGCTGATCGAGGTGCCCGTCATGATCGGGCTCGTCAACGTCGCCCGCGTGCTCAAGAAGCGCTACTACACGGAAGATGGCCTGCCGAAGGAGAAGAAGGAATGAACAGGCCCGTCGTCGCCTTCATCTGCGTCCACAATTCCTGCCGCTCCCAGATGGCCGAGGCGCTGTCGAAGCTCTACGCCGCGGACGTATTCGAGCCCGTCTCCGCCGGCACGGAACTGCGCGACCGCATCAACCCGGACGCCGTAGAGACGATCCGCCGCCTATACGGGGTCGACATGACCCTCACGCAGCGATCGAAGCTGCTGGAGGACCTTCCGCGCGTCGATGCGGTCGTCACGATGGGCTGCAACGTCGTCTGTCCGTATCTCCCGAGCCGGCATACCGAGGACTGGGGCCTCGACGATCCGTCCGGCCGGGGACCCGAGGTCTTCGAGGCGACCGCCCGCACGATCGAGGCCAAGGTGAAGGACCTCGCGGCGCGCCTGCCGGGGATCCTGGCCGGTGGCGCCGCTCCGGCGCCCGCGATGCCTTCGCTGGGAAGGCAGGACTAGCGGCATGGGGTTCCTCGCGGTCCTCGGGTCCGTCTTCGGCTGGTTGAACGACCAGGTCCTGCGCATGAACTGGCTGTCGGACCTCTTCCGCTGGCTCGTGGAGGACGTGTTCGGCCTGTCGACCGCGGACCGCCTTGGCGGCAGCCTCCACTTCTTCCTCTTCGACGTCGTCAAGATCTTCCTGCTGCTGTCCGTCCTGATCCTCACGATCTCCTACGTCCAGAGCTTCTTCCCGCCGGAGCGCACGAAGAGGATCCTGGGCCGCTTCCACGGCGTCGGCGCGAACCTCCTGGGCGCGCTGCTCGGCACGATCACGCCTTTCTGCTCCTGTTCGTCGATTCCGCTGTTCATCGGCTTCACCGGCGCCGGACTCCCGCTGGGCGTCACGTTCTCGTTCCTGATCTCCTCGCCGCTCGTCGACCTCGCCTCCGTCCTGCTGCTCGCCAGCATCTTCAACTGGAAGATCGCCATCGCCTACGTCGTCGTCGGCCTGGTGCTCGCCGTCGCCGGCGGCTCGCTGATCGGGGCGCTCAAGCTCGAGAAGTACGTGGAGCCCTTCGTCCTGAACGCGTCCCGGGTCGACGTCGACGCTCCCGCGATGACTCGCCGCGACCGTCTCGCCTTCGCCTGGGAGCAGGTCCGGGACATCGTCCGCCGCGTGTGGCCGTATGTGCTGGGCGGTGTCGCGATCGGCGCCGCGATCCACGACTGGATTCCAGAGACCCTGGTCCTCGCGGTCCTCGGGCAGAACAACGCCTTCTCCGTCCTGATCGCCACGGCGGTCGGCATCCCGATGTACGCCGACATCTTCGGCACGCTGCCCATCGCCGAGGCACTGGTCGGCAAGGGCGTCGGGCTCGGGACGGTACTGTCGTTCATGATGGCCGTGACCGCGCTGTCGCTGCCCTCCCTGATCCTGCTCAAGAAGGTCGTGAAGAAGAAGCTGCTGCTGGTCTTCGTCGGCATCGTGAGCGTCGGGATCCTGATCGTCGGCTACGCGTTCAATGCCTTCGCCTTCCTGTTCATCTAGGAGCGGATACGGACCGGTCGCGCGCCGGACAAAGGAGGAACCGCACATGGTCATCCAGGTCATCGGGTCGGGCTGCTCGAACTGCAAGCGGCTGCTGGGCACCGTCCAGGAAGCCGCGAAGGGGCTCGCGGGCCCCGTCGAGATCCAGTACGTGACGGACATGGAAGGCATCGTGAAGTCCGGCGTCATGAGCACGCCGGGCCTCGTCGTCGACGGGAGGGTCCTGTCGATGGGCCGGGTTCCCGGCCTGGCCGAAGTGCGCCGACTGATCGGCGCGGAGTCCTGACCGTGCCGCCCGCGACGGTCCGGAAACTGTCCGGGACGCTGGGCCCGCTGCCGCCGAATCCGGCGATGGGCTCCGCGAAGGAGAAGTGGGTCGTGGGGATCCTCGGAGAGGGGCCGTCCGCGGTCCCGCGGGTATCGACGCACCTGCGCGCGGCCGACCGGTTCGGCACGTGGAAGTCGCGGTGGACCCTGGGGCGCGATGACTACGCCGTCCTGCCCGGCCTCTATGCCGTCGGCTCGCCCGACAGGACCTCGCCGGTCCTCGTGACGGCCAACTACAAGATGACCTTCGATGCCGTCCGCAAGGAACTCGCCGGAGTCGACGCCTGGTTGCTCGTGCTCGACACGAAGGGCGTCAACGTCTGGTGCGCGGCGGGCAAGGGCACCTTCGGCACGAAGGAGCTCGTGCGCCGCGTGGACGCGGTCGGACTCGCGCGCCGGGTGTCCCACAGGACCCTGGTCCTGCCGCAGCTGGGCGCCGTGGGCGTCGCGGCCCATGAAACCGCCCGGGCGACCGGGTTCCGCGTCGAATACGGCCCCGTGCACGCCGAGGACCTCCCGGCCTGGCTCGCCGCAGGCCGCGTCGCGACGCCGGCGATGCGCCGCGTGCGCTTCGACGTTCGGGACCGCCTGGCGCTCGCGCCGGCCGAACTCGTCTTCACCTTCAAACCCGCCCTGATCGCTCTCGGCGCGATGTTCCTCCTGAACGTCGCCGGGCTGGGCTTCTACGGCCTCGTCGACCTCTACGCGCTCGCGGGCGCGCTGTTCGTCGGGTGCGTCCTGGCGCCGCTTCTGCTGCCGCTCCTGCCGGGCCGAATGTTCGCGCTCAAGGGCGCGGAACTCGGCCTGATCTGGGCGGTCGCCGTCTGCCTCCTCAATGGTTGGCCCGACGCGCCGACGCTCGCCTGGCCGAAGGCGCTGGCCTACCTCCTGGTCCTCCCGGCGCTGGCGGGCTTCCTGACCATGAACTTCACCGGTAGCACGACCTACACCTCGCCGTCCGGCGTGAACCGGGAGATGCGCCGGAGCCTTCCGGCCATGGTCGTCGCCGCCGCACTCGGCGTCCTGCTGCTGCTCGGGGACGGCGTCGCCGCCCTCTTCGCCCGTTGAGGAGATCGAAATGAAAGCGCAATACCTGAAGAACGTCGCCACCCTGCGGTACGACGCCGCAAAATGCATCGGCTGCGGCCGCTGCGCCGAAGTCTGCCCCCACGCGGTGTTCGCCGTGGAGGACCGCCTGGCGCGCGTCGTCGACCGCGACCGCTGCATGGAATGCGGCGCGTGCGCCCTCAACTGCCCGACCGGCGCGATCGCCGTGCACGCCGGCGTCGGCTGCGCCGGGGCGATCCTGCTCGGCATGATCACCGGCAAGGAGCCCTCGTGCGGCGGACCGGAACGCAGAGAAGACGGCGCGTCCGGGGCGTCCTGCTGCTGAAGGCGACGGAACGCCAGGAGGGACGGGCTTCTTCGGATCAGGAGAGTCCGACGCGAGCGATGAAGCGCTCTGCCAGCAGCGGGACGACCCTGCCCACGACCTCGAGCCGGTCCTTGAGGAAGGCGGTCGCCCAGGCGTTCATGGAGATCGGCAGGCAGGTGCTCGTGGAGACCGTCGACGCGGCCGTCGCGCACTTCGCCCGGACCTGGCGCATCGGGTAACCTGCGTGCCGGAATTCGGCGGAACCCGGAAATAACGGGGACGGTACTTGAATCGCGCGCGGCTCCATGCTATACCCTAGACATGAGGAGGTCGCGAACATGGCCCGCAAGGCGAGAATCAAGGAGAATTTCGGACTGTTCCACGTCCGCCAGACCGGCGGGGGAACCCGGCCGCTCTTCCGCGACGAGGCCGACCGCCTGCGCTTCCAGGAAGAAGTGCGGCGCGCCCGGCGCAAGTTCGGTTTCCGCCTGCTCGGCTGCTGCGTGCCGGGCCCCGACGAATACGACCTCGTGCTCGACACGAACGGATCCGACCTCTCGAGCCTCATGAAGAGCCTCAACATCGCCTACGCGCTCTATGCGCACGGAGAGGGACCCCTCTTCCGCGACCGTTACCGGAGCTGGCCGCTCGCCTCCGAGGAGGAGGCCAGGGCGCTGCTCTCGCGGATCCCCGCCGTGCTCGGGCCCGAGGACGCCGACGATTCGGAGCCCCTCTGCCGCGAGTGCCTGAGCAACCTGCCCGACGCCCGAGCGCGGCTGGAGGAGATCGCCCGGAGCGACCGCACGGAGCCGGCCGACCTGCTGTCGGACCACGACCGCCGCAACGCCCTGATCCGCGACTTCCGGCGGATGTCCACCCTGTCCCTCCGGGAACTCGGCCAGCTGTTCGGCGGCCTCTCGGAGTCCTCGGTCAGCAAGATCCTCGATGCCGGACGCAAAGGAGCCCACGCATGAACCTCGACCTCTCCTTCCACCTCGACGCCGGACTCGGCAGCAAGCCCGCGCTCGACCCGGACGCCCTGCACGACGTGCTCGTCGTCGGCGCCGGTCCGGCGGGGCTGAACGCCGCGATGTACGCCGCCCGCAAGGGCCTGGACGTCGCGGTCCTGGGCAAGCGCAAGGGCGGACAGGTGCTCGACACCTCGGCCGTGGACAACTACCTCGGACTCGACGGAGTCGACGGCGAGGGGCTGGCCGAACGCTTCCTCAAGCACCTTTCGAAGTACTCCGTGCCGGTGCTGGACGGCGCCGAAGTGGTCGACGTCTTCTCCCAGGGTCCGGTCCACTCGGTCGTGCTGTCGACGGGCGAGTCCTACCGCGCCAGGGCGCTGATCGTCGCGACCGGCTCGACGCCGCGCAGGCTCGGCATCCCCGGCGAAGACCGGTTCGCCGGCAAGGGCGTCGGCTACTGCGCGATCTGCGACGGACCGCTGTTCGCCGGCAAGGACGTCTTCGTCGCCGGCGGCGGCAATTCCGCCGTGCAGGCCGCCCTCGACCTCGCGCAGATGTCCCGCGCCGTCACCGTCGTGCACCGCAGCCGCCTGCGCGCCGACCAGGTGCTCGTCGACCGGCTTCTGTCCCACTCGAGGATCGCCGTCCTGCTGGGCACGCGCATCGTCGAGGTGACCGGCCAGGCCGCCATGGACGGGCTGGTCGTCGAGGACGCCGCGACCGGCGCGCGCCGCGCCCTCCCGGGCGACGGGCTGTTCGTCGAGATCGGGCACTTGCCCAATGTCGGCCCCTTCGCGAAGCGCCTCGTCCTCAGCGAGCACGGGGAGATCGTCGCGGATGCGCGCGGCGCGACCAGCGTGCCCGGCATCTTCGCCGCCGGGGACGTGACCGACTTCCCCTACAAGCAGATCGTCATCGCCGTCGGGTCCGGCGCCACCGCCGCCCTCTCGGCCAACGAATACATCGCCCGCACCGCGTTCTGAAGCGCGCGGAAGCCGCCCCACGATATCCCGCAGGAGGAATCCCGATGAAGATGTTCAATGAAGAACTGGAAAAGCAGCTCAAGGAGATCTTCGCCGCCCTGAAGGGCGACGTCACGATCGCCCTGTTCACTGAACCCGGCTGTGCGACGGGCGAGGAGACGACCGGCCTCATGGAGGAGATCGCCGCCCTGAGCCCGAAGATCCGCCTGGTCCGCTACGACCGCACCGTGGACGCGGCGAAGGCCGCCGAATACCACGTCGAGCGCGTGCCGGCGATCGTGCTGATCGACTCGTCGGGCGCCTATCGCGGCATCAAGTTCTACGGCATCCCCGCCGGCCATGAGATCAATTCGTTCATCCCCGCCCTGCTCGAGGTCTCGGGCGCCGAAAGCGAAGTGCCCGCGGAGTTCGCCGCCCGCGTCGCCGCGATCCGCCGCCCCGTCGACATCAAGGTGTTCGTCACCCTGAGCTGCCCGCACTGCCCCGGTGCCGTGCAGAAGGCCCACAAGCTCGCGCTCATGAACTCCAACGTCCAGGCCGAGATGATCGAGGCCTCCACCTTCGAGGAGCTGTCCCGCAGCTTCAACGTCTCCGCGGTCCCCCAGATCGTGATCGACGGCAAGACCACGCTGCTGGGCGACCAGCCCATGCAGGCCATCCTCGAGGCCATCGAGGCCGAAGCCTCCTGACTCGCCGTTCCGCGCATCGCGGCGCCTACGGCCAGTCGAGCCGCGCCTTCGCGGCCTGCGCCTGCTGGTCCTTGCGCTCGATGCGGTAGAGCCGTCCGTCCTTGACGAAGCGCGCCCCGGTCTGCTTGAAGTGGAACGGGACGCGCGCGTCGACGCACTGCGCCCGCAGGTCCTTCACCCAGTCGAAGTCGCACGTTCGTGCGCCCTCGCCGGATTCGCCGCCCACGGTCACGCATTCGAGGGCGGGGGAGAGCCATGCGCGCAGGTCGATCCGCTCGAGGATCGGCTCGCAGATGACCTGGCGGTGGCGAAGCGGCGACCCGAGCAGGATCGGCAGGCGGTAGACCGCGCGGTCCTGGTTCTCGCAGGTGGAGCAGACCGTGACGTTGTCGTACCCGTCGCCCCAGTCGTCCGGCAGTCCCGTGCGGAAGCGGTCGATGCGCTTGGTCACGAGGAAGAAGTCGAGGTCGTCGCGTTCCCGGATCATGCGCCAGGCCTCGGGCCTCCACGTGTCGGCCTCCTCGAGGAAGAAATCCGAACTGAAGCAGGTGTAGACCGTCTCGCCGGGCAGCAGCCGGAAGTGGCCGCCGCGCCCTTTCCGGACGGGCAGGTCGAAGTCGGCGGTCCTCGCGACGGCGGTCGGGTCGCGATCGTAGGCCGCGTCGATGCGGTAGACGTAGCAGTTCGCGCAGCCGGCGCTGATCCTGCGGCAGCCGTGCCAGGGGTTCCATCGGGCCATCCCGTGCGTTCCTCCGGACCCATGATAACATGGCGGGACCTCGGGAAGTCTTCACGCGGCCGTCACGGGAAGTACACGGAAGCACGGTACGATGGGGGAAACGGGACGGCCGGACGGCCGAGGGGGATCATGGAACGATGAGGAAGACGATGAAACGCAGGACGGTGCCGATGCTGTTCCTGGGCGCGCTGGTCGCCCTGTCCCTGACGCTGGCCGGTTGCGGTCCGACCGCCACGCCGACCGACGCGGTCTCGTCCGCCACGACGCGCGGCTAGCCCGGTGGACGGCGCCGCCGCGGCGACGCCGTCCCGTCCGATCTCATGCGAGGGACTCGAGGTATCGGGTCCCTTCGCTTGCGACCCGGTCGACTTCCTCCCGGCGGGCCGCGTCGAGCTCGAAGCGGGTCCCGGCGAGCAGCCGGGCCAGCTCTTCCCGCGCGCGGTCCTCGAGGCCCTTCGACCCCGCATCGCGCCACGCGTTGAGATTCTCGTACGTGAAGAGCGTATCCATCCCGTAGAACGTGCGGAAATGCTCCGCCGTCGTGTCGTGCATCAGGAAGGTGCCGTCGGCGTCGCCCTCGCGCAGCAGCGCGACCGTGTCCACCGACTCGTCCCAGCTGGCATCGAGTCCCCGGACGACGCGTTCCACGTATTTCAGGATCTGCACGTCGATCACCGCCTGCAGGGGGCTGAACACCTCGTCGACGCACAGCTGGCCCACCGCGCCGAACCGGCGCACGCCGTTCATCGCCTGGTACAGCACCGACATGGACCGCTCGATCATCGCCTGCGCGTCCATCGAACGGCTGTTGCTGCGGAAGATGCCGTAGCGGCGCGGCGTACCGCGCAGGTCGCGCTCGAGCTCGACGCAGGCGCGGTTGAGGACGCACCATTCGGGCGAGCCGAACACGATGTTGGCCGACTTCATGTCGAACGGCTCGAGGCGCACGGTCAGGCAGTCGAAACGGCGCGTCGGCGCGAGCGCGTTGAAGACGAAGTCGACCGCGAGCGTCTCCGCGACGGCCTGGATCAGGGCGGCGGGGAAGACGACGGGGGCGGTCGCGCCGGCCATCGGGATGCTGCACGAGATCTCGATGTCGAGGTCCGGGTCGGCGATCTCCTCGAAGAACGTGTCCATGACCTCGGAATTGAGTCGCAGAGGGCTGATCAGGCCCTGCAGCGCGAGCTTGTAGCGTCGGCCCGCCGCCTTGTAGAGCGCCTTGACGTAGCCGATCTCGCCGCGGTCGAGCGCGGTGAGCTTGCCGCCGAGCCTTCGCGTGTACGTCACGGCGCAGATCTCCTGGCGGAAAGTCTGGAGCCGGGGGTCGACGCCGGGAAGATAGACGGGGACCGCGCCGCCGAAGGCGCCGGTGCCGGCGGTCAGCGCGTCGATGAGCCGCGCCGCGTCGACCGCCTCGGACTCCGTCGGCATGCGGACCTGGTTGGTGAGCGGGTCACAATAGGAGAAGGAGCACCAGGGGCCGTACATCCCGAACCGCACGTCGTCCGGCGGCTGCTCCGTCCGCCTGCGCTCGAGATGGGCCGCGACGGCTTCCCGCGCGAACCGGACGCGGTCCGGGCCGACGCGAACGCCCGGCACCTCCGCGAGCCGCTCGCGGGCGCGGGCATGGGTGCATTCGACGCCGTGGTCCTCGAGCACGGCGAAGGCGCCGTCGAGGATCTTCCGACGTGCGAGCGGGGACAAAAGGGTCTCGAAACCGTCCATGCGCATTCCTCCTGCCTTGGGGTACCGACCGGGACGGCGTGAACGTACCATGGCCCCCATAGAAAGGATACGGAAACGAGCCCGGAGTTGAAAACGGAGGCAATCAATCATACACTCGGAGAAATGGACCCGGTGACCCTGGTGAAAGGCAGGCCTCCATGCTTCTTCGGAACCTTGGATTCCGCGTCTACCAGTTTTTCTTCTGCAATGCTTCGCACCTCCTGCCCTGGCGCCGCCCGACCCTCCTCGAGGGCTTCGCTGCGGCCGGATGGACCGCGATTTCGGAATCACCGCGACCTTCCCATCGATCCGGCGCGAGGACGTGCCCACGAGGGTCGATTGGGCGTTCAAGGAGGCCCACCCCTGGTACCCGGTGCCCTCCTTCCTGGAACGGAAGGAATTCGAGACCGTGATCGAGCGGATCATGGATCCGCGGGAGGAGCGAACGATGGACCCCGACGAAGCCCTGCGGAAGCAGAGGGGATTCTTCGAATCCGGCGCGACCCTGGACGTCGGCTTCCGCCGCCGCTCCCTGGAGCGCCTGCTCGCCGCACTGACCGAACAGGAACCCCTGATTCTCGCAGCGCTCCACGAAGACCTCGGCAAGTCCGGCTTCGAAGCGTTCATGACCGAGGTCGGGCTGTGCCGCGCGGAAATCCGCTTCGCCCTCCGCCACCTTCGTCGTTGGACCTGCGTCCGCCGCGTGCCCACACCGCTCGCCCAGTTCGCGGCCGCCAGCCGCGTCTATCCGGAGCCCTACGGCGTCGTCCTGGTCCTCTCGCCCTGGAACTACCCGGTGCAGCTGTCCCTCGAGCCGCTCGTGGGCGCCGTCGCCGCCGGCAACTGCGTCGTGCTCAAACCCTCCAACCAGACGCCCGCGACGGCGCGTGCCCTCGCCCGTCTGGTCGAGGCGGTCTTCGAGCCCGACCACGTCCGCACCGTTCTGGGCGACCGATCCGAGACCGCCTACCTGCTCGAGCAGAAATTCGACTATGTCTTCTTCACGGGCAGTACCGAGGTCGGTCGCCAGGTCCTGGGCAAGGTCGCGAAGCACCTCACGCCCGTCACGCTCGAGCTCGGCGGCAAGAGTCCCGCCATCGTCGACATGACCGCTCGCATCGACCTCGCGGCGAAGCGGCTCGTGTTCGGGAAGTTCGTCAACGCGGGGCAGACCTGCGTCGCCCCCGACTACATCCTCGTTCATGAAAGCGTCAAGGACGCTTTAGTCGCGGCCCTCGGGCGCGAGATCGCGAAGGCCTGGCCGGGTGGCGCGGAGAACCCCGATCTCCCGCACATCATCAGCGAGCGCCACTTCGACCGTCTGCTCGGCCTCCTGGACGGCGCGACCGTCTCGGTCGGAGGGCAGGGCGTGCGCGACACGCTCCGCATCGCGCCCACGGTGCTCGTCGACGTCGGCGCGGACCACGCGTCGATGGCCGCGGAGATCTTCGGTCCGGTCCTGCCCGTGCTCCCGTACCGGGACCTCGACGAGGCCGTCCGCTTCGTCCGGTCGCGCCCGAAGCCGCTCGCCCTGTACGTCTTCACGGAACGGCGCGCCACGAGGGACCGCTTCCTGCTCGAGGTCTCCTTCGGCGGCGGCTGCGTCAACGACGCGATCGTGCATCTCGCCACCCCGCACATGGGCTTCGGCGGCGTCGGGGACAGCGGAATGGGCGCCTACCACGGCCGCACGGGCTTCGACACGTTCACCCACTACAAGAGCATCCTCGACAAGAAGTCCTGGGTGGACCTGCCTATCCGCTACGCGCCGTTCACCCAGGCCAAGGAACGCGTACTGAGACTCTTCCTGAAATGAGGTGCGGCGCATGAAGATCGAGATCCGCAAGGGGACCAACCCGCTCGGGGGCCGGACGATCGAGTTCGCGACCGGCACCTCGAAGGTCCTCCTCGACGTCGGTTGCGAGTTCGACGGACTGGACCTGCCGCTTCCCGAGACGGAGGGTCCGTCCGATCCGGCTTCCTTCGACGCCGTGATCCTGGCCTCTTTCCATACGGACCGGCTCGGCGCGGTCTACGCGCAGTACCCGCCCGACCGCGTCCAGGTCGGCGAGAAGAGCTTCGCCGCGATGCGGGCCATGGACCTCTACCGCGGGCGAGCCGCGACGCCCCCCGCCGGCTTCCTCGAACACGGCCGCCCCGTGCGCGCCGGAGACCTGACCATCGTCCCCTTCCTCGCCGATTGCGCGTCGTTCGACACCTGGTTCTTCGAAGTGTCGGCCGGAGCGGAGAGCATCCTCTACGCGGGCGACTTCCGCCTGAACGGCCGGAAGCCCTTCGCCTGGCTGCTCCGCGAACTTCCGGGTAAGGCCAGCGCGCTGATCGCCGAAGCACCGGGCGTGGAAGAGTCCCCCGACGCGGTCGGAGCGAGCGACACGGGCTCGCCTCCCGCGGGCTCCGGAAGTTCGCCCCGCAACGAACAGGAATTCGAATACGCATTGATCGACCTCTTCCACAGGACGACGGGACCCATCCTCGCGCTGGTCCCTCCCCTGGACGCGGACCGGCTCGTGTCGGTCCACCGCGCGGCGAAGGTCACGAAGCGGCTGCTCCTCGAGGAACTGCAGCTCGCCGTCGTCGCGTCCGCCGTCGGGACGCCCATGCCCGGTCCGATGGACCACGACGACGTGAAGACTTTCGTCACCCGGTACGACGAAAGAGGACACCCCCGCAACGCCCTCTATGCCCGCTTCGACGGCCCGCGGCGCATCGGCCGGTCCGGCATCGCGAAGGAGCGCTTCGTCCTGTGCGTCCGCCCTTCCATGCTGTCCTTCGTCCGATTGCTGGCGAAGGACGTTCCGATGGCGGACGGCCTGCTCGTCTACGCGATGGACCGGGCCTACCGCGACACGCCCGCGATGCGCGAATTCCTCGACGGCTGCGAAGCGCTCGGCCTCCGCGTCGTGACCCTCGAGGTCCGCAACGGCCCCGACGGGCGGTCCCTCCGCAAGCTGGCCGACCACGTCCGCTCCGACCTCTTCCTGCCGATCCGCTCGACGGACCGCGGCTGGTTCCCGAACCTGCCGCACGGGCGCGGAGAATAGGCGCTGCGCATCACAGAACCCTCACGGAACCGTGACGGCCGGTCCACATTTCCCAGTCGTACCTTCGGTATGATGGCGGTGTGAAGGAAGGTGATTCCATGTATGAGCCCAGTGACCCCGAATCCGCCGAAACGTCCAGCGGAGACCCCGCCCTCGAGATCCCGAACAACGCATCCGCCTCGCCCACCCCCGCCACGAAGCGCTCCAGCCACCTGCATGTCAGCAAGACCGTCGCCGCGCTGGCGCTTGTCCTGGTCGTCCTCTTCTCCAGCCTCGCCGGGTTCGGAGGAGGCCTGCTGGCGACCGGACTCTTCGCCACCGCGACCCCGACCGTGACCGTGACCGCTTCCGCCACCTCCGGCGCCACCCCGACGACCACTTCCGTGATCACGACGCCGTACCCGACGAGCTCCGCCGGGTCCGTCTCGACGACCGGACTGACATTTGCCGAGATCGCCGCGAGGGACGTGCCCTCCGTCGTCCAGATCAACGTCACCGAGACCGTCACCGTCCGTGGCCGCACCTACACGGCCTCCGGCGCGGGCGCCGGCATCGTGCTCACCTCGGACGGCTACATCGTCACCTGCAACCACGTCGTCACCGGCGCGACGTCCGTCTCCGTGGTCCTCGCCGACGGCAAGACCCTCGACGCGACCGTCGTCGCCACCGACGCGACCAACGACGTCGCGGTACTGAAGATCGCCGCCACCGGCCTCACCGTAGCGGTCGTCGGCAGCTCGGGCGACCTCGTGGTCGGCGACACGGCCGTCGCGATCGGCAACCCGCTCGAACTCGGAAACACCGTCAGCCAGGGCATCATCAGTTCGCTCAGCCGTTCGATCACCATGGACAACAACACCATGGACCTGCTCCAGACCGACGCGGCCATCAACCCCGGCAATTCCGGCGGCGGACTCTTCAACTCCGAAGGGCAGCTCATCGGCATCGTCGTGGCCAAATCCTCCGGCTCCAATATCGAAGGCCTCGGCTTCGCGATTCCGATCGACCATGTCAAGGCTTGGATTTCGACGACGATCGCCAAGGGCTGACGCGACGGGCGATGGGATGGACCTCCGGGACGGCCGGCGAGAACTCAAGCACTGGATCGGCCGCTCGGAGGGCCTCGCCCTCCGGAACCGCCTGCGCCCCTGCACGATTTACAGCCACCTCCGCTCCGTCGATCAACCGCTTCCGCACCTCCTGCGAGGAGGTCGCCCTCATGAAAAGAAGACCCTCCCGCGGCCGCACCGGTTGCACGCGCCCGAAAGAGTGATAGCCTGTAGACAGGCTCGCTGGAGGGGCCGCGGATGAGCCAGGCAATCGTCATCACCGGAAGCACCCGGGGCATCGGCCGCTGCATGGCGGTCGAATTCCTGCGGCGGGGCTGCCGCGTCGTCGCGTCGGGACGCCCGGCGGAGCCGCCCGAAGACCTCCGCGCCGCCCTCGCGCCCTTCGACGGGAACTGGACGTACGTCTCCTGCGACGTGCGCTCGACCGCCGCGCTCGAGAACCTCTGGACCGAAGCGGCCGCCTTCGGGGGCGGCGTCGACGTCTGGATCAACAACGCGGGGCGGAACGCCCCCCACGAATGGCTCGCCGATACCGCGCAGGACCCCGTCGACGACCTGTTCGCCACCAACGTCGGCGGCGTCGTCCACGGCTCCCGCATCGCCGCGCGCGGCATGCTCGCGCAAGGGCGAGGAGCGATCTGGAACATGGAGGGGCTCGGTTCCAACGATATGATCCAGGTGAAGACCATCCTCTACGGCACTTCCAAGCGCGCGCTCACGTACTTCACGCAGGGGCTCGCCAAGGAGCTCGAGGGGACCCCCGTCCGCGCCGGCCGCCTGTCGCCCGGCATGATGCTGACGGACTTCATCACGAAGTCCGCCGACGGCGAGCCCGCCCCCGTCCTTCGGGACAAGAGCTTCCGATTCGTCTTCAACGCGCTGGGGGACCGGCCCGAGACGGTCGCCGCGTTCCTCGTGCCCCGCATGCTCCGGAACCGGCGGAACGGCGCGCAGATCGCCTGGCTGACCGGACCGAAGGCCTTCGCCCGGTTCCTGCTTGCCCCGTTCCGCCACCGGAATCTGATTCCCTGAAGGGATGCTCTCGACCGAAGCGCAAGGAGGAAGCGACATGTTCTGTACGAATTGCGGCACGACCCTTCCTGAAGACGTCCGGTTCTGTACGCAGTGCGGCGCGCCGGTCGCGACGCCGAACGCCGTGCCCGCCCAGGCGGCGCCTGCGGCTCCCCCGCCTCCGGTCGCGGCCTCGCCGTTCCGTCCGCTGCGCTTCGAGATCTTCGGCGGTCAGCTTCCCGCCGTCTCGATCCGCCTCGACCCGGGCGAGTCCGTCTACACGCAGGCCGGCGGCATGGCCTGGATGGACGCGGGCGTCCAGATGGACACCAACATGAAGGGCGGGCTGGGGAAGGCGCTCGGGCGCATGTTCTCCGGGGAGTCGCTGTTCATGGCCACATACTCCGCGACGGCGCCGAACCAGGAGTTCGTGGCGTGCAGCACGATGGCCGGCACCATTCTCCCGCTGGAACTCCGCGGGCAGCAGGCCATCATCGCGCAGCGGTCGGCGTTCCTCGTCGCGCAGCCTTCGATCGCGCTCAGCGCCTTCGTGACCCGCAGTTTCGGCGCCGGCCTTTTCGGCGGCGAGGGCTTCGTGATGCAGCGGATCTCGGGCACCGGCTTCGTGTTCCTCGAGATCGACGGGAGCCTCGCGCAGCGCACGCTCGCGCCCGGCGAGTCGATCCGCGTCGAGCATGGCCACGTCGCCGCCTTCGAGGAGGGCGTGCAGTATTCCGCCCAGATGGTGAAGGGCTTCAAGAACATCCTGTTCGGCGGCGAGGGCCTGTTCATGGCCACGCTGACCGGACCCGGCAAGGTCTGGCTGCAGACGATGACCATCCCCGGCTTCGCGAAGGAACTCATCCCGTACCTGCCCAAGCCCAGCTCGAACTGACGGGGGTCACCCCGCCTGCGTGGCGGTCGCGACGGGCTCCGGTGTGGAGGTGGGCGCGGGCGTCGCGGTCGGTCCCTGCGTCGCGGTCGGCCCCTGCGTAGCGGTCGGCGCAGGCGTCGGCGTCGATCCTGGCGTCACGACGGGCGTCACGACGGGCGTCGCCTCGGGCGTGACCTCGGGCGTCGGGATCGAGACGGGGTTGTGGTACGCGCAATAGGTCGTCGGGACCGTGCCCGGCAGGAAGTACTCCCGGACCACGTATCGGCCGGCGGCGTAGCAGTTCGGCGTCGCGAGCTGGCCGCTCTCGATGCAGATGTCGGCGGTCTGGACGGACGGCGGCATGTACCAGGTCAGCGGCGTCAGCTTCGCGTGGATCCGGGTCATCACGTCGAACCAGATCCGGACGGCGTTGCTCTGGTCGCCCTTCGGGATCTCGATCGTCTTCAGCCGGTTGTCGTAGCCGTACCAGACCGCCGCCGTATAATACGGCGTGTAGCCCACGAACCACTTGTCGCGGTTGTTGTCGGTCGTTCCGGTCTTGCCCGCGGTCGCGATCGGCTGCTTCTGGGCGTTCTTCAGCGGGAAGTTCATGTAGCTCGCCGTGCCGCCGTGCCCGAACGCCGTATTGGCGGCAGACAGGGGCTCTTCGAGGAGCTTGGTCATGATGTAGGCCGTCTCGGGCTTGTAGACCTGCTGGTACTGGGCTGTGTTCGACAGGATGACGTTGCCGTCCACGTCGGTCACCGTCGTGTAGGCGACCGGCTTCGTGTAGAGGCCGCCGTTCGCGAACGTGTTGTAGCCGCCGACCATGTCGAGCGGGGACATGCCCTTGTTGAAGCCGCCGAGCGCGATCGAGACGTAGCGCTCCGAGAGGCGGTCGATGCCGACGCTGAACAGATACCGCACCGAG
>CAILLO010000081.1 GCA_903835065.1 uncultured Eubacteriales bacterium
GGACGAAGCGAACCGACCTTCCGTCGTACGTTGCCTCCGCGCTTCTAGCTGCCATGGCCAAGAACCCCGCAGAGAGGCCCGACTCATGCTCCACCTTCGCCGAGTCGCTTTGCCGCTCGCACGGCAGCCAATCTTCTGATTCGACCGTTGCGGCAGGCACGTTACGCCAGTCACAGCCGACACCGACACCAGCATCCGTATCGCCAGACCGCGTGGGGGGGAGGCCTCCTTCGGACGTACTTCAGGAGCAACCTTCAGCAGAGCCCGTGGCAACGCACGACCCTGACCCTGGGGCTTTCGCGCCAAGCCATGTGACTAGCGCAAGGACCAAGGCGGGCCCTCCGACCGGAGTCGTGGTCGCGACCTTCCTATTCGTCACGTTGATCATTGGGATTCTGGTAGCAAAGCATTTCGCGACCAATAAGAACTACGTCTGGTTCTGGCAGTCGGAGTATTACGAAGACAATGGTGGTGGTTCAAATCCAGCGTCTCCGGTAGTTGCTCAGCCTGTTGCGACAACTCCGTTTAGTGGGAGTGTCCAGAAACCCGAACCGGAGCCGATCTACTTCAGTTCCATCCCTTCCGGGGCCGCCGTGTACCATGGCAACTTGAAGCTAGGGAATACGCCTTGCGACGCACGTCTCGATTACGGTACCCGGGAATTCCAATTCCAACTGGAGGGATATGCGACCCTATACGTGACCACCTCGGAGAGACGGGTTAGTGTCGTCTTGAAGAAGACTCCGCCGAGGAACTATGGGAAGAAGCAGCGAAAGTCAGATCCTTCGGCCTTCCCCAGGATGGAAGATTGACAATGGCGCTGGCGTCCTCGACAGAGGGTTCCGGTACTGATGGTGGCATCATGCGTAGCGGGCTTCTTGGTGGAATTCTGTTGCCCTTGCTGGCAATCAGTGCCCTTGTGGCATCTGCTGCCCGAGCGGACCCGAAGGAGGACGAGATCCGCGCGGCCGAACTCAACGTGAAGGCGATGTCAGAGTCCAAGGAAGGGAGGAACGAGGAGGCAGCGCGTCTCTTCCGGGAGGCTTACCAACTCCACAGGAATCCCAACCTGCTGTTCAATGCAGCCCGTGCCTATGACAAGGCGGACAATTTCGAAGAAGCCAAGTTCTTCTACGAATGGTACCTCCGCGAGGAAACCGACCCCGATGGACGGATGAAGGGGCAGGAACGCCTGGATGCGCTGGTTGCCCGTGTACCCGGCGTACTGGTCCTTTCGCCGCTGCAACCGGGTGTGGCGGTCACTGCAAACGGTCAACCTGTCTCCGGGCGCGTCCAACTGTTGGCGGGGTACTACGAAATCAGTGTCTCAAGGGACGGCGAATCACTGGAGAAGCGTTGGGTGAAGATAGAAGCCGGGAAGGAAACACCATTTGAAACGCCTTGGCGCGCGGGAATGCGGGCGCCTGCTACGCCGACCGTCTCGCCAACCAGCGAGGAACATCGGCCGGACGCCATTCCCCTGAACGACACTCGCCCGCCGGAGCACTACCGTTCCCACGCGACAAGCGTTTCACCCTTGGTCGAGGCGCCCACCCGGGACCCGAAGGCGCAATGGAAGGCAGGCACGGCCTTCACGGTCGTGGGCACGCTGGGACTTGCCGCAGCGGTAATCACACACGTGCTGTCGTATCGATCTGCAAGCGATGCCGTATCTAGGCGGGATCGGGGGCAGTACGATCAGGCTCGGACGGGGTACAAGGCGGCATATGGCCTCTACGGGGCTTCGGCCGTCTGCGAGATCATCGGAATCGCCCTGCTTGCAACGCGCCCGAAGAGCGGATCACAGGCCGGGGCGGCGGGAAGGCCAGTAGCCTGGATCCCGTTGCCAATCGCGACCCCAACAACGGCGGGCATGAGATGGAACGTCGATTTTTGAGATGGGTTGCCGCGACGGTGGCTCTGGCCATGGCGTCCGGGTGCCTGCCGGCGTGGCCGGATGGGGAACTGCCCCAGGAGGAGGACGCACCCCCCGTGTCGGTCTGCGATCGATCCGGCGTGATCTTTAGCCGCTACTCCGTGATCTCGGACAACAACGATGACGGCCAGGTCAACCGGGGCGAGCATGTCGGCATTGACATAAAGTTGTTCAATTGCGACGGTTCGTCTCATGGAGGTGTCTCCGCGACCCTGTCGACCACTGACGCGGACATCACGATCGACGGCAGCTATACGACGTCGTATTTCTCCACGATTCAGTCGGGCAAGGACACGTCCGGTGGCGATTACTTCTACTTCA
>CAILLO010000082.1 GCA_903835065.1 uncultured Eubacteriales bacterium
GGACAGTGCTTCGTCCACGCGCAGGGCGGCCTCTTCCGGCGAGAGCCCGATGTTCAAAGGCCCGAAGGCCACGTCCTCGGCCACGGTGGGCATGAACAGCTGGTCGTCCGGGTCCTGGAAGACCATCCCGACATGCTCGCGGATGTGCGGCAGCGTGCGCTTCGTGACCGCGATGTCGCCCACGCGCACCTCGCCCGAGTCGGCGAGCAGCACGCCGAGGAGGAGCAGCAGCAGCGTCGACTTGCCGGCGCCGTTCGCGCCGATCACCCCGACCGACTCGCCGTGGCCGATGCGGAACGTGACGCCGTCGAGCGCGCGGGTGCCGTCCGGGTAGGTGAAGCGGACGTCGCGGGCTTCGGTCAGGTGGTGGCTCATCGGATCACCTCCAGGAAGTAGCGGCCGAGCAGGCCGGGCAGGTCGACGAAGCGGGCGAGGGCGAACCAGGCCACCCAGCCCAGCACGAAGGTGACGTCGCGGGCGGCGAGCCGTCGCGGGGGTCCGCCGGCGTGAGGGTCCCCGTCGAAGCCGCGCAGGCGCATGGCCTGGTACACTCGTTCGGCGCGGTCGAACGTGCGCAGCAGCACCTGGCCGCCCAGCGGGCCCCAGGCGGCGGGCGCGATGCCGCGACGCCCGGCGGACCGCATGCCGTAGGCGCGCGTGGTGCGCGTGACTTCGGCAGCGAGGACGGAGAGGTAGCGGTAGGTCATCGTGAGCTGCAGCACGAACACGCGAGGGACGCGGAGCTGGCGCAGCGCCGAGGCGATCCCTTCCATGCCGGTGGTGGCGACGAGCAGCAGGGCGATGGCGACCGTCAGCGCGCTCTTGAGGGCGATCGAGGCGAACGTCTCCCAGCCGCGTGCCCACAGCCACGGGCCGAACGGCACGAGAACGCGGTCGAGGAGCGGGTTCGCGGCCGCGAAGAGGAGGATGAAGGGCTCGACGACGGCGAGGCGCTTGAGCAGCGTGCCGAAGGGCAGGTCGGCGAGGACGCAGAGGACCGCGGGGTAGAGGAAGAGCGGAGCGAGGGCGAGGAAGTCGGCGCGCGGGAACGAGACGGCGGCGACGAGGCCGGCGAAGGCTGCGAGCAGCTTGGCGAGCGGGTGGAGGCGGTGGATGGGGCCCGTGCCGCGCGCGAGGTCGTCGAGCTGGAGGAGGTGGCGGACCGGCTGCTTCACGGGCGGGACGCCGGGGGCGGCGCGGCGGGGGACGCGGGGTGGTCGGCGGCGCGGCGGGCGTGGCGGCGGCGGGTGGCGGAGAGGACGAGAGCCGCGAGCACGACGAGCAGCAGGACGAGGCCGGCGCCGATCAGGGGCGCAGCGGCGGACAACGGCGACGACGGGTCGGGCGCGGGGCCGGCGGGTTTGACGCCGTAATTCGGAAACAGGGCGATGCGTCGCTGCAGGTCGGCGAGGAAGGCATGGAGGCCGGAGACGGCGGGGCCGGCGGACGGGCTGCGGCCGAGGATGCGCCTGGCGGCCCACTCGAGGCCGTCGGGGTCCGCGGAGGCGAAGCCGACGAAGACGAAGGCGAGCAGGAAGGCGGCGGCGGCGAAGACGGCGAGGACGCGGCGCAACGGCACGTCGCGGGACAGCGCCCGGCCGGAAGCGGCGGCGGCGAGCAGCTCGGGGCGGGCCTTGCGCAGGAAGACCAGGATCGAGGCGGTCACGAGGCCCTCGACGAGGCCGATGGCCAGGTGGATCGGCTGCATGAGGAGGAGGAAGGAGCCGAAGGGCAGGCCGGAGACGCCGGAGACGGTGGTCTCGGCCACGACGCCGAACGCGCCGAGCTGCAGACCGAGGACGGCGGCGAGCACGGAGGCGACCAGGATGCGCAACGGGGTCTGGCGGCCGCGGGTGAGCGGGCGGAAGACCAGGGGGTAGGCGATGAAGCAACTCATCACGCCGAGGTTGACCATGTTGCATCCGAGCGCGAGGAGGCCGCCGTCGGCGAAGAAGAGCGCCTGCAGGACGAGCACGGCCGCGATCGAGAGGAAGCCGGCGTAGGGGCCGAGCAGCGCCGCAAGCAGGAGGCCGCCGCCGATGTGGCCCGAGGAGCCGGTGCCGGGGATGGAGAAGTTGATCATCTGCGCGGCCAGGACGAAGGCGCCCATCACGCCCATGAGCGGGACGCGGCGGTCGTCGGCCTCGCGCTGCACCTTGCGGACGGAGGTGCCGGCGGCGACGGCGGCGACGGCGCCCATGACGCCCCCGACGAGGGGCGAGATCAGGGCATCGGCCATGTGCATGCGCGGGTCCTCCTTTCCGTGTCGGGCTGCGTCCATGATAGGACGTCGACCGGCATTGGGCAAGAGCGACATGTCCCGACAAAACAAAAGCCGGGGATGCCCCGGCAAACGGTCGGTTTCGGTGCCATGGCGAGTGGACCGATAGTCCGAAAAGGCAGAGGAGAGGGTGTCCCCTCTCCTCTGCGATCCGCCGTCTGGCGCGCCTGAATCAGACGCCCAGGAGCTTCGCGATCCGCGGCTCGATGCTTTCCGGCGTCTCCTTGGGCTCGAAGCGCGCGACGACCGTGCCGTCGCGGTCGACCAGGAACTTGGTGAAGTTCCACTGGATCCGGTTCTCGGAGTCGTCCCCCGAGAGCTTGCCCATGAGCTTCTGCACGAGGCCGGACTTCGCGCCGTCCGCGTCGACGGGCGCGCTCGCCCTGAGGTGCACGAACAGCGGGTCCGCGTCCTTGCCGTTGACGTCGATCTTGCCGAAGGTCTTGAACTTCGTGCCGAACTTCACGGTGCAGAAGTTCGCGATCTCCTCGTTCGTCCCGGGCGCCTGGTTCATGAACTGGTTGCAGGGGAAATCGAGGATCTCGAAGCCCTGGTCGCGGTACTTGGCGTAGAGCGTCTCGAGGCCCTCGTATTGCGGCGTGAAGCCGCATCCGGTCGCCGTGTTGACGATCAGCAGGACCTTGCCCTTGTAGTCGGAGAGGGGGATCTCCCTCAGATAGATATCCTTCACCTTCAGATCGTAGATGTCCATGAAGAGGCCTCCTTGTTGGTTGTTTATAATTGTATTGTACGCAATTTATTAGAAGAAGTCAATCCCCGAAGGCCCGCGTCCGCGTCGCCCTTGTCCCCTGCCCCGCCCTGGCCTCAGGCCTTCTCCGCCCAGCTGCGGGCGACCGCGACGTCGGCGAGGGCCGGGACCTTGCGCAGGAGGCCGGCCTCAGCATCCTCCATGACCCGCTTGAGCAGCGCGGCGACGCGGTCGGCGTCCTCCTCGGGGGCCTCGAGCAGGATCTCGTCGTGCACGGCGGCCACGATGCGGACGCGGGACCCGGAGAGTTCGCGCGACAATTCGCCGAGGGCGATCTTGACGATGTCGGCGGCGGTTCCCTGGACGGGGAGGTTGCAGAGGGTGGACAGCGGCGTGCCGGGCGCGAGGGGAATGCGGCGGCCGGAGAGGGTGCGGGTCTCGGCGGGGGCGGCGGAGGCCGGGCGGGCGGCGAGGGCGCGCTGCCAGGCGGCGATGCCGGCGTAGGCCTCGAAGAAGCGGGCACGGAATCGTTCGGCTTCGGGGAGAGTCAGGGAGACGCCGTACTGCTCGGCGGCGTAGTCCTGGAGGCCGCGGGCGCCCATGGCGTAGAGCAGGCCGAAGTTGACGGCCTTGGCGGCCTGGCGCTCGGCCTTGGCGACGTCGGCGGGCGGCTTGCCCGAGAGAAGCGAGGCGGTCAGGCGGTGCAGGTCGGCGCCCTCGCGGAAGGCGGCGGTCATGCGCTCGTCGCCGGCGATCTCGGCGGCCACGCGCAGCTCCACCTGGGCGTAGTCGGCGACGAGGAAGACGTGGCCCGGGTCGGGCACGAAGCAGCGGCGGAAAGCGGGGTCGCGGGGGATCTGCTGGATGTTGGGCGACCCGCAGGCCATCCGGCCGGAGCTGGCGCCGATCTGGGCGTACTGGGGGTGCAGGCGGCCGGTCTCGGGGTGCACCGCGGAGGGCAGCGCGACGAGGAAGGCGGACAGCGACTTCTGGGCCTTGCGCCAGTCGAGGAGGGCGGCGACGAGGGGGCGGTCGGCATAGGGGTGCAGCGCGTGGCGCGAGGTGTCGGCGGCGGGGATGCCGTGGGCGTGGAGGAGGTCCAGCAGGTGCTTCCGGCTCTCGAGGTCGGGGCCGTAGGCGACGGCGTCGCCGAAGAGCGAGGTCTGGACGAGGGGACGGCCCACCACGGCGTACACGCGGTCGAGGGCCTCGTCGCGGGCGAGGGTCGTGGCGTCGCGGAGGGCGGCCCAGGCGACGAGGTCGAGGCGGATGCCGGCGAGTTCCATGTCGGCCACGGCGCCCATGCAGGCGAACTCGATGGCCGCTGCGCGGACGAGGCCGTGGCGGTCGAGGCGGGCGGCCAGCTCGCGGTGCAGCGGCAGCAGCACGGCGGCGTCGCGAGCGGCGTAGACCAGCTGCTCGTCGCGGAGGTGGCCCGACCAGTCGGAGGCCTGCTCCTTCTTGGACAGCGCTTCGCCGAGGTAGAAGCGGACGAGCTCGTCGAGGGAGGCGCGGAGGGGGCCTTCGGGCATGCGCAGGAGCTGGGCGGCGAGCATGGTGTCGAAGACGGGCGACGGGAGGGCGACGCCCTCGGCGGCGAGGAACTTGCGGTCGAACTTGGCGTTCTGGAGGACGCGGAGGGAGGCGCGCGCGAGGAGGGACGACACGCGGGCGGCGCGGGAGGGGCGGTCGGCGGGATGGCCCGGGGAGGCGGGCGAGGCGAAGTAGGCGGGCAGGTCGAGGAGGAGGACGGGGTGACCGACGGGGGCGGAGGCGGCGACCTGGAGGAAGCGGACGCGGTCGGAGAGCGGGTCGAGGCCGGTGGTCTCGGTGTCCACGCCGAAGACGAGGGGCGCGGCGGAGGGAGAGGCGGAGGCGGTGGAGGAGGCGGCGGGCAGGGCGGCGAGCCAGACGTCGAGCACGGCGTCGTCCGAGACGAGGAGGAAGGCGGGCCGGTCTACCACTCGATGCCTCGCCTCGCTTCGATGCCCTTCTGGTACGGGTGGCGCACGCAGCGGATCTCGGAGATGTAGTCCGCGCGGTCGAGGAGGGCGCGGGCCGGGTCGCGGCCGGTGAGGACGACCTCGAGGCCGGCAGGGCGGCGGTCGAGGAAGTCGGCGACTTCGTCGAGGGGGAGCAGGCCGAGGGCGATCGCGGCCATCGCCTCGTCGAACACGACGAGGTCGAAGGAGCCGTCGGAGACGAGGCGGACGGCGTCCTCGAAGCGGGTCAGGTGCTCGCGGGCCGTGCGCTCGACGGTCTCGTGGTCCTGCTCGCGGAGGAAGCCCGTGACGGGAACGCCCTTGAGGATCGTGACGCCCGGGATGGAGGCCAGGGTGCGCAGCTCGCCGCTACGGCCGTCCTTGAGGAACTGCACGAAGAGCACCTTGAGGCCGCTGCCGGCCGCGCGGGTGCTGAGGCCGACGGCCGCGGTGGTCTTGCCCTTGCCTTCGCCGCAGTAGATGTGGACGAGTCCTCTGGTCAAGTCGATTCTCCTGGAACGGGGTCGCGCCGTACCGGTCCGGGGTCGGGACTGAAGGAAGTGCCGTCATCGAGGATCTCGTGGAGGAAGATCCGTGCGATCTTCGGGTCGAACTGCTTCCCTTCGTTGAATCGGAACTCCTCGACGATCGCCTCCCGCGTCAGGCGCTTCCGGTACGGACGGTCTTCGGCCATGGCGTCGAACGAGTCGACCACCGCCAGGATGCGGGCGAGGAGGGGGATTCGTTCGCCTGACAGGCCTTGTGGGTATCCCATTCCGTCCCAGCGTTCATGGTGGTACAGGATCAGGTCGGCGATCGGCGCGAGCTCGGGAGAGGCCATCGCGATCCTGTGGCCGATGACGGGGTGCTTCTTGAGGATCGCCCATTCCCTTTCGGTCAATTTGCCGGGCTTGCTCAGGATCTTGTCCGGAATGCCGACCTTGCCGATATCGTGGAGCACCGAGAGCAACTCCAGTTGCTGGAGTTCCTTGTCGGACAGGCCGAGGATCCGCCCGATGCGGAGCGAGAGGTCGATCAGCCGGTCGCTGTGGGATCCCGTCTCCTGGCTCTTCTCGGTCAATGTGGCCCGGATGGAGGCGAGGAGGCTGTTGTGCGTGCTCTTCCGGTCCAGGAGCTTGGCCTGGTACATGTCGTCCTCGGCTTCCTTGATGGCGGCGGAGAGCGGCTGCTGGGGCTGCGTCCGGGTCGCGATGCCGGTCGCGATGCTGAGCCCGATTCCCTTGCCGAGGATATCGAGACAGGTCTGCTCGCTCTGGTGCCGGATACGGCTCATGATCCTCCGGGCACTGTCGGCGTTCGTCGACGGAAGCAGCAACAGGAATTCGTCGCCGCCGGTCCGGGCGAGAATGTCCTGTTGGCGGCAGCAGGTCCGGAGACATTTCGCGGTCGCGACGATCGCCTTGTCCCCTGCGGCGTGACCGAAGGCGTCGTTGATGAACTTGACGCCGTTGATGTCCGCGATGATGATCGAGCACGGCGCGTTGCCTTCCTGTTCGAGCCGTTCCATCTGTTCCTCGAGAAAGCGACGGTTGTATAGTCCGGTGAGGTGGTCATGGAAACTGAGAAAATAAAGGCGCGTCTCGGATTTCTTCCGTTCGGATATGTCGCGGAGGATGCCGCCAATGCCGGTTTTTCCGTTCAGCATGGGGACCGGGAACTTGTAGGTCTCGAAGAACCTGCCCCTGACGGCTTCCTCGGACAGGACCGGAGCGCCGAGCGCGAGCATCTTTTCGTCGGACAAGCGGCAGATCCGGGCGGCGTTCTCGGACATGATCTCGAAGTCGGTCCTTCCGGGGACGTCCGACGCTGGAAGGCCGTAATATTCCGCCAGTCGGGCATTGACGAAAAGGTGCTCGAACTTCTCGTTCTTGAGGAAGATGAAATCCTGGCTGGCGTCGATGAAGGTGCGATAGAGACGTTCGCTGCGCGCGAGCTGGATATCCTTTTCCTTGAGGCCGGTGATATCCTGCAAGGTGCCTCGCGTGTCGGTCGCTTCGCCGTTCTCCCCGTAGAGGGTCGCGAAGTGGAGGTCGACGTGGCGGATCGCGCCGTCGGGACGCACCAGGCGGAACGCGATACCGGGGCCCTCCGTGGACGAGGATGGCGTGCGGATCCGCGCTCGGACCTCGGGGAGGTCGTCGGGGTGGATCAGGGGCTCGAATTCGGCATTCCGCCCGATGGTCGTCGGGTCGTTCGTACCGACGATGTTCCGGATTTCGTCCGACCAACGGATCTCACCCGTCGCGGCGTCGAAATGGAAGTTGGCGATCGATGAGAGTCTCTGCGCATCGAGCAGGTCCTCCTCCAAGGCTTTCCGGACCTGGATCTCCCTCCGATGGACTTCAAGCAGAACATGTGCCGCGTCGCGGGAAGCCACGAGTTCCCTCGTGCGCTCCTCGACCATGGAAAGAAGGCGTTCCTCCTCGTTCTTCTTCTCCAGCGTCGCGGTGCGGATCTTGAGCATCGTCCGGATCAGGACCTTCAGTTCCGTCGGCTCGATCGGTTTCGTGAGGAACGCCTCGCCGCCTGCCTCCAGCGCGCGGATTCGGCTCGCGCTGTCGTCCTTGATCGCCGTGACGAACACGACGGGCGTGTCCGACGTCCTCGGGTCCGCCTTGAGGCGCCGGCAGATCTCGAACCCGTCCATGCCCGGCATGAGGATGTCGAGAAGGACGACGTCCGGATTGCATTCGAACGCCTGTTCGAGTCCGTCCTCGCCGGACAGGGTCGTCCGGGTCTCGCAGTCCGGGAAGGACTCGTCGAGGAGCGCCCGCACGCTGACCAGGTTGTCGCGCTGATCGTCGATGACAAGGACGCGGAATCGCCTAGGAACCATGGATTCCCCTCTCGACGGCGGCATGGAAGTCCGCCGCGTCGATCGGTTTCGACAGGTAGCCGTCGAATCCGTGGGCCAGGATGACGTCCCGCTCGTTCTCCATCGCGCTGGCGGTCAGGGCGACGATCGGAATGTCGTCGCAGCCCGGTGAGGAGCGGATCGCATGGAAGGCCTCGATGCCGGTGATGCCGGGAAGGGCGATATCCATGAGGACGAGATCCGGGTGGCGACGCCGGGCCTTCTCGACCGCGGAGGGACCGTCGACGGCCTCGAGCACCTCGTAGTCGGTGCCTAGCAGGGCCCGGACCGTCAGGAGACTGTCCGGGTTGTCCTCGACGACCAGCACCAGCGGCTTCACCGGACGGAGTCGTGCGGGCGGTCGCGGAGCGCGCCGGGCGGGCGCAGGCGGGACCAGCAGGCTATGGATCGAGGCGAGGAGTTCGGCACGGTTCACGTCGCCCTTCTGGATCAGGCGCTGGACGCGATACTTCTCCAGGACGACGAGGTCCTCCTTCGTGATGTGCTTCGCGGTGAGGATCAGGACAGGTATGCGGGAAGTCTTCTCGTCGACGCGCAGCGCCTCGAGCAGGCCGAATCCGTCGGTGCCCGGCATCATGAGGTCGAGGACGATCGCATCGGGCACGCCGTCCGCGAGGCGGTCCATGGCCTCCCGGGCGTTCCGCGCGACGTGGACGGTGTAGCGCGTCTCTTCGAGCAGCGAACCGATCTGCACGATGGCGGGCTCGCTGTCTTCGACGAGCAGAAGGGTCTTGCCTGCGCCGTGGCCGTTCACTGGCGGCGGTGCGTCGGAGACGGCGGGACGGACGAACGGGCGGGCGAACGAGCGTGCCTGTGGAGAAGTGGAGACGGAGGGCGTCGCGTGGGGGTTCCTCAAGGGAAGTCCGAGCGTGAAGACCGAACCTTCGCCCAGCCGGCTCCTCACCGCGACGTCTCCGCCCAGCAGGACCGCGTACTTGCGTGCGAGGGAGAGCCCGAGTCCCGTCCCTCCGAAACGGCGGGACGTACTGTTGTCCGCCTGCCGGAATTCCTCGAAGATCTGTTCGAACTGGTCCTCCGCGATGCCGATGCCGGTATCGGCGACGTCGACCTCGTATCGGTCGCCGAGGCGGCGCGCCTCGACCGTCACCCCGCCCGACTGCGTGAACTTGACGGCGTTCCCGACCAGGTTCTGCAGAATATGGCGGACCTTGTCGGCGTCGCTGACGATCGAGAGGTCGACTTCGCTCGAAAGATACTTCAGGGAGATCCCCTTGCTCCGTGCGACCGGCTCGATCAGGTCGACGGTGTCACGGGCGCAGCGGCCGAGGTCGAAGGCGTCGTTCTCGATCTCCTCGCGACCGGATTCGATCCGGGATATGTCGAGGATATCGTTGATCAGGAGGAGCAGTTCCTTGCCGTTGCGCTCGATCACTTCGAGGTATTCCGTCTCCTCGACCGGAATCCTGTGGTTCAGCCTGCGGCGGAGGACACCGGAGAGGGCGATCACCGAATTCAGCGGTGTCCGCAGTTCATGGCTCATGTTCGAAAGGAAGGCCGTCTTCAGAAGGCTCGCTTCGGCCAGTTGGCGCTTCTGCGCCTCGAGCTCGACGTTCTGCCGGGAAAGCTCCGTCGACTGGGCGGTGAGTTCGTTCTTCTGCGCCTCGAGCTCGTGGTTCTGGATCTCGAGGGCTTCCTTGAAGTCGCGGGTCATCTTGTACTGGAGCACGCTCTCGATCCGCGCGCTGAGCGTGGCGAGCGTCGTTTCGAGCAGCCCGGTCGCGCCGGCGTCGAACCGCTTGACGCTGCCGAGCGCGAGCATCGCGACCAGCGTGCCGTCCGCGCCTTCGATCGGCAGGACGAGCAGGTTGCGCGGCACCAGATCGCCGCCGGGTGTCGAGTAGGCGAATCGCGTGTCTTCCGGCAGGTCCTCGAGGAGGAGAATCTTCCGGGTGCGAATCGCGAGACCGAACTCCCCTTCGGCCTCCATGGCGTCGAACGAGGCACGGGCCTGACGGTCGAGGCCGATCGATTCGAAATGGTCGTAGGTCCGGCCGTCCGCGCCGAGCAGGTAGACCGACGCCATCTGGGCACCCACGTGCGTGCTGAGTTCGGCAAGGACGTTCTGGAAGAACCGACGCGCATCGTCTTCGCCGAGCATTGCGCCGACCAGTCGGGACGCCTTATCGTCCAGATCGATCTTCATCTGGATGGTTTCGGCCATCGCGTTGAACCCCGCCGCCAAGTCGCCGAACTCATCGCGGGTCCGGGTCGCGCTGCGCGCCCCGAGGTCTCCGCCGCGGATTCGGGCCGAGGCGGTCGTGAGGTCCCGGAGGGGCTTGCGCACCGACCGGGTGATGAGATATGCGAACAGGGCGATCGAAAGCGCGACGACGGCCAGAGCGACGTCGACCTGGACTTTCTGCGCCGCGACCAGTTCCGTATATTCCTTGTGAAGCTGGTCCGCCTTGTCCATCGCGAAGGTGTCGATCGCCTCGAGGCTGTCCATAAGGCTGCGGTACGTCTGAATGCCCTGGGGTTCGAGCACGAGCTGGCTGCCTTCGGAAATCCCGGAGACCGCTTCGCGGATATCGGTCCGAACCAGAGTCCGCCAGGCGATGAAGTCCGCATAAGCCTTGTCGACATCGGTGGAAGGTCCGAGATAATCGACGCGAATCTCATCATATTGCATCTGTGCGTCCGCGAAAGCCTGCTCGGCCGAAGTCTCGGCCTGGTTGCGGTCGGTCGGGCTCGTCGAATCCAGGAGTTCCAGGACCGCGGTCCGGGAATCGGCGATATCGGTCTCGAACGCTCCGACCGCCGTCCTGACCTGCAGAGGGTGCGCGTAAATCGCTTCTTCTTTCTGGAAGAGGAGCGTGCTGTCGGAATTGGTCAGGATGCCGAGCGCGAGGACCAGGAGAAAGAGAATGAGGAATCCGAGGACGAGTTTCGCCTGGACCCGAATTGCACGTCGCTTCATCCGTATCTTCCTTCCCTTTGGATCGAGGATGCGAGAGCACGCTTACGGAAGACCGCAATCGAGGACTCGAAAGGCTGGAATTCGCTCCGCTTGTCGAGAATCGACTGCGAGGCGTCGTCCGTGACGAGCACGCCCGATGCCGCGAGCGATCTCGAAAGCCCCGCGAGCAGATGGACTCGTATCCTTTCCTGATAATAATAAAGGATGTTGCTGCAGAAGACGATATCGAAATCACCGAAGATGCTGCCGGGGGGGTTCGGCATCTCCGGGTCCAGGAAGTCGTGGACGGAGAACTCGATGTGCGACTTCAGTCCCGGGACCACCTGGTACCCTCCGGGAACCTTCCGGAAGTGCTTCTCCAGGTGGCGGAGCTTCAACTCCTTCACATCGTCGGGGGAATACAGTCCCGTTTTCGCAGCCTCGATCCCGCCGGGTCTCGCATCCGTCGCGAAGATCCGGTAGTTCAGGCTCCTGCCGCAGTTTGCAAGGACGTCCTCGATCGTCATGGCGATCGAGTATGCCTCCTGACCGGACGCGCACCCGGCCGACCAGATCCGGATCTCGCTCCCCTCGGCCTTCTGGGCAAGCAGGGCCGGCAGGATCCTCGACTCGAGCAGGGCGAAGGCGAGAGGGTCGCGGAAGAACCGGGTGTAGGAGATCCGGAGCGCATCGACGAACGCCGCCGCCTCGATATCGCTGCCGGCCAGAAAGGAACCGTATGCGTCCGCTTCGGGGAGGCCGAGTTCGGCCAGGCGTCGCGCCAGCGTATCGCGGACGAAAGCGTCGTCGTATTCGGACAAATCGAACCCGTGGGTGCGTAGAAATAATTCACGCAGCCGCGACAGGACCCGATCCAACGAAGTCGCCCCCTTCCTTCGGAATCTCCGGACTCTGCGGACGAGGGAATATTTCGTGAGTATGCTCCGAGTCGGACGACTTGACAAGGCACGACGGTTTTCCGTCCTGCCGCTGCAATCAGCCGCCGTATCGCGCTTCGAGCTCGCCCCGCCCCTCGACGACGCCGATCTCGACGAGGAACCCGTGCGACTCGCCCGGGGCCAGCATCGCCAGCTCGCCCCGCCTGCGGGCCTCGGCGCGCCCCTCGACTCTCCAGGTCCCGGGTTCCAGGCCGACGACGTACTCCTGCTCGCCCATCTGCTTCCACTCCGTGAAGTACGGCAGCGTGCTCTTGTCGTACGACACCGATACGCCGAGGCCATCCGCCCCGAGCGCCGGGTTGAACAGACAGGCGGAGGCGAGCCCGTCGGGGCCGACCGCGTGGTCGAGGTAGAAGCACTGCTCGGCGTAGCCGGCCGTCGGCGCCTGGAACGAGCCATGCGTCGGGACGGCGGTGTCGGGCGTGCCCGGACGGGCCTCGGCCCGGAGCTCCCTGCCGTACAGCCGGGATTCCCCGCCCACGACGGGGAATCCGAGGTTGATGTGGTACAGCAGCATGAGGGGCTGCGGGGCGAACCCCTCGTTCGTGACGCGGTCGCGGATCGTGAACTTCTTTCCGCCGAGGCGCGTCGAGATCTCGCGCTCCAGGACCAGGTCCTCGCCGAAGACGCTGGCCTGGCGAACCTTGCCGCGCACGGACAGGACATACTCGTCGCCCGACCAGACGCGCGAGACCGCGACTTCCTCGGCCGGAAGGTTCGAGACGACGCCGTGCAGGCCGAACGCGCGGCCCTCGTCGACGGAGGGCGACCCCATGTGCGTCAGCCCGCCGGTCGTGAGCATGCCGGCGAAGAAGCCGTCGAGAAAGCCTTTCGTGCCCTCCTCGCGGAAGAACTGCGGCCCGACGACGCCGGTCTTCGACAGATAGCACAGCGAGGCGCCGTTGTACGTCGCCCATGCGACGTCCATGCCGCGCCCCGGCAGCACCGTGAACGCGAAGCCGGTGCCGGTCGTGAAGTCGATCGCGTCGACGCCCCTCGCCTTGCCGTCGGCCAGCGTGGAGCGGCGCGCGTCCGCGACCTGCGAAAGATCGCCCACGTGCCGCTGCAGTTCCCTCTTGGTGAAGTCCCGTCCATAAATCCTGGCCATCTGCGCTCCCCTTCCGACATGAAGACCCCCGGAGCCTTGCCGGCGCGCGGGGGTCTTTCTTCTGCGGTCTGCGGCGCCTTCCGCTCGCGCGGCGGGCCCGTCTAGATCTTCTTCTTCTTCTCGTCGCGGATCGTGGGCACGGGCGGTGCGACCGCGGGCTTCGCCTTGTTGGCGGCATTCGGATTCTTCTTCTGCTTCTTGACTTCCCTCTTGATATCCTTCGAACCCATGGAATCTACCTCCTTCGCCTGCACGCTGCGGGCGTGCCGTTACGTTGATTGTAAACCAGCGGGGGCGTGCGGTCGAGGGGGGATCGCGCCGATCGTCGGAATGCGGCCCACGGGGGCTCGAATGAATGATAGTGCAATAAAAATTGTCCTTTTCGCGAGTGTATCTAGTCGGATCTACTCTCAAAAGGAGCGTTCTCGAAATAAGGCATCATACCGCACGCCTTCCCGGCATCCCTCCCGACCCTGCGGTGGGAATCCGCGAGCCGCCTGCTTCTCCGCCGTGGCGAGGACCGCCATGCCCTCCTTGCCGGGCAGCGGAATCGTGACCTTGTAGATCGCCGTGCCGTCGTCGCCCGACCCCGCATGGAAGCCCCGGACGTCGACGCGTGCGGCCCCGCTCGTGAACGCGGCGGTCCCCCTCACGCCCGGACCGGTCGCTGCGCGAAGAGCAGCGCGTCGCGCTGGAGCGCCTCCGGCGGACGGCCGCCCGCATAGGGGGCGATCAGCAGCGAGCAACGGAGCGCGTCGCCTTCCCAGGACGGCGCGTATGCGTCGAAGTTGTCCCCGAAGAGCAGGGCGGCGAGCCGGCCTAGGCCGGTCGTGGCCGTCGGGTAGCGCCACTGCTTCCCGGAGTAGGAGCCGAAGGGATTGAGCCGGACGCCCTGCCGCTCCCCGTCGAACCGGACGCGCATCGGGCAGAAGGCGTAGAGCGTCTGCAGCACGTCGGACTGCGCGACCAGCAGGCCGCGCGTCGGCCCCGAGACGGCGACCCAGCCGTCGGTGACGTGGTTGTCGAGCGAGTCGGGCTCGGCGTTGGGGCCGAAGCGGTGGTAGTCGAGGTCGTAGCAGGCGACGGAGTCGTCGAACCCGTGCTTCCATACGCGCACGGGCGAATCCTTCGTCGCGCCGAGCGCGGGGTGCAACTCGAACGGGGCGACCTCGCGGAAGCGGGCGTCCCAGGTGCGTCCGAGACGCTGCGCGCGGCCGCGGCGGAAGCCTTCGTGCTTCGTGCGCGGGTAGGTGGTCATGACCTGCACGGCGACGGTGGGCAGCCCGGCGGCGACCCGGTAGGTGTGCGTCCAGTGGACGGCGTCGTGGCCGTCCCGCGACCCGCCGAGGGAGAAGCTCCCGGAGACCCGGAGCTGACCGGTCGAGCCGTCGTCCGCCACGTCCGTCCAGACCACGACGGGGTCGTCCACGTCGCGGGCCCAGTCGCTGTCGCCCGACCCGCGGACCTCCCCGGCGTAGCGGACCCAGGGCCGGGACAGCGGCAGCTCGAAGAGGTCCTCGCCTCCCAGGGTCATCCTCACGCCGCCCTCCGGCAGCGCCCGCAGTTCGAGATCTCCGGCGCGCACGAAGTCCGGACCGCACTCGACGGTCCGGCTCGTTGGGAGAGCCATCGCGTCCTCGAGGCGCTCGACGCGGCTCGAATTCGGGTTCACGATACCCGGCGCCGGCGCGGTGTCCCCCGGCCGGTCCGCCGGCAGCACTCCGTTGCCCAACGGCAGCGCGTCGATGCGCGGGTCGAAGTACCAGGCGCGCGTGGCATCTGCGGCGTGGGCGTCGTCGGCGACGGCCGCGTCCGCGCCATCGCCCGCGTCCTGTGGATTCCCCGCCCGCAATTTCTGCGCGAGCGACAGTGCCTCCTGCCCCAGCGAGACGGCGGCGTCCGCGCGGGCGAACGCGTCGCGCAGGCGGTCGACGTTCATGACGGGCGAGGCCATCCCGAAGTGCGTCGTGGACAGCGCCAGCAGGCGTGCCGCGCGGGCCTTCCGGAGCAGGTCGTCGAGCGCCGCCCCGCCCGCCCTCCCCGACTCCGCCGCAATCCGCCCGGCCAGTCCGGCCGACCGCCGCGCCTTCGCGATCTCCGGCCAGAGGCGCGCGTTCTCGCCCTTCTCCGCCCAGGAGGAGTAGCCGTCGAACGAGCCGTCGGCCAGGTCCTGCCCGAACGAGACCTCGCCCGCATCGGCGTGGGCGAGCAGGTAGTCCCAGGGGCGCGAGAAGACCAGCCAGGGCAGGTCCGCGACGCTGCGGACCAGAGGCAGGAGGCCGCAGAGAGACGGCAGCAGGGCGGACGCAGCCTTCGGGAGATAGCCCTCCCAGAAGGTGTCGTCGGCGTCCATGTCGATCAACAGCAGCAGGTCGCGCGGCTCGGCGGCGAGCAGCTGCTCGCGGCGCATGCGCCGGAGCCAGCGCCGGAGGCTTCCGCCGTGCTCGACGAGGTCGGCGGGGCTGTAGGCGGGCAGCAGGCGGATCGTCTCCCCGGAGGCGGGGTCGCGCAGGGTCAGGGGGTTGTAGCGCTGGGCGAGGGGGAGCGGAGCGACGAAGGAGCCGAAGCCGTTGAAGGGGCAGGCACTGTAGAAGACCGAGACGGCCTCGAGGCCCGCGCGCCGGTAGACCGGAATCTGGGAGGCGGAGAACATGCACTCCTGGGGGCGGCAGACGGGCGCGAAGGAGCCGAAGCGGTCGGCGAGGCCGGAGCCGCGGGGGTTGGAGATGGCCCACCGGAGCGCGAGATCGAGTTCGTCGCGGGTGTGCGCCGTCGCGAGGCCGTTGTTCCAGGACATGGGCTCGACTTCGTCGCGCCAGGCGTCGACGCGGCCACGGATGCGGTCGAGCAGGACGGGAGCGTGGCGGGGCAGGTAGAGTTCGAGCGAGTAGTGGTTCTCGATGTCCCAGGCCGCCCGGACCGGGATGCCGAGGACGTTCAGCGCATCGAGGTCGTCGAGGATGCCGCGGATGATCCGGAGGTCCTTGCCGATCCCCTTCTCGTCGAGCGAGTCGCCGCGATAGGAGTGGTAGAGGTTCACGTGGAACCGGAAGGCGAGGTGGATGCGCGGGCCGGCGACGGTCGGCATGCGTCAGACGCGCCCCAGCCGCACGACCGCGATGGCGACGCCGTTCTCCTGGATCTTCTCGATCCGCATCCTCGTCACCGGGGCAGGGACCGTTCGGCCCAGTCGATCAGGTCCACGGCGTCGTCGGAATAGAAGTCTATGTCCCACTTGCTCCAGATGCCGTCCGTGGAGGCGAAGGCGCGGCCGCCCACGGCGATCTTCACGTCGAGGCCTTCGCGGTGGATAGCGCGGACGATGTCGAGGCAGATCGGCAGGTGCCTGGGCAGGGTCACGGACAGGACGACCAGCGCGGGCCGCGTGTTGCGCAAGGCGTCCAGGACGGCCGGCGTCGGGACGGAGGACCCGAGGAGCAGGCAGTCCCATCCGCGCAGCTCGAACAGGTCGGTGATCATCCGGATGCCGACCTCGTGCAGCTCGTTCCCCACGCAACACGCGAGGACGCGGCGCTCTTCGCCGCCGGGCCGCCGGAGGATCTCCGGGAAGCACAGCGCCATGGCCTGCTGCGTCGTCGACGTGCCGATGTGCTCGACGTCGACGCCGATCTTCCTCGTGTACCAGAGGCGGCCGAGCTCGATCTGGGCCGGGCGCAGGACCTCCAGCAGGATCTGCTCCATGGGGACCCCGGAGGCGGCGGTGTCCTGGATCAGGTGCAGCGCCTCCTTGTTCCGGTATTCCAGCAGCAGCGCCAGATAGCGGGCGCGGAGCTCCGCGTGCCGTCCGGTCGCGAAGCCGGACGTGGCGGGACCGGACGGCGGGGGCGTCTCGATGCGCGAGATGGCCCGCTGCAGGTGGAGCGTGGCCCTGTCCGCGAACTCGGCCGGGAGGAGACGCCGCAGCACTTCGTCCATGCTCCGCAGATGCAGGACCATCTGACGGAGCGGCACGTCCGACGGGATCTTCGGCATGAGGTTCTGCATCAGCTCGAGGACCCACGCCACGTGCTCGGGGAACATGCGCGCGTCGTCGAGGTCCATCGCGGCGTCGAGCTGCTGGAGGTTGGCGAAGACGTCCTCGTACATGCGCGCAAGCTGGCGCTGGTCGTATTGGTCCGTCAGGGAGGGGTCGAGCTCGAGGTTCCGCATGTAGACCTGGTGCGCGGCCTGGAGCAGGAGCTCCCGCGGGAAGTATCGAAGTTCGTCCATGGCACGCCTCGATTCTCCAACGGATGCGGTGGGAAACATTGCTTCCATCATAGCACCAACCGAGGCGCCGGACGGGAATTTCACGCTCCACCGCACATCGGCTTTGCATTTCCACGACCCCATACTGGAGGCGATCGAAGCCCGCATCGTCTCGTCTCGGAGGGCAAGGACATGGACAAGGTCTTCCTGCGCGTCCGATGCAACTGCACGCCCGACGGGGACGTGACGCCGCTCGGCTTCGACTGGGTCAACGGCCGATACTACGAGGTCGACCGCGTGCTCGACCGGCGGCGGGCGCCGAGCCTGGTCGTCGGCGGCATGGGGATCCGGTACACGTGCCGGGTGAAGGGGCGCACGCTCTACCTGTTCCGCGACGGGGACCGCTGGTACGCCGAACCGGCGTGAGAGAGGGGAAGCGGCGGTTCCCGCCTAAGCCACGACGACGACCCACTTCCCCGAGTGAGCGCTGTCGTAGGCGGCCTCGCACAGGATCATGTTCCGGAGGCCGTCCGTGAAGGTCGCGTATTCGGGCTTCGCATCGGGATCGTCGATGGAGCGGTAGAACTGGCGGAAATTCTGCAGGAACGCATCGGGGAAGCCTTCGGCGTGACCGCCGGGATAGGCGACGAGCGGTCTCGTGGCGGGGTGCACGAGGTCCTGGGCCTTCGTGATGACGACGTTGCCTTCGCCCCGGCGCCCGAGCGTCATGTCGTTGATCGCGGTGCTGTCCCACGTTCCCGACTGCCGCTTGCCGCTCACGGTCATGAAGATGTGGTTCTTCTCGCCGGCCGTCATCGCCGTGATCGCGGCGTTGCCGATCGCGCCATTGTCGAAGCGCAGCATCAGGTAGGAGATCTCCTCCGTGTCCACGGCGACGGGCTCGAATCCGCCTCCCGGGAGGCCGCGTTGCCGGACCGGGTAGACGCACGCGAATTCGGCGAAGACCTGCACGATGCGTCGGCCCGTGATGAACTCGGCGAGGTCCATCCAGTGAGAGCCGATGTCGGCGGTCACCATGGTCTTGCCGGTGTTCTTCGAGAGGAGGCGCCAGTTGAAGTCGGTCTCGCGCACGAGCCAGTCCTGGACATAGCCGCCGTGCACCGAGACGATTTCGCCGAGCTCGCCGTCCGCGACGAGGTGCTTGAGGTTGTTTGGCGCCGGATAGAATCGGTTGTGGTGGTTCACCGCGTTCCGGACTCCGGCCGCCCGCGCAAGGGCGACCGCGGTCCGGGCCTGCTCCACGTCGTGCATGAAGGGTTTCTCGCAGAGGACGTGGATGCCCCGCTCCATGGCATATAAGGCGATTTCGAAGTGCGTGTCGTTGGGCGTGCAGATATGGAGGACGTCGATGCCAGCGCGGTCGCACATCTCCCGATAGTCGCGGTAGGCCTGGGGAATGTTCAGTCGAGCGGCCTTCGCCTCGACGTCCACGACGTCCGCGAGCGCGACCAGCTCCGCGTTCTCGATGCGGCGGACCGCGTCGATGTGCGCGGCGCCGATGAAGCCGAGGCCCGCAATTCCGACCCTGTACGTTTTCATCTTCCACCTCGCGTCGAACCGCTCATGGGCTTGCCCTTCCGGACGGAAAGGGACGCCGGACCGTTCCAAAGACATATTTACAAAGTGTTGTAGAATGTATATCATGATTATAGATTTATGAGGAATCGGATGTCAATCCGCCTTGCGATGAATACCGATTCCTGTGCGGGGGTTGCCATGAACACTCTTGAAACGATTTCCGGGCTGATCTCGAAACTCCCGCTGATCGACGTCCATACGCATGTCGACCTGACGCACAAGACGGCCCGCGGACTCCATGACGTCCTGCTCTACCACATGGTCGTCTCCGAGCTCTACAGCGCCGGCTGCCCGGACGCGGAACGCCTGCCGGAGCGGCCCGGCGAGGCGGAAGCCGCGACCCGCATCGCGAACGCGATCCCCTATCTCCCCCACGTCCGCTATACGAACA